>JAJDAL010000025.1 GCA_029261875.1 Deltaproteobacteria bacterium
CTCGCGGACGAGGTGGCGGCCCGCTTCGTCGGGACCGGCGTTTGACGACCCACCCGGTCGGTGATATCTACTCTTCGGTTTTTGTTGAGTTTTTTGGGGTGACCCCGGATGAAACGAGGCGCGGAAAAGCATCGCTCCGGCAAGCCGCTGACGGAGCGCCAGGAGTTGGTGCTGCGGGCGGTCGTGGCGAGCTACGTCGCCGATGCGGCCCCCGTCGGATCCCCGACGCTCGCGCATTTGCTTCCGGTTCACCTGTCTTCTGCGAGTATTCGCAACACCATGGTGGAGCTCACGGCCGAAGGGTTGATCGAGAAACCGCATCGATCTTCCGGACGCGTTCCCACCGAGCGCGGCCTGCGCCGCTTCGTCGACGACTTGCTCGAAGCGCGCACGCTCGAAAATTATCAACGCCGCGTCCTGGCCGACGGGTTGGCGGACACCGAGGCGGATGCGTTCGCACAGGTTGCATCGGCTTTGCTTTCCCGCAGCACCCATCAACTCGGCTTCGTCGCGCGACCGCGTCTGGCGCGTTGGATCTTGCGCCACGTGAGTCTGGTGCGGCTCTCCCGCTCCACGGTGCTCGCGGTATTGGTGTCCGATACCGGGGCCGCCCATCGACGCTTGTTGTCGAACGAAGACTGGGGCGATCCGATCGAACTCGACCGCATCGCATCGGCCTTGAACGAGCGCGTGGCGGGTCGTTCGCTGGTCGAAGTGCGCGAAACCCTGCGCCGTGAAGCCCGCGAAATGCGTAGCCACGCGAGCGGTGTGATGCGGAGTGCCTTCGAGGTGGGATCCCTCGCGTTTGCGCCCGGGGTGGGGGAGGACGGGCAACTCGTGATCGGTACGCGCACGATGTTGCTCGACCAACCCGAGTTCCAGGATCGCCGCCGTCTGCGCGACTTCATGGCCGCCATCGAGACCAAGGAACTTTTGGTTTCCGTGCTCGACCGGATGCTGGAGGAGGAATGCGGCGTGAACGTGGCAATCGGTGAAGAGGTGGGTGAGCCCACGCTGGAAAACTGTGCGGTCGTGGCGGCCACCTACGGGGACGCCGGGTCGTCCCAGGGTGTGCTGGGTGTGTTGGGCCCGAGCCGCATGGATTACGGACGGGTGATTCCGGTGGTCGAATGCCTGTCGGAACTCGTCACCGAAAGGCTGTCGGTGTGAGCGCAAGACGACGCAACGGAAAATCCACCGAAGGGAACGAGCCCGCCGAAGCGAACGAATCCATCGAAGCGAACAAATCCGCCGAAGCGAACGAATCCACCGAAACCAAAGAAGGCTGGGAGACCCTCGAAGAAGAGGTCGAGCGCCTGGCCCCGAACCCCGAACTCGACGAAGCCCTGCGCGCCGCCACCGAGGCGATCGAGTCGCGCGAAACGACGAGTGCAGAAAGCCCCGCTTCCGGGGGCAAAGGCGCTGGCGGCCCGCAGGACGAGCTCAGCGTCGCCCGCGATCAGCTCCTGCGCCTACAGGCGGACTTCGAGAATTTTCGGCGCCGGGCCGCCCAGGAACGCCAGCACGCCCAACAGTATGGGCACCAGAATCTCGTCAAGGACCTTCTTCCAACGGTCGATAATTTGGAGCGTGCCCTCGAACACGCGAAGAAGGGCGGCGAAAGCGGGGGCTTAGACGGTCTTCTGCAGGGCGTGGAGTTGGTCCTGCGCGATTGCATGGGCGTCCTGGAGCGTTACGGACTGGAAGAGGTTCCCGCCCAGGGCGAGACATTCGATCCGAACATCCACGAAGCCATGACCCAAGTCCCCGGCGGAGATGCCCCGCCGAATAGCGTGATCGAGGTGTTCGAGAAGGGCTACCGCCTGCGGGATCGCATGCTGCGTCCCGCCAAAGTGGTCGTGGCGGCGCCCGACGGGACTCCGGCCGCGGCTGCCGCAACGGAACCCGAGGAAACCGAAGAATAGGGGCGCCCCGCGCGGGAGCCCCGAGCAAGGGGCAACCGGCGTGGGAAAAGTCATCGGGATCGATCTCGGAACCACCAATTCCTGCGTTGCGGTGATGGAGGGCGGCAGCGCGCACGTCATCGCGAATTCCGAAGGCACGCGCACCACACCGTCGGTGGTGGGCTTCACGAACGACGGTGAGAAGCTCGTGGGTCAGGTGGCCAAACGCCAGGCCGCCACCAATCCCGAACGCACGGTTTACGCCGCCAAGCGCTTGATCGGGCGCAAGTTCGATAGCGCGGAAGTCCGGCGCTTCGCATCGATTTCTCCCTTTCCCGTCGAACCGGCGGAGAATGGCGACGCTTGGATCCGCGTGGGCGAGCGCCTGCGTTCGCCCCAGGAAATTTCGGCCCTGGTTCTGATGAGTATGCGCGACGTGGCGTCGTCGTTTCTCGGCGAGCCCGTGACCGATGCCGTGATCACCGTTCCCGCGTATTTCAGCGATTCCCAGCGCCAGGCCACGAAAGAGGCGGGAGCCATCGCGGGGCTCAACGTGGTGCGGATCATCAACGAACCCACCGCCGCCGCGCTCTCCTACGGGTTGGAGCAAGATCAGAACAAGGTCATCGCCGTTTTCGATCTCGGCGGCGGAACCTTCGATATCTCGATCCTCGAATTGGGCGATGGCGTCTTCGACGTGCGCAGCACCCACGGCGACACCTATCTCGGCGGCGAGGATTTCGACCAGCTTCTGGCCGAACACCTGATGGCGCAGTTTCGCGAGCAGACCGGAATCGACGTCAGCGAAGACAAGATGGCGCGACAACGCCTGAAGGAAGCCGCCGAACAGGCCAAGCAGGAGTTGTCTTCCGTCGAACGCACGGAGATCAGCTTGCCGTTTCTGGGAACCGCCGACGGTGTACCGAAACATCTGAACATCGAAATCACGCGCGAAAAGTTCGAGGCGTTGGTGGAGCCGCTCGTCGAGCGGTTGGTCGAACCCTGCAAAGTCGCCATGTCGTTGCCCGGTTTGCTCCCGGAACAGATCGACGAAGTCCTGCTGGTGGGCGGCATGACGCGCATGCCGCGGATTCAACAGAAGGTGGCGGAAATCTTCGGCAAGCCGCCCCAGTGCGAAGTGAACCCCGACGAAGTGGTCGCCATGGGGGCCGCAATTCAGGGCGGCGTACTGAAGGGCGAAGTCAGCAACGTGATCCTGCTCGATGTGACGCCCCTGTCGTTGGGCGTCGAGACCCAGGGTGGCGTCATGACCCACGTGATCGAAAAGAACACCACGATTCCCACGCGCGAAAGCAAGACGTTCTCGACCACCGAAGACCACCAATCCGTCGTCCGGATTCACGTACTGCAGGGCGAGCGGGAGATGGCGGAGGACAACAAGACCCTGGGACGCTTCGAACTGGTGGGCATCCCGGCCGCCCCGCGGGGTGTGCCGCAGATCGAGGTGTCCTTCGACGTGGACGTGGACGGAGTGGTGAACGTTTCGGCGGTGGATCTCGGGACCGGGAAGTCCCAAGCCGTGCGTCTGAGCGCTTCCAGTGGCCTTACGGAGCAAGATGTGGCGCGCTTGCTCCACGAAGCCGAGGCCCATCGCGCGGACGACCGGGAACGCCTGGCGGGCGCGGATCTGCGCAACCGGGCCGACGGGCTCATCTATGCTGCCGGGCGAACCCTGGCGGAATACGGCGACAAAATCGACGAGGAGCTGCGAATCGACCTCGAAAACGCCTACGACAAGACCCGCATGGCTCTCCAGGCCGGAGATCTCCAGGCTCTGGAGGTGGCCGTTGACGAACTCGCGACCCTCTCTTACAAAGTGACCGACACGCTGTATTCAAAACTTGGAAACAGCAGCCAAAACAGCTGATTCCAACCGGTCTCGAGCCGGTTCCCAAGAGATCCCTTGTCCAAGCGCGACTATTACGAAGTATTGGGCGTGTCCCGAGGCGTCGATGATGCGGAGCTGAAGAAGAGCTACCGCAAGCTGGCGCTGGAATTTCATCCCGACCGCAATCCCGACGACCCCCGAGCCGAGGACAAGTTCAAGGAAGTCTCGGAAGCCTATGCGGTGCTGGCGAATCCCGAAAAGCGGCGCGCCTACGATCGTTTCGGTTTCGAAGGGTTGGGGGCCAGCGGTGGACCCGGCCCGGGCTTCTCGGACTTCGGCGACCTCGGCAACTTCACCGATCTCTTCAACGATTTGTTTGGCGACGTGTTCGGCGGGGGGCGCGCTGGCGGTCGGCGACGCGGTCGCGGCCAACGCGGTGCGGACCTGCGTTACAACCTCGAAATCGACTTGAACGGTGTCCTCGAGGGCGTCGAGGCCAAAATCAAGATCCCCAAGATGCGCGGCTGTGAGACCTGCAGCGGCAGCGGGGCCAAACCCGGTACCCAGCCGGAATCCTGCCAGCGCTGCGGTGGAACGGGCCAGGTCATTTTTCAACAGGGCTTCTTTCGCATCAGTCGTCCCTGTGACCAGTGCGGTGGGCAGGGGGAAACCGTGCGCCACCGCTGCGGCACCTGTCGCGGTGCCGGACGCGTAGAGGGGCAGCAATCCCTGACCGTGCGTGTGCCCGCCGGCGTCGACGACGGGATGCGGATGCGGCTTTCCGGCGAGGGCGAAGCGGGGGTGGCGGGCGGACCGCCAGGCGATCTCTACGTCGTGATCTCCGTCGCGCCCCATTCGCTGTTCACGCGCGACGGGCCGGACCTGCACTGCGAGGTTCCCGTGCGTTTCGTGCAGGCGACCCTGGGCACCGAGATCGAGGTGCCGACCCTCGAAGGCAAGGTCGACATGCGGATTCCCGAGGGCACGCAATCGGGCAAGGTGTTGCGTTTGCGCGGCAAGGGCGTCCCGGGCTTGAATTCCACCTCGCGCGGTGATCAATTGGTGCATATCTTCGTCGAGGTCCCGACGAAGCTCACGGAGCGGCAACGCGAGCTGCTCGAGAAATTCGCAGAGGAGAGCGGCGACGAGGTCTCGCCCGTCACGAATGGCTTCCTCGACAAACTTCGCAAGATCTTCGATTAGCCGAAACTTCGGCCGGCTGGCGCTCGCGCTCGGGTTTGCGGGGCTCGTTTCCGGCTGCAGTTCGCTCGGATTCGGGCCGGCGGTGATTTCCGCCGACGCGCGCGCGCAGTTCGAAGCCGCCATGCGTCGAGCGGAGATCGACTCCCAGGGCGGAGACGCGGCCCTGGCGGCGTTCCTGCGCGATTGGCCCCGAACGTCCCTCGCCGACGATGCCGGTTTGCGCCGCGCGGAATTGCTGCGTACGGAAGGCGACAGTGCGGCCGCCGCGAAACAACTGGAGTGGGTGATCCGCTTGCACCCGCGCGGAGATCGCACGGGTGCGGCGCGGTTGTTGCTGGCACGCATCGAGAGCGAGCGCGGCAATCTCGGCACCGCCTACCGCCTGGCGTCCGGGACGCCGACCGGTGGACTCACACCCGAAGAGCGCAACGTGCGCCATCGCCTGCTGGCTTCCCTCGCGGGCGAACTCGACGACTACGCGGCGGAGCTGCGTTGGTTGGCGGAGCTCCACGCGGATACCGAAGACGAACACGAGATCGCCATGCTCGACGTGGAGATCGATTCGATCGTGGCCCGCCTGGACGGCGCGCAGCTCGAGCGGGCGGCTTCCAAACTGGGTTCGCGCCCGATCGCCGGTCGCGTTCGTCTCCAGGCCGCGGATGCGGCGCTCGGACGCGGCGATCTGGAGGGCGCCCGGCGCCAGGTCGCTGCGGCGGCGCGCTTGCCTCTGTCGGAGATCGAACGCGAACGCCTCACCGCCCTTCGAGACAAACTCGAAGGGGGGGGCGAGCGCCCGCTGGAAGAGGTCGACCTACCGGACTACGCCGACTTGCGCGACGCGCGGCCCCCGTCGACGGCGGCGGCCCAGGGCACCCTGGGCGTGGTGCTTCCGCTTTCGGGACCTTTCGCGAGCTATGGGGAGCAGTGCTTGCGCGGCGTCTTGATGGCCGCCGAGGTGTTCTCCGGATCGTCGGAAACGGGTCCCAACGTGCGTCTCGAGATTCGCGATTCCGCGGGCAACGCCGATCAGGCCGCGCAAGCGGTCATCGGTTTGGAAGCGGATTCCGAGGTCTCCGCCATCGTCGGCCCGCTGTTGGGCGGGGAATCCGAGTCCGCGGCGGGCGTGGCCGATCGCCGCGGGATTCCGTTGGTGTCGCTGACCGCCCGCGAGGAAGTGGCGCGCGGTCGTCCCGGCGTGTTTCGCATGGGGCGGAGTACGCGGGCCGAAGTGCAGGTCTTGGCGGATTACGCTGTGCGCAACGGCCACGCGCGCTTCGCGATCCTCTATCCCGACGATGCCTACGGTCAGGGCCTCAAAGACCTGTTCTGGGACGCGGTAGAGCGCCGTGGAGGCCACGTGGTGGGCGTCAGCCGCTACGACCCCAAGTCCACCGACTTTGCCGACGGAATCCGCAGCATGATCGGATTCGCGTTGCTGGGGGACGAAGAAAAGGAGGCGCTGAAAGAGCGCCGCATCATGCTTTCGCGCGCGAAGAAATTACCGCCCGAGGGCGCGGCGCTGCTGCGCGAAGAAGCGAAACTCCTGGTGGGCCCGGAGGGCGACCCCTTGCCCCCGATCGTCGATTTCGACGCGCTCTTCATTGCCGATTCCCATTCGAAGGCCGCGTTGATTGCGCCGCAGCTCGCGTTTCACGAGATCGTGGACGTTCGCTTGTTGGGCGCGAACGGTTGGAACCATCCCGATTTCTTGAAGATCGGACGCAAGCACGTGGACGGCGCCGTATTTGCCGAAGCCTTTTACCCCCAAAGTAAAGCCCCGGTCGTCGCGGACTTCACGCGCCGTTACACGGCGCTGTACGACGCGCCCCCCGACGCACTCGCCGCGCAAGCATTCGATGCCACGAATCTCCTCCTGGTCCAGCTGGCGCGTGGACATCGCGATCGCGACGACTTGCGCGATGGCTTGCGTACCACGCGCGCATACCCGGGGGCTTCGGGCGTCACCACCATGATGTCCGACGGGAATGCACAGAAACGTCCTTTCTTGTTGGGCGTTCAGGGGAGACGAATCGTTCCCGTCGAGGAGTTCCTACCAACCGAAGTCCGGTGAACACCGGCCGCGCTTTCGGGGTCTTGGAAACAATCGAATTTCGGTGACGGGAACGCACCGCAGACACCTCAAGTTGGCTCAAAACATCGTCGAAACACCGAACGATGAAAGCCGTTACCCCCACTCCTGAAATTCCCGAAGAACTTCCGATCCTCCCCCTCCGGGAATTCGTGATGTTCCCCTACATGGTCCTGCCCATCTTCGTGTCGCGCGAGAAATCGATCGCGGCCATCGAAGATGCCCTCGCCGGCGATCGCTTGATCTGCCTCGTGGCCCAACGGGACCCCGACATCGAAGATCCCGAACCGGACGATCTTCACCGGGTCGGAACGGTTTCCATGGTGATGCGAATTCTTCGCCTGCCCGACGGGCGCGTGAAGGCGCTCGTGCAAGGACTCACCCGAGCGGAAGTTCAGAGTTACGTGAGCGGCGAACGTGCGGATCGGGTTTGCGTGCAGGCCCTCGCCGCGGATTCCGAGACCAACTGGTGTGTCGAAGTCGAAGCGTTGGTGCGCTCGGTGCGCGTCCGCATCGAAGAAATTCTTCCGTACAAGAATCTTCCGCCGGAAGTGTTTTCGATTACGGCGAACGTCGAAGAACCGGGACGGCTCGCTGACCTGGTGGCTTCGAATCTGCGCATGCGGATGCCCGATGCCCAGGCGATTCTCGAATCCATCGATCCCGTTGCGCGGCTGCGCAAGGCGGACTCGTTCCTGCGCCGTGAGCTCGAAGTCACCACCATGCAGGCGGAGATTCAGAGCCAGGCCAAGGAAGAGATTTCCCGCAGTCAACGCGAACAATATTTGCGCGAACAGTTGCGTGCGATCCAGGTCGAATTGGGCGACGCGGACCCCCGCGCCGAAGAGGCCGAGGAATACCAGGCCAAGATCGATGAAGCGGGCTTGACCGCCGAAGCGTTGGAAGAGGCGACGCGCCAATTGCATCGCCTCGAGCGCATGCATCCCGACGGCCCGGAAGCCCAGGTGGTGCGCACGTATCTCGATTGGTTGGTGGAACTGCCCTGGACGCGTTCTTCGCCGGACGAACTCGACTTGAATTCGGCGCGCGAGATCCTCGATTCCGATCACGCGCATCTCGATCGCGTGAAGGACCGGATTCTCGAGTTCTTGGGAGTTCGCAAGCTGCGCAACGATTCGCGCGGCCCGATCCTGTGTTTCGTGGGACCGCCGGGCGTCGGGAAGACCTCCCTCGGTCGATCCATCGCGCGCGCCATGGGGCGCGAGTTCATTCGCGTGTCGCTGGGTGGCGTCCGCGACGAAGCGGAGATCCGCGGCCACCGGCGCACCTACGTGGGCGCGCTGCCGGGGCGTTTGATCCAGGGCTTGAAGCAAGCCGGGACCAACAATCCGGTCTTCATGCTCGACGAACTCGACAAGCTGGGTGCCGATTTTCGTGGGGATCCCGCTTCGGCGCTGCTCGAAGTGCTCGATCCGGAGCAGAACTCGAAGTTCAGCGATCACTATCTGAACGTGCCCGTCGATCTCTCGAAGGTCTTCTTCATCACCACCGCGAATCAGCTCGATCCCATTCCCGGGCCCCTGCGCGATCGCATGGAAGTGATCCGTCTGGCGGGCTACACGCCGGAAGAGAAGAGCGAGATCGCCCGCACGTATCTGATTCCGAAGCAGATGGAAGAACACGGACTGCCCGTCGACCGGGTGCGTTGGTCGGACTCGTCCCTCAAGCGCATCGTGACGGATTACACCCACGAAGCGGGCGTGCGGAACCTCGAACGCCAGATCGCATCCGTGTGCCGCAAGGCCGCGCGTCGGGCCGCCGAGGGCAACGAATCCGACGTACAGGTCAACACCAAGAACGTCACGCGCTACCTGGGGCCGCCCACCTTCATTCCCGACGACCCCCAGCGCGCCGGCGAAGTCGGCGTGACGAACGGACTCGCCTGGACCGAAGCGGGGGGCGACGTGCTGCGCATCGAGGCGCTCATGACCAAGGGGCGCGACCTGATGCTGACGGGACAGCTGGGCGACGTCATGAAGGAATCGTGTCACGCGGCGCTCACCTACGCGCGTTGGTTCGTGCCCCAAATGGGCGTCGATGAAATGCACTTGATGCGCCACCAGGTCCACATCCACATCCCGGCCGGCGCCATTCCCAAGGATGGTCCTTCGGCGGGGATTACGATCGCCACGGCGATCATCTCCCTCGCGTCGGATGTGCCGATCCGCGGCGACGTCGCGATGACGGGCGAAGTCACGCTTCGCGGCCGCGTATTGCCGGTGGGGGGCGTGCGGGAAAAGGCCCTGGCGGCCCATCGCGCGGGCATCAACTGCGTGATTCTGCCCAAGAAGAATTTCGACGATCTCGCCGAGATTCCCGCCGAAGTGAAGAAGAAGATCGAGTTCATCCCCGTGAGCCACATGGACGAGGTGCTCGAGCACGCCCTCGAGCGCCCGAGCGGCAAGCGCAAGACGCGCAAGAGCTACCCCGGTCGCGGACCCACGCCGGGCCCGGTCGCGCACGCCAAGAATCGCTAGCTACGGCGAGCTGGGGCGAGTTGGGCCAGCTGCGGCTCGCTGGGGTTAGCGGGGGTTAGCGGCGGATCGCGCGCGGCACGCGGGTCAGTTCGCGGAATCGATCAACGCCCGCAATTCATCGAGCAGCTTCGACATGTCGGGTGGCAGGTTGACGCCCGCGGACCCCGTGTATCCCGTCAGGATGTATTCCTCGAGAAACGCGTAGGCGGGTTCCGCGAAGCGCGAACCCGGCGCGAAGCGGATCGACGCCTCCAGGAAATATTCGGTTTCGGAAACCCAGATGCCGTGGGTGATGTGGGCATCGGCCACGCCCAGCAGGTAGAAGGCCTCCGCGAGCACGTCGGCATCTTTGGGATTCGAATCCACGAAACGGTTCAACAGGCATTGCGCCGCCACGTATTGAACCAGCCCGTAGCGCTCACTCGGGAACACGGCCCGCGACTGGGCCTGGGCAACCGCTCGGCGCGCGGCTTCGAGTTCGCGTTTCGAATTCAGGACGGGTTTCAGAACGTTCAGGGTTTCGCGCCAGCGTTCGACGTGGTCGCGTAGGTAGCGGGGCGTGTCCGGCCGCTTCTGGAACGCCAGCAGGGCCTTCTCTGCCCGCGCGGGGTCGTTGCGGACGCACAGGGCGATGCGGAGGTAATTCGAAACCGTGCCGTTGAGGTCGATGTAAGTCGGGGATTCAGCGCGGCTTTGCAGCGCCTGTTCGTAGGTCGAGAGCGCCGCGTCGAATTGACGCGTGGCGACTTCGAGTCGCGCCCGATCGACGGGTTCGAGGTCCGCGATTCGAACCGATGCCAGAAATTCCTTCCCGAGACCGAAGGTGCGCTCGCTCGGCAGCTTCGAATGGCAGGCAAAGCAGTTCTCGGTGAGTTCTTGGAGCACGAAGCGGGCGGAGCGATGGTTGCCGGATTCGTAGTGGTAGAGCGCTTCGCGGGCGTCGCGCGCCAGGGAAGCGCGGAGAAAATCGAAGCTCTGGTTCAGCTCGCCACCGTGGGCGAGCAGGCGATGGGCACTGTTCGAAAGCGCGCGCAGCGCCTGGGTCATGGCCTCGCGCTGTTCCGGGTCGTCGTCGAAACTGAGGCGGTAGGCGACGGTCAGGGCTTGGAAGATCTCGCGCATGGTGGATTGAGTGACCGGGCGTTCGGTGTCCGCCCGGGCTTCACCCCCCCACACCACCAGCAAAGTGGCGCCGAGCACGAGCGCGCGGCGCGCCACGGGTCGACGGTTTCCCAGCATGAAATCCCCCCTTTGCGGGTTCACGAAAGCAGGACCCGTGCCAAACCGCAGGGCGGGGGCAAAACAGCAGGACGGGTGTCAGACAGCGCGGGACGGGTGCCAGCGGACAGGTGCCAGACAGCGGGACCGCTGCCAGACAGTGGGACCGTTGCCAGGCCGCGGGACAGGTGCCAGACAACGGACGGGTGCCAGACAGCCGGACCGTTGCCAAATCGATGCTTGGCATGGGGCGTGCACCTCGCATGGGGCGTAAAATTTCTGGACGCTGGAAACAGGAGGATCCGTGGCATGCATCAGCTTGGCCGGGCGGCTTGCGTTCTATTCATCGCCGTTATCGCAGCACTGGGTTGTGGCGGGCCCCATCCGCACGAGACCGAAGAACCGTCGCTTCTGTTGGTCGAATCCGGGCGCGCGAACTTCGAGCGCTATTGCGTGTCGTGTCACGGAACCGGAGGCCGGGGCGATGGCCCCGTCGCAGGCTCTCTCACGCCGCCGCCAGCGGATTTGACGCGGATTGCCGCGCGCCGCGGTGGCGTTTTCCCGGCTGCGGAAATCGCCGCCTATGTGGACGGGCGCACGGACGTGTCCGCCCACGGGTCGCGCAGCATGCCGGTATGGGGGCGGCGTTTCGGCGCGCCGATCGCGCCGGACTCGACCGCCGAGGAGGCCGTGCGCGGCCACCTCCTGGTCCTGGTCGAGTACCTGAAAACCCTTCAGCGCGAGTAGGCGGGTGGGATAATCGACCTCGCCGGGGTCGAAATGTCCCGGATTCGCGCGCGCGGTCGAATCCGGCAGTCTCGCTCTCGTGAAGCTTCGAGACGTCGGCGAGTTTGGGTAGTCTCGCTCTCGTGAAGCTCCGAGACGTCGGCGAGTTTGGATTGATCGACCGCGTTGCCCGGCGCGTGGCGCGCACCCGGGCCGGCGGCGCCCGGCCGGTCCTCGGCATCGGGGATGACGCCGCGCTGTTGCGCGCCCGAGCGGATGAAGACGTCGCGGTCAGTACCGACGCCTGTGTCGAGGGGGTCCACTTCCGCTGGGATGCGGCGGCTCCCGCCACCATCGGACGGCGGGCGGCGGCGGCCGCGCTCTCGGATCTGGCCGCCATGGGGGCCCGGCCCCTTGGAATGACGATCGCTCTGGCGGCTCCGCCCGCGGCGGATCTGGCGCGGATCGAAGCCTTGCTGGGCGGTGTGATCACCCAGGCGGCGCGCGCGGAGACGCCGGTCGTCGGGGGCAATGTCACGCGCTCGCGCCAAGTCTCCCTGACCTTGACCGCAATCGGCGCGGTCGTTCGGGGCCGCGCGTTGCGGCGCGACGCGGCGCGGGTGGGAGACCGCATTCTCGTGACGGGCCAGTTGGGTGCGGCGGCCTTCGATCGCGTCCGCGCGCAGCGGGAAAAGGTCCGGGGCAAGTACGTGCCCGAGCCCAGGCTCGCGGTAGGCCGACGTTTGGCGCGACTCCGGGGTGTCGGAGCCTGCATCGATGTTTCCGACGGACTGGTCGCGGACCTCCACCACCTGCTGCGGGCCTCCGGGGTGGGAGCGGCCTTCGACGAAGCGCGCGTTCCGCAGCCTCGGGGTTTCCCTGCAAAGTGCCGCCGCTTGGGTGTCGACCCACGCAAGCTGGCCCTTCACGGCGGTGAGGATTACGAGCTGCTCTTCACCCTGCGTCCCGGCGCCCCGCAAGTCGCGCAACTGGGTCGTCGTTGGGGCATCGCACTCGCAGAAATCGGTCGCGTGACCCCGCCCAACCCGCGCACTCCGGGCAAACCTTCCGGTTGGCGGCACTTTTAGCCGCCCGAGCGTCAAGACCCCTCGTTCATCAACCGATAGCGCCCTCGAGGGGACAAGAGAGCGCACGGTTTTCCAGCTCGGATTTGCGGAAAACCAACGAGGGCGATGGTGAAGGTTCGGGTCCTGGTGGCGGACGACGCTCCGTTCATGCGGGATGTGCTGCGCGAGATCCTCGAGCCCGAAGGGTTCGAATTGGTGGCTTCGGTTCCCGATGGGTTCCGCGCCGTCGAGGCCTTCCAAGCACACAAACCCGACCTCGTTCTGCTCGACGTCCTCATGCCCACCCTCTGCGGTCTCAACACAACCGTCGAGATCCGACGCCTCGATCCCCACGCGCGAATCGTCATGTGCAGCAGCATCGGCCAGGAAACGTTGGTCATGCAGGCTGTGGAAGCCGGTGCCCTCGATTTCGTGGTGAAGCCCTACAAGCCCGACTGTCTGCTGGCCACGATCCGGCACGTCTTGAAACGCGACTAGGGCGCGCATCGCCCCCGGATCCCGCTGGCTGCACTCCCGCCCGTTCCGAACTAACGTTGCCGCCGTGGATCGCCATCGGCTGAAGGAACTCCTGGAGGGTGTCGCGCGCGGCGACATCGATGTCGCGAGTGCAACGGAATCCGTGGCCTCGCCGCCGTTCGTCGACACGGACCACGCCCGGGTCGACACCCATCGCGCCCTGCGTCACGGGTTTCCCGAAGTGGTTTTTGCGCCGGGCAAGACCGCCGAGCAGATCATCAGCGTCATGCAGACCCTGCACGCCGCCGGTCAGCAGGCGTTGGTGACCCGCGTCGAATCGGACGTGGCGTCGCGCATTTGCGGCGCGCTGCCGGCTGCGGATTACGACGCCGACGCGCGGCTGCTCTGGTTGGGTCCGTCGGAGACGCCCATCGAGGGCAAGGGGACCATCGCGGTGATCTCAGCCGGGACCGCGGACCGTCCGGTGGCCGCGGAAGCGGTGGGTGTGGCGCGTCGTTTCGGCAACAAAGTGGATTTGCTGCAGGACGTGGGGGTCGCGGGGATTCACCGCTTGTTGGCCTCGACGGAAGTCTTGCGCAGCGCGCGCGTCTTGATCGCCGTGGCGGGCATGGAGGGCGCGCTGCCTTCGGTCGTGGGCGGATTGGTGGACAAACCGGTGATCGCCGTGCCCACCAGCGTCGGGTACGGCGCCGCCTTCGGTGGCGTGGCCGCGCTGCTCGGCATGCTGACGAGCTGCGCGTCGAATGTCACGGTCGTGAACATCGACAACGGTTTCGGTGCCGCCTACGTGGCGAGCCTGATCAATCGGCTCTGAGGTCACGTGAGTCGCGTCCTTCATCTCGATTGTTTCTCGGGCATCGCGGGCAACATGTTCCTCGGCGCGCTGCTCGATCTCGGTCTGTCGCGCAAACAACTCGACGCCGACTTGGCGGGGCTTCGGGTCGAATACAAACTCAAGGTTTCGAAGGTCAAGCGCGGTGCCCTGGCCGCGCGCTACGTCGATGTCCTCGTTCCGAAACCGCGCCGCGCCAAGGGCCACGCCCATGGACAGGCGCACGGGCGCAGCTTCAAGGCGATCCACGCGCTGCTTCAGAAGGCCAAGCTCGACGCGGGAGTACGCGAACGCGCCTGCGCGATCTTCGAAGCCCTGGGCCGCGCGGAAGCGCGGGTTCACGGTTGCAAGCTCGACGACGTGCATTTCCACGAAGTCGGCGCCGTCGACGCCATCGTGGACGTGACCGGCGCGGCGATCGGGTTGGCTCGACTCGACGTCGGGCGGGTCACCGCTTCGCCGGTCGGGTTGGGGAGTGGCGGAACCGTCGAGACGGAGCACGGGCGTCTGCCCGTACCGGTCCCGGCCGCCCTCGAATTGCTGCGCGGGATCCCGACCGTCCCCGCGCAGGTGGAATGGGAAACCGTCACCCCCACGGGCGCCGCGATTCTCAAGACCGTGGTCGACGAGTTCCGCCCGCTGCCCGCTATGCGGCCCGAGGCCATCGGGCTGGGGGCGGGCAACGACCGGAAGGGCCCCATGCCCAACGTCCTGCGTGCGGTGTTGGGGAGCCAGGAGGGCTTCGGCTGGGACCGGGTGGCGGCCCTCGAAACGAATCTCGACGATCTGGTGCCGGAACACTTCGACTATCTGATGGAAGAACTCTTCGCCGGCGGGGCCCTGGATGTTTCGGTCCAGCACCTCCAGATGAAGAAAAATCGCCCGGGCTTCCTGGTCCGCGTCCTGGCCCGACCCCAGGACCGGGTTCGACTGGCCCAAATCCTGTTCCAGGAATCGACCGCCATCGGGGTCCGGACCCTGGAATGGGATCGCATGGTCCTCCCCCGGGAGGTCCGCAAGGTCGCGACTCCCTTCGGAAAGGTGGGGGTCAAGCTGGCCCGCGACGGAAACGGGCGGGTCGATGTCTCGGCGGAATACGAGGACTGCAAGCGGCTGGCCCGTAAGGCTAAGGTTCCGCTTCGCGATGTGGTGCGTGCGGCGGAAGAGGCCGGGCGCGACGAGCGTTGACAACGACACTGAGACGTTCCTAGGATCTCTCAGACTGCAGGAGGAGAAACCATGGGTGAACTGCCGAACGCGGTAGTAAAACGGATCATTACGAAGAACGGCGGGGGCCTGCGAGTGTCGGGCACGGCCATCGAGAAGGCCGTGAGCGCCGGGGAAGATTACTTCTCGCGACTCGCGAGCGAAGCCCAGGGTTTCGCCGAAGCCGACAAGCGCAAAACGATCATGGATAGCGATATCGATCGCGCCCGAGCCAAACTGTCCCAATTCGGCAACTAAGTTGCGTAATTGCAACCCGCTTTGCGGGTTGCAATTACGAAGACGCCCGCGGAGCTTGGGCTCCGTTGGTGGCTAGCACGAAAATGAAACGGGCCCCGGAGCTAGGTCGCTCCGGGGCCCGTTCTTTCTTTCGTTCTTTCCGGTCTTGCTACGGACACGGATCGAGCAAGACCGGCGTCTTCGCAATAGAAGCGCGCAACGCGGGCTTCTATTGCGCGGCTACATACCCATTCCGCCCATGCCGCCCGGCGGCATGGCGGGCATGTCCTTCTTCTCTTCCGGTCGCTCCGCCACCATGGCTTCGGTGGTGAGGAGCAGGGACGCCACGCTGGCCGCGTTTTGCAACGCGGAGCGCACGACCTTGGTGGGGTCGATGACGCCGGCCTTCAACAGGTCTTCGTACTCTTCGGTCGACGCGTTGAAGCCGAACCCACCCTTCCCGTTCTTCACCTTGTCGATCACGATCGAGCCCTCGACCCCCGCGTTCTCGGAGATCATGCGCAGGGGCTCTTCGATGGCGCGCCGGATGATGTTCGCACCGGCTTGCTGCTCGTCGTCCAGGGTGAGGGAGTCGAGCGCCTTCTGGGCGCGCAGCAGCGCAACGCCGCCACCGGCCACGATGCCTTCTTCGACGGCGGCACGCGTGGCGTGCAACGCATCTTCGACACGGGCCGTCTTCTCCTTCATCTCGGTCTCGGTCGCAGCGCCCACCTTCACCACCGCGACACCGCCGACCAGCTTCGCCAGTCGTTCCTGCAGTTTCTCGCGATCGTAATCGGACCTGGTCTCTTCGATTTGGCTGCGGATCTCGTTGCAGCGTCCGTCGATGTCCTTCTTGGTGCCCGCGCCACCGATGACCGTGGTGTTGTCCTTGTCGATCTGGACGCGCTTGCACTTACCCAGATCCTTCAGGGTCACGTTCTCGAGCTTGAGGCCGAGCTCTTCCGCAATCACCTGACCGCCGGTCAGGATCGCCATGTCCTGCAACATGGCCTTGCGGCGGTCTCCGAAGCCCGGTGCCTTCACCGCGGCGGCTTGCAGCGTGCCGCGGATCTTGTTGACGACGAGCGTCGCCAGGGCTTCGCCGTCGATGTCTTCGGCGACGATCAGCAGGGGCTTGCCCTGGCGAGCGGTCTGCTCGAGGACCGGCAGCAAGTCCTTCATGCTGCTGATCTTCTTCTCGTGGAGCAGGATCAGGGGCTCTTCGAGCACCGTCTCCATGCGCTCGGGATCCGTGACGAAGTAGGGCGACAGGTAACCGCGGTCGAACTGCATCCCCTCGACGACGTCGAGTTCCGTCTCCATCGACTTGGCTTCTTCCACGGTGATGACGCCTTCGCGGCCGACCTTCTCCATGGCTTCGGCGATGATCTTTCCGATGGTGGCATCGCTGTTGGCGGAAATGGTTCCCACCTGGGCGATTTCATCGGAGTCCCGCGTGGGCTTCGACATCTTGGACAGTTCACCCACGATGGCATCCACGGCCTTGTCGATGCCGCGCTTGAGTTCCATGGGGTTCATGCCGGCGACCACGAGCTTGCTGCCCTCGCGGAAGATCGCCTGGGCGAGAACCGTGGCCGTCGTGGTGCCGTCGCCGGCGACGTCCGAGGTCTTGCTCGCGACCTCTTTCACCATCTGCGCGCCCATGTTCTCGAACTTGTCTTCGACTTCGATTTCCTTGGCGACGGTGACGCCGTCCTTCGTGACCGTGGGCGAGCCGAAGCTCTTCTCGATCACGACGTTGCGTCCCTTGGGTCCCAGCGTCACCTTGACCGCATTGGCCATCTGGTTGACGCCGGCCAGCAGCTTCGCACGGGCGTCTTGGTCGAACTTGATATCCTTGGCAGCCATTTTTTCGCTCCCTCCTAGCCGAGCACGCCGAGGACGTCGTCCTCACGGATGATGAGATGTTCTTCACCTTCGACGGTGACTTCGGTGCCCGAGTATTTGCTGAACAGCACCTTGTCGCCCTTCTTGACGTCGAGGGGCTGTACTTTGCCGTCTTCGTTCACCTTGCCCTTGCCGACGGCAATGACTTTGCCCTCTTGGGGCTTTTCTTTGGCTGAATCGGGAATGATGATTCCGCCCTTGGTTTTTTCCTCCTCGTCGAGGCGCTTGACGAGAAGCCGATCCTGAAGCGGTCGGATCTTCATGAAATCCATCCTCCTGATGCGGCGTTATGGGGTTTTTCAGTTCGTTCGCAGCTCCGGTCACTCGCTTTCGAGCCGGAGTTCCAACTTTTGGCAGTCGAAGCCGTCGCCTGCCAAAAGGCGCGCGAAAGGTATGACCGGCGAGGACCTGAAGCAAGAG
Source organism: Deltaproteobacteria bacterium (assembly GCA_029261875.1). Classification (GTDB taxonomy): domain Bacteria; phylum Myxococcota_A; class UBA9160; order UBA9160; family JAJDAL01; genus JAJDAL01. The sequence goes on from JAJDAL010000025.1 coordinate 17,659, forward strand.
GGCGCCTGGGAGAGGGGGCGAAAAAAAACAGACTGGGAAAGAACCCTACCCGTATCGATGTCATCCAAAGGGGGAACTCTCCCCTGCGCGAGATGCGCATGGGGCGAAAATAAGACGAATATTCTACCCTGAAAGCCCGGAAAAACGGAGAGGGTGACCATGGCGATGGCATTGACCCGCAGACAGCGAGAGGTCTTCGATTTCATTCGCGAGTTCATCCAACAGAAGGGGTACTCGCCCAGCCTCGAGGAAATCGGATCCAACCTCGGTCTGTCCTCGGTGGCGACGGTTCACAAGCACGTCCAGCACCTCGTGGAGAAAGGGCGGTTGCGCAAATCCTGGAACCGCAGCCGTTCCGTCGAGCCCGTCCCCGAGGACGACGAGGAGACCCTCACAGTGCCGCTTCTCGGAACCGTGGCGGCAGGGGCTCCGATCGAAGCGATCGAGGTGTCTGAGTCGATCGAGGTTCCCCGCGCGATGGTGGGAAACCCGGCGGGCACCTTCGTGCTGCGCGTGGTCGGCGACTCCATGATCGACGAGCAGATTCGCGAGGGGGATTACGTGGTGGTGGACGGCCACCGGGAGGCGCAGGAAGGCGAGACCGTGGTGGCCCTTTTGGGGGGCGAGGATGCGACCCTCAAGAAGCTCTATCGCGACGGACCGAACGTGCGCCTGGTTCCCGCCAATGCGCGCCTCCAGCCCCTGGTCGTGCCGGCGGACCAGGTGAAGATCCGCGGTGTGGTTCGGGGTCTGCTCCGGCGCTATTAGCAGAACCGCTTGATTCGAGTACGTTTTCGGGATGCCCGCGAGCCCCGTACGCATCACCCGCGCGATCGATTTCTCGACCTCCCTGCGCTTCCACCGCGGCGACCTTAGCGACGCAGAAAACCAACGCCGGTTTGGGCCCCGGGCCCGTCAGCACGGCTACAACTATCGCCTGGAAGTGACGCTGCAGGGCGAGCCCGACCCGCAGACCGGGATGGTGCTGGACCTGGCGGCCCTCCAGGAGGTGCTCGATCGCGAGATCATGGCCCGTTTCGATCACCGGGACCTGAACGCCGACACCCCGTATTTCGACAAACAGCTGCCCACGCCCGAGAATTTCGCCCGCGTCATTCGCGAATTGCTGATCGAAGCGCTGCCGGCGGGAATGCTTTCCCGAATCCGACTGATCCAGGGGCGCGACCTGTGGGTCGAGATCCGCGAACCCGAGGCGGTGCTTTGATCGCGCTCACGCGCCGCTATTGGTTTCCCGCCGCGCACGTGCTGCGGCAGCCCGCGCTCTCGGACGCGGAAAACCACCGGCTCTACGGCAAGTGCTCGAATCCCCACGGCCATCACTACGGCGTCGAGGTCACCGTGGCGGGGCCGGTCGACGAGGAGAGCGGTTGCGTGGTCGAGCCCGAGGCGCTGGATGCGGTGGTGCGCGACCGCGTGCTCGACCGCTTCGCCCACCGAAATCTGAACGACGATGCACTGTTCGAGCGCGTGGTCCCCACCGCGGAAAATCTCGCACTGGCGATTCACGCGCGCATCGAAGAGCCCGTGGCGAATTTGGGAGCGGCGCGCGTCGTGCGCGTTCGCGTTCTCGAAACGCGCCGAAACAGTTTCGACTGCGGAGAACTGTCATGAACGACGCGCCGGATCCCATCGAGGGGTTGATTCACAATCTGCTGAAAGAATTGGGCGAGGATCCCGGACGTGACGGACTCGAGCGCACCCCCGCCCGGGTCGCGCGCTCCATGCGCTTCCTCACCCAGGGGTACGATCAGGACCCGGTCCCGATTCTCACCAACGCGTTGTTCGACGTGGATTACGATGAAATGGTGATGGTGAAGGACATCGACTTCTACAGCCTGTGCGAACACCACATGATTCCGTTCTTCGGTCGCGCCCACATCGGCTACATCCCGGACGGCAAAGTCGTGGGCTTGTCCAAACTTCCGCGCTTGGTGGAAATGTTCGCCCGGCGTCTGCAAGTCCAGGAGCGTCTCACCACTCAGATTGCGGAGACGATTCTGGCGGTCCTCAAGCCCAAAGGCGTGGGGGTCATCATCGAGGCTTCGCACCTGTGCATGATGATGCGCGGGGTCGAGCGCCAGAACGCATTTGCGGTGACGAGTTCCATGCAAGGCGTCTTCAGCACGGATTCGAAGACGCGCGCCGAGTTCATGGACCTGATTCGGCACCGTCGCGATTCGTTCGTGTAGAACCGGCTAGATGGCTTCGGTTGCACGACGCCGTGAAACGCACGGGACGGGTTGCGCCCTCCGACTCTTGCTCGCCGTCGCGCTGACGTGGCCCGGCGTCGCAATGCCGGCGGCCGCCGAAGAATCCGAGGAACGTCGCGCCCTGTTGGAAGAACTCGAGCGGGAAATGCTCGAAGATCAGGCGCAGCGCCGTCTCGAGAGCGCCCGGGACGCTTTCCTACGAAACAATTTCTACTGTCTGCGCACGGAATCCGAAGTGGCGCGCATGGGCGACGTCGTTGCCTACAAGCAGATCGGGCCCGGCGATTTCCGCGCCCAGGGCGCGGCGCGCCGCGAGCAGGGCAGTGCGCTGGGGATCTTCATCGCGTGCATTGCGGGAGCGCGAATCGCCGAGACCGCGGACGGTGCCTTCACCGCGCGCCGTGAACCCCTGCGTTACCTGCCGCTGTTGGATCGCGCGCAGTCCTATTGGAACCCGCAGGCGGGCGTTTCGGACGAAGTCCGGTTGGAGCAACTGCAAATCTATTTCGAACTCGGGCGTTACTTTGCCGCGGACTTGAACGCGCGCCGTCGCGCCACGATCGATTCGACCCAGGGGCGCGGTGCGACGCCCGAGCAGGCGCTCGAGAGATTGGCCGAGCGCTGGTCGCGCCACATGGAGCAACTGCGCGCGGAGTTTCAGGCGCTGGTGGATCAGTTCAACGAAGAGCTTGCGAAGGGTGGGGGCGATGTCCAACGCGCCTGGAACGAGCGCATTCGCGAGCGCCTGCGCGGAGAATTGACGACTTCGGAAGAGGCTCTCTGATCCGGATTTTTCCCGGTAACGCGATGCGCCACGGCCGTACGCGAACACGTTTTCATTCCCGGATTCGCAGCTCCGTCTGTAAAATATTGCTCTTAAAGGTGAAAACCTTTTGACAAGGGGTCAAAAGCCCCTTAGATTGCCGCCCGATGGCCGGGTGGAGAGTCACCCGCGTCATTGTCCCGCATCCCCATGCCGGATCGAAGATGAGAAGAAGCTGAGTCGGAGAAACCACGCTTCGCGTGATTTGCAACGGAAGCTTCACAGGTAGTGTAGAATTGGACCCATAGCTGGACGCGCTGCAGTGCGTCGTGGGTCGAATTCATCCCCCCAGAGTCAAACGTTTGCTTTGAACGCCGTCGCGCGTACGCGCGCAGTGGTGTTCCGGGAGGGGCGGCGTGAGTGCATCCACAGACACCGTGACCAGTACGGGTAGAACCACCGCGCGTCGGACCAAGGCTTCGGCCAAGGCCTCGACGAAATTGAAGAAGAAGGCCGAGACCGGAAAGGCGGCGGCCAAACCCAAGAAGAAAGCGGCACCGAAACGCGCCGCCGTCCGCAAAGATTTGGATCGTCCGCGCGATCGCAGCGCGCTGACGTCGTATTTTCGCGACATCGGGTCGATTCCAACCCTGACCAAAGATCAAGAAGTCATGCTCGCGAAGGAGATCGAAGCCTCCACCTTGGCGTTCAAGGATGGAACCCTGTCGATTCCCTTCACGGCACAGGAAGCCATTCGACATTGGCACCGTCTACAGGACGAAAACCGGGTGACGGGAAAGATGTCGGAATCCTTCGGCAGTGGATCGCCGGCCGGAGAAGATCGCAGTGCCCAGGTCGACACCTCGCTCTCGCGTGTGGCGGCGCTGTTGCGGCGGCGTCAGGCCAGTCGCGGGACGAGCAAGGAAGCCATCGAGAAAATCGACCGCCAGGTCGCCCGCAAGCTCAAGACCGCGGACCTCTCGATGGTGATCCTCGGCGGCGTCCGACGGCAGCTGCTCGATTTCGCGCGCGACCTGACCTCCGCGCGGCGTCGGCTTGCGGCCCTGTCGCGAAGGCGTCAGACGCCGCGAACCCAGGAAGGGCGGGATTCCCGGGAAGTGCAGGTGAAGGCGCTGCGGGCCCGAATGCTCGCCATCGAGGAAGAGATCGGCATGTCGACGTCCGATTTCAACGACCGCTTGCAGGAGATCGAGCGCGCGTGGGCGCGGCTGACGAAGGCGAAGAACATCTTCACCCAGCACAACCTGAAGTTGGTCGTCGCGATCGCCAAGGACTTCCGCAACATGGGGATCGCGTTCTTGGATCTGATCCAGGAGGGGAACCTGGGCCTGATCCGCGCCGTCGAGAAGTTCGATTATCGACGCGGTCACAAGTTCTCCACCTACGCGCTGTGGTGGATCCGCCAAGCCTTGATTCGCGCCATCCAGAATCACTCGCGGACGATTCGGATTCCGAGTCACATGTACGACACGCTGCTCAAGTACTACCGCATGCAGAGTTCGCTCGAGAGCAAGTTGGGGCGCGAGCCCACCGCACCGGAAATCGCCGCGGCGATGAAGGTTCCGACGGAGCAGATCGAACGCTTGCAGGAGATGACGCGCGACCCGCTCTCTCTGGAAGAGGAAGTGCGTGGCACGGATTCGAAGGTGTTGCGCGATTTCGTGCGCGACCCGGACGTGGTTTCCCCGTTGGACGCCATGGATCAATTCCGACTCGAACGCGAGGCAGAGGATTCCATGGACGTGTTGAACGAACGCGAGCGCAATATTCTGCGCTGGCGATTCGGAATGCGGGGCGAGGAAGATCACACCCTCGAGGAGATCGGTACGAAACTCAATCTGTCACGGGAACGTGTGCGGCAGATCGAGGCGCGAGCCATCGCGAAGCTGCGCAATTCGCCCAAGGGGTCGCGACTGGTTGCGGTCTCCGGCGTGAGCGAGCCCGACCGCCTGGGCTAGCGGGCGAGGGGACGCGGCGAAGATACGCCGCGAGCGCTGCGGGGAATCAGAGGCGGGAAAGGTCGTAGACGATCTTTCCCGCGTCCTCGAGTTCGCGGCGGCGCAATTGAACCCATTCCGTCTGTAGTTGTTCCCGCTTGGTGTTGAGCAGGCGCTCCCGCTCGGCGTCGAGTTCGGCTTCGAGTGCCTCGAGTTCGGGCTCCGTACGGTCCGTCACCTGAATGAATACCTTCTTGCTCGCCACATCGAAGACCTCGTCACTGCTCGCGCCCGGTTCGAGGGCGAAGGCGGTCGTCAACACATCGCGCGAAGCCCCGAGCCCCGGAATGAAGCCATCGCGGCGTCTGCGCACACCGTCGGTGCGTTCGATGTTGACCGCCTCTGCGCGCGCGGCGTCTTCCAGGGAGGTTCCTTCGCGGATGGCGTTGCCGAGGGTGAGGACCAATTCGTCTACGCGCGCGCTGCCGGATTCTTCCAGCATGATTTCCCGCGCGATTTCGGTTTCGACTTCTTCCAGGGTCCGGGTCTTTTCCGCACGATGCTCTTCCACGCGAATGATGTGATATCCGAACTCCGTGCGAATCAACTCGCTGACTTCGCCGTCGGCGAGGGAGAAGGCGGCGTCTTCGAAGGCCTGCGTCATACGCCCGCGTGGGAAGAGTCCGAGGTCTCCCCCGCGATCCTTGGAGCCCGGGTCGTCGGAAACTTCTTTCGCCACGGCAGCAAAGTCTTCCCCGCCGCGAATGCGCTCCAAGGCGGCTTGCGCGCGGGCTTCCACCAGCGCTTCCTCCTCGGGTTCCGCGTCCGCGGCAACCCGCAGCAGGACGTGTCGCGCGCGCACCTGCTCGGGCTCGTGGTAGCGATCCGTGCGCTCGTCGTAGATCTTCGCCACCTGCTCGGCGTGATCGATGGCGTATTGCTCGAGCTCGAGCGCTCCGGGGTCGACGCTTTCCGCCAGGGACGTGGGATCCAGGGCGACGTAGGCGAGCTTCACTTCCTCGCGTTTGGCGCGCAGCGCATCGCGGACTTCGGCGTCGGAAACGAAAGCGCTGGTGGACAGTAGCCGCTGCATCTTGCGGGCCAGCAAGTCGAGTTCGACCGCCCGTCGAAAGAATTTTTCGGTTCCGTATTCACTGGTGACGAAGTTGCGGAAGGTCTCGCGATCCGGAGCGATCTGGCGCACCAGTTTCTTCATCTCCTCATCGGAAACCCGCAGGCCCAGGCGTCGCGCTTCGGAGGCGAGAACGCTCTGGCGAATCAATTGCGCGATGGCGCTTTCCTGCAGCAACGCCTCCTTGGCGTCGAAGTCGTCGCCGTAGACCCCGCTGTAGAAGTCTTCGAGCTGTGTCATCACGCGACCCAGCTCGCGTTGCCCGAACGCTTCCCCGTCCACTTCCAGGACGGCTCCCGGGGAAATGGAGTTCGACGGGGTGCCCGCCATGGCGAACACGAAGACGCCGCCGACGAAGACGATGGCGATGGCCGTAATCCAACGACTCCCCTGGCGCATGATTCGCAACATCGGTGGACCCCCCCTGTGGCGTCACGCGTTAGGCGCGATCGACCGGATACCGATAGACGGTAGAGGCGCGGAAAGTACGCAGCAGGTCGCCGTGCAGCAACCGTTGGGTGCGAGCGGGGCGAAAAAAGCCCGATCGGGCGCCGGGGCTGGGATGCCGGGGCGCTTGAACGGCCTTCGGCGTACTGTTAAGCTGCTCGTAATAGCTGGCGAATTGCGCCGCGAATTCGAGCACTTAGCAACGCCGGCGCACACTGGGGGCCTACCGTGATTCTCGACCCGATTCTGGGATGGTTCTCGAACGACATCGCGATTGACCTCGGGACCGCGAACACCCTGTGTTACGCGAAGGGGCGCGGGATCGTGCTTTCCGAGCCGAGCGTCGTGGCCGTGGTCAAGGACGGCCGGGGGCCGGACAAGGTCCGCGCCGTGGGGCGCGAGGCCAAGGACATGTTGGGCCGTACCCCGGGCCATATCGTCGCCATTCGCCCCATGAAGGACGGCGTCATCGCCGACTTCGAAATCACCGAAGCCATGCTTCGCTACTTCATCACCCGCGTTCACAATCGCCAGAATCTGGTGCGCCCCCGCATCGTGATCGCGGTGCCGTCGGGGATCACCGAAGTCGAGAAGCGCGCGGTTCGCGAATCCGCCATGTCGGCCGGTGCGCGCGAGGTGTATCTGATCGAAGAGCCCATGGCGGCTGCCATCGGCGCCGGCCTGCCGGTCACGGAACCGTCGGGCAACATGATCATCGACATCGGTGGCGGCACGACGGAAGTCGCGGTCATCTCGCTGTCGGGCATCGTCTATTCGAATTCCACCCGCGTCGGTGGCGACAAGATGGACGAATCCATCATCAACTACGTCAAGCGCAAATACAATCTGCTGATCGGCGAGCGCACGGCCGAGTTCATCAAGATCAATATCGGAACCGCGGCGGACACGGACGACATGCGTTCCGTCGAGGTGAAGGGCCGCGACCTGGTGGCGGGCGTTCCGAAGACCCTCGAGCTCAAGAGCGAAGAAGTGCGTGAAGCCCTGACGGAACCCGTTACCGCGGTGGTGGAAGCCGTGAAGATTGCCCTGGAACGAACGCCGCCGGAGCTGGCGGCGGACATCGTCGACAAGGGCATCGTGATGGTGGGCGGCGGATCGCTGCTCCGAAACCTGGATGTGTTGCTCCGCGACGCCACCGGCTTGCCGGTGATGTTGGCGGAAGATCCGCTCACCGCTGTGGTGGTGGGCACTGGCCGCTGCCTCGAGGAATTGAAGCTCCTCAAAGAGGTAGCCGTTCGCTCGTAACTCTCCCCCCCCTGGTTACGATGGAGGCGCGCGTTGCGCGAGTGGTTGTTCCGCCTACGCGTCCCTCTTCTGTTTTCGGGACTCGTCGTGCTCGCTCTGGCGACCATGGCGATCGATCGGCGTCGAGGCGACGAGAACCTGCCCTGGTGGTCGGGAACTCTGCTCGAGGTTGCGGTTCCCATTCAGAAGATGGTCGCCATACCCGCTGAAGCGGCGCGCGATCTGTGGAGTCACTACATCCACCTGGTCGATGTTCGCGCGGAAAACGGAGACCTGCGCGATCGCCTCGCCCGCCTGGAAGAAGAGAACCTTCAATACCGCGAGGCCTTGATCGCCAGCGGACGTCTCGAGCGGGTGGCCGCCATGCGGGATGATCTGCCGGTTCCGATGCTACCGGCGGAAGTGGTGGGGCAAGACATCTCGCCCTGGTACCGATCCGTATTGCTCGATCGCGGCGGCAACGACGGGGTTCGCGCGGGTATGCCCGTGGTGACGGATCGCGGTGTGGTGGGGCTCGTGACCGCGGCCTCCCGAAATGCCACGAAGACCATGTTGCTCCTCGATGGCCAGAGCGCGATCGACGGCGTGGTGCAGCGCAGTCGCGCGCAAGGTGTGGTGCGGGGTCGGGGTGGCGATCGTCTGGTTTTCGAATTCGTCGTGCGGGGCGATGACGTGCAGGTGGGAGACGACATTCTCACCTCGGGTCTCGACGCCGTCTTTCCCAAAGCACTGCGGATCGGAACCGTCGTCGAGATCGAACCCGGCGATTCGGAACTCGTGAAGACCGCCACCCTGCGCCCGGCCGTGGATTTCGGAAAGCTCGAACAGGTGTTCGTGATGTTGTGGCGCGGTCCAGCCATGGAACTCCTGTACCCCGGAGACGCCGCGGAGTCGGCCGCCGCCGCCGGTCCGTGAGGCGCGGGCTCATCCTTTACGGGCTGGCCCTGTTCGCCTTGTTGGTGCAGGGGGTCGCGGCCACGTTCATTCCTCCTTACCTGTGTCCGGATTTGGCCTTTCTGTTCGTGATCGCCTTGGCGCTCTTGCTGCCGCCGATCTCCGGGGTCTTCCTGGCCGCGGGGATCGGGTATGCGACGGATGTGCTCGCGGCGGGCGTGGTCGGTCAACACGCGTTGCTTGCCCTGTGCGTGTTCGGGTTGACTCGCGTGTGCAATCGACCGCTCGATCTTCGCCGACCCACCTCCCTGGCGCTTTACGTCGCGGTGTTGAGTACGCTGACCGCTGTGGCGATGGTGGGTGTCAATAATTTCATGGCGGCGGCGAGTTCCTTCGAACTCGACTTCACCCTACGCCAGGGGCTTCGCGCCGCCGTGAATGCGATTTGGGCCTGGCCCTTGTTGGCGGGTTTGCAGCGAATCGTATGGTGGCTCTCGGATTCCGACCGGGATCGGCGCGGGTTGGCCGTGACCCTGCGGGACACGATCACATGAGGCGATTGGGAACCGGTCTCGATCCTGCCGTCGAGGCGCGCATGCCCTTTGTGATGATCGGCGTTGCCTTGACGTTTGGCATCTTTCTGATGCGTCTGTTTCAGCTGCAGATCATCCGCGGAGACGAGTATCAGATTCGGTCCGAGCGCAATTCCGTCCGCACGGTGCGGCTGGAAGCGGCGCGCGGAGAGATTCTGGATCGCGAACGCCGCCTCGTTGCCTCCACGCGTCCCGCCTTCGGGGTCGAAGTCATTCCCAACGAATTGCATGCGCCCCAACGCACCTACGACGCGTTGGGGGAGCTTCTGGGACGCGAAGTTCTCGATCTGCAAGGCGTCGTGGGTTCTCCGGGTGGCCGTCGCCGCTTTCAACCGATCGCGTTGGCGACGGACCTTTCCTACGAAGAGCGCGCGCGGGTGGAATCGCACCGCTACGCGTTGCCCGGTGTATTCACCACCATTCGACCGCGTCGCTATTACGAAGCCGGGGAAAGCGCGGCGCACCTGCTGGGCTTCATCGGCGAGATCGGCGCGGAGCAACTCGGAACGCGACGCTTCGCGGATTACCGGGCGGGAGAAATCGTCGGCAAGTCGGGTCTCGAGTACGTGCTCGAATCCCATTTGCGCGGTCGCGCCGGGGGACGCAATACGATCGTCGACGTAGCGGGTCGGGAGATGGAGGTCCTCGACGAGGTGAGGGCCGTGCGCGGAGGCACCGCCGTCCTGACGTTGGATCGAGAGCTGCAGGCGGTCGCGGAGCAAGCCCTGGCCACGTCGACGGAAGGCGAAACTCGAACCGGCGCCGTCGTGGCGATGGACGTAAAGACGGGCGATCTCCTGGCGCTGGTATCGCTTCCGGCCTTCGATCCCAATTCCTTTGCGGGGGGCATCGATTCGAAAACCTGGCAAGCCCTGCGGGATGACCCGCTGGAACCCCTGCTGAACCGGGCGATCACGGGACAATACCCGCCGGGTTCCACCTACAAAGCCGTGGTGGCCGCCGCCGCGCTGGAAGAGGGGCTCATCACTCCGGAAGAGAAAATCTATTGTCCGGGTTCGTTCCGCTTGGGCCGCCGAACCTATCGCTGCTGGAAGCGCGCGGGGCACGGATGGGTGGACCTCCAGCGTTCGCTCGTCGAATCGTGCGACGTCTACTACTACCAGGCCGGTTTGCGTCTGGGCGTCGACCGCATTGCCTTCTTTGCGCGCGCGTTCAGCCTGGGGCGTCTCACGGGAATTCCGATTCCCAACGAGCAGCCGGGGCTGGTTCCCACGACGGCCTGGAAGGAACGCCGCTTCGGCGAGCCGTGGCACAAAGGCGAAACCGTCTCCACGTCCATCGGCCAGGGGTACAACCTGATGACCCCCATCCAGTTGGCGGTCATCTATGCCGCGATCGCGAACGGGGGCGCCCTGGTGGAACCCCGCGTAGTGCGGCGTTTGGAGACGAAGGACGGAGCTCTGGTACGCGAGTACCCGCCGGTGTTTCGGGGCACGGTTCCCGTTCGCCCGGAAAACCTGCAACTGGTTCGCGATGCCATGGAGGGCGTCGTGTCCGCTCCCAATGGGACGGGCTCCCGGGCACGCGTGCCGGGTGTGCGGGTCGCGGGCAAGACGGGCACGGCCCAGGTGGTTCGACTCAAGGACGACGACGCCGAAGAAGTGGAAATTCGTCGCGAACATCGCGATCACGCTTGGTTCGTCGCCTACGCGCCCGTCGAAGCCCCGGAGATCGTGGTTGCGGTTTTGGTGGAGCACGGAGGCCACGGCGGGGCGACGGCCGGGCCGGTGGCGCAAGCCGTCTTGGCCCACTACTTCGCGTCCAAAGTTTCCGACGAGACGGTTCCAGTGCTCGAGCGCAGCGCCGCGGTCGAGACGGTTTCGGTGGGAGGCGGCGATGCTTCGCATTGACCGTCGTCTGATTCAGAATTTCGATTGGGTCCTGCTCGGTCTGATGGTGATCCTGATCTCCATGGGGATCGCGAACCTCATGTCCGCCACCCATGCCCAGGCCGGAGAGGGCTTGGCTCCCGAAGTGCGACGTCAGCTGCTCGCCGTCAGCCTCGGAAGCGTGGGGATGTTGATCTGCCTGTTCGTCGACTACCGAATCCTCGAACGGCTGGCGATGCCGTTCTACTTCTTGAGTCTCGCACTCGTCGGCTCCACGCTTTTTCTGGCGCCGGTGATTCACGGCAGCCAGAGCTGGCTGGTGTTCGGTCCCGTGCGCTTGCAACCCGCCGAAGTGATGAAGCTCGGCTTGGTGGTGGCGCTGGCGCGCTCGTTTCACCACCAACCGGCCGGGGAGCTGCGGCTCCTGCGCGAGTTGTGGAAACCCGGCCTTCTGCTCGCCGCACCCGTGGGAATGATTCTCCTGCAGCGCGACATGGGCGTTGCGGTCCTCACGCTGTTGATCGGTGCGAGCTATCTACCGTTTGCGCGCATCCAAACCCGCTCCTGGGTCGCCTTCGGAACCGCGGTGATCGCCGCCCTCGTGGCGCTCTGGAACTTCGGTCTCGAGTCCTATCAGCGCGGCCGGATTCTCGACTTCGTCGACCCGGCTCGCGATCCCCTGGCCTCGGGCTACCAGGCGATTCAATCCACCATCGCGGTGGGGTCCGGCGGTTTCTTCGGCAAGGGGTATCTGGAGGGAACCCAGACACAGTTGCGATTCCTACCGACCCAACACACGGACTTCGCGTTTTCGGTGCTGGCGGAAGAGTGGGGTTTCCTCGGTAGCGCGTTCACGCTGCTGCTCTACCTGCTGTTTCTCATCTGGGGTCTGCGCATCGCGTTGCACTCGAAAGAAGGTTTTGGTTCGGTGCTGGCGGTGGGTCTCGTGGGGGCTCTCTTCTGGCCCGCGGTCATCAACATTGCGATGGTGCTGGGATTGGCTCCGGTGATCGGTGTCCCGCTTCCGTTTTTCTCCTATGGAGGCTCCTCGATGTTGATTTCGATGATCGCGGCGGGGTTGCTCCTCAACGTGTCCATGCGACGCTACATGTTCTAGGCTGGCTCCAGGAGATACGATGCCGCCCCGCAAGCTCGCCAAAGCTCCCGCCATGCCCGCGCGAATACGCCCGCGCGTCGGCGCATTCTTCGACATGGACAAGACCATCATCTGCGAGAATTCGGGCTCGCTCTACATGAAGTACCGCTACCAGCGCGGTGAAATCAACGGCTGGGAATTGATCGCCGGGCTCGGCGCCTATCTGAAGTACAAGGTGGGGATTCTCGACATCGAGGCCTGGACCAAGGACATGATGATTCAGTTCAAAGGGCAAAGTGAACGCGCGATGGCCCGGGAAGCCAATGTGTGGTTTCGCGAAATGGTCGAAGAGACCATCTATCCCGAAGCGCTCGAGCTGATCCACGATCACCAGGAACGCGGCCATGTGGTGGCCATTGTCTCGGGCTCGACCCGATTCGTCGTCCAACCGCTCGCGAAGCGTCTGGGCGTTCGGCACTTCCTCTACACGCGCCTCGAAGTCGAGGGCGGCAATTTCACCGGGAGAGTGATCGAACCCATCTGCTTCGAAGAAGGCAAGATCTACTGGCTCCAACAATTCATCGACGACCAGAACATCGATCTCGCCAAGAGCTACTTCTACACGGATTCGATTACCGACCTGCCCTTGATGGATCTGGTGGGGCACCCGATTGCGGCGAACCCCGATCCGCTGCTCTACCGAACCGCCGTAAAGCGTCGCTGGCCCGTGCGCTTCTTCCGTTCCCCGGCGGCGCCCGTTTCCGAAACCCAACTCGCCAGCTAGGGGCTACGGAGGATCGACGCTTGCGCCGATCCTCCGCCGGCATTGTGCCGCTACCGGGCGGGTCGATGTGGGAAACGCAGGGTCGCGCGTCTAGGAGGCGATCAGTTTCTGGACGACTTCCTCGAAGGCCGACTTGGGCCGGGCGCCCTGGATTTGTTCCACCACCTGTCCGCCGCTGAAGGCGAGCACGGTGGGGATGGCGCGAATCCCGTAGTTGGCCGGCGTCTGCGGATTGTCGTCGATGTTCATCTTGACGATCTTCACCTTGCCTTCGTAATTGCCCGCCAATTCTTGGATGATCGGTGAGATCGCGCGGCACGGTGCACACCACTCGGCCCAGAAGTCGATCAGGACGGGGTCCTTGGATTGAAGAACCTCGGCCTCAAAATTCTGATCGGTGACTTCGGTTACCTGTGCCATGTTTTCTCCCTGCAGGGCGCGTTTGGGTTCAGTTCTGGAGCTTGAGATGCCGAAATGCGGCCCGGGTTGCATTCCGCGCGACCCATGATAGCAATGGGGGCGCCGAGTTGACGCCCAGCGCGGGCGCCGGTATGTTGATTTTATCCCCCGATGTGACTGTTTTATCTACACTTTTTCGACCGACACGGCGTGAGAGGCAAAGGCTATGGGAAGCGGCACGAAGTCGACAGACCCGGTAGAGCGGATCCGATCCATCTTCGACGCGAGCGTGCGGGTCAAGCAGGCCCTGTCCCAGGAGTCGGCTCCGGCGATCGCGCGCGCGGTGGATTTTCTCGTGGATTCCTTCCAGAGCGGCGGACGTGTGCTGCTGTTCGGCAACGGGGGCTCCGCGGCGGATGCCCAGCACATTGCGGCGGAATGGAATGGGCGCCTGAACCGCGAACGGGGTCCGCTTCCGGCTCTGGCGCTTTGCGCCAACACCTCGGATCTCACCGCCATCGGAAACGACTACGGGTTCGAGCAGGTATTCGCGCGCATGATTCAATCCCACGCGCGCGAGGGGGACGTCGCCCTCGCGATTTCCACCTCCGGCAACTCGCCCAACATTCTGCTTGCAGTGGATGAGGCGCGCGCGCGCGGTGTGCGGACCATTGGTCTTTCGGGCAAGGGCGGAGGCAAGTTGGTGAGCCGCGTCGATGTTCCGATCGTCGTGCCGTCGGACGACACCCAGCGTGTACAGGAATGCCACATCACCGTGGGACACATCCTGTGCGAGCTGGTCGACGACACACTGTTCCCCGCGTGAGTCCGAAGCCGATACGAATCGATCGCTCCAAGGTCAAGACGGTTTCGGCACGGCGCCGCCAGAGCAAGGTGCGCACCCGGGACGAAGCGAAGCCCCACAAGCCGGGCGCGAGCTTCGCGCAATTTCTGAAGAGCCTGCCGGACCAACTCGGCGCAGCCGATCTGCGGCTCGCCATCGACGCCATCGCCAAGGCCCATCGCCGCGATCGCCCGATTCTCTGGGGGATGGGGGCGCACGTCATCAAAGTGGGGTTGGCGCCGACCCTCGTCGATTTGATGGAACGCGGGCTGGTATCCGGTGTGATGATGAACGGCGCCGGCTGCGTTCATGACCTCGAACTCGCGATGATGGGCCAGACCAGCGAAGACGTGGCTCCCGCCCTCGACGACGGCACCTTCGGCATGGCGCGGGAAACCGCGCTGCAGCTGAATCGCGCCATCGCGGCGGGGGCGGAGGACGGGATCGGAATGGGGGAAGCCGTCGGGCGGGAGATCCGCAACGGTCGCTATCCCCACAAGAAGCGCTCGATCTTGGCCCGCGCGCACGATCTGGGGATACCCGTCACCATTCACGTGGCGATCGGTACCGATATTCATCACATGCACGAAAGTGCGGACGGCGCGGCGTTGGGAGCCACGAGTTACCGAGATTTCGAAACGCTGACGGGTCTCGTAGCCCGGCTCGACGGCGGCGTGTTGCTCAATGTGGGGTCGGCGGTGATCCTGCCGGAAGTGTTCTTGAAGGCTCTCGCCCTGGCGCGCAATCTCGGGCATTCGGCGCGGCGGATCACGACCGTGAACCTCGACTTCATTCGTCACTACCGGCCGAGCGTGAATGTCGTCGAACGTCCGACTCGGCTCGGTGGACGTGGCATCTCCCTGGTGGGGCATCACGAAATCATGGTGCCCTTGCTGGCGGCGGGACTGATCGAGGCCGTCCCCAAACGGGGTAAGTGATGGGTCGGATCGTCTTGTGCGAAGGCGACATTGCGGCCGCAGAAGTCGACGCCATCGTCAACGCGGCGAACAGCGATCTGGTGCTCGGGTCCGGTGTGGCGGGTGCGATCGCGAAGCAGGGCGGCCCTTCGATTCAGGAGGCGTGTACCGCTCACGGTCCGATTGCGGTGGGGGATGCGGCGTTGACGGGGGCGGGGAATCTGTCGGCCAAGTTCGTCATCCACGCAGCCGCTATGCCGCCCGGCGGGACTGCGACCGAAGAGAGCATCCGCGCGTCGATGCGCCGCAGCCTCGCGTTGGCGGAGGAGCAGGGGTGCCGCTCGCTTGCGGTTCCCGCCATCGGCGCGGGGGTGGCGGGTTTTCCGATGCAGCGTTGTGCAGAAGTCTTGATCGAAGAAGCGCGCGCGCACCTGGATGCGGGCGAACGTGGCCTCGAAGAGGTTCGCTTCGTGTTGTTCGGTGAGCCCGCTTTCCGAATCTTCGAGATGGTTAACGATGCGGCAAAAGTTGCCGAACAAATGGAACGCTTGCGCAACCGGTAAGAGATCCGTGCTTCACGAACTGACCGAAGGTTTCTATCTCGCGGCCGGATTGGCTGCGTGGATCGCCATCGCCCTGCCGGCACCCCGGTTGTCCCGGTTGGCATTGGTG
Organism: Deltaproteobacteria bacterium; assembly: GCA_029261875.1. GTDB lineage: Bacteria > Myxococcota_A > UBA9160 > UBA9160 > JAJDAL01 > JAJDAL01. The sequence goes on from JAJDAL010000025.1 coordinate 33,505, forward strand.
TTGCTCGGGGTCGGCGCGCTGGCCCACACGGCGAGTCTTGCGACGCTGCATCAGATCGAACCGGTTCCGTCGTTGACCCACCTTCCGGCGGCCTTGTCGGTTTCGGCTCTCACGGGAGTGATTTTCTTTTTCGTTCTATTGATGATGCGTGTGCGGATTGCCGGCTTCGTCAGCCTGGTGGCGCCGATCGCGTATCTATCGGTCTTCATCGCCGATGTCCGTTTGACACCACCGGCGCCGCGAAACGCGATTCTGGAAGTCGGTTCCTGGCCCCACGCCCACGTCTTGCTCTCCAGCGGTGGACTCGCCTTGTTGGGGTTCGCGGGCATGGCGGGGGTGTTGTTTCTCGCCGAACACCGGCGTCTGAAGGCGAAACGCTCGGCACCCGGACGTTTCCCGCTGCCGTCCCTGGAAGCCCTGGATCGCGCCAACATCGTGGCGTTGGCGGCGGGACTGCCGCTCCTGACCCTCGGGGTCGTGACGGGTGTGCTCTGGGTCGACGATGCGACGGGCCAGTATTGGCGCGGGAGTGCCCACGAAATCTGGATGATTGCGGCCTGGGTGATCTACGCCGCCCTGGCGGGCGCGCGTTTCGGCGGAGGACAGGCGGGTCGCAGCGCGGCCCTGTCCGCCGTGATCGGGTTTGCGTTCTTGTTCCTGGCGCTGGTCGGCGTGGAAGTCGGCTCGTGAGCATTCTGTTGCTCGGTGTGAATCACCGCACGGCACCCCTCGAAGTGCGCGAGCGCTTTGCGGTCGCCGACCCCGTGCCCGCACTCGCCAAGCTGATGGATCGCGACGATGTCGAGGAATCGGTACTGCTGTCGACCTGCAACCGCGTCGAATTGGTGGTTCACGTTCGCGAACCCGACGCCGCGCGCCCGCGTCTCCTCGAATTCTTTCTGCAGGAACTCTGGGACGGCGCGTCCCCGCCGTCCGATGGGAAGGTGGGCAGTTGGATCTACGAATACGTGGACTCCGAAGCCATCCGCCACGTGTTCCGCGTGGCGGCGTCCATCGATTCCATGGTCGTGGGAGAACCGCAAATCCTCGGCCAGGTGAAGGAAGCGCACCGCAAGGCATTCGAGTGCGGTGCGTCGGGACCGGTGCTCGATCGGCTCTATCACCACGCGTTTTCCGCGGCCAAGCGGGTTCGCACGGAAACGCAAATGGCCGAGCGGCCGGTTTCGGTCGCGCGGGTCGCGGTGGACCTGGCGCTGCAGATTTTCGAGCGCGTGGAAGACAAGTCGGCGTTGTTGGTCGGGGCGGGGGAGATGACCGAAATGGCCTTGGCGGCGCTGCAGCGCAAGGGACTCGCGCACGTGCGTGTGGCGAATCGCACGCTGGAACGCGCGCGGGAACTCGCGCCCAAGTTCGGGGCGACCGCCCATTCCCTTGATGAGCTACCGCAACTGATGGCGGAGACGGATCTCTTGCTCACCTCGGTGGCGGGAGATGCCACGTTGCTAACCAAAGAAGCGTTTCACACGGCCCTGCGTGGTCGGCCGCGCCGTCCGATCTTCGCCATCGACCTGGGCGTTCCACGCAACATTTCGCCGGCCGTGAACGAGCTCGACGAAGTCTATCTCTACGACGTCGACGATCTCGAGCAGGCGGCTGCGGCCAACGCCGCCCTACGCCACGAAGAAGTCGAACGCGCGGAAAACATCGTGCTGGAAGAACGGCAACGCTTTCTGGCTTGGCGGGGCGGGCGCAAGGCGATTCCCACCATCGTGGAATTGCGCGAGCGCGCCGAAACGATTCGGCTCGCGGAGCTCGAATCGACCCTTCCCAAGCTCGGGCTGGATCCGAATCAAGCGCAGGCCGTGGAGTCGCTGACGCGCGCCATCGTGAACAAACTTCTGCACGCGCCGCTTTCCCGCTTGCGCACGGAAGCCGACGGCGACGACGGGCCCCGGACCCTGGCGGCCGCTCGCACCTTGTTCGATCTGGACGCGGAGTCGAAGGCCGAGTCGAAAGACGAGAAAGAGGATTCTTGAGCCGCATTCGAATCGCGACCCGCCGGAGTGAACTCGCCCTCGCCCAGGCCAGGTTGATCGCGCGCCGCGTCGAAACCGTCCTCGGGACGACGGCGGAACTCGTCGAGATCACGACCTCGGGCGACCGGCTCAAGCACCTTTCCCTCGCCGAGCACGGCGGAAAGGGGCTGTTCATCAAAGAGCTGGAAGAAGCGTTGCTCGATGACCGGGCCGACGTGGCGATTCACAGCGCGAAGGACCTTCCCGCACGGGTGCCCGAACCCTTTTCGCTCGTGGCGTTTCCCGACCTCGCGGATCGCCGCGACGCGTTGGTGGCGGCCGTTCGGAAAACCAGTCTGCGCGAATTGCCCGAAGGGGCCCGGATCGGAACCGGAAGCCTACGCCGCACCGCTCAGCTGAAAGCGTTTCGCCCGGACCTCGAAGTCGTCCCGTTGCGCGGAAACGTCAACACGCGCTTGCGAAAGATGGACGAGGAGGGCCTCGACGCCGTGATCCTGGCCAGTGCCGGGCTCGACCGTCTGGGTTTGTCGGTACGGATTACCGAACGCATCGATCCCGTCTACCTCTTGCCCGCGGTGGCTCAGGGGATTCTCGCGCTGGAGACGCGTCGCGATCATCCGCTGGCAGCGCAACTCGCACAACTCGATCAACCCGAAGTGCGGCGGATTGCCAGCGCGGAGCGCGCGTTCCTGGCGGCCCTCGACGGCGATTGCAACGTTCCCATCGCCGCCCATGCGGATACGACGCCGGATGGGCGCGTGCGAATACAGGGTCTCGTGGCGAGCGTCGACGGCAAGAAGATTGCGCGCGGTGAGGGGGAAGCGGATTTCGACGACGCGGAAGCCGCCGGCCGAGAGGCCGCCAACGCGGTCTTGGCCGAAGGCGGTGCGGCGATCCTCGAGGAGCTACGCGCCCAGGAGGCCGAGTGAGCGGGCGCGTGATCCTGGTGGGGGCCGGTCCCGGCGACCCGGATCTGATCACGGTTCGCGGCGCCGCGGCGCTCGGGCGGGCGGAAGTCGTGGTCTACGACGCTTTGTCTCCGCCGGAATTGTTGGACCTGGCGCCCGTTGCCGCGGAGCGCATCAACGTGGGCAAACGGGGTCACGATGACCCGCGCCGCGTTCAAGAGGAGATCAACGCGATTCTGATCGATCACGCTCGACAAGGGCGCACGGTGGTACGCCTCAAAGGCGGCGATCCGTTCGTGTTCGGTCGCGGTGGCGAAGAGCTTTCGGCCTGTGTTGCGGCCGGCGTCGCATTCGAGGTGATTCCCGGCGTGAGTTCCGCCCTGGCGGCGCCCGCCTTCGCGGGGATTCCGGTCACGGACCGCCGCTATGCCGCATCCTTCGCCGTCGTGACGGGGCACAAGGATCCCACGCAGGTCTCCCGCGAGTTGGCCTGGGGGGAGATTGCGCGATCCGTCGATACCTTCATCGTATTGATGGGAATGCGCAACCTCGAGGAGATCGTCGAGCGCGTCTTGTCGAATGGTCCGCCGCCCAATACGCCGGCGGCCGCGATCATGTGGGGAAGCGTTCCGCGTCAACGGGTGGTGGAGGCGACGCTCGGGGAATTGGTGAAACACGTGCGTGAAGCGGGCTTGGGCGCGCCAGCCGCCATTGTGGTTGGAAACGTCGTGCGCTTGCGCAAAGAACTGCGCTGGTACGACGACCTTCCGCTGCTGGGTCTGCGGGTGGCGGTCACGCGCGCAGCGACGCAGTCCGCGTCCCTGGCATCGGCGTTGCTGGGCCGCGGGGCGGACCCCGTATTGCTGCCGATGATTCGAACCGAGCCGCCGCGGGATTGGAAGCCCCTCGACGCCGCGCTATCGGAAATGTCTGCCTTCGATACCGTGATCTTCACGAGCCAGAACGGCGTCCAGGCCACGGCCCAACGCGCGGCGCGCTTGGGGGTCGCACCTTCTGCATTTTTTCGGGTCGCTTGCGTTGGCGATCAAACCGCGGCCGCCGCGCGCGCTGCGGGCTTCGTCGTGGCGGTCACACCCGAAGATCGCTTCGACGCGCAAGGCCTGCTCGAAACCCTGCGGCGCCAAGGGGACCTGGCGGGACAGCGGATCTTGATTGCCGGTGCCGAGCGTGGGCGAGACATTCTCCCGGAGGGCTTGCGCGAAGCGGGTGCCGAGGTGGAGAGCGTGGCGGCCTATCGGACGGTTCCGGCGGAGGTCGATTCCGTCCAGCTCAGCGAGCGTCTGTGCGCGGGGAATCTCGACGTGCTCACGTTTGCGAGCCCGTCGGCGGTGAAGGCCTTCTACGGAAGTCTCGATGCGGACGCGCGATCCGCCGCGTCTCGCTGTATCGTCGCGGCCCTGGGAGAGGCGACCGCGTCCGCGCTCGGGGCGCGCGGCGTTTCCCCCGAGGTCAAGCCGGCGCGTGCAACGGTCGAGGAGTGGGTAGAGGCCCTCGCACGCTACGTTTCCGAGCGAGCGCCCGCGCGCCCAGGAGGGGAGACATGACCTTTCCCGAAGTTCGAATGCGAAGACTGCGCCGCACCGAAACCCTGCGCCGGATGCGCCGCGAAACGACGCTGTCCCGGGACGACCTGATTCTCCCGCTGTTCGTGGTGGAAGGCCAGGGGGTTCGCGAATCCGTGGCCTCGATGCCGGGCGTGTTGCGCTATTCCGTCGATCAAGTGGCGTCGGAGGCGAAGGTCATCCGGGATCTCGGAATTCCCGCGGTCATTCTGTTCGGCATTCCCGCTCACAAAGATGCCACGGGTCGCGGTGCGGACGCCCAGGACGGTGTGGTGCAGCGTGCGGTCGAGGCGATCAAGCACAGTACGCCCGAACTCTGCGTCATCACCGACGTGTGTTTGTGTGAATACACAGACCACGGCCACTGTGGAATCATCCAAGACGAAGAAGTTCAAAACGATCCGAGTCTCGAACGCCTGGCGGCGTCGGCGGTTTCGCACGCGAATGCGGGCGCGGACATTGTCGCTCCTTCGGACATGATGGACGGGCGCGTAGCGGCGATTCGCGCGGCACTCGACGCATCGGGCTCCGAGCATGTGGCCATCCTTTCCTACGCGGCGAAGTTCGCGAGCGCGTTCTATGGACCCTTTCGGGACGCCGCGGAATCGACCCCGTCCTTCGGGGACCGGCGCGCCTATCAGATGGATCCGCCCAACGGGCGCGAGGCCTTGCGGGAAATGCGACTCGATCTCGAAGAAGGCGCCGATGCCCTGATGGTGAAGCCCGCGCTCCCCTATCTCGACATTCTCGCCGCGGCGCGTGCGAATTTCGAAGTTCCGCTCGCGGCGTATCACGTATCCGGCGAATACTCGATGATTCACGCCGCCGCGGAACGCGGCTGGCTCGACGGTCCGCGGGCCATGGAAGAAGCGCTGGTGTCCATCAAGCGCGCCGGAGCCGATTGGATCCTCACCTACGCGGCGAAAGAAGTCGCGGCGCGTCTCAGCCCATGAAGACCGAGTACAAGGTGATCGAACTCAGCACGGTGACCGACGTCGAGATCGAAAACAGCTTGAACCATTGGACGGAGCAGGGCTGGACCCTGGATGGAATCCATTTTGCAATGCGGGAGTCTTCGAAACGGCCCAGCATGGCGTTCGTACTTTTCTCGCGTCACAACGAGAATTCCCACGGCTGACGTTTCCGTTGCGCCCTAGAACGTGCCGCGCTGGTAGACGCGTTCGAATCGGACTTCCGTCGAACCCATTCGCGTGAGGCCCGAAATCGCGGATCCGCTCGGATCGATCAAACGTTGCGCCTCGTAGGGTCCCGTCGTGAGTTCCGCCTCGACCGTACCGTCATCGTCGGGCTTTCCGAATCGGTAGGAAGCAGCGACCGGATTTTCGGGGCTGGTGTCCGGAAGCCAGCGCTGCATCTGGTGTTCGCGCTGTGGGTTTTCGCTTCCGAAGATGCTCTGGCCGACGAGCATTTCTCCCAGTACCGATGAGAGCGGACCCTCGGCGGCGAAATCGGTTTCGAGTTCGCGTCCCTTGAACAAGCCGCGCACGCGCCAGGAATCCGGGCCGCGGGGCAAGAGTTCGAGTTGGGTGGCGAGACGGCCGGATTCGCTTTCGACGTACAGCTGATTGATGAGCGCGCCGCGCGGAGTCGAATACTCGACGCTGTAGGCATCGCGCACGAAGAAATGGCTCGCGTCCCGGGGTACCAGGAACGACGAGGCCTGCTCGGTTCGGGTGTCCCCGTCCGCATCGCGCGTCAAGTAGGTGTGCATGACGCCGATCCGTTTTCCCTCGACGTCGAAGACCACGATCTCTTCGTAGTAGTGCGACGCCGGGGACGCGTGGGCGAACGAGAGATTTTCTACGAGCTGATCGAAAACGCGCTCGAAGTTCTTCGCGAAACCGAGCTGGTCGTGGTGGCAATAGATCGTGGAGCTGTGGTTGGCGGCGATCTTCTGCTTGAGCTGACCCGCTACGGGTTGTCCGTCGCGAAGGGCCCGATAGATCCAGCTGGCCGAAAGCGTGGCGTGTCCCGCCACGGCGCCGGCATCGACGTTCTCGATCCAGGTTCCTTCGAGGGAATCGTAGTGGTCCGCCATGCCGCCGAACGCGACACTGGCGATCTGTTGCAGGGTGGCGGCGGGATCGAGTGCATCGGGGTAGACGACACAATGGATCGGTGCGCCGGTTCCCATGTCGAGTCCCAGAACGTAGTTCCCGGTCTCGTTGGCTTCGATGGGGCCGATGAGTTGCGCCGATGCGACGGTTTCGAAGCGGCCGTCGCTGCTCGACAGAATGCGGACGTTGGGAAGCGCGACTTCGCGGCTGAGCATCTGTTGCAGCCACTCGAGGTTTCGTTCGGCGTGGGTGGGTAGCGGTGCGCTCGTCGCACATCCCAACGCGAAACACAAAAGCATCGAAACCAATCCGCGTGCGCGCATGGGCGACTCCTCGTCTGGCGGTGTGCCCTTTCGCAGGGCAGCTCCCCCGCGTGGTGAGTGGCCACGAGGATGAAAAAGGTGATCTCAAGAAGGTGAAAAGGCAGGAGAATCAGGCGAGTTGCGGAACCACGCGATGGACCAGGCTCTCGAGGGAGTCCCGGCGCTCGCGCGCGGAAATGTCTCCGGCCGGAGGCCGTACGATCAGTCGATCGAGTCCAATGCGCTCGCGGTATCGGGCGAGGGCGTCTGCGACCTCTCCCCGGGTGCCCACGATCGCGCGCGTACGCACGTCGGCCTGGGCTTTGTGGAGCAGCGTCTTGGGCAAGGCGCGCGCGTAGAGCTTCGCTTCGGCCTCCAGGCCGTCGCGGACCCGCGCGGCTTCGGCGTCGGTGCGGGCCACGTGGAGCGTGCGGAGCGCGGGCACGCTGTGCGCACGCGTGTCGCAGTCCGCCGGCAAGTGTTCGCGGTGAAGCGCCAGGTTTTCTGCGAGGGTATCGAGGCTTTCGAGGGGGGAGGCGAGATAGGGAAGGCCGCGGCGCGCCGCTTGGAGCAAACCCTTCTTCCCGAATGCCGCCACGGAGATGGGGGGATGCGGTCGTTGCAGAGGAACCAATCCGGATCCCGTGTCTCGATTCTCGGACCAGCGTTGCAAGATGGCGTCGAGGGAAGCGTCGAACCGGTCGCGTTTCTCGCGCGCCAAAACGCCGAAGCCTTGGAACAACACCTTTCCGAAACCGCGACCGACACCGAGTTCGACGCGGCCGCCCGAGAGCATGTCCAGGGTTGCGATCTCGTCCGCGAGCAAGCGGGGATCGTGGATCGGGAGTAGGAGGGAGGTGGTCCCCAAGCGAATCTTCTGGGTGCGCGCCGCAAAGGCGGAAAGGGCCAACAAGGGAGAAGGTGTCGCGCCGCTTCGGAAATGCGCTTCGGGCAACCAAACCGAATGGAGGCCCAGCGCATCCGCGTGTTCGACGGCCGCTAGGACCCGCGCCCAGCCCGCCGGGTCGCTGGCGCCGCCCACCGCGAGCCCGATCTCGAGTAGAGCGGCCGGCTTCACCGGCGCGGACAGACGGGTGAAACTTCGACTACCACAGTTCCGGCGGCTTCTTGGGACACGACCAAGAACCCGCGGATTCACCTTCACCGGTTTCCCAGGACTCGAGCTCGCGGTCCTCGTCCTCTTCTTCCTCCTCGTACTCGTCTTCGTAGGGAGGGCTGTAGGCGCATTGCACCCAGCGGCTGGCGGAGAACTCGAGCAGGTAGCTCGTGCCCAGGGCCTGATAGCTGAATTGTTCGTCGTCCGAAAGAAACGAGAAGCCGATCTCGGGTTTCGGTAGCGCTTCGATATCACCGGCTTCGACCAGCGCGTCGAGACTGTCGGGATAGATGTACTCGCGTTCGTAGTAGGCAGCGAGCGCATCGATGACGGCTTGTGCGTGTTGGTCGCGCGTGATGGTGTAGTCGTATTGCGTGAGGGCTTGTCCCGCAAGCAAAGGCGTTGCTGCGAACAACACCCCCAACCCAAACGTTTTGGCCAAGCGACCGATGGCACCCCCCTGCCCGCGTCGAAACAAGGTGATCGCCAAGGCGATGACGCCGCCGAGAACCATGGCGAGAATCAGCATCGGGGGGCCGGCTTCGAAGGGAAGAAGTCCCAAGCGGGATGAAAGCGAGAGCCAAGCCGCGGGCACGACGGCCGCGATCGCGATCCCTGCGGCGCGAATCACCGAGCGCCTGGGCCCGTTGGCTCCATTGGCGGTCGACGAAACGCCGAGTCCGAGCGCCAATCCCGCATAGAGGGCGGTGATGGTCGAAGCGAAAAGCCCCAAGCCGAACACGCTGACCGCGGGCCAGGGAGAGATGGCGAATTGCAGCGAGTCGTCCGTGCCCGTGGCGTTGCGCTCGAGCGCTACCCCGGCGAGAACCACTGGGACGTAGACGAGCGCGGTCAGGATCCAACGCAGGGAAGAGGGGCGCCCCCAAAGACTGCGCGCCAGGAGCGGCGCGGTTGCCGCCATGGCGATGACGAACGCAGTGGCCAGCATGGCGCCGGACCAACGCCAGTGGAAGAAATCCCAGACCCGCACGCGTTCACCGAGTCCGTAGAAGCAAAACCAGAACGTTGCGATGACCGCGGTGACGGAGAGCAAACGAGCGACCGAAGAACCGGTCAGCCGAAACACCGCGACGCTGAGCAGGGCGGCGATGCCGGGCAAAACGAGATTGCCCAAGACGACGTTGCGCTGAAACGGTCCGAGTAGGGTGGTGTCCAACAGGAAACCGCGCGGGCTGTACCACTGGAGGTTGAAGGGCAGGGGGCCAATGCCGTGGTGGAGCACCGCGGCGTAGGCGAGAGCGAGCAGTGCGACGACCCATCCCAGGGCCGCCTTGCCGCTCGAGTTCGGGGACTGGGGGTCGGTCACGCTTTTTCTCCCGCTTCCTTGACTGAAAATTCGAACTTGTCGACGTGTTCGCGCGGTTTCAACCGAATTTCGGCTTTGACTTCGAGGGTGCGACCCTCCAGCAGGCGTTCGGCGATGGTGGCCAGGTCCGTGCTCTCGAGCACTCGCGCGAGCTCTCCGGTCATTCTTTCGATGAAATCCGTCCGCGTGCGCTCGCTCTGCTCTGCGGCGAAGTCAACCCAGTCTTTCGGCAATGCGTCGCCGAGGGCCTTGCGCACGGTCTCTTCGGTCATGAAGAAACCCGTCAATCCCAGGGCTAGACCCCTCCGGAGGAGATCCGGGAGGCCGGTGAGGCTTTTGTCGTCGAGACCTTCCGAACTTCGTCGTTCTTCGTTCGGTTCTCGGTTCCCCTCTGCTTGCGCCATCAGTACAATCACCTCATGGGCGAAACCCGCGTTCGCGACATCATGAATCAGAAAGTCGTCACCATCAGTGCGGGGGAACGCCTGTCGACGGTCGAGGATATCATGACCCTGGGACGCGTGCGCCACATGCCTGTGGTGTCGTCCGGAAAGCTCGAAGGCGTGGTTTCCGAGCGCGATCTGCTGCGCGCCTCGCTTTCGAATCTAAGTGGCTACGGGAGCGAGGAGAGGCGGGCCTTTCTGTCCGCGGTTGAAATCTCCCGGGTGATGACGGCCCCTCCCATCATCGTGCATCCCGAAGCCACCGTGTCCGAGGCCGCCTTGGCGATGTCCGAGGCGAAGATCGGTTGTTTGCCGGTGGTCAACGGGGAGATCCTGGTGGGAATCGTTACGGAGACCGATCTCCTGCGTCACTACGCGGGCGTGCCTCCGGACCACGACTAGCGGTCCGGTCTGTCGGCCGGCCCTCCGCTAGTCGCAACTAGGAAAGTCGCGAGAGGATGTGGTGCGCGGTTCGGTCCGCCAGTGCCGCGGTGGTGACTTGCGGCGGCGCGCCCAGGGACGTGGGGAATACGCTCATGTCCGCCACAAACAACCCGCTGACGTCGAAGCATTCGCCAAAGGCATCGACCACCGCATGCTTGGGGTCGTCTCCCATTCGACACGTCGATTGGGGGTGGGTGGATGCGAGCGCGATCTTTCCCAGTTCGACACCGCGGCGCGTAAGAATCGCGAGATCATCGCCGCGTTCCAACAACAACGCTTCGGGCAGGTAGGGGACGACCACTTGCCGAGCGCCGGCGGCGAAGAGCACTTTGGCACAATGGACCATCCCTTCGGCGAGGAGTGCCGCATCGTCGGCCCGCAGCGCGTAATGAAGCTCCGGACGCGCGAGGTCCGAACCCGGCGCCACGTGTCCCTGGCTCCGGTCGTGCAGCAAGACCAACAAGCCGCCCATGTGGGCGAAGCGTTGCATGCTGGCGAAGTGGTCGCTTCCGAAACCCGGCAAGTTGACGGCGCTCAAGCCCGGGAACCCGGAGATGGGCATCAAGACGTAGCCCGCGTGGGGGTTCTTTTCGAGATCGATGAATTCGTCGATGTAGTAGGACTGGGGGATGCCGCGGTAGGCGTGAATGGGCTCTTCCCAGAAGCCCGCCAGCAGCACCGAGGGGTGTAGATGGAGGTTCGCTCCCAGCTGCGGATTGGGGACGATCCCGCTGCGCAACAGAAGATCGGGCGTGGCGACGGCGCCCGCTGAGACCACGATGGTGTTCGCGCGGACCTCGATACTGGCCCCTTCTTCCCCATGGCGATCGATGACCTGCCCCAAGACGCGTTGGGCGCGCCCGCCGGAGGCTTCGATGCGCGAGGCTCGCGCGCAGGCGTAGATCTGTGCGCCCGCGGCATCGGCCTTGGGGATGTAGGTGACGAGCATCGACTGTTTTGCGTCGTAACTGCAGCCCAACAGGCAATACCCGGCCCCGATGCAGCCCTCGCGGTTGTGCCGCGTGACGAATCCCGAATATCCGAGCGCGCGGGCCCCGTCGCGAATCTTCCGATTCAACACGTTGAGTTCCGCTTCGTGGATTTGTTTGATCTTCAGTTGGCGTTCGACCCGCGCGAACGACGGCTCCATGGCCTGCGGGGTCAGCTCTTCCAGGCCGTGCTCTTCGCGCCACAAAGCGAGGATGGGATCGGGCGTGCGAAAGGCGTAGCAGAGGTTGTGCACCGTGGATCCGCCGATGTTGCGCCCTTGCAGCACGAGCACCGAACCGTCGGCGGTCTGCCGCATGCCTCCTTCTTCGAAGAGTTTGGGAAGCATTTCGTCTTCGCGTTGGGTGAAATCGGAACTCGTCCAATGGGGACCCTGTTCGAGCACGACGACCCGATGTCCGGCGGCCGCGATTTCTGCGGCGACGACCGCCCCCCCGGCACCCGAACCGATTACGCACACGTCGGCATCGAGAACGAGATCGCCGTCGCGCGCGGTGAGTTCGCGGATCACGCGGCGCCTTTGCGGTCCTGGAGCGGTCCCGCGTAACCGATGGCGGGCCAGACTTCGTCCTGGGCGTAATAGGCGAGCAGGCTGAGGTTGCGCAGGGCGTAGAATCCCAGTCGGCGCAGAGCGAAGCGGCTCTCCATCCAACCGCGCAGGGAGGCATCTTGTTGTTCGGCGCTGGATCGAGAAAAACGCGCAAAACGGAAATCGAAGACGAAGGTTCCATATTCGACCAGGCGCAACAGAGCCGGAAGCGGTTCCGTGAGCGGGGGAGAAAGCGCCGTGCACATCCGGTCGACGGTTTCGAGAGCGCGGGTCTGGGTGAAGCGCGGCGCTGCGTCGCCGGGCACGACGATCCGTTCGGCGACGGAGCCGAAGATCGCAAGTTCGTCGGCGCTGAAAAAGGAACCCGCCGGAAGTGCGGAAGCCTGAGCGGGAAGCGCGCGAAGCTGGGACAGCGCGGCGAGGCTTGCGGTGGCCCCCGCCAAGGCGAGAAACCCGCGGCGCGTGGTTTTCGGTTCCATCGGGTTACTTCTTAGCATCGCGGTCGAGGAGAGAGCGAATTTTCGCGGGGAGCGTTTCCGGATGCGCGGGGGGAGCCTGCGCGCTCACGTCCACGCTGTTGTAGGTATTCCAGAACAGGAGCGGCCCTTCGGAAGGATCGCGCGTCGGCGCGAGAATCGACGCCAGGGCTTTGCCCGTATAGGTGGTGTCGAGGTGAATGCCCTGCTCGCGCGCGGCCGACACGGCGGCGCGCGATTCCGGAGTGGCGGCTCCGTAGCCCGGGCCCAGTTGGTCGCGCACGAGTTCGAAGGGTTGGGTGCTGCAATCGACGGCCGGCAGGCTCGGGTCGAGGCGAAGCAGTTTCCGCCGAATGCGCTCGGCACTGCGGAGGATGCCGCGTTGCGATGGAGGTAAGATGTCGGTGACCAATACGCCGACCAGCGTGGGGCGAAGATTCGCGAGGGCCAGACCCAGCAGGATTCCCGCCGCGGAGCCGCCGGTGCCCACCGGGATGTAGATGCGTTTCGGCTCCGGAAGAAGTCCCTGCTCGATTTGTCGTGCGAGTTCGAGTCCCGCGGACACGAATCCCAGGTTCCCGCGCGTCGAAGATCCTCCGGTGGCCACCAGATAGGGGGACAGGCGTCGTGCGCGATCGCGCGCCAACACAGCGGCCGTTCGCAGGGCCGTTCCAACCACACCCGCACCGTAGATCACTTCGGCCCCGTAGGCGGTGTAGAGCGCGAGCTTCTCGCGAACTTCGGGCGTAATGGGTTGCCGGACGAGGACGAGGGTGGTCTCCAACCCCGACGCGGCGCCAAGGATCGTCGTCGCCAGTCCGTGATTGGTTCCGAGCCCGCCCGTCGTGACCCAGCGTTTTGCGCCGCGCGCCAGTGCGTGCCCCAATATGAATTCGAGCTTGCGCGGTTTGTTGCCGCCGTAGAGCGGGGAACTCGCGTCGTCGCACTTGACGTAGAGGGTTCCCGGCGCGCACCCGGGTAGGGAGCAGGGAATGACGGGCGTCGGGCCTGCGAGCAGCCGGGAGTGGGGAATCCGCTCGCGCAGCGCGGGAAATCGCTGGAAGAGGGCGGGTTCCGAAGCGTCCACGGGCGGAATCCTATCCCCTTGCGGCCGCGTTGGGGCCCCGGCCTGCGGTAATTGACACCCCCCTCGGGGGTCTCGTACCCTGCGGGGGATGATGTTGGCCTTCGCGCCACCCCGGAGGACACCTATTGGCTCTCGTTGAAGCCGCGCCGTCGCCCGCCCTCGATGGGCGTCGCCGCCTTTCCCTCCGGAGTCCTGCGCGCCTCGATCCGATCGGGGAAATCGAGATTCCCACGGAGTCGGAAGTCGCGAGTACCGTCGAGCGGGCCCACAAGGCCCAGGCCGGGTGGGCCTCGCTCGGCTTCGATGCGCGCGCCGCTTACTTGCGACGGGCGTCGCGCATCTTGTTGCAACGCCAGGACGAATTCATCGACACCATCATTCGCGAGACGGGAAAGCCCCGCATGGAAGTGCTCGCGATCGAAATGTTGTCCGCCCAGGACCTGTTGGCCTTCTACGCCAAGCGCGCCGGTCAGATTCTCGAGGACGAATCCGTCCCGCTCCATCTGTTCCGCACCAAGAAGCTGCGCATTTCCTATCGGCCCCTCGGTGTGGTGGGAATCATCACGCCTTGGAATTATCCCTTCCTGTTGGCGTTGAATCCCGTCGTGCAAGCGCTGATGGCCGGCAACAGCGTGATCTTGAAGCCGTCGGAAGTGACGCCGTTTTCGGGTCAGCTCGTGGGCGAATTGTTCGAGGCCGCAGGACTCCCCGAAGGGGTCTTGCAGGTTCTCACGGGCGACGGCGAGACCGGTGCCGCTTTGGTGGAAGCCGGCCTGGACAAGATTTCGTTTACGGGCAGCGTGGCCACCGGTCGGCGGGTCGGCGAGGCCTGCGGTCGCAATCTCGTGCGCTGCACCCTCGAGTTGGGGGGCAAGGATCCGATGATCGTGTGCGCGGATGCGGACCTCGAACGCGCCGCGGCGGGCGCCGTGTACGGCGCCTTTGCCAACGCGGGACAGGCTTGCGTGTCCACGGAACGCGTATTCGTCGTCGACGAAGTGGCGGCGGAATTCACCGAGCGCGTCGTCGCGAAAACCGCGGAACTCCGCCAGGGTGTCGAAGGCGAATTCGACATCGGCCCGATGATCTTCGAGCGTCAATTGGAGATCGTCGATCGCCAGGTGCGCGACGCGGTCGAAAAGGGCGCTCGGGTTCTGACCGGCGGGCGCCGCAATCCGCTCTACGCCGGGCTCTTCTATGAACCGACGGTGTTGTCCGACGTGACGCCGGACATGGAGGTCATGCGCGAGGAGACGTTTGGTCCCGTGCTTCCCATCGTGCGCGTGCGCGACGAGGACGAAGCCATTCAGCGCGCCAACGACAGTCCCTATGGACTCAACGCCAACATCTGGACGCGCGACAAGCGACGCGGAGTCGAACTCGCCAAGCGAATCGAATCCGGGTCCGCGATCGTGAACGATTGCATGTTGACCTACGGCGTCCCCGAGTCGCCCTTTGGTGGACGCAAGCAGAGTGGGATTGGGCAAGTGAACGGTGACATCGGCTTGCGGAGTTACTGTCACGCCCAATCGATTCTGGTGGATCGGATCGGAACCAAGGCCGAAATGCAATGGTTCCCCTACACCACGCAGAAGCTCAATCAAATTCAACGCGCCATTCGAGTGATCTGGGGAACGTCGCTCGGGCGTTGGCTCTCGTAGGCATGGACGCCGTTCGAAACGAGCAATCGCAGGAAAGACCATGATCGAATCAATTCTTCTGGCAATGGATGGATCCGAAGCGGGACGGGACGCAGAAAATTATGCGATCGCGTTGGCTTCACGGCTCCGTGTGCGCCTCCAGGCGCTGACGGTGATCGAAGACGGACTCGTGCGCATTGGCGCCGACGAAGGTCTCGGGGTTCCGCCGCCGCATCTGGAGGGCTTGGCGAGCTATCTGAAGGCGCGCGCGGATGCGGTCTGCAAACGAGTGGCCGAGAACGGTCGAGCGGCGGGGATCGAGGTCATGTGCGAGGTCGTCCAAGGCATCGCCGACGACCGGATCGTCGAGCGCGCGAACTCGGTGGATTTGCTGGTGCTGGGTCGCGACGGAGACAACGCCGCTCATCGAACGGCGCTGATTGGTCCCACCGTCGACGCCGTGATTCGCAAGACCGGTAAGCCCGCCCTCGTGGTGCCACAGGGCGCGGAATTGCGCGGCCCCGTGGCTTTGGCGTTTGACGGTTCGCCGGGTTCACGCATTGCCGCCGGGTTGGCGACGGAGCTCGCGGCCCGTCTCCAGGAACCGGTTCACGTTTTCGTGGATTCGAAAGACAAGGGGCGCGCGGTGGCGCGCTTCGACGAGGTGCGGCGCTTGTTGGGTTCGCTCGAAGTTCCCGTGCGCGAGTCCGCATCGACGCTCGGTCGCCCGGACATCAAGATCATCGATGCGGCGCGCGACGCCGGTGCCGGCATGATCGTGATCGGCGCCTACGGGCGCAGTCGCATCACCGAATATTTTCTGGGAAGCAACTCCGCGGCGGTCGTGCGCACCTCACCCCTGGCCGTACTTCTCGCGCGCTGATCCGTGCACGCAAGACGGCTCTCCATCGGCGAGCTCGCCAAGCATCTCGGTCGATCCGTCGAGGGCGACGCGCAATTCGCCGTCGAAGGCGTGGCGCCGCTGGAGGATGCGGGCCCTCGGGATCTGGCCTTCGTGCGCGGGGGAAAAGCGGCGGCTGGGCTCGAAACCTCCGGTGCGGGCGCCTTGATCGCACCCGATGGCATCGATGTTGGACGGCGCCCGGTGATTCGCTCCCCCAATCCGGGTCTCGATTTCGCACGCGCGGTTGCGCAATTGGTACCGCGGGCCCGACCGGAAGTCGGGGTCGACACTTCCGCGTGCGTTGCCCCGGAAGCCGAGATTCATCCCACCGCGTCCGTGGGGCCCCAGTGTGCGGTCGGCGCGCGATCCGTGGTCGGTGCGGGCAGCGTTCTCGGCCCCAACGTCACGCTCTATCCCGACGTGCGCGTGGGTTCCGATTGCACGATCCATGCGGGAGTCGTGCTGTGCGAGGGAACGCAGATCGGCGATCGCGTGATCCTGCACCCGGGTGCGGTGATCGGGTCCGACGGGTTCGGCTACGCGTTCGATGAAAAGGGCGCGCACGAAAAGGTGCCCCAGGTCGGCATCGTGGTGCTCGAAGACGACGTCGAAGTCGGTGCGAACACGACCATCGATCGCGCGACCCTGGCCGAGACGCGAATCCGACGCGGCACGAAGATCGACAACCTGGTTCAAATTGGTCACAACTGCGACGTGGGGGAAGATGTCGTCATCGTGGCTCAATCGGGATTGGCGGGCAGCACGACGATCGAACGGCGCGTGATCATGATGGCGCGTTCGGCGACCGCGGGGCACATCACCGTGGGCGAAGGCGCGTTCGTGGGTGCGCGCGCGGGTGTGATCGGAAACCTCGCAGCCGGAAAACGCGTTTGGGGAACGCCCGCCACGGAAGAGCGAACCTGGCTGCGTTCCATGGCGGCGCTGACGCGCCTACCCGACGTGTTGCGAAGACTGCGCGCGATCGAGAAGAAATTGGGAATTCGAAAACGCGATCCCGAGCAATGAGGGACCTGTCGCGGGTGCCCCTGGCGGAACTTCGGCGACGCGTTCACGCGGCGCGCGGAACCCGTCGCCTGGCTGCGCTTCGCAGCGCTCTCGAAGGCGATGCCCGTGCGGGGGCACGCAGCCTGGCCGAGGAAATCGAAAAGCAACTCGCCAGCGATCGCGCGGAGCGTCGGCGCTTGTCGCGCTTGTTCGCCTTGCGGCGTCGGCTCGTCCGCGACGGCACGCGCTGTGTGGCGGGAGTGGATGAAGTCGGGGTCGGTCCGTTGGCGGGTCCGGTGGTTGCGGCCGCGGTGGTGTTGCCGGATCGCTGCGCGCTTCCGGGGTTGGACGATTCCAAGCGGGTTTCCGCAAAAGATCGTGCGCGGCTGGATGCAGTCATCCGCCAACAGGCGACGGCTTTCGCCATCGCGGAAGTGTGGAATGCCGACATCGAGCGCCTGAACATCTATTGGGCGGCCCTCGAAGCCATGCGACGCTGCGTGGCCGGACTCACAGTCCGGCCGGATCACGTGCTCGTGGATGCGCGTACGATTCCACAGCTGGGGATCCCCCAGACTTCCATCGTGCAAGGGGACGCACGGGACGGAAGCATCGCGGCGGCGTCCATTCTCGCCAAAGTTCACCGCGACGAGCTGATGCGTCGCATGGACGAGCGCCACCCGGGGTACGGGTTCGCGCGCCACAAGGGCTACGGCACCGCGGAACACCTGGAGGCCCTACGCCGCCTGGGGCCGTGTCGCATTCATCGGCGGGGCTTTGCCCCCGTAGCCCAGCTCTCGATTCCCGGTCTCCGCTAACCGCCATGCCCGTCATTCGCGTTTCGCCCGAGGACTTCGTCGTCGATGAAATTCCCCTGTATCCGCCTTGCGGCGAAGGCGATCACACGTTCGTGCGGGTCGAGAAAAGCTTGTGCACGAGCGAAGAGGTCGCCCGGGCGCTGGCTCGGGCCGCGGATGTGGCGCCGCGCGAAGTCGGCTACGCGGGGCGCAAAGATCGCCGGGCGGTTGCGCGCCAATGGTTCTCGGTTCCGGGATTCGATCCCGCTCACGCGACGAAGCTGGTCGGTAGGGGGTTCCGGGTTCTCGAAGCCATTCCCCATCGACACAAATTGCGGACCGCCCAGTTGCAGGGAAACCGCTTCGAGATCGTCGTCCGCGAAATCGAGGCCGTTTGCCGCGAGACTCTCGCGAGACAGTTCCAGGTATTCACCGAAAAGGGTTTTCCGAATCGGTTCGGGGGGCAGCGCTTCGGGCGGGACGGCGACAACGTCGACCAGGCGCGCGCGCTGCTGCAAGCGGGAAAGGCGCCGCGCAATCGCCGTCACGCGCGCTTCGCGGTTTCGGCCCTGCAAGCGGAACTCTTCAACGCCTGTTTGGCGGATCGAAGTGCGGCGCTCGACGCGGTGGAATGCGGGGACATCGCGGTGGTCGAGGAGAGCGGTGGGGTCTTCGCGGTCGAAGACCTCGAACGCGAACTTCCGCGCGCGGCGCGCTACGAGATCAGCGCCACGGGTCCCCTGTTCGGAAGCCGCATGCGTGCGCCCGCAGGCGTACCCGCGGAGCGGGAACAGGCCGTGCTCGAAAAGTTCGGCATGGCGGAACTCGATTGGGGAAGGATCCCGGGAGTGCGGGTCCGGGGGGCGCGAAGGCCCGTCCGCTCGCGACCCACGGACGCGGAATTCTGCGCGGAGGCCGACCATTTTCGGTTCCGCTTCGCCTTGCCGAGCGGTGCCTACGCGACGGTTCTTTTGGAAGAACTCTTTGCAAGTCAGGGACTTGGAATTTACGATGACATGACGCCCCAACGCGCGGTACCCTCGGCGCCCGCGAATCGACCAGGAGGAAATTCTCGATGAAGATCGCCAAATCCGTCACGGAATTGATCGGCCATACGCCGCTCGTGCAACTCAACCGGGTCACCGACGGCGTGGGGCCCCAGATCGTCGCCAAGCTGGAAGGCCAGAACCCGGCCAACAGCGTCAAGGACCGAATCGGTCTCGCGATGATCGAATCCGCGGAAAAGGAAGGGCTGATCAAGCCGGGGCAAACCACCCTCGTGGAGCCCACCAGCGGGAACACGGGAATCGCGCTCTCCTTCGTCGCCGCGGTCAAGGGGTACAAGTGCGTACTCACCATGCCCGAGTCGATGAGTCCCGAGCGCCGCGCCGTGTTGCGCGCCTTCGGTGCGAAACTGATCTTGACGGATCCCGCCAAGGGGATGCCGGGTGCGATCGAGAAGGCCAATGAGCTGGCGGATCAAATCCCGAACTCCTTCATTCCTCAGCAATTCCGGAACCCCGCGAACCCCGAGGTGCATCGCACTACGACGGCCGTCGAGATCTGGGACGACACGGACGGCAAGGTCGACGCGATCATCGCCGGCGTGGGGACCGGCGGCACCATCACCGGTGTCGCGCAGGCACTCAAGAAAAAGAAGGCCACCTTCAAGGCCATCGCGGTGGAGCCGGAAGACAGTCCGGTGCTCTCGGGGGGAGCCCCGGGCAAACACATGATCCAGGGCATCGGCGCCGGCTTCGTTCCGGAAATTCTCGATCAGGATCTGCTCGACGGTGTGGTGAAGGTCTCCAACGACGAAGCCTTCGACATGGCGCGTCGTTTGGCCCAGGAAGAGGGCATCCTGTGCGGAATCTCCTCGGGGGCTGCGGTCGCTGCGGCGATCAAGTACGCCAAGGGCGAAGGCAAGGACGCGAAGCTCATCGTCGTCATCATCCCGAGCTTCGGCGAGCGCTACATCCAGACCAAGCTCTTCGAACCCTATCGCTACGAGGGATCCGACAGCGTCTAGCGAAACACCGCCCATCATTCGACCGTTCGGCGACCTCACGCCGACGATCGATCCTTCGGCTTGGGTTGCGCCCGGTGCCGTCGTGGTTGGGGATGTCGCGATTGGACCCGATTCGAGCATTTGGTACGGCTCGGTGGTTCGGGGCGACGTTCACAGCGTAAGAATCGGTGCGCGCACCAACCTTCAAGACGGATGCGTGGTGCACGTGACCGCCGAGCGTTTCCCGGCGCAGATCGGCGACGAGGTCACCGTCGGTCATCGCGCCGTGGTCCACGGTTGTCGGGTGGCTGACGGTGCGTTGATCGGGATCGGCGCCATCGTGCTCGACGGCTGTGAGATCGGTGACGCTGCCCTGATCGCGGCCGGCTCCGTGGTGACGCCGGGAACCCGCATCCCGCCCCGGTCCCTCGCCATGGGAACGCCGGCCAAAGTCGTGCGCGAATTGAGCGATTCGGAGCTTGCGGAGCAACGCGATCGCACGCTTCGTTACGTCGAGACGGCCCGGGTCCACGCCAAATCGAGGGCCGGCATCGCGGGCCCGCAATTGCGCAGCATGGGACCGCTGCGGACGGATCGCTGATTCCCGGCGCGGGGAAGTCCCTTCGGCCCCGCTAGGGGCGCGACCGCATTCCCGGAAAGCGCCGCGTCCACGCACCCAGGACCATGACCGCCAGCGCGCCGAGGAACGCCAGCGGAAGCTTGCCCTCGATGGCCGCGTAGGCGGCGTCTTTGCCGCGCTGTCGGGCCTCCGCTTCGAAATTCGGCCCGGGTTCGAGTTCGCTCAGCACGACGAATAGATCGAAGGCCACGAAGAGCACGCAGAAGAGCAGGAAGAACGCGAAAAAGTACAGCAGCAGAAGCGTGATCTGCGGGCGAAAGGGTGCCGGTCTGCTGCGGGGTGAGGCCATACCTCGGCTAACGTAGGGAGCATCACTGGGGTGGGTCAACTTGCCGAAGCAAACATCGAAGGATTCCCAAGGGGCCAACGCCGGACCCATTCGAAAGTTGGTGGTCATCGACGCCGCCAATTCGATCTATCGCGCATTCTTTGCGCTCCCCCCCATGCGCAATTCCCAGGGCACCCCCACCAACGCCGTGCTGGGTTTCGTCAACATGCTGGGCAAAGTCGTCCGAGAAGAAAAGCCGGATGCTCTGGTGGTGGCCTTCGATCCGCCGGGTAAAACGTTTCGCCACGACGCCTACCCGGACTACAAGGCGACCCGCGACGCCCAGCCCGAGGATCTCACCACGCAGTTCCCGATCATTCGCGACGTGATTGCCGCGTATCGGATTCCCCTGCTGGAAGTTCCGAAGTACGAAGCCGACGACGTGATCGCGACCCTGGTCGCGAAATACGGTGCGTCGGTGGAAATCGGCATCGTTTCCTCGGACAAGGATCTCATGCAGCTCGTGACGGATCGCGTGGTCTTGCTCGACACCATGAAGGACCGCCGCGTGGGGCCCGCCGAAGTCGAAGCGCGCTTCGGTGTGCCTCCCGAAAAGCTCTTGGACGTTCGCGCACTGGTGGGGGATCCCAGTGACAACATTCCCGGTGTAAAGGGGATCGGTGAAAAAGGCGCCGCCAAGCTGATCGACGAATGGGGGGATCTCGAGAATCTGCTCGCCCATGCGGGCGACGTGAAGGCCAAGCGCGCCCGCGAGGCTTTGGAGTCCCAGGCCGACGCGGCGCGCACGTCGCGCGAGCTTGCGACGTTGCGCCGCGATGCGCCGCTCGAGCTGGAACTCGAGGATCTTCGCGTTTGCGAACCCGACATCGAGGCCCTGCGCGAACACTTCCAACGCCTCGAGTTCAGTCGTCTGCTCGAAGGATTGGGGGGCGAGGGCGGCGCAGCGAAAGCGCCCAAAGCGTCGCTCGTCGAGACCGAAGTGGTGGAGGACGAAGCAAGGCTCGGCGAATTGGCGTCGGAGCTCGCGGCGCGCGATCGCATCGCGATCTGGGCGGTCGGTGTCGAGGACGGCGTAATGACGCGCGACATCGTGGGCATTGCCCTGGCGCTGGCGCCGGATCGAGCGGTCTACCTCCCGCTGGGCCACCAGACCCTGGGCGCGACGAATCTGCGCGAGGAAAGCGTGATCGATCTGCTGCGCGGACTCTTGACCGGTCCGAAGGCGCGCCCGTGGGTCGCCTACGGGGCGAAGGCGATCGAAGGGGTGTTGGCCAACCGGGGTCTCGAAATCCCCAGTGCGGTGTGCGACGTCGAGATCGCAGCCTTCCTGTTGGATCCCGCCGCAAAACGAACTCCCGCCACCTTGGCTGCGCAGTTTCTCGAGTCGGAACTCGAAGCCTGGGAGCGTGTTGCGGGCAAGGGCGCCAAGGCCACGACGCCCACGGATCTACCCATCGACGCGGTGGCGAAATGGGTCGGGGGCCATGTCTGCAACGTGGAGACGTTGGCACCGCTGCTCGAAGAACGCTTGGAGCGCGACGCCCTTTCCCCGCTCTTCAACGAGATCGAGATGCCGCTCACCAGCGTGTTGGCGCGCATGGAGCGCAACGGCATCCGCGTCGACGGTGCCGTCTTGCGCCGGCTATCGACGGAATACGAAAAGGAGTTGTCGCGCATCGAAGGGCAGATCTTCGCCCTTGCGGGGGAACGATTCACGATCGGCTCGCCCAAACAATTGCAGGTGATTCTGTTCGAAAAGCTCAAGTTGCCCGTCGTCAAGAAAACCAAGACCGGCTATTCGACGGACGAGAGTGTGCTCGAGCAACTATCCCCGCATCACGAGCTGCCGGCCCAGATCCTCGCGCACCGCCGTCTCGCGAAACTCAAGAGCACCTATATCGACGCGTTGCCGCCCCTGGTGAACCCCAAGACCGGGCGCATCCATCCGACGTTCCATCAGACCGGTGCCGCCACCGGGCGATTGTCGGCATCGAATCCCAACGTGCAGAACATCCCGATTCGCAGCGAAGAGGGGATCCGCATCCGCGAGGCCTTCGTCCCGGAGCCGGGCTGTGTCTTCGTTTCCGCCGACTACTCCCAGGTCGAACTGCGATTGCTGGCCCACTACTCGGAAGACGAGAGCCTGATCCAAGGCTTTCGGGAAGGGGCCGACATTCACCGCCGAACCGCGGCCGAGGTGGCGGGCATTGCCGAAGACGAGGTCACGGCCGATCAGCGGGCCCGCGCCAAAGCGATCAATTTCGGAATCATCTACGGCTCGAGTGCCTTCGGGATCGCCAACCAGCTGGGGATCGCCACCGGTGATGCCCAAGAGACGATCGACGCGTATTTTGCCCAGTACCCGGGTGTACGGCGCTTCTTGGACGAGACGATTGCCCGCGCCCGCGAGGAGGGTTGCGTCCGCACCCTGCTGGGGCGCCGGCGTTTCCTGCCGGATCTGGGCTCGAGGAACCGGGTATTGCGCAATGCCGCGGAGCGAATGGCGGTCAATTCCGTGCTCCAGGGGACGTCCGCGGACCTGATCAAGCAGGCCATGGTGGCCATCGACGGGGAACTTCACGGCGGGAGCTCCGCGGCCCGGATCCTGCTCCAGGTCCACGATGAGCTGGTTTTCGAAGTCCCGGAGGGCGATTGCGAGGCTTTGTGCCGGCTCGCGCGGGCGCAAATGGAGTCGGTTTTCGAGCTGCGGGTGCCGCTGTTGGTGGATGTCGGGGTCGGGGCGAGTTGGAGGGAGGCGCACTGAGTGGTCGGGAGCCCCGAATACCCGGGGCGGCGGGGGCGTCCAAGGAGCACGGGCAGGGTGTGCCTAAGTCCCTGGATTTGGCTCCGGAATCGGGTTCCGGATCGAAACCCGGCACAGCTACAGGAGCCGCATCAGTGCAGGCGGTATTGACCTCTCAGGCAGCCATGGTCGCGCGCGGACGGGCCTCCGCGGAACCCCACGATCGAGACCTCGTAGCGCGTGCGCAGAAGGGGGATCACGATTCCTTCGGCGAACTCGTCCAACGCTACCAGGCACGGATCTTTCATCTGGCATTGCGCGTATTGCGCGATGAGGAAAAAGCGCGCGACGCCGTCCAGGAAGCCTTCCTCAAGGCCTACACCTCGTTGAGTCGATTCGAGGGACGCTCGGGTTTCTATACCTGGCTGTATCGGCTCTCGCTCAACCATTGTCTGGATCTGCGGCGGCGGGACCGATCGGACCGACACGTCGAATGGCACGAGGAGCGGCTTTCGGAACAGCACGACGCCGAGGCGAGCAAGGGGCTCGCGCCGACGCCGAGAGCCGGTGGGCCCATGGTCGAACTCGAACGCTCGGAGCTGCGCAAATACATCTCCGAAGCCATCGAGACCCTGCCCGATGGGCCGCGCGAAACCTTGATTCTCCGGGAGATCGAGGGCTTGAGCTACGCAGAGATCGCCACCGCCCTCGAGATTCCCAAGGGAACCGTCATGAGTCGGCTCCACTACGCCCGCCGGCGCATGCAATCCGCGCTTGCAGAACTTGGCTTTCATCCCACAAGATCCCACAGCGACAAAACTTGACCGAGGAATACCACGTGACAGGGTGCGAACGATTTTCCGAAAAACTGCCGGGATACCGGGACGACGCGCTTTCCGTCCTTGCCCGCTATCGGGTGGGTCGCCATGTCGAGGAGTGCGGCACGTGTCGTGACGCCCTCGACGACCTGCGCCGTATGGGACAATGGGTGCGCGAGAGCACGGCGACCGGGCCGACGCCGGATCTGTGGCCCGCGATTGCGCTGCGCCTGGATGCCATCGACGCCCAGCTCGCGGAGCAGGGGAAGCCCTCGCCGCGCGCGAACTGGGGGACCTGGATGCCCTTGCGCGCCGGGGCGGCCGCGGCCCTCGCGACGTTGATTATCGGAATCGGGTTGTTCTGGGGCGAAGCGCCCCGGGCCAGCGTGGTAAAGTCGCTCGACGCAGCAGGCAAGGCGGTGATGGTGATCGAAAGCGAGTCCGACTCGACCATCATCTGGGTAATGGATCCCCAGGTCCATCGGGGGGACCGGGGAGCGGTGCCCCAAGGGAGTGCGAGTGTCTTCATTTAGTCCGACGTGGGGTGTAGCGGTCGTTGCACTGCTGTTGGCGTTGGCGCCGACGGCCTTTGCCCAAGACGCGCCGTCGGGACGCGCCCTACGTCTGGAAGTGATGGTCAGCCATTTTTCCCAGAGCCCGGGGACGATCGATCCGCGCGCCATGCGCTTTCACCGCATCTTGAGCAGCCAGTTCCGCTACGAAAGCGTCAAAGTGCTTTCGTCGAGGCGTTTCAATCTGAGGGTCAACGAAACCGGCAGCATGACGCTTCCCACCGGTCGCGGATTGAAGGTTCGGCCGGTGTCCGTGAGCGAAAAAGATGTCGTGGTGTCGGTCGACGTGGAACAAACCATCCGCACGGACCTGCGCATGCGCAACCGCAATCCGGTTGTGATCGGCGTCCAGCCTTACGAAGACGGCAAGCTCGTCATCATCCTCGAATCGGATCTCCGGGAATAACCCACTAGCCCGCCAGCATTCCTTCGAAGGGGTGCGGCTGCTCGTAGCCGAGGCGTTCGATGTCCGCCAGCGCGGAAGGTAAATCGACACGCGTCACGGGCTGGGGTTGGCGGCAGTACACGAAGGCCGTGGCGCAATAATCGTCCACGCGTTCCGCGATCCCGAAAGCGTGAACGCCTTGGCGCGGCTGCATGCGCCAGCCGCCGCCGGCGGCGCGATGGGTCGCAGCGTAACGCTGGAACGCCTCTTCCTGGCCCTCGCCGAAGATCGCCGCGCCGATCTGTTGGATCGTGACGCGGCAATCCGTCGTGAACACGATCGGGTCGAGCACGTGCCAGCGGTAGAAACTCAGGAAATCGGGCTGGGGCTGTCCCGGGTCGCGGCGCAAGTTCAAGGGCGATCCCGCGTGGGTGGATGAGTGCGTCCCCATGCCCCACGCAGTCCCCACGTAATCTTCGAGGCCGGTGCCGCAAATCGTCGGGTGCGTCGTGTCCCCGTCGCGAAATACTTTGACCTCACCCTCTCCGTACCACATGCCTTCGTCCAGCACGCGAATCCCCACGTTGCATCCGAGAAAACGGCCGGGGCCCCGCAGGCCTTCCAAGATGACGAAATCGCGCTGTTGCGTGGTGGGGTTCTCGCGCCGGAACGTCGCGTGGAGATACCCGTTGCTGGTTTGCCAGCTCTCGAGCGTGTAATCGATCTGATAATAGAGTTCGACTGCGCGCGACGCTGCGTTCGTGAACTCGACCCGCACGCGTTTGTTGAAGGGGAGGGGGGCGTAGAGGTTGAAGCCGCGGCCTTCGTGGGTGGAGGCGAGGAGCGAGTCGAAGGCCACCGGGCGACCGTGGGGAAGTCCGAAGAAATCGAGACACGGGACCGATACGCTGGGCTCGACGAGGTCGTCGTAATACACCTCGAGTAGCAGGGCGCGCATGACTTCCGGCGGCGCTGGAGGAACCGTCATCCAGAAATGGCGCAGGCGGCCCGGGCCCTCGAGGTCCGCCAGCACGACCGACTTGCCGGGTTCGATGCGTCGCGATGGCGCCCCTTTGCGGCCCGCGTGGGTACGGCCGCCGGCACCGCGCTCGCCGGTGGGGTTCTCGAAACTGACGGCCCGGGAGTCGAGTCCGGGTTCGATCCAGGCGGGGTCGAGAGCGCTTCGCATGGAGGAAGTATAAGGGCAGGCAGCTTCGAGAAGGGCTTCAAAAAAGAAACCGCTACGAGCGGTCGAAGAAGTCCCCGATCGCAGCCACCACGCGGTCCTGATCCCCGTCGCTGAGTTCCGGATAGAGGGGAAGGGCGAGGGAGTCCGCCGCCGCGGCTTCCGCCATGGGGTAGTCGCCGGCGCCGTAGCCCAGGTCGCGAAAACAAGCCTGAAGGTGCAGCGGGATGGGGTAGTAGACCTGGGTCTGGACGCCGGCCTTGGCGAGAAACGCGCGCAAGGCGTCGCGCGCTGGGGTGCGGATCACGAATTGGCTCATGGCGTGGCCCGCGACGTCGCGCGGCAGCGTCACGTGCGAGCCCACGCTCTGAAGCTGTTCGCGGTAGCGCTCGGCGCGTTCGCGCCGGGCGGCGATCCAGCCGCGCAGATGCGGAAGTTTTACCCGCAGCACCGCGGCTTGAATGGCATCCAGTCGAAAATTGCCGCCCACGATGGCGTGGTCGTAGACGCCCACGGTTCCGTGCACGCGCAGGGAGCGCAGCTTTTCCGCGCGCGCTTCGTCGCAGGTGATCACCATGCCGCCGTCGCCGAAGCCGCCCAGGTTTTTGGTGGGGAAAAACGAGATGCAGCCTGTGGCACCGAGGGTTCCCGCCTCGCGTCCGGCCGCATCCCGGGTTCCCAGGGCCTGGGCGGCATCTTCGACCACTGCGATGCCGCGTTCGCGCGCGATGTCGAGAATCGGGTCCAGGTCGGCGCAGCGTCCGAACAGATGAACCGGAACGATGGCGCGCGTGCGCTCGGTGACGCTGGCCACGGCCGCTTTCGGGTCCAGGTTGAAGCTCTCGGGATCGATGTCGACGAATACCGGTTTGGCACCCAGGCGCGCGATGACGCCGGCGGTCGCGAAGAAGGAATAGGCGGTCGTGACGACTTCGTCGCCCGGCCCCACACCTTCCGCCATCAGGGCGGCGAGCAAGGCATCGGTGCCCGAGGAGACGCCGATCGCGTACGGGGCTCCCGTGAACGCCGCAATTTCGGATTCGAGGGAGGCGACCTCTTCTCCCAGCACGAAGGCCTGCGCGTCGCACACGCGATCGATGGCCGCGCGAATTTCTTCGCGCAGTGCTGTGTACTGGGCCTTCAGCCCAACGAAGGGGACATCCGACACGGCGATTTCCTCATCGGCCAAGCACCGGGTCGGTGCGATTCCGCTCGGGCGGAATCCTAGCTGCCTGTACCGGGGCGTGCTCGCTATGCTGCGGCCATGGGCGATTTCGAAATCGATACCCGCGTCGAGGGCAACGCGGGCGTTTACCGCGCGGAGTTGTCCCGAGATTGGGAAATCTGGGGCCCCAACGGCGGCTACATGGCGGCCATCGCGTTGCGGGCGGCGGGCGCTCTCGCGCAGATTCCACGGCCGGTTTCGTTTGCGGGGCATTTCCTGCGTCCGGCGAAGTTCGATCCGGTCGACATTGCGGTCGAAGCGATTCAATCCGGAAGACGTGCGGAATCCCTGCGCGTGCGCATCCGCCAGGACGAGCGTCCGGTTTTCGAAGCGATCGTCCGCACCGCTCGCGCGGGCCCGGGACTCGAACACGTGGATTACCCGTCGCCGGACGTGCCCGGTCCCGAGGGGCTGGCCAACATGGACGAGCTTCGCAAAGAGCAGACGCAGTACCACAAGTTTTGGCAGAATCTCGAGGGGCGCCCGATCGTGAACCGCTGGGTGGCTCCCGAGGAACGCGTTCCCGAAGCGCCGCGCGCCCGCGATTGGTTTCGCTTTCGCCCCCGCGAGGTGTTCGACGACCCGTTCGTGGATGCCGCGCGCGGGCTGCTGCTGGTCGACACCATGCTTTGGCCGGCCGCGTACAATCGCCATCCGAATCCCGACTTCATCGCACCGAGCCTCGATCTCACCGCCCAGTTCCACCGCGCGTCGCCGGAATCGCCCTGGCTGTTTTGCGACGCCCACGCCCCGCTCGGGGAGGCGGGCTTGATCAGCGGGTCTGCGCGCATCTTCGACATCGAAGGGCGCTTGGTGGCGAGCGGCGGCAGCCAGCTCATGTGCGTCCCGAATCCGGGCTAGCGGAGCGATGTTCGAATTCTCCGGCGTCCGTATCGCGTTCGATGGCACGCCGGTTTTGGATCAACTCGACCTGCGCATCGCACCCGGGCGTACCACGGTATTGATCGGTCCCAGCGGCTGCGGCAAGTCGACGATCTTACGCTTGATGATCGGACTCCTGCGGGCCGATTCCGGCAGTGTCCGTTTCGAGTCCCACGCCGTGACGCCGGATCGCGTGCGCGCACTGCGCCAACGCATGGGCTACGTGATTCAAGACGGCGGACTGTTTCCACATCTTCGGGCGGACCAGAATGCGGCGTTGATGGCGCGTCATCTCGGCTGGAGCGAAACCCGCATCGCGCAGCGCCTGCGCGAACTCGCTGCCCTGGCCCACCTTCCCGCGGAGGCGCTCGAACGCTTTCCCGCACAGTTGTCCGGTGGACAGCGCCAACGCGTGAGCCTGATGCGCGCACTGATGCTCGATCCCGATGTCTTGCTGCTCGACGAACCGCTCGGCGCGCTCGACCCGATGATTCGCGCGGACCTGCAAGCGGACCTGCGGGAGATCTTTCGGCGATTGGGCAAGACCGTCGTCACCGTGACCCACGACATGGGAGAAGCCGCGTACCTGGGCGATGTGATCGTGCTGCTGCGCGGAGGGAGCATCGTTCAAGCGGGGTCCGTATCGGACCTGCTGGAGCGGCCCGCGGACCCCTTCGTCACGCGCTTCATCAATGCCCAGCGCAGTCCCTTGGACGCGCTGGAGGCGGGCGCGTGACGCGCATCGCCGCCGTGTTGCTGGTGCTGCTTTGGGGCGCTTCCGCCGCGGCGGCAGAGCCGATTCGGGTCGGATCCAAGAAGTTCACGGAATCCGTGATTCTCGGCGAATTGGGCGCCCACCTGCTGCGCGACGCGGGTTTCGAAACCCGCCATCGCCGGGAGCTCGGGGGGACGCAGCTGCTGTGGGGAGCGCTCGTCGCCGGCGAACTCGACCTGTATCCCGAATACACGGGAACGCTCTTGCTGGAGATTCTGGCGGGGCAATCCTTTGAAGACCCCGCGTCACTGGAGACCCATCTGGCCGGTCTGGGAATCGGGATGAGTCGCCCGTTCGGGTTCAACAACACCTATGCGATCGGCATGCTGGAGGCGCGCGCCGCGCAACTCGGCGTCGAACGCGTGTCCGATCTCGGCCGCCACCCGGGCTTGCGCTTCGGTTTCAGCAACGAGTTCATGGACCGCGAAGACGGCTGGCCGGGCTTGCGGCGTCGCTACGGGTTGCCCCAAAGCGATGTGCGCGGTCTCGATCACGATCTCGCCTATCGCGGTCTCGCGAGTGGTACGCTCGACGCCACGGATCTGTATTCCACGGACGCCGAGATCCGTTTCTACGACCTCCGCGTACTGCAAGACGATCGCGCCCACTTTCCCGCCTACCACGCGATCTGGCTGTATCGTTTGGATCTCACACAGCGCGCAAGCGGTGCGGTCGCGGCGCTGGGCCAAATCGAAGGCAAGATCTCCGATCGCGCGATGTCGTCCATGAACGCCGCGGTCAAGTTGGATGGTGTGCGGGAATCCCAAGCCGCAGCGGACTTCCTGAATGGCCATTCGGGAATCGGGCTGGACGCAGAATTGGAAGTCGCGCACGTGTCCGCCGCGTCGCGCATCGCGGGGCACCTGTCGGAGCATTTGTTTCTGGTCGGAATCTCGCTGGCGGCGGCCATCGTCCTCGCGTTGCCCCTGGGCATTCTTGCGGCCAAACACACGCCGAGTAGTCAGCTGATTCTGGGCATCGTGGGAATGATTCAGACCATTCCCTCGCTTGCACTGTTGGTGTTCATGATCCCCCTGCTGGGGATTGGCGCGCCCCCCGCCATCGTCGCCCTGTTCCTCTACAGCTTGTTGCCGATCGTGCGCAACACCCATGCGGGTCTCGTCGACATCCAACCTGCGTTGCGCGAGTCCGCCCAGGCGTTGGGACTTCCCGGTTGGGCGCGTTTGCGCAGCGTGGAGTTGCCCCTGGCCGCGCGCTCGATTCTCGCGGGCATCAAGACTTCCGCGGTCATCAACATCGGCACCGCGACGCTCGGCGCACTGATCGGAGCCGGCGGTTTGGGGCAACCGATCCTCACGGGAATTCGTCTGGCCGACACCGCGCTGATCTTGCAGGGAGCGGTGCCCGCGGCTTTGCTCGCGATCTTCGCCCAGCTGGCCTTCGAGGGACTGGAGCGCGCGGTGGTGCCGCGGGGACTTCGGATTCCGGTTTCCCACTAGGAGGGTCGACGATCCATTTCAGGGGGTTGGGGACCAAGCCTCACAAGCCACTTTAAGGTTCGAAGCACGGCGAGAAGACACGGGGGGCCGAAATCGGCTCCGAGGAGGAGGGTCGGTGGAGTCGATGGGCGGGTGGCGACGGCTGATGTTCGGGTTCGGGAACCCCGGATTCCAGCTCACCGAACGCATCGTCGTCAATGTCGCGATCTACTTCTACCTTCCGCCCGCCGGTCGGGGACTGGTTCCCCAGGTGTCGAATGAAATTTACTTCGGCGTCTTCACGGCGTTCGGTGCAGCGATGTTGATCGGGCGTTTCGCCGACGCCCTCGCGGACCCGTTCGTTGGCTACGCGTCGGATCGTTCGCGTTCGCGATGGGGCCGCCGGCGCTCGTTCTTGATGGTCGGCGTGATCCCCATGGCGGCGCTGCCCGCGCTGCTGTTCTGGCCGCCGGGTTCGCCGGGCAGCGCGTCGAACGGAATCTGGCTGGCGCTCATTCTGTCGCTCTACTTCGTCTTCTACACGGTCTACGTGGCGCCGTATCTGTCGCTGATTCCCGAGTTGGCGCGCGACCAGACCGAACGCGTGCGGCTGGCAACCTGGATGGCCGTACTGGCATTTCCCGTATTGAGTTTTTACGGCGTCGGCTGGGCCTGGGGCTTCGACGTCTTGCGCCAGAGCGGCTACTCGAGCGACCAGGCCATTCGCACGGTGGTGGTCGCGTCCTGTGGGGTTGCGTTCCTTTGGTGCTTGCTACCGATTCTTGCGGTCGACGAGCGCCGTTTCGCGCGGGCGCAGGTGTCGACGCTTTCGCTGCGCGAGGCGCTCACGACGACGCTCCGCAATCGCGCCTTCCGGATTTATCTGGTCGCCCAGATCTTCTTCATGTTTGGCATCAACCTGGTTCAGCCGGCGCTGGTCTACTACGCCACGGTGGTGCTCGGGCGCACGGAGGGGTTCGCCGCGGTTCTGGGCGGCGCCATGTTGGTCACGACCTTGCTGGGGTTTCCGTTGGTCGGGCGCGCCGCGGATCGCTTTGGCGCCAAGCGCAGCATGGTGTTCTGTGTCGGCTTGTTCGCAGTGGCGATCGCGGCATTGGGCGGACTTCGCGCCGACGTGCCCGGGGGAGCGTCCGATTTCGCCAACCTCGTCTTGATGGGAAGCGTGATGGCCGCCGTCGGCCCGCCGATCGCGGGATTTCTCGTGCTGCCCCACGTGCTGATCAGCCAGCTGATCGACGCCGATGCCGCGCGCACCGGCGCCCAGCGGGCGGCCATGTATTTCGGCGTCCAGGGCTTCCTCACCAAATGGGTGTTCGGTGCCTCCGGTGTGGTTCTCGCCTTCCTGTTCGCGCGCTTCGGCAACAGTGCCGAAGCGCCCCTGGGCGTTATGCTGGTGGGCCCCGTGGCCGCCGTGGCGTGCGGGATCTCGGTCTGGCTCTACGCTCGCTATCCCGAAACGGAAGTCTTGGGCGAGATCCATCGATCCAGTCAGGAGCGCTGATCCGCATGCCGGAGCTACCGGAAGTCGAGGTGACCCGACGGCGGATCCGCGAGCACATGGTGGGGCGCACCATCGCCCGCGTTCGCACCACGAAGAACAGCTATTTCTTCTTGAGCTCGCCCGCGAAGCTGCGGAGCGCCCTGGCGGGGCGCCGGGTGGTCGAACTCGAACGGCTTGGCAAATACCTGATCGTCTGGCTCGACGACGAGAGTCGCTTCGTGATCCATCTGGGGATGACGGGGCAATTGTTCGCCGGGGGCGCGAGCAGCGTCCGGCTGCTTTCCGCGACCGCGCGCGCTTCCCTGGCTCCCGAGGAACAACCGGATTTTCGTCCGGATCCCCACACCCATCTCGAGCTGCAGTTTCGCGACGGGGGTCCGCCGGTCTGGATGCGCGACGTCCGAAAATTCGGGAAGGTGCTCCACCTGGCCGCGGGCGAGGACCACCCGCGCATCGTCAAACTGGGGGTGGATGCGCTGAAGGTGAGCGGAGCCGAAATCCGAGCCACCGCACGCAAGCGCAGCGTAGCCATCAAGAACTTGTTATTGGACCAGACGGTGATTGCAGGCGTCGGGAATATCTATGCGGACGAATCGCTGTTCCGTGCGGGAGTGCGGCCAACCCGCCGCGCCCGGCGCGTGACCGAACGCGAGTGTGAAGCGATCGCCCAGGCGATTCGCCAGGTGATGGAGCGGTCCATCGAAACCGGGGGGTCGAGTATCAGCGACTACGTGGCGCCCGATGGAAGTGATGGCCGCTACCAGGACGAGCGTCGCGTCTACGCGCGCGCGGGAGAACCCTGCCACAGCTGCGCGACGCCCATTCGCAAGATCACCGTAGGCCAGCGGGGCACGCACTATTGTGCGCGCTGCCAGAAATAGGCCGTGCTGAGCCTGCTCGAACTCGAGCGGATTGCGGGAATCCTCCAGCGCCAATGGAGCGGCGCCCGGATTCAGGGCGTTGTGCAGCCCGACGCCCTGAATCTGGTCCTGACCCTCTATCGGGGCGAGGGCGAGCGGATTCACCTGCGCCTTTGCTGTCAGCCGGAATTCGCGCGCGCCTCGGCGGCGCCGCGGGTTCCCAAGGCGCTGCCCGCGCCGCCGGCGCTGACCCAGTACCTGCGCGCCCATTTCGGCCAGGCGCGCTTGGTGCACGCGTCTTTGCGCAACCGCGACCGCCAGCTCGCCCTCGAATTCGAGGCGGCCGAGGCAAGCGCGACGTTGTTGCTCTCCATCCTCGGGCCCCGCAGCAACGTCTACCTGCTCGATGGGGAAGGGCGTTTGGTTCAGAGCCTACGGCCGCTGGCGAAGACCCGGCGCAACCTCCGGGTGGGCGACGTGTGGACCGATCCCGAGACGCGCGCGCCCGAGGCCGGCGTCGATCGCTGGCCCGAGGAGCCCGACGAAAGCTACTTGGCGTGCATCGAGAATCACTACGGGGAACGCCAGGCGGTACGCGACGTCGAAGCCGTCGCCCGGCGCCTCGCCCAGGTGCTGAAGAAGGAACGCGACGGGCTCGGGCGCAAGGAGAAGAAGCTCGAGGCCGAGAGTCAGGCGGGCGCCAAGGCCCAGGAATATCAACGCCAGGGCGAGCTGTTGAAGACCGCCATGAAGCGCGTGCGTCCGGGGATGACGGAGGTCGTGGTGCGCGACCCGGAATCCGACAGCGATGTCGCGATCGAACTCGACGCGAAGTTGACGCCCGCCGCCAATCTCGAACGGCTCTTCAAGCGCTTTCGCAAGGGAATCAAACAGGCGACCTCGGCGGGGCAACAATTGGGTGAGCTCGCGGAGCGGCGCGGTCAGCTCGACGCGTTGGCGGCGGAACTCGAAGCGATGCTCGCACAACCCGAGCTCGATGAACGCGCGCTGGAGGCGTTTTCCGCGCGCGCCGACGTGGCGCGCCTGCTGGGGAAATACGCGCCGCCTCCACCGCGCGAGCCCAAGGCTCCGACCCGCAAGCGCCTACCGGGGCGTCTCGAACCGCGTCGCTACCGGAGCGGAGACGGCCTCGAGATCTGGGTGGGGCGCAGTGATGAGGGCAACGATTATCTGACGACGCGTCTGGCGCGGGGCCGGGACTTGTTCTTTCACCTCGAGGGCGAGCCCGGGAGCCACGTCATTCTGCGCACCGAAGGCAAGAGCGACCCGCCTTCGGAATCGCTGATCGATGCCTGCGAGTTGGCAATTCACTTTTCGAAGCAGAAGAAGGCCAGCCGCGCCTCGGTCCACGTGGTGCCCATCAAAGACGTGAAGAAGCCCAAAGGGGCGAAGCCCGGTCTCGTGTACGTCTACGGGGGGAAGACGATTCACGTGCGTCGGGACGAAGCGCGCTTGCGTCGCGTGCTCGAGAGCCGGATCGATGCGTAGGGCGTGTGGAGCCGCTTATCCCACCAGGGATCGGAAGGTGTCGGCCACGTTCGCCACGGTGTCCGAGAGGTATTCGTAGGCCGCGGTCAACGTCGTAGGCTCTTCGGCGGGCATGTAGCCGATGGCCACGCTCGCGACGAGCAGCGTGAGCCCCACCAGCATGGATTGGTTCAGGGTGTTCCACGCGCTGCGCTTGCGCTTCGCGGTGGAGATCCAGGTCTCGTAGACGAAGATCGCGATGCGCCCGGCGGCGACCACGGAAATAACCCAGAAGAAGGTCTTCGAAAATGGTACCTGGGTTTCCCAGCCGTTGATGTCGAGCACCATCGTGAGCATGAGGCACAGGAAGGCGAACGCTGCGGCGGCGCCAAAGTGATATCCAAATCCCTTCACGGCATTCTCCACATTCGAGGGAATCTCGTACGGTTGTGTGTGGCCGGGGCGGGTGATGGGGTGACGAATCGCGTAGGCGTTGCGCAGGACGTGCGCAAGAAGGTCTGAATCGCCCTAGGGAGCCTCGCCGAGGGCTTCGAATCGGGTTGCGCGTTCGAAGCCCGAGGTCGACCAGCGGCGACCGTCGGGATCGATCAGCTGCGCTTCCACGCCGGGCTGGGCCTCGATGAGCGCGATGCCTTCGGACTCTCCGAGGACCAGTAGCGCGGTGCTCCAGGCGTCCGCCGCACTGGCGCTCGACGCCAACGCACTGGCCTGACGGGCCTGGGTGAGGGCGTGTCCGGTTCGCGGGTCGATGACGTGTCCGTAGCGTCGCCCGCCGATTTCGCTCCACTGCCCCAGACTACCGGAAACCGACAGGGCCTGATCGCGCAGGGCGATGGTTCCCGCGAGTCCTTCACCGTCGCGCAACAGGAGCCGCCAACCGTTCGTCTGGGGCGGCGCGCGCCAGGCGAGCGTGCTGCTCTGGCCGAAACTCGCAAACGCGCTGTCGAGCGCGGGGTCGCTCTCGAGTGCTTCGCGCATGCGATCGAGGGCGTAGCCCTTGGCGATGGCGCCGAGGTTGATGTGGGCGGCGGCGTCGCGCAGGGCCGCGCGGTTGTCCACCAGCAGGATCTGGTGCGCGCCGACGTGACGGCGCGCCTGGCTTCGCTCGCCGTCGCTGGGCGGGCGATCGCGCCGGGCGGCGCGTGTCCATAGGTCGACCAGGGGGCCGATGGTGGCGTCGAAGGCACCGCGACTCTGTTCCGAATACGCGAGGGCTTCGCGCAGGATCGCGGTCAGGTCCGGGGGAACTGGGGTTGGGGGAGACCCGGCCGCGCGATTCACGCGACTGAGCGCACTCGAATCGCGATACGTCGAGAGCATCTGATCCAATTGCTCGGCGATGGCGAAGAGTCGATCGAGGGCGGCCCGGCCGCTGGCCCGGTCGCGGGCAAACAGCGTGATCTCGAGCGCCGTCCCCATCACGTATCGCCCGTCGCTGACTTCGACGGGCGCGGGCGCCGGGCCCGAAGCGCAGGCCAGGCAGAAGCCGAGGGAGAGTGCGAGTGCGCGTGTCCGGATCAGGGACCGGCGCCGCTGCGGTAGTTCTCCGAAGTGCCGCGAAAGACGGCCCACAATGAAACCCCAATCAAAGTGGCCAGGCTCGCCTGCAACGATAGGAAACCGGCGATCTTCGCGTAAGCGAACCACGGGCTGACGAAGCGAACCAGCCAACTCGCGCCTTCGTCCAACGCGGCGGCGGCGAAGGGCAAGATGATCAACCAGGCTTTCAATCGGTTCGATATCGGGACGAACAGCATCAAGTGCGTCAGCACCAGCAGCAACATCCCCATGGCGAACAGGTGGAAGTGCGTGACCTCGAGCAAGCCCTGGTAGCTGCGCGGCTGCAGAAAGCGCTCGGGCGCGCCCAGGTAGTATTCGACCACCGAGGCGTAGCTGAGGCTCATCTTGTTGAAATAGAGCAGCGCGTTCGTGACCCACAACGCCGAAACGTAGATCGCGTACAGGACCACGATCGTCTGTAGCAGCCGGTTGCGGCTCCATTCCCCGGTGACGACGAAACGCACGGCCTAGGGTGCGACGTCGCCGGGGGGGGGCTTCATCAGCACATCGTAGAGCGCGAGGGCGCGCCGCACACCGCTGGTGACGGCGCGGGCGGACAGTGTCGAACCGGCGATTCCGTGGATCTTGCCGCGCAGCTGAAGTTCTTCGGACAGGGCCTCGTTGTGGAATTGGCCGAGCCAGCGCGTGGGGGGTTCGTATTCCCCGGGCTCATAGAAGGCCAGCATGCGCAGGGAGCGGATTTCGCCGGTCGGGGTGATGACCACCATGAAGGCTTCGGGAAGCGTGCGAACCGTGTGGATATCGATCAGCGCGTGGCCCAGGACCTCGTTCGCCTTGTAGCCGGTGTAGACCGTGACGAGTTTCGAGTCCAGTTTCGCCCGCGCCAACTTCTCGACGGCGCTCGATTGCGTGTCGTCGAGTACGAAGG
The DNA here is from genome assembly GCA_029261875.1 of Deltaproteobacteria bacterium. Classification (GTDB taxonomy): domain Bacteria; phylum Myxococcota_A; class UBA9160; order UBA9160; family JAJDAL01; genus JAJDAL01. The sequence goes on from JAJDAL010000025.1 coordinate 70,473, forward strand.
TTCGGTCGGTCACGCGGTCGGCGTCCGGGAACGCCTGCTCGATGGCCTCCGAGCGGCTGAGGTAGACGCCCGCCTTGGCGGTGCCTACGGCACCGCTAAGCACGAGGGCGAAGGCGAGTAGGATCGTTCTAGAACGCAAATCCCATCCCGAGACTCAGTTCATCCGGCTTCTCGCCCGAGCGCGGCGAGAAGTTTCGGTACTCGGCTTTGAGCACCACGTTCGGATGCGGCTTGAAGGTCAAGCCAGGGTTGAGGAGCCAAAACGAATTCGCCCGATCCGGCGTGAAGCCGGACGGAACTTCGAATTGCGTGTCGACGTATTCGAGCCGGAAGAACGGGGACAAGCTCTTGTCGTTGTTGCCGAACAAGAGCTCCCAGATGTCGTAGGCGCCTTCGACGTACCCGCCGAGCATCGTCTCCGCTACGGGCCGCGTGCTCGCCAATCCGAGCGCCGTCGAGAGGTCCCGCGCATCCGAAAGTTGGGAGAGGGCAAACAGTGCGCGCGCGTGCCAGGGGCCGCTTCGATATTGGCTGTGCACTTCGAACAGGCTGAGTTGTGCGTCAGGGATGTCGACGCCGCCCACGGTCTGGTCCTGTCCCGAATCGCCGATGTACGCGGAGCCACCGAGCAGCCATTCGTCCGTGGGCGTCCAGTCGAGGCGCCCCACAAACGCCAGGTCTTCCGAGAACGCGCGATTGCCCTGCTGGCGTCCACCGCGGATGCCCGAGGAACTGAAGCCCCGCGCGTTGAAGCCCGTCACCGCGTACGCGCGATATTCCAGGCTCTCGCCGATGCGCCCGAAAATGCCCGCTCCGTTTTCCCGCCAGGTGCTGGGCAAGATGCGCCGCTCGGTTTCGGGCCGCTGCACGCCGTGAAAGAAAGGCGGCTCGTGGATTTCGTTCAGGAAGCCCATGGGGAGCAGCAACATGCCCGCCCGCGCATTGATGGCTTCGTTGAAGAAGAAATCGAGGGCCGCGAACTCCACCGACACGCTGCCGCCTCCGGAGCTGCTGGTGCTGCTCGTGGTGGCGTGTTCGAATTCGATTTCCGCGTTGAAGAGGATCGATTCGTTGAACTTGTACCCCATGTACATGACGAAGCGGAGAAAGTCGGATTGGTCGAGCTGTTGGTTCGATACCGACGTTCCACCCACACTGTTGCTGCCGGAACCCGAGTCGCCGATGTAGTTGGTGTAATAGGCTTCGCCGTAGCCGCCGATCGAGAGCCCGCGGTCGATGCCGTAGATCTTCGAAGCCGCCGGTCCCAGACCGTAAGCGCTCGATAGCTCTTTCTCTTCCGGAACCGAAACTTCCATGCGAACGCGCGAGAGCTCGCTGGCCAGAATGTCGACCTTGCGTTCGAGATCCTCGATCCGATCGTCGCGCACGCGGATTTCATCGCCTGTTGTTGCGACCTCGTCCGCAAACGCCACCGGCGCAAATCCGCCCACCAACATCAGGAATGCCAATATTCGTGCTCGAGCCATCGCGCCCTCCGGGACCGCCGGGGTCCAGGTCGGGGCGCGGGGCTCGGGGCCTCTGGCCTCTGAATTTCGAATCGCGCGCGGTTCACCGGGCAGCGGCCTCCGCGCGGAAGGCAAGGGTGCTGGGGGAGGGGTCTTCCAGGGGAATCAAATGCGTGCGCTTACAGCGCCGACAGCGCAGCTCCACGGCCCCATCGACGACCCGGGCCAACAGGCTGCCGCAATGACAGCGGCAATCGCCGGTGTGTCCCCCCGGGGGTTTCGTTTGTGCGGTGTCCAGCCTCTGGGCGCGAGCGCGATCCACAGCCCCATCCATAATCACGAATTCGCCGAGGTGAAAACCCTCCGAATTCGAGTTATTGAAATTGAAATTGATTTTCAATTTCGAAAGCGGAGAATAGTCGCGATCCGATCCGGGTGTCAACCATTCCGAGTCGGGTCGAGACGAGTGGTTTTTCCGCGAGAAAGTCGCGGGGGCTAGCGCCCGCTGAACTCGAAGCTTCCCAGCTCGTGATCGTCGGGCACCGGGCCCAGGTCGCCGATCATGCACTTCACGGAGCCGCCGCCCTTCTTGAGGAACTCGGAGACGTCGACGGTGACCGGGGTGACGCCGCATTCTTTTACCTGGGCGCGCAGGCGTTGGGAGACGCCTTCGGGCATGACGAGGAAGCTTTCGTCGCCCTGGTTGAGGGTGAAGGAATTGGCGGCGTAGCGTTCGGCGTCTTCTTGTCCGATCGGGATCAAGAGGTCTTCGTCGATGTTGTCGCGGAGCACCAGCCAGCCGTCGCTCGAGATGGCTTCTCGGTAGACGAGCAGGTTCTGTCGGCGGTGTCCGAACGCGCATAGCGCCGTATCGCCGTGGTAGTGGGCTTCGCGGATCAACTCCGCACGGATGATCTTGTGGTCCGGAACCAGGGCCGACAATTCGACGATCACGCGCAATTGCGTGCGGAAACCGTAGACGCGTTTCCAGGGCGGGATTCCGAAGCGCGGTACGAAGCGCTGGCGCTCGATGTGGCCGCCCGTGAGGATATAGAGCGGCCCGCACGGGAAAAAATCGGCTTCGCCTTCGAAACGGTAATTCTCGTCGATGCGCTCGAAGCGGATTCCGGCCTCGCGCAGGACGGTTTCGTAGTGCTTGCGTTCACCCGCCCGCGTCGGAAGCAGGTTCGATAGGTAGAAGGTCTTCTCGTTCAGCGGTTTTTCGGCGTCGACCGCCAGCTGGAAGCCCGCGTTCGCGGGATACACGAGTCCCGGCTGTTCCGCCGCCGGGGGCACGACGACCACCCGCACGCCGAGATCGCGCAGGGTGTCGCGCAGGCGTTTCCACTGCTCGATGGCGCGTTCGCGGTCGACCTCGCGCTTGCGTCCCCAGCGATCGCGGGTGTGGGGGTTGGCGCCTCCCACGACGCTGAAGTAGGTCGGGTCTCCCATCAATACGGCGCGTCGGTAACTCACGGCGTCGGCATCCCGGGCGGAAGAAGACTGGGATCGAACCCCGCCTCACTTTCCAAATGCGATTGCGGTTGGGTGCAGTAGATCGAGGCGCTGACGCCCGCGGGCCGGTCGTTCCCGCTGCGACCTCCGCCGCCGAAGGGCAGCTTGCCGCTGGCGCCCACGGTTCCCTTGTTCCAATTGAGGATACCCGTGCGAATGCGGCCGACGCAGCGATCGTAGGCCGCGCGGTCGCGGGTCATGATCGCCGCGGCCAGCCCATATTCCGAGTCGTTGACCGCCGCGATGGCGTGGTCCACGTCGTCGATCGGGTAGAGCGCCGCTTCGGGGCCGAACATCTCCTCGCGTTGGTAGGCGTGACTCTGTTGCAATTCGCGGAAGCGCACGAGGCCCGGACCGATGAAGGGCGGGGGAAGTTCGGGGTCGACTTCGAGAATGCGTTCCCCGCCCGCTTCACGCGCGAAGCCGCGCATGCGTACCACACTCTCGTAGGCGGCCTCACTCACGAGCGGGCCCATGAAGACGCCCTCGTCGAGGGGCATGCCGATGCGCAAGCCGCGCAATACGGCGACGAGCTTGTCGGTGAAGGCGTCCATCCGGGGCGCGGCGACGAAGAGTCGGCTCGCACAGGTGCAGCGTTGGCCCGTGGTGGCGGCGATGGAGAAGGCGGCCTCGGCTACCGCGAGGTCGAGGTCCGCATCTTCGAGCACCACCATCGCGTTCTTCCCCCCCATTTCGAGAGCGAGGATCTTGTGCGGTTGATCGAGCGTGGCTTCGCTCAAGGCACGGCCCACGGCATAGGAACCGGTGAAGAGGACGCCGTCGACGTCCGGGTGGCAAGCCAGGCTTTCGCCGGTCTTGCCGCCGCCCTGGACGACTTCCAGAACCCCGTCGGGCAAGCCGGCTTCGCGCCAGCGATCCCGCATCCACGCCCCCACCGCCGGCGCTTTGTCGCTCGGCTTGAAGACCACGGTATTGCCCGCCGCCAGGGCCGGGACGATGTGGCCGTTGGGCAAGTGTGCGGGGAAGTTGAAGGGGCCCAGTACGGCGAGGACGCCGCGCGGGTGGTAGGTGGCGCGCGCGCCTCCGCCCACGTCGATGTCGGCAATCCACTTCATTCCCGCATCGAGCGATACATCGACTTTGGCGGGAACGAGCGACGCTTCCCCTTTGGCCTCCCACAGGGCTTTGCCTACTTCGCGCGCAATCAGCGGGGCGAGTTCGGCGGCGCGTTCGCGCGTAATGTCGCGAAATGCGCGCAGGATGCGCGCCCGCGCCTCGTTGCCCGCATCGCGCCAGGCCGGGAAAGCCGCTCGAGCGCGCGCGATGGCGCCCTCGACGTCGGAATCCGACGCCACGGGGAAACGACCGATTTCATCGCTCGGGTCGGCGGGCGAGAGACTGACGATCGAATCGCTCACGAAGACCTCACTACGGAAGGGGAGTGACGGCAACTTTGTCGCCGGCGCCAACCCCAAGCGCATCGCGTAGGGATTTCGAGACCGCGGGCATTCCGTCCCGCGCCAACGGCACCACCGTGGCGCGAAAGCCGAACTCACCCTGGGCGGAAAGCAATGCCAACGGACCTTGATCGTTCGCGGGTTCCTCGGCGGGAGCAACCGGTAGGACGAATTCGCGTCGTTCGCGCACGGACACGATGGCGTCGCGCGCGGCGCCGTAGTAGGGACCGCCGTCGAATGGATCCACCTGGTTCAGGGGGTGGAAACCGACTTTCTCGAGAATCCGCACGGCCGCGACCGCGGTTTCGTTCGGTTGGCCGATCATTTCCTGAACGTTTTCCGGAAACAGCGCCACGTAAACCGGATCCTGGGGAAACAGGTCGGCGATGAACTGCTTCGTTTGTCCGGAAAGTCGATCGGCTTCCTTGTAGGAAAGACCGGTGAATTTGGCGCCGAAGGCATCCCACAAGAGATTCTGTCCCGGTGCTTCGAAGGGCGAGAGCATTTCCGCGATCACCTGCATCTGAAACCACGACGGATGGGCGGAGATGAATGCGAAGCGCACGATCGACAGGGCCTTGCCGCACTTCGTCGGATGTCGTCGATAGGTGGGATCGAGGATCAATCCCCCGATCTCCGTGGGGCCGTCTTCGCTGGAGCGCAGGCGCAACCGCTGGTGGGAGAAGCTCCGGCCGAGTTCTGCGCTGCGCCGCTCTTCGCTGGACACTTCCAACCAGTAGTAGGGTGCTTCGGGGGAGCCGAGCTTGGCCATGATGGTCGACGTACCGATGCAGCGACGGGCTTCGGTGTCTTCGAGCACGAAGACGAACGTGCCCGGTCGCAGTTCGTCGGCGAAGGACCGCAGGGACTGTTCGATGCGCCCCTCGAGAAAATCGCGTTCCGCCGGCAGATTGACGGAATCGAGTTGCGTCGCCAGGGCCACCAGCGAGTCGATGTCGCTGGCCGCTACCGGACGCAGGATCAGCACGGAAGGTTCTTTTCGTCTCCGACGTGGCGCATGGCCTTTTCCAACATGGCGAAACCGGCCTCGAGTTCCTCGTCGGTTGTGTTCACAGGCAGCAGCATGCGGAGCTTCGTCGGGCTCTGCCCGGCGCTGAACAGGAGCAGGCCCTCTTCGTAGGCTGCCGCCAGCACGTCTCTTACGATTTCCGGGCTGCCGTCGAAGGGCACCAGGGCGTGCATGGCACCGATGCCCGAATGGGCGCCCACGGCTTTGGGCATGCGCTTGCGCAGCGACGCGATGCGTTTTTCGACGCGACGTCCAAGGACCGCGACGCGCCCCTCCGCACCCAGGTACCCCTCTTCTTCCATGCGTTCGATGATCCGGGCTCCGACCGCCATCCCGACGCTCGACCCCGCATAGGTGCCGGCGATCAAGCCCGGTCGGGGGTTGTAGCGCTTGGTGAACAAGACCGCGCTGCCCTGAAGCATCTTGCCCACCGTGACGACGTCGACGTACTCCTCGAGTCCCAGGGTCTTGAAGGCGAACAGTTCTCCCGTGCGACCGAAGGTCTGCACTTCGTCGACCCACACCGCGAGACCCGCTTCCTTGCAACGCGTCATCAAGGCCACGAAGAACTCGCGCGGCGCCGTGCGGATGCCGCCTTCGCCCTGCACGAGTTCGAACAGCACGGCGGCAATCTTCTTGGGGTAGTGCTTCAGGTGGATGTCGAGTGCGGTGACGGCCTTTTGCGTCGAATCCGGATCGTCGGGATCGTAGAACGGGATGTAATGGACGTTTCCGTGGTTCGGGAGGCCTTCGCGAAACTCGGGCTTGTCGGTGATCTCCGCCATGGCGAGGGTGCGGCCCGCGAAAGCGCGGGAAAAAGCGACGATGCGTTCCGCCGGCGCATGACGCTGATAGATCAGTTTGAGGGCATTCTCGTTGGCGTCGGCACCGGACACCGACAACCAACAATGGGGCATGCGTCGGCCGGCTTGACGCACGAGGGCGCGAGACAACGTCAAGTATTCGGGTCCGGGCATCAGGTGCCCCTGAAAAACCGCATCGCGCGCGGCGGTCACGACCGCCGTCTCCATGAGATCCGCATCGCAATGGCCAAAACCGTAGACCCCGATCCCGCCGATGAAGTCGAGCTTGGTGGTGCCGTCAGCGAGGCGCACGCGCGCGCCCTTTCCGCTTTGGGCCGAGAGCAGCGGGAAGGGCAGGGGGCGCCCGCGTCGGCGGCCGATTTCCTGGACGGCATTCTCGTACGCCTTGGGTTCGAGGGCGTGCCCCGCAGCGACGCCGGCGACGACATCGAGCAGGTTCTGCGCCGCTTCGCGAACGCGGGGATCTTTGGACAAAGAGTCGAGCGGATTCTTGGTTCGTTTCGTCATGGCTGTCCGGATCGTATCGGCCGTTGCTGGCGCCTGCTTGGGCTCTTGCGAAAAAGCCATAAGAGAATCGCCGTGCTGGCCCCCGGACTGCTCGTCGCAGCGCCGAAGTGAAATTGCAACGTAGTGTTTTAGCAACGAGTCGGGATTCAGCTGGGCTATGCTTTCTGCCGAAAAGCCCGGCGGATCCCCGCGCACGAAGAGAAATACGTGGCCAAGTCCTCACAGCGAAAAAAGGGTGCCATCGCGAAGGCGACCACCACGGCGGCCAATGCCGCCCGTCGCCAGCTGGCGCGCCGAACCAAGCGAACCCAAACCGACGAGTTCGCCGAGCGCCGCGAGTTGCTGGCCAGTTCGACCCCCTATCTGGGCCTCGTCCACGCACCCCTTACCCCCCAACAGCTGCCCCCCATGGGCGATGAAGTTCGCGTGGCGAGTTACAACGTGCACCGTTGGACGGGGATCAACGGTCGTGCGGCCCCGGATCCGGCCCGTGCGGCCTTCGTGATCTCCGAATTGGGTGCCGACATCATCGCCCTGCAGGAAGTGCTGCGACCCTTTGGCGCCGAGGATCCCCTCGCGCGCCTCGCCAACGCACTCCACCTCTACGCCGCGTTCGGGGTCACGCGGATTCACACCCGCGGCGAACTCGGCAATGCGATCCTCTCGCGTTGGCCCGTAAAGAGCGCGTACACGGTGGATCTCACCTTTTCGCGGATCGAGCGTCGCGCGGCGGTCGTGGTGCAAATCGAAGGGGAACGCGATCTGTCGGTCGTCGCGACCCACCTCGCTTTGGTGGACCGCACGCGACGCCAGCAGGTCAAGACGCTGTTGGAACTTCCGCAAATTCGCGACAACCCGGTCGTGCTGGTGGGCGACATGAACGCCTGGCGTCGCTGCAAAGCCACCCGCGAACTCGACCGCGAACTCGATACCGCGCATCACAACCGCGCCTGGCCGCTCACGTTCCCGTCGACGCGCCCCATGCTGGCCCTCGACCGGATCTACGCCCAGGACGCCAAGGTGATCGACCTTCGTGCGCACGCGACCGCGGCGTCTCACCGCGCTTCGGATCACCTGCCCATCGTCGCCCGGGTCTCGCTCTAGGGGCCGCGTCCAGGGCGTCTAGATTCGCATCTCCCGCCACGCGCCATTCTGAAAACGGCCGAGGAACGCGCTCGCCAAAACGGCGAGGTAGAGCAGGGTGCCTCCCCAGGCCCCCACCGCGCCGCCACCCAGGGGAATCGCGAACGTGTAGGCGAGGGGCAGGTGGATGAACCACGCCAGCCCCGTCTGCGCCAAGAAGGGCCAGCGGGTGTCGCCGGCACCGCGCAGGGAACCGCTGGCCACGATCCCGACGGCATCGAAGGCTTGCAGCAGCGCGCCGACCGTGAGCAGGGGGATGCCGATGCGCAGGACATCCGAATCGTCCGTAAAGATCCCCAGCAAGGGCTCGGGCAGGGCGATGAAGAGCAACCCGATCACGAACGACAGGCCGATCCCGAGTTGGAGTGCCGAGCGGTGGCTGCGCGCGGCCGCTTCGAAGTCGCGCGCTCCCATGTATTGACCGACGAGTGTCGCCGACGCCACGGAAATCCCGATAGCCTGCATGAAGGACAGGGACAAGAGCGCGATCAAGGCTTGGGTCGCCGCCATGGAGGGCGTTCCCATGCGCGCGACCAGGGTCGAGAACAACGCGAACGAAACCATCTCGAGAAACCACTGACCGCCGATGGGAGCACTCAAGCGGAGAAAGCGACGGGTCGCCCCGATCTGCGGCCGGACCCAGCGCGTTTCGAACCGTTCGTGGATTTGCCGGCGCGTAAACGCGAAGACGAACAGTCCGATCTCCAACCACTCGGCGATCGCGGTGCCCGCACCAGCACCGCGAACCCCCAACGCCGGTAGGCCGAAATGTCCGAAGATCAACGCGTAATTGAGCACCACGTTGGCCAGCACGGCAAACAGCGCCAACACCAATGGCGTTCGGGTGTCGCCGAAGCCGCGAAAGAACGACGCCATAGCCATGATGGCGATGACCGCGGGAGTCCCCCAGGCACGCGTTTGAACGTAATCGGCCGTCAGGGCCTGCATTTCCGGTGCAGGGCCCAGAAGGGCGAGCAACGCCGGCACCAGAGCGGCGAAGATTCCGATCCCGATCGCCGCGAGCGGTACCACGGCGTACAGCGCATGCCACACCCACGCGCCGCAACCGCGCGATTCTCCGGCCCCGTAGGATTGTGAGACGAACGTCTGCACACCACTCGCCGTTCCCATGAAGAACGTGAGGGCCGTCCACATCCAGATGCCGCCGTAGCCGACGGAGCCGAGCTCTGTCGCTCCCAGGCGCCCCACCATGGCGGAGTCCGCCACATGCATCGCCGAGGTGGAGAGCTGGGTCAGAACCACCGGGTACGCGAGCACCGCCACTTCGCGCAATCCACCGGGCCTGCCGCGGGCATTGCTACTCGCTTGAATGTTGCTGATACCAGACATCACTGAGCTCCAAAACGCCAGAGGCCGCGTTCGCTTTAGCGTCCGCGGCCTCTGGAGAGCTCGATGCTCTGGTCGTTAGCGTTTCATGGGCGGGCGCTGGATATCGGATGCACTGCGTGTACGCAGACTCCCGTGCGGGGCAGTCGGCGCGAGGCCTGTGCGTCGCCAGGGATCATCCTGATTTTCGTTTGATTCGAATTCAATGGAGCGTCCTCACACGAGTCCCGGATATATCACTTGCTTTCCGTATCGGCAATCGAAAATTCGATCAGCGTGCAAAACGGTGCTAAACCCGAGCCATGCCGCGGAGCATCGGGACATCCCCGACCCGGGACGCGATCGTGGCTCTCCTGGTTGCCCTGGGTCTTTCACTGCTACCCGGCTGTGCGTCGGTGGAAGCGGCACGTCTCTACGAGAGCGGAACCCTGGCTCTGGAACGGGGCGAGGTCGATAGCGCGGTGCGCGATCTCGAGCGGGCCGCGACCCTCGTGCCCGAGGCGTCGGAAATCCACAACCATCTGGGTCTCGCCTATACGGCGGCCGGTCGCGAAAGCGAGGCCCTCGCGGCTTTCGCGCATGCGGTGGCCCTCGATTGCGACAACGACGCGGCTCGACACAATCTGGAAGCCGTCGGGCTGGGGGGGCGAAATTGAGTCCGGACGATCGAGATGGCGGCGATCGGCCGCGCCTGAGCTGGGCCGAGATCGACAAGCGGCGCGACCGTCCGTCCGAGCGCTCGGAACCGCGAGGTCCCCGGGGCAAAGCCGCCGAAGCGCGGTCGCAGCACGCGACGCAGCGTTATCTGAAGCAGCTCGACAACCTGTTCGAATCCGACTCCGGCGGGAGCGCGGGTGCGGAACTCGTCAAGGCGCTTCGCGATGCCCACGGGACGCCCGGATTGGCGGACGCGTGTCGCGCTTACCGCGATGCGCTCGGCGTGCCGGAAGATCCCGATCTACTCACGCTCTTCTTGGATGCCCGAGACCGGGAAATCGTAATGGAAGCGCTGCAGCAGCTCGCGCGTATCGCGGCAAACCTTCAGGCTCCTCGCGGGTTGCGCTCGCAGTTACAGGTTCTCGTGGAGGACGTCGACGACGATGTCGCGATCGCGGCCGAAGACGTCCTCCGGGACCTGTCCTAGCGTCCATTGGACGGTCGCTGGGGCGCGCTTGCTTCCCCCGAAACACTCGACTAGGGTCACGGCATGGCCCCCGAGTTCGAACAAAAAGCACTCGCGCGGTACCTCGAAGAGCACAACCTAAAGCAAACGAAGCAGCGCGAAGCGGTTCTGGAAGTGTTCCTCTCGACCCAAGGACACATTACCAGCGAAGAACTGCACCGGCGCGTTCGCGAGCAGCATCCGGGTGTTGGGTATACGACGGTCTATCGCACGATGAAGTTGCTGTGCGAAGCCGGGCTTGCGAGCGAACGCAGTTTCGATGACGGTGCCCTGCGCTACGAGATCTTTCACGAGCACCACGATCACCTCGTGTGTACCCGTTGCGGGAAAATCGTCGAGTTCGAGTGCTCCATGATCGAAGGTGCGCAAGACCAGATCGCCGACCGTTACGGCTTCCGATTGCTGCGCCATCGGCACGAACTCTACGGTCTCTGCCCCAACTGCCAGGCCGAATAGACGTGAACGCGATCCTCTCGCGTTCGCGCGGGCGCTTGGGGCTGGCGGCGTGCGTTCTCGCGCTGCTGGCCTGCGGCGAAGCGGATCCCCCGGCCCCCGAGAAGCCGCGTCTCGCGATCCTTCTCGTAATCGATCAGCTGGGGACCGGGCGCTTGCAGGAGCCGCTGACCGGCGGCTTCCGACGGCTTCTCGATACGGGACGCGTATTCGAAGACGCGGTTCTCGATCACGCGGGCGCCGAAACCTGTCCCGGGCACGTGGCGGTGGCTACGGGCTGCCATCCCGGACGGTCGGGAATCCCCGGCAACCAGTTCGTCGATGCGGAGGGACGGGTGGTCTACTGCGTGGATGACGCCCGCGAGGAGGTCCGCGTACACGGAGGGACCGCCGGGCGTTCGCCGCGATTCGTTCGGGTCGCGTCGATCGGCGATTGGCTGCGCGAAAGCAATTCCGAAAGCCGGGTTTTTTCGGTCTCGGCCAAGGATCGCGCGTCGATCATTGTCGGCGGCAGGCGACCGCACGCCGCCTATTGGTTGGACCGGCGTGGACTGATGGGTTTTACGAGCAGTCGGTACTATCTCGATTCGCTTCCCGAATGGGTGTTGGCCTTCAATCAGGATCCCCTGGGCGAAGGCTTTCTGCGCGATGTGCCCGAAACCTGGATTCACGAAACCCAGTCCGCGAACGACGGGGTGCGGGTGGATGATTTCCCGGGTGAATCCGATCGGTTCCTGCGAACCAGCGGCCATCCGGTTCGCGGTGAAGGTCTGGGCGAATCCCTCGAGCGCCTGTATTGGTCTCCCTTCGTGGACGACGTCACCCTCGCCTTCGCCCGGGAGTTGATCGAACGCGAAGGGCTCGGTGACGACGAGCACCCGGACCTTCTCACGCTGTCGTTGTCGGGTACGGATCTGGTGGGGCACCTGTATGGGCCCGGGAGCCTCGAGGCGCGCGATGCGTTGCAACGCCTCGATCGCAGCCTCGGAGAGTTTCTGGCGTTTCTCGACGCGAGGCAGGAGACCGGAGGGTACGTAGTGGCCATGACCTCCGATCACGGCGTACTCCCGCTTCCCGAATGGTTGGCGAAAACCGGGGGCAACCGATGTCCGGGGTCTTCCGGGCGCGTGTTGACCCGCGACCTGTTTGGTCGCCTCGCTCGGCGCCTTTCCGACGAGTTTGGAAATCCTCCGGAGGCGACGGATCGCTGGTTTCTACGCGTGGGCTATTACGTCGTGGCGGACCACCTTCGCATTCAGCAAGCCGGCGTCGAATCCGCCGTGGCGGTCGAGGCCGCTGCGGCCTTCTTCATGGGGGAACCGTCGGTCGAGCGAGTGTGGCGAAAATCGGAATTGGAAACGTCGAACGATCCGAATCCCCTGGCCCGACTCTTTCGCAACTCCTTCGATTCCGAGCGCAGCGGAGACTTATTGCTGCAGATGTATCCCACGTGCCTACTCAGCAGCTACGACATGGGTACGTCCCACGGCACTCCGTATCTCTACGATCGCGCCGTTCCCCTGATCTTCGCGGGGCCGGGCATCGACGCCGGTTCGATTCGCAGTCGCGCTGCAACGGTGGATCTGGCTCCGACCTTGGCGAGCTATTTGGGGATCGATCCGCCCAAGGATCTCGACGGCGTCGTACTGCCCCTGCGCGACTAGCCGCGGGCGGCGTCGCTATTTCTTGGGTAGACCCCGCGAGGCAAATTCCACTTCGTCGTCGAACAGGATCAGTGCGCGCAGCTCGTCGTGTTCGCGCAGAAAATCCGGTGCGTCTTGCGCCAGGACGAAGAGCGCGTTCGCGGTCGCCTGGGCGAGGGCAGCGGTGGAGGCCAGCACCGTGACCGACCGCGTCCCGTTGACCGGTTGCCCGGTACGCGGGTCGAGCAGGCGAAGGACGCGCTCGTCATCGAGCCTGCGATAGCCCGGCTCGACGGTCGAAACCGCGCCGCTCTCGATCGCGAAGGTTCCCAGGGTTTCGCTGCGACGATCGGGATGTTGGATTGCGATTTCCCAGGGCTTACCGCGCCCGCCATAACAAACCACATGGTTGCCCACGCGCACCATGCCTGCGGGAACGCCCGACGCGCGCATGCGCACGAGGGCGCGGTCGGCGATGAACCCCGCCGCAATGCCCTGGGCGACGACGAGGGTTTCCTCGCCCGCCAGCTTGACCCGCGGCAGCGTGTCGTCGACCTGCAGGCGCCACCAGCCGACACTTTCTCGGGCGGCTTGAATTTCGTCTGGCCGCGGTCGGCGCGCGTCCGGGCCGTCGAGGTCCCATAGGGCGGCGAGAGGCCCTAGGGTGGGATCGTAAGCGCCGTCGGTGGCGCGCGCGATCGCGCGCGCGCGACGCAAGAGTTCTGCGGTGTCCGGCGCCACGGGAACCCACTCATCCCGCGGTCCGTCGTTCAGGCGGACGATCTCACTTCCGAGGTGGCGATCCGAAAGGCCGCGTTCCAGAATCTCGGTTTCTGCGAACGCCGCCTGAATGCCCCGCGCGGCCCGCGCTACGTCGTGATCGCGGGCCAGCACGGCGATCTGCGTGCCGAGTCCCGCGCGTTCCACGCGGTGTTCGGGAACCTCGAAACCGGTGGTCGCACAGGCGGACCCAAGCCACGCGAGCACGGCGGCCACGAAGGTTCGCCCGATCGGATGCGAAAATGCGTAACGGTGCGGCACACGAGGACCATACCCAAGCCGTCAAAGGGTGCCGAGTCGTGGGAACGCTACGCCTCGCCCATTACCCAGGCTTCGAGGTCTTCCGGCAGATCTTCCGGGTCGCCCTCCAGGCGGCCGAGTTCGGGACCGATGTTGGCGACGAACATGTCCTCGAAATGCGCGCGGATGCGATCGCTGAAGAGTCCGATGTTGCGCAGGGTCGGAATCACGAAGCCGCGCACCGGCCCGCGGCGGCCTCCGCTGCGCTGGAAGCCCTCGATCAACTTCTCTCGGTCCTTCAGGATTTCCTTCAGGGCCAGAGCGGGGTCGACGCCGGCCTCTCGCCAGATTTCGAATACCGCGTCGCGCATGGACATCCCCGTGCGCGAATCGATCAAGAGGCGCGCGGCTTCGAAGGCGAAGTCTTCGGTTTGCGCCCGTTCCTGCTCCGAAAGGGTGGGGACGACTGCGTTCAGATACTTGACGCCGAACCCCGTGTGTCGCGCTTCGTCCTGGGACACCAGGGTGAGGAGCTGTTTCAAGAGCGGCTCGGCGGTTTGATTGCGCATGTCGCGGAAGCTGTAGAGCGCGATGCCTTCGGTGACGACCTGCATCCCCACCGCCTTCAAGACCCAGTTTTCGGTCTCGAGAACGCTGTCGAGCAGTTGCTTCAGGGCGGGAGCGATGTCGCGCACTTCGTCGAGTTTGCGAACGAAGGCGGCGAAAACTTCGACGTGCCGCGCTTCGTCCATGGTCTGGGTCGCGGCGTAGAATTTCCCGTCCATGTGGGGCACGGCATTGACGAGTTGGGCCGCGACCATGAGGGCGCCTTGTTCGCCGTGAAGAAAATTGGAGAGCATGAAGGCGGCGCTGCGACGCGACATTTCCCAACGCGTGTTGGCGTCGAGGGTTTTCCAGAATTGGGTGTCTTGAATCGGAATCCCGCCGACCGAGAAGGTGTTGGCAAACGCCTCGCGGTCGATCTCCCGTTCCCAATCGAGGTCCCGCATGCCGATCCACTGACGCTCGAGGGCGTTGGCGTAGAGGGTTCGAAGCTCGTCGATTTCGGGTTCGTAGTTCCAGTTGTAGATCGCCTCCATGGCGGCTTTGACACCGTCCCCGCGCACGGGATGACGATCGGGAAGTTCAACGGACATGGCAGCTCCTCTCGGCGCGCGGCGGCGGAGGGCGCCGCACCGGATCGCAGGAAAATCGAAAACGCGGGGTCTAGCTTAGCCGGCGACCAGCAGGCCGCCCTCCACGGCGAGCACCTGCCCGGTGACGAGCTTCGAGCCCGTGATGAACCCGAGAATCGCATCGGCGACGTCCTGGGGCTCGCAAACGCGCTGCAGCGGAGTTCTTGCTTCCATGCCCTTCTTGACGGCTTCGTAGGCCGGACCCAGGGCGCTTTGAAGCCACGAGCCGGCGATGAATCCGGGTGCCACCGCGTTGACGCGAATCTGGGGACCCAGCACCCGCGCCAGGATCACGGTCAAATTATTGAGGGCCGCTTTCGAGCTCGCGTAGGGGATGGAACTCCCGATGCCCGCGATCCCCGCGACGCTCGATACGTTGACGATACAGCCGCCGCCGCTTTGTTCCATGGCGGGTTTGGCCGCGCGAGCGCATTGGAAAGGACCCTTGAGGTTGACGGCCAGCGTTTTCTCCCAATGGTCGTCTTGGACCTTCTCGAGGTCGGCCAGGGGGACGGGAAAAGTCGTTCCCGCATTGTTGACCAGGAAGTCGAGCCGGCCCCACTCCTCCATGGCGGTCTTCACCATTGCGCGGCAGGCCGCGTCCTCGGCGACGTCGGCGCGAAACGCGATGGCTTTGGCGCCCTGCGCGCGCGCGGCTTCGGCACTTTCTTCCGCCGCGTCCACGGAACGGCTGTAGTTCACCAGAACGGAACATCCGAGTTGGGCCAGGCTTTGGGTCGTGGCCCGCCCCACGCCCGTGCCGCCGCCGGTTACGATGGCGGTCTTCCCCTCGAGTGTCATTTCGAATCCTCCTGGACCGCGCTTGCGAATTCGCGCAAGCCTTCCTCCCAAGGCGGGAGTTCGATGCGCGGTTCCCGCTCCGTCCCGAGTGCAGAGAATGCGGGTCTTGGGGCGGGTCGCGGAAACTCCGCGGTCGTGACGGGAATCACCGGTGTTTGGATTCCCAATTCGCAATAGAGTCGCTTGGTGAAACCATACCAGCTCGTGTGACCGCGGCCGGCGAAATGATGCACGCCGTACGCCTCCGTCCGGATCAGGGCCGCGATCGCGCGGGCCACGTGCGGGGCATAGCTCGGTGATCCCGTCTGGTCGTCTACGACGCGGACTTCCGGCCGATCGGCCAGGCCGCGCATGGTGGTGGGGAAGTTCTGTCCCCAGGCGGCGTACAGCCAGGCGGTGCGCACGATGTAGTGGCGCGGGTTGGCGCCCCGCACCGCTCTTTCGCCTTCGAGCTTCGTGCGTCCGTAGACGGATTGGGGATTCGTGGGATCGGATTCGACGTAGGGTTTCCGGGCATTCCCGTCGAACACGTAATCCGTGGATACGTGAACCAGGGGGATTCTCAATTCGTCGGTCGTTTCCGCAAGGTTTCGCGGACCCTCGAAGTTTGCGCGCAACGCGCCTGCGGGGTCGGCTTCTGCCTCGTCCACCTGGGTATAGGCCGCGGCGTTGATGACCAGGTCGGGCCGCAGGGTCGAGAGTAGACTGCGAACTGCGTCCGCGTCCGCGATATCGAGTTCCGAACGCGTGAGCCCACGTGCGCCGAGGCTTTCCACGAGTGCCCGGCCGAGTTGTCCGCCGGCACCCGTGACCAGGATCTTCACGCGTCTCCCTCGTAGATCGGAAGTCGATCTTCGAACTCGCGAAGCGGCCTCGCGGCGCGGTCTCGGTCCGACAAGATCGGCTCCGCAGCCGGCCAAGCGACGCCGATTTCCGGATCGTTCCACGCGATGGTGATCTCGTCGTCGGGTCGGTACACCTCGGTGCACTTGTACTCGACTTCCGCGAATTCGCTGACCACGCAAAAGCCGTGAGCGAAGCCCGGCGGGATGTAGAGCATGCGGTGGTTCTCCGCCGAGAGCGTCGCCGCGACGTGTCGACCGAAATGCGGCGAGCCGCGGCGGATGTCGACGGCCACGTCGAAGACTTCTCCCTGGAT
Source organism: Deltaproteobacteria bacterium (assembly GCA_029261875.1). Lineage (GTDB taxonomy): Bacteria > Myxococcota_A > UBA9160 > UBA9160 > JAJDAL01 > JAJDAL01. The sequence continues at coordinate 87,178 of JAJDAL010000025.1, forward strand.
GGCGCGCACGAGTTTGCCCTGCGCAAATTTGCACTGGCTGTGGAACCCGCGCAGTGTGCCGACCACCGAGCCCGAGTGATTGTCCTGGACGAAACGAACCGGAATCCCCGCGGCTTCGTATTTGTCCAAATGGTAGGTCTCGAGGAAGAAACCGCGGGGGTCGCGAAACACCTGGGGCTCGACCACGACGACGCCGGGCAATTCCGTGGGAAGAAACTTCAAAGCCCGCTGCCTTCCTCTTTCGCCGTCAGCTCCAGGTAGGCGCCGTATTCGTTCTTCATGGAGCGCGCGCGTTCGAGCAGCCGCTCGCGGTCGATGAAGCCGCGGCGGAACGCGATTTCTTCGGGGCACGCCACTTTCAGTCCTTGCCGCTCTTCGATGGTCTGGATGAAATTGCTGGCTTGCAGCAATGACTCGATGGTTCCCGTATCCAGCCACGCGGTGCCGCGCCCGAGCACCTCGACGTGAAGTTTCTTCGCGCGCAGATAGTGGAGATTGACGTCGGTGATCTCGAGCTCTCCGCGCGGTGACGGCTTCAGGTTGGCCGCGATGTCGAGCACGTCATTGTCGTAGAAATAGAGACCGGGGACCGCGTAGGAGGATCGCGGCACCTTGGGCTTTTCTTCGATCCCCACCGCCAGACCTTCGGCGGTGAACTCGATCACACCGTAACGCTCCGGGTCGCGCACCCAATAGCCGAAAACCGTTGCGCCTTCGGGGCGTGCGGCCGCACGTTCGAGCACGTCGGTGAAACCGTGTCCGTAAAATACGTTGTCCCCCAGCGCCAACGCCACGCGATCCCGACCCACGAAACTTCGCCCGAGCACGAAGGCTTGCGCGAGTCCCTCCGGGCGTTGCTGGGCCACGTAGTCGAGCTGGATTCCGAACTGGGAACCGTCCCCCAACAATCGCTGGAAGGCGTCCCGGTCCTGGGGCGTGGTGATGATCAAGATCTCGCGGATGCCCGCCAACATCAGGGTCGAGAGCGGGTAGTAGATCATCGGCTTGTCATAGATGGGCATCAGCTGCTTGCTCACCGCGAGGGTAATGGGGTGCAAGCGCGTGCCTTTTCCGCCGGCGAGGATGATCCCCTTCATCGCAATCCTTTGTCTTGCCGCGGGTCGGTCCGCGGCGTCGAAGGGTAGGCTAGATCGCGCCTTTGTTCAGGGCAGAAAGCGATCGGTATGGGCGAGTTTTCGGGGTAGGTATTCATCGATCACGTAGTTGAGCCCCCATTTGGCCAGGGACTGTTGCTCGGCCCGGACCCCCATCTTGAGCAACTGCTCGATCGCCTTCTGCCACGGCTTGTGGGCTTTGAAGAAGGGGTCGTTCTTGAGGGCGTCCTTGGCGCGCTTGATGTCCACGTCGTGGAGCGGATGGGTGGGGAGGTCGTATTCGCGGATGTCCTGGGGGGTCACCCCGAGGAAGCTGGCCTGGGGGACGCAGAAGAACTGGGACAGGTGGGCGGCGTTTCCCGAACCGACTTTGAGGGTGCGATAGATGTTCGAGATCCCGTAGGGGTCGCAATCCACGAAGGCGTAGACGGGGATCTTGCATTCGTCCGAGAGTTTTCGAATGAAGCGCCGGGTAGCGCGTGTCGGCACGCCCGCCATGGAGACCAGAATGCAGTTGTTGGTCTGCCAGAACTTGTGGCTTTGCAGCCGCTGGAAGATACCGCCGGTCTCGATGGCGAGGATGAACTTCGCATCGGTTTGGAAGGAAAGGTGCTCGACGGTCGAGGGGATCGAATACGCGCCGGAGCCGAAGCGCGTGCAATCGATGCGCTCGACTTCGCCCGTATCCCGATCCGGGTCGAGCACGATCAACTGGCCCGCCACGGCCCCTCCGTGTTCGTCGGGGACGAAGCGCAGCTGTTCGCGGGACACGCCGCGCAAGGAGAAGAGCGCTTCGATGTCGTCCATGACCGTGTCCGACTCGCTCTGCTCGTCGAAGCGCGCTTCTTCCCAATTCTTGCTCTGGTAATACGCGTCTCGCTTGGTGGCGAAATCGTTGGTTTCCACCAGGTCCTTGGAGAGACCCATCATGCGCAAGGTCTGGGCGAAGCTCTTGACCGTGTTGACGGTGAGGGTGCGGACCTTCTTTTGTTTTCCGATCTCGAAATAACCGCGCTTCTGGGAGTAACTTACGTTTCCGAGCGAACGGATGGGAAACGACAGGTCGGGCTTTCGCTTCTTGTTGATCTCGCCGTGGACGGATTGCGCGACGTCGCAAATCAGGTCGACGGTGACGCCGTCGAGCTTCTTGTTGCGGCTCGCCACGTCGTCGGCTCTTGTGCGCTTGGATGCCTTCTTGGAAACCTTCTTGGGTGCTTTGGAGCGGGCGGGCATCTACATCCTCCGGCTGCGTTCGAGTACGTCGGTCAAGTTCGCCACGACCTTGTCGCGTTCGGAATCCTTCAAAGCGAGAATCTGTTGTAGGCCGATGGCGAGTTGCGGGATGTACTTCGCGATATAGGCGACCTTCTTGGCTTCGTCGGCTTCGCGTTTGCGCTTGCGGATGAAGGTCGCCACTTTTCGGCCGCATTCCTGCAGTCCCAGGCGAATGTCTTTGATGATCTCGGGATAATGTGCAATCGCTTCCTTGCTCTCGGAAGTGAAGGGCACCCAGACACTCGCGATGTGGACCATCAACAACATGGGGCCCACGGGCAGTGAGCCTTTGGGTTGCTGCATCTGATAACCGCGCCAATCGGTGTTCGTGACGGCTTTCGTAATCGCGCAAGCACCCTGTTGGTACTGGAGCGGGACCCGGTTGGCGTAGCGGAACAGGGTGACGGAATCGTCGGCGGATTGGTCCCCCCCGTAGGCGAGCCCCACTTCGATGCAGAACGGGTTGCCGCGGTAGACCGTCGGACGGCGCGTGGCGGCGGCGTAGAAATCCGCGTTCACTTCCGCGCGCAACGCTTTTTCGATCAGTTCTTCGCCGATGGGGGCGATGCAATCCGTGGGTGGAGACATGATCTTGGTCTTCTGAATCGATTGGTGGAGCCGTTCCGCTTCGTCGCGCGTGATCTCACTGGGGCGGCGATTGGGCTTCACCTTCGCGCGGGTCGCGATCTCGTCGGCGACGCGCCCGGATACCCGGGAGAAGTCGCTGCTGAGGCAGGAACGCAGGTTTCGCGCTTTGGTGTCGCGAAACATCTGCATCAGCACGCCGAGTTCCACTCCGTAGGGGTGCGGTTTGATTTCTTCGGTTTCCGGCGGCAGCTCATCCGTGACGCGCGGGAAGACGTGTTCCGCACCGTGTGCTTCGGCTTTCGGGGGTACGTAGGTGATTTCCGCGTGGGGGTTCGCGAGGGAGATCTGGCGGATGTAGGAATCCACGGAATGCTGTCCGCCGCGATAGGCGCCCTCGAGTTCGATCTCGACCCGCGTGCCGTGGTCCTTGTCCCATTCGATCTCTTCGTCGCGCTTGACCTTGGGTTGGTTCTTCTGGGTGTCGATCACGAGTTCCATGTAATGGGCGCTCTTCTTCGGCGAGGTCCGCGTCTTGATGACGACGGGTTTGCCCGTGGTGAGCAGTCCATACATTCCGGCGGCGCTGATCCCGATCCCCTGTTGCCCCCGGCTTTGTCGCAGGCGGTGGAACTTGGATCCGTAGAGCAGGCGGCCGAAAATTTTGGGGACCTGATCGCGCACGATGCCGGGCCCGTTGTCCTCGATGGCGATGTTGAAGCGGGTCTCGCTCAGCTGTTGGATCTCGACCCGGATGTCGGGGATGACGCCCGCTTCTTCCGTGGCGTCCAGGGCGTTGTCGACGCCTTCCTTGACCGTAGTGAGGAGGGCCTTGGAGGGATTGTCGAAGCCCAGCAGGTGTCGGTTCTTGGCGAAGAATTCCGAGACCGAAATGTCCCGTTGGGTTTTCGCCATATCGGCGGCCGTCGCGCCCCGCGTGCTGCCGGATTTCTTCTTGGCGACCTTCTTGGTGGGTTTCTTTGCGGCCGGCGCCTTCTTCTTGCCGGCTTTTCGGCGCGGGCCCGCCGTCCCGGACGTGCTGCGGGCGGCCGCTTCAACGCGCGGAAATGCAAAGGAACCTTGTTCCGCCATCGAATCACCCCCCAGGAAACGACGCTCACCCGTCCGAAGTAGGCTGGAAGCTGGATATTCCTCGGGACGCCTGTTTCGTCAAGGCGCAGAGCGGTGATGGGGCTTAAAAACGACGGAAAGGGACGGACCGGAGGATGCCGCGGAGGCGAACCCGACCGGTTTCGAGCATGTGGAGAACGGTCTGGACGACCTCGCGCTCATCGCGCGTCACATCCGAAACCGCTTGAACGAGCTCGAGCAGGGTGCACTCGCGTTGTTGGAAGGGTCTCCCGCCCAAACGGATGGCTTGGACGGCGGATTTCTCGGTGGTAACCATGCTGGCCATGCTGCCTCCCTGCTGTGGAACTGAGACGCAGGAAGCGTGCCAGGATTCACACGCTGGACGGCGCGAAAGAAACCAAAACGATTCCAGAGGCTTGGAGGGAAGCCACCGACCAGCGCCCGCGGCGAGGGGAACGGCGAGTGACGTTCTGCGGACGCTCCGCGTCCAAATCCGGCCACGTTGGCTGCGCGAGGATGCAGCCGCAGGCGGCAAGGGGCGTCGAACGTCTAGGTGCGGGAGCGGACGATGACCTTGAGCATGTCGAACGTCGTGGCCAGGCCGACCGCCTCCGAGCCGGAGTAGACCACGACGCGGTGGACGTTTTTTTCGATCATCTTGCGCGCCACGTCGACGACGTCGTCGTCGGCGTTCACGCCGCAGACGTCGCAGGTCATGATCTGCCACACCTTGGCCTTGGATGCGTCGGCGATCGAGGGGCTGAATCGCACCAGGTCGGACTTCGAGACGAGTCCGATCAGCTCGCCGTCGGGTCCGGAGACCGGCACACCACTGATCTTGGCATCGGAAAGTGTTTTTTCGAGCACAGCGATGCTTTGCTCGAAGTCGATGCTGATCACCTGGGGGGTCATGATCTCGCTGATTTTCATGGCACGCCTCACAAGACTCTTGGATTCCGTGGGAGCGGAAAGCCGCACGGGTATCTGGATCGGTTGGCGGGACGGGGCGCCTGAATCGAAAGCGCCGGAAAAGCATCGAGTTTTCTCGGAGAACCGGCGAGATCGGGGAAAACGACCAGACGCATTTCGGCGATACAGGGGATGCCTTGCCGGGCGGAACCGAAACGCGGGTTCAGCCCTCCCGATAGGTGAGCGCTTCCGCGACGGCGTCCGTCTCCACGCGCTCCGCCTCCGCGAGGTCGGCGATGGTTCTCGCCACCCGTAGGACGCGCCGCGCACCGCGTGCCGTCAATCCGAGTCGGTCCACGGCGCGGCCCAGGAGTCGCCGCGCCTGCGGTGTTGCGCAGACCAGCGTATCCAGAACCGCGTCCGGGATTTCCGCATTGGTTGCAACCGAATGGGGTGCAAGGCGTCGCCGTTGAACCTCTCGCGCGAGGACGACTCGGGAACGCGTGTGACTCGAATCGGCACCCGTGGGCAGACCCTCGAGCTCACTCCATTTGACGGTGGGGACGCGAACGTGCAGGTCGATGCGATCCAGTAGCGGACCCGACACCCGATTCGCGTAGCGCGCCACGCGATTCTCATCGCATCGGCAATCGCGCAGCGGGCTTCCGTACCAACCGCAGGGACACGGATTGCGCGCGGCGACGCATTGGAAGCGCGCGGGAAATACACACGTGACGCCCGCCCGCGCGACGACGACGCGCTGCTCCTCCAACACCTGGCGCAGACTCTCGAGCGTGCGCCGACCGAATTCCGGCAGCTCGTCGAGAAACAGGACGCCGTGGTGGGCGAGGGAGACTTCGCCGGGACTCGGCGGGTTCCCGCCCCCGAGCAATCCCGCCGTACTGGCCGAGTGGTGGGGCGCGCGAAACGGGCGCTCCGTCACGAGCGCGCAATGACTTTGGAGCCGCGCCGCCGCGCTGTGGATGCGCGTGATTTCGAGGGCTTGTTCGAGTTCGAGGGGCGGAAGCAGACCGGGTAGGCGTTTGGCGAGCATGGTCTTCCCGGCGCCTGGCGGACCACTCAGCAGAAGTCCGTGGCGCCCGGCGGCGGCGACGATCAGTGCGCGCTTGGCGGTTTCCTGCCCGCGCACTTCCTGGAGATCCAAGCCGCACGTCGGCGGAGAAAGGTTCGGCGAGGAAACGACCCGGTCCAGTTCTTCGCCGCCGCACAGGTGCGCGAAGGCCTCGCCCAGGGTCGCGGCGGCCCGAACATCGATGTCCGGAGCCAAACCCGCTTCGCGGCCGTTGCCGGCGGGAACGAGAATGCTGCGGCAGCCCGCTGCCCGCGCCGCCAACGCGAGGGCGAGTGCGCCTTGGACCGGTCGCAGGCGCCCGTCGAGAGCGAGCTCGCCCACCAGTGCGGTGCCTTCGAGTCGGGCTGCGGGCAGGTGGCCATCGGCACACGCGATCCCGAGCGCGATCGCGAGATCCAAGGACGCACCGCCCTTGCGGAGGTTGGCGGGCGCGAGATTGACCGTGATGCGTCGATCGGGAAACGGCACACCGCTGGCCAGCAAGGCGGCGCGGACGCGCGCCGCACTCTCGCGCACGGTGGTTTCCGGCAAACCCACCATGTCGATGCGCGGCAATTGAGAGCTGATGCGAACTTCGACTTCGACGGCGATGCCGTCGATTCCCCGCAGAGAAATCCCGATTGCACGTGACAAGAGGGAACTCCGGGACCGGGATCCGCAGCGTAGCGCACGGCGCTCGCGATCCCAGAAATTGCAACGCCCCTCGCGCTGTGTTATCGGCGCGAACATGCAAACGTTTCGAATCGTTCACGCACTTTTGTGGAGTGGTGTCCTGTTCGCGCTGGCTTGCGGTGGTGCGTCCAAGCAAAGCGAGCTGGAACCGGCCCCCGGCGCGTTTTCCGCCGCACGGGCGTGGACGCATTTCGAACGCTTGTCCGAGCTTTCGTCCGAGTCCGCGGATGGGCTCGAGCGCACACGCGGATATCTCGTCGACCAACTTTCTGCGTTGGGCCTGGCGACCCGCCGAGATCGCGTTTCGGGAGCCGGAGACGCCAGCCGAGTCCACCTCCACGCCGTCGTTCCCGGCCGGGTTTCATCGGATTCGATTCTACTGGTGGCTTCCTACGGCCCCCGGGATGCAGCGTCTGTTGGCGTCGATCCCGAAGCCGGGACTGCGGGGGCTGCACTCGTACTGGAGCTCGGTCGCGTCCTGCTCGAGGATCCCGTCGAGTATTCCGTTGGGCTGGTATTTCTCGATCGGGAATCCGATGACGCGTCGGGTGATTCGGAGGAACCCGCGGAGTGGGGGCGCTTCGCGCTGGCGGCTTCCGACGATGCGTCGCGCCCGGTTCGACTGGTGGTGGTTTTCGATCGCGTGGCGGGACGAAATCTCGAAGTGGCGCGCGATCTGTATTCGGTTCGGATTTTTCGCGAAGTTTTCTTCACGAACGCGGGGGCGCTGGGCCATGGGGCGATGTTTCCCCCCAACGGTCCGCTGTCGGCGCCCCAGGGCAACCCTCGGGACTTTCGCGTCGTTGGGGATCCCCCGGTCGTGCGGATCAGCGCCTCGCCCCGCGAAACGACAGCGGATCCCTGCTGTGCGCCGGAGAGCCTGGAGGGCGTGGGAACCGTGTCGCTCGCCTCGCTGCGTTCGATCGCGGCGAAATTGGCGCGTTTGGCGCGCTTTCATCGCGCTCCATACGCGATGGAGTTCTCCGATGAACCGTCTTGGGTCGTAAAGCGAATCCCCGACCCGGTCGAAGGGCAGAAGACCGCCGAGTGAGCGGGCAACGGCCCAGGCTGTGTCCTCAACCCAGCTTGCGAATTGTTTTTCTCTATACTGCGTCTCACTCGAGACACCTGAAGGGGAGGCCTCAATCGTATGGATTCTCAAACATCGGGATTTTTCCGAGCGAAGCCGTGGGCATGCCTGAGCTTGGCGGGCCTGTTGGCGATCTCGGGGTGCGCAACCAACACCGGCACCGCGATGGACAAGAAGACAACCCAGGGGGCTCTCCTCGGCGCGCTGGCCGGAGCGGCCGCGGGCCGCGCGGTTGGTGGGCACGAGAACGCGACCGCGGGCATTCTGATCGGTGCCGCCGGTGGCGCGATCGCAGGTGGGTTGATCGGCAATTATCTCGACAAGCAGGCCCAGCAGATCGACGCGATCCCGGATGCCAACGTCAAACGCCAAGGTGAAGCGCTGGTGGTGGCCTTCCCGGGCGAAGTTCTCTTCGACTCGGGCTCCTCGGGGCTTTCCGCCGGGGCGTACCAGCGGCTTCGCTCGTTGGCCGACACCCTGGTCCAGTATCCGGACACCAACGTCGTTGTGAGGGGCTACACGGATTCTCAGGGAGCCGAAAGCTTCAACCTCAAGCTTTCCGAAGAGCGTGCAGACAACGTCCGCCGCTACTTGGTGGCCGAGGGCGTCGGGAGCTATCGCGTGACCTCCATTGGTTTTGGTGAACAATTCCCCATGGCGTCGAACGACACCGAAGCCGGGCGCCAGCAAAACCGCCGCGTCGAAATCGAAATCAAGCCCAACGACGCGCTGCGGGAGCGCGACGCTCAGAACACGCGATAACCGGTCGGCGAAAAGCGTCTGTGCGAAATCTTTTAGCGATCTTGCTTGTGGCCGCGTGGCTCTTGCCCGCGGCCCAGGCACCGGCCAAGACACCGGTGCAAATTCGTGTCGATACACCCAAGACTGGGGAGAAGGTTCGCAACAAGGTGCACCTGGCTCCGATTCGCGGGAGCGCTGCGTCCGAAGGGGAACGGCCGGCGGAATTCGACGTGATGATCGCCATCGACGTGTCCCAGTCCACCAAGTGTGCGAGTGGCGCAGACGTGGATGGAGACGGTGTGGTGGGCGTGAATCCGCACTTCGAGCTGTTGCCGCCGGGCACGTATCCCGAAGACGTGTGTTCGACGGACGACGAAGACTCCGTGCTCGCCGCGGAAACCGAAGCCGCAGGGGCCCTGCTCTCCAGTTTGGATCCCAAGCGGGTGCGCGTCGGACTGCTCACCTTCGCGGGTGAAGTGAATCCCTCCACCGGCGAGCGCGCGCGTTTGAATCAACAGGACGCATGGCTCGAAGTTCCGCTGACGAATCAATTCTCGCGCATCAGCGAAGCCCTGGATGCCATCGTGGTCCGCGGGCCTCGCGGTGCGACCAACTTTGCGGCGGGCGTCCGACTCGGTATCACCGAACTCGCGGGGCTGTCGGGAGCCGTGAGCGCGTCGCGGGACCATACGCAGAAAGTGATCCTGTTTCTCACCGACGGAACGCCGACGTTCCCCATCGGCAAGGGCCTGGTTTCGGATCCGGGAGACGTCGAAGCCGCCATCAACGCGTCGCGCCTGTCCCACAAGGCGGGAATCACCATCAACACCTACGCGTTGGGTCCGGGGGCATTGACCTATCCCCTCGCTGTGACCGAGATGGCGCGCGTGACCCTGGGGACTTACACACCGGTTCAAAATCCCGGCGACATCATCGCGCTACTCCAGGGAGTGTCTTTCGCGAACATCGAAGACGTGGTGTTCACGAACCTCACCACGGGCGATTTCTCCACCGACGTTCGGCTCACGCCGGACGGCAGCTTCTCCGGTTTCGTGCCCGTTCGGGAGGGCGCGAATCGCGTGCGCGTGACGGCGCTGGCGAGTGACGGCACGCGTGGGAGCGTGGAACTCGATGTGGACTTCAAGGTCGCGGAGCTCACGGATCGCGAGCTGGCGCGCGAGCTGGAACGCATCCGCCGGCGCAACAAAGAACTCCGCCTGCTCCTCGAACGCAAGCGCATCGAGGAATTCCGCAACCGCGAACGCCAGCGCAAAGAGCTGGACGTCAAGCCCGAAGCGCAATAACGAATCGGTATTAGAGGGGAACCAGCGCCGGGTCGGCGACTTCGCGTCGCACGAGCTTTCCGTTTTTGTAGACGGACGTGACGTCGATGGCACCGTCGCCGTTCACGTCTTCTTCCCGCTGCACGAGAACGGTTTTTCCACGCTGCTGGGTGTATTGCTCGAAGGTGTCGGGCTTGCCTCCACCCTGTTTGTCGCGCTCGATGCGCGTAACCACTTCTTCTCCGCCTTCGACGCGGTAATAGGTCCAGACGTCCGTCTGGCCGTTGCGGTTGGCGTCTTCTTCGGATCGTACCCGGATGCGATCTTGATACACGACGCGGAGATCGACCTTGCCGTCATTGTCCGTGTCGTGGCGTTCCTCGGTGAGTGACCCGCGGTCGTAGTCATAGAAACCGTCGTCGACGCCATCGAAGTCGCGGTCCACGCGCTTGGCGACCATGCGACCGCCGGAATACGTCTCCACGGCGTCGGGCTTCCCGTCCCCGTTGTCGTCGAGTTCCCGGCGCACGAGGCTGCCGTCCTCGTAGGTGTTCCATTGATCGATGCGACCGTCGTAGTCCCGATCGGCTTCGCGACGAACCAGGGAACCGGAATTCGAATCGAAATAGCGCACGTCTTCCGGCCGTCCGTCGCCGTCGGCGTCGAGTGTTCGCTTGAGCACATCCAGGCGCCGGCTGTTGTCCCACTCGCCTTTGGCGATGCGAACTTCTTGTTCCTCGAAAACGTAGGAAGGAATCTCGCGGTCGGCCGGCGCCCGCGGAGCGCTGCGGGGATCCGATAGCGCGGCCAATTCTTCTTGGGTGGGTTCGACGGCGTTGCGGGCACGCTCGGCGGCGCGCTGCTGTTCGTCGGTGTCGATCCGGTTGAGGAGCTCCTCTTGACGACGCAATTCGTCCTCGATTTCGGTTTCGAGGGAGGCCTGCCGCACCAATTCTTCATCGAGTTGATCTTCGATGTCCGCTTCCCGCTCGCGCTCGTTGCGGGGGCCGCGTTGGCTCGGGTTACCCGAGCCCTGCAGGGGAACTTTGCCGGTGATGGCCGAATAGACGAGCAAGGCGCCCGCACCGACCGCGGCCCCGATCGGGCCGGCCTGGCCACCGATGATGGCGCCCATGAGTGCGCCTTCCACAGCGCTCTGAACGTGCTGCCCGATCTTCGAGCCCGCGGTTTGCTGGGGATCGGCATCTCCGGGAACCGGGTCGGGTCCGCCGGGACCGGATGAGGTCGCACAGGCGGAGAAGGCGAATAGAGCCGCGATCGAGACGGCGAGGGTGCGATTTTTGGGGGCCATGAGCATCGGGTGTTCTCTACGTCCAACCCTTTGTTTGGTTTTACCACAGTAAGGGGTACGGGCCAGCATACCGCGACCGGGCGACGCGGTGCAGCATGGAGGAACGGGGGAAGAATACCGATCGAATTCCCCCCTGGGGGGCTTGGGCGACCGGAAGAAATGGCCGATAAGAGGTTGTGATCGCTTGAGTTCTGATACGGCCGGACACTTGATTCGTCAGTCGACGGCGCGATGCGGCATGGTTACTATAACGCGGCGCATTGAGAATCTGGGAGCGGGTTAAAGCAGGTTGGAGTCCAATCGGCTTCGTAGGGGGCTCGCATCGAACACGGATTCATGAGCTAGGGGGAAGGACGGTCCATGGGCCTCACCCTGATTCGCAAGAGTGACGGCACCCGCATCAAGCGGAAGCCGAAGGTCGCTCTGGTTCTCGCCGGGGGCGCAGTCTCGGGCGGGGCATTCAAGGTCGGTGGCCTCAAGGCGCTCGACGACTTCCTCGTCGATCGCAAGATCACCGACTTCGACACCTACGTTGGCCTCTCCGCCGGCGCGATCCTGGCAGTCCCCCTGGCCGGTGGAATCACGCCCAATGAGATGGTCAAAGTTCTCGAGGGGAACCACCGTCGCTTCGAGCAGCTGCGTCCCGTCGACTTCTACAATCTGAATTGGCGCGAATTTGCCGAGCGCCCGGCGAAGTTTCTCTACGACCTTTTCTCCTATCTGCCCAGCATCGGGGTCGATCTCGCCAAGGGGATTCCGGGCTTGCCCGAGGCGGTAACGCCGACGTTCCGCGAACTCCTCAAGGCGCCCAACTACACGCGTTTCGAAGCGTTGGCGATGCAGTTCATCGACCACATCGCCCCCAAGCGCAGCTTTCCGGCGCTCACGAACCACATGCCGTCGGGCTTCTTCGACAACGAAAGCCTCGAAATCTGGCTGCGCCGCAATCTGGAGCGGATCCGCATTCCGAACGATTTCCGCGCGTTCTCGCGAAAACGCGGAAAGCAGCTCTACATCAGTGCCTGCGACCTCGATACCGCGGAGCGGGTCATTTTCGGCGCCGACGAGAACTGCGAACTGACGATTTCTCAGGCGGTTCAAGCCTCCACCGCACTGCCGATTTTCTACAAACCCGCCCGCATCAACGGCATCGACTTCGTCGATGGCGGTGTCCGTCACACGGCGAACATCGATATTGCGATCGAGAAGGGCGCGGATCTGATCGTCTGTTACAACCCCTTCCGCCCGTTCTTGAACCGGATCGACGCCGAGGACGGAAAGTCCACCTACTTCGCCGACGGTCGCTACTTGTCGGACCGCGGGATGAAGGCCGTCATCAACCAAGTCTTCCGAACGATGCTCCATTCCCGACTGAAACTCGGGATTCAGCGTTACCTGGCCGACGATCGGTTTCAGGGCGACATCGTGCTGATCGAGCCGCGGGAGCAAGACGCGAATTTCTTTGGTGTGAACCCCATGGCTTTCTGGAAGCGTTCCGAGGCGCTGCAGCACGGTTTCGAGTCCGTGCGCACCACCATCGAGCACAACTTCGATCAGCTCTCGACGGTGTTGGGGCGCTACGGGCTCACCATGGACCGGGAGGCCGCCCAGAAGCAGGCCGATATGGTGCGCAAAGAGCGGGGGTGGGGCGAAGACATCGAGCCCCCGGATTCCGACTCCGACGAGGATGCGCCGCCGCTACGTCTGGTGGGAACCTAGGTCCGATTCGGCTCGGGACGGGCGGTCTGGCCTTCCAGTGAGACCAAATCCCCTCATTTGTGCTGCCTGCGGTTGACCCCCGAGGGGAGCCGTGCTACATTCGGCGGCTCTGAATTGCGCCTTAATCCTGCGGCCATTACCTCGCTGGCACCGGTCCCAACACGTTGCCCCGCGCCCTGCGCCACGTTCTCGGGACCGGATTTCGAAGTGCGAATGGACCGCGTCAGGAGCGCCCTGTAGTCCCGATGTGCACCTTGATCGCGCTACATCGCTGTTCCGATTGGCCTTTGGTGATTGCCGCCAATCGCGATGAGCATCTCGACCGCCCGGCGGAAACTCCCGCGCTGCGAGAGACCGCGGCGGGAACCGTTGCGGCCCCGCTCGATCTGCGCGCTGGGGGCACCTGGTTTGGCGTGAACCCGGCCGGGGTGTTTTCGGGCATCACGAATCGACCCTGCCCGGAACCGGACCCGGAGCGGCGCTCCCGTGGGCACGTCGTCATCGAATCTCTCGCCGCCGCGTCGGCCGCCCAGGCCGCCGAGGCGTGTGAACGCCTGGAGGGCGGCGCCTACAACCCCTTCAACCTGCTGCTCGCAGACGCCGAGCAAGCGTTCGTGGTGGTGTACGAAGAAGCGCCGAAAGTCTTCGCGTTGCGCCCGGGTGCACACGTGATCGGAAACGCAGATCCCGATACACGCACGAATCCGAAGGTCGCCCGCTTGCTGGATCGCGCCGAAGCGGTCGCGACGTTGAGTCCCGCGCATCAGCGCGACGCCTTGGCGGAAATCTGCCGCGGCCACGAAGGTGGCTCGAACTCCTTTCAATCGACATGTATCCACGCCGGCGGATACGGAACCCGCAGTTCGACCTTGCTGCGGTTGGGCCCGGCGCCGGAGGACGCGGAATGGCTATATGCCGACGGACCTCCGTGCGAAACGAATTACCGCAACATAACCCCGCTCCTGGGCGCTCTTCGCAGCGCTTCGGGGCAACCCGCGAGGACAACCTGAGTGAGACGGATTGGTAGCAACATTCGGAAGCAGAACGGTGACGCACAGCAGAATCGGCCGAAGCGGAACATCATCCGCTACTCCACGTCGGAGTCGCCGAGCAACGACTATCCCAAGCGAATCGTATCGCCGCCGGAGCCGTCGAAGTGCTGCACCGACGACAATCGGATCATGGTGGGCAACACCAAGGAAGTTGAAGGTTTCAAGTTCTGCTACAAGATCTGCAAGAAGTGCGGTCATGCGGTGAAGTTCTTCTTCCCGTCGGTAGAGACCGCCAACGAGGCGGTTCGCGAATACCGTCAGTGGAAGCGCTACCTCGTCCAGTAGGTAGACCCGGAGTTCTGGCTTTGTGAAAAGGCGGCCTTCGGGTCGCCTTTTCTCGTTTGGGATCTCTCCGCGTTCGCGCTTTCCCTTTTGGGTGCATCTCGATGATTCGTACGGCAGAGCAAGCGGCCGAATATCTCACCGGCCTCATCAATCTGGAACGGGATCCCAGCATCGCGTACGAGCGGCTCGGCCTCGAGCCCATTTTCGCATTGCTGGCGCGCCTCGGGAATCCCGAACGTTCGCTTTCGGTGATCCACATCGCGGGTTCGAAGGGAAAAGGATCCGTGGCGCTTTTCTGTGAGGCGATTCTGCGCGCCCTGGGGGAGCGCGTGGGGACCTTTACGTCACCGCATCTGGAAAGTTGGACCGAACGCTTTCGAGTCGACGGGGAGCCCGTGTCCGGTACGAAGCTGGCGGCCGCGGTGAATGCCTTGCGTCCGCACGTCGATGCCCTGCGCGCCGAACGACCCGACCTCGCACCGACCTTCTTCGACGCCACCACCGCCGTGGCATTCTTGTTGTTTCGCGACGCTCGTGTAGACCGCGTCGTACTCGAGACCGGACTCGGCGGAAGGCTCGACTCCACGAACGTGGTCGACCCGGCGGTCACCTGCATCTCGAGCATCGAACTCGAGCACACCGACAAGCTGGGCACGACGTTGGCCGCCATCGCGGGCGAGAAAGCCGGCATCGTGAAATCGAAACGACCGGTCGTGATCGGCGCGCTTGCAGAGGAGGCGCGCAAGGTCGTCATCGAACGCGCCGAAAGCCGGGCGGCGCCGACTTTCGAGATCGGTCGTGAGATCCGTTTCGATCTGCGTTCGGAATCCATGGAAGGACTCGACGTGGTGGTCGAGTTCGACGGGGAGCGCACTCCGCTCAAGATTCCCGTCCTGGGTCGACACCAGGCGGAGAATGCGGCGCTGGCGATGGCCTGCGTGGCCCAGCTCAGCCCGGAACACGCGAAACGAATGGGGGAGGGCGCGGCGCGGGGATTCGCGACGGTGCGGCTCCCCGGGCGCATCGAGGTTCTCGAGCGCAAGCCGTGCGTGGTGGTGGATTCCGCGCACACGATGGCATCCGCGCGCGGTCTGGCCGAGGCCTTGCGGCTCATTCCGCGCCGGCGAACCCGGCTCGTGCTTTCGGTTTCCGCCGACAAGCAGCTGGCTGCGTTCCTGGCGGAGATTCTGCCCGGTGTCGACGAGGCGTACGTGACCCGTGCGGATTCGATTCGTTCCCTGGCGGCGCCCGCGGTGGCAACGGCCGTGGCGAAGGCCGCACCTGGAATTGCCGTGCACGCGGTTCCGAATCCATTTCAAGCGCTGCGCGCCGCTCTGGAAGGAGCGGGCGATGACGATCTCGTTTGTGTCACGGGGTCTGTGTATCTGGCCGGAATCGCGCGTCGCGTGATCGCGGGCAACGCCTGGCGCGCGTCCCGGAACCCGCCGCCGCCGACTCCGTCGCGATGACGGACGAAGAACGCGCAGAAACCTTCGAACGCGAAGCGCGCCGGGACCTGCCGCGCAACTACGCCGCCCTTCTGGCCCACGGACTCCTGGGGCAGACGGGCTTTCGCATGGTGCAGGCACCCACGTTCTTGCCCTCTTACGTGTTCGGGCTATCGGGTTCCGACCTGGCGGTCGGTTTGGCGCGCGCGTTTCAGGCGCTCGGGATGTTTCTGTCGCCGATCCTCGGAGCCACACTCATCGAACACCGGCGTCGCGTCATGCCGGTCGGCATTCTCGTCGGCGCCTTGATGCGCATCCAGGTGCTGGGCCTCGCCCTGGCGGGGTTCTTCCTGTCCACGCGTTACAACCTGTACGCGGTGTGGGGCTTCCTGTTTCTGTTTGGTCTGTTTCTCGGCATGCAGTCCGTCGTGTACCCGTTTCTGGTTTCGAAGACCATTCCGGTTTCCCGGCGTGGAATTCTCATGGGACTTCGCAATGCGTTGGCGGGGATTACCGCGGCGGTGGTGGGAGGGATCGGCGGGGTTTTCGTCGACGCCAACACGCTGGGAAACGGTTACGCGACGACCTTTCTCTTGTCCTTCGTATTGACGTCCCTCGGACTCGCGGCCTTCATGTTGATCCGCGAGCCGGAATCGCCCGCGGTGCTGCCCAACTCGCGTTTTCTCCAGCGCCTGGCCGATCTGCCGAGCTTGCTGCGCGACGACCGCGAGTTCACTATTTATTTCACCGCGCGTGCCCTGGCCACCATGGGACGTATGGCGCTGCCTTTTTACATCCTTTACGCAGGAACGGTGATTTCCATGTCGGGCGCGCGGCTGGGGGGGCTCACGACGGTCTTCCTGTTGGCGCAGATGGTGAACAACCTCGTTTGGGGAAGCATCGCCGATCGACGCGGGTTCCGGATCGTGTTCTTGCTGTCCCTGACGCTCTGGATCGCGGCGGCGGCGCTGCTGATGCGTGCCGAAACGTTTCCGGAGATCGTCGTGGTGTTCACCGCCTTGGGCGCCGGAACCGGTGGTTTCCAGCTTTCCTCTCAGAACCTCGTGCTCGAGTTTGGTGCGCGCCAGGATCTGCCCATGCGGATCGCCGTAGCGAATACCGCGTCGGAACTCGTGGGGACGGCGGCCCCGATCCTGGGCGGATTGCTGTCGGCGGCGCTGTCCTACGAGCACGTTTTCGGCGTTGCGATGGTGTTTCAAGCTGCCGCGGTGGCGGTGGTGTTCTTCTGGGTCGAGGATCCGCGGCGCCGATCCGACTGAACCGGTTCGAATCCCGCGCGGCTAGGCGATGCCCTTGCGAATTCCCAACAACCGATCCGCAATGCGGACCGCGAGAGGAGAAATGAATAACCAGCGCAGGGACCAGGGAGGCGAATGCCACTCGCTGCGCGGGAGCTTGCCTTCCCATACTTCGGCGAGGGCCTCCGCGGAGTTTTTCGCCAGGAGCGACAGAATCTGCTCGCCAAGCTCCGGTGATGCGGAACCCGGTGCACCGGAATAGGAGTTCTCGCGGAAGAAGGCCAGGCCCGCGCGCAGGGACGCCAGCATCTTGAAGAAGCCCGTCACTTTCCCGTGCGGAACCTCCGGCTTCGACTCCCCCCGTTCCGCGAGCCAAGTGTCGACGGTGCGGCGAGGAAGCGTCTTGTAATCGGGATCGACCCAGTCCGGGTGAAGGGCCAAGAGCTGCGACGTTTCGACCACGCCGCCGTGGGTGTCGCCGACCAGGTCTTCTTTCTCGAGTCCGGGCAGGTGCCCCAACACTTCGGTCAGCTCCGATCCGCCACCGTTCAAACGCGTCACCATCAAGGAGAACAAGGGCACCATGCGGATGCCCCGCGATTCCGAGATCTGGTGACACGCACTTTCGATCGCCAGGAAATGTCGGGGGCTGCCGTGAAAATTGGAAACCACGATGTCGCGAAACCCCTGGGTGGCGAGGGTGGTGCCGAGGTCCTTGAGCATCGCGAGGGTGGTCGAGGTTTGGAAGAAAAGCGAGCCGCGTTGCGGCACGGTGTCGGTGGCGGCGTAGATGAATGGCAGTTTGAGAAAGGTGCGCCCGCGGTGGGGCTTCGGAAGCGCTTGGATGGTGCGTTCGAGCAGCGCCTCGCCCTCGAACGCGTCGGCCCCCGTCGGCAAGTGGGGACCGTGCACTTCGAGGGGCGAGCAGGTGACGAGAACCACGCACTCCGCGGGGTCTAGCGCATCGAACTGCTTCTTGGTCAGGGTTTCCCAGCGGTGGATGGTCGGCTCGGACATCGCGGTTTCCTCAATGCAAGGTGCGCCGCGACTGTAGCGTGTCTGATCCCCCTCCGATGCCTGGCGACGCCCGAACGAGAGACCCGGAGAGGAACAAGGGAAACCGCGCTAGGGAATGAGCAGTCCGGAATCGGCGAGTGCTTGTCGCGCGTCGAAGCGGTCGACGGGGTGTGTGCGGGGGATGCGGTTCGCGCGAAGCGAACGCGCAGCCGACCGCATGCTGCGGACGGACGCATGGATCCGCTTCTGGGTGAATTCGAAGTTCGACGGATGCGCGCGCGCCAACCACAGCTGCTTCAACCTGCGACTCAGGGCGACCTGGGAGGTGGCGAGGTCTTCGAATGCGTTGGCGAGGCGACGCCGTTCCGCGGCGGTAGGTTGTGAAGCGCCGCGTCTCCAATCCAGGAATTCAACGGCTTTCGAAGCCTTGCGAACCGCAAAGCGTGATGCGTCGAACGCGTATCGGAGCTCGGCCTGGGTCTGTGGGTCGCGTGCGAGGGCCGAATCCGCCGCATCGAATGCCTTGGTCAGGCGTTCGAGCCGGCGTTGGGATCGAGCCAAGGGGGCCGGCTTGGCCGCGACGCTGAACGGCGCACGGGTCAAGTCATCGAAGAACAAATATTGGAGCGCCGATCCGTTGAAGATGTTGAAACCCGCGTCGTGAATGGCGCCGAGTTCGCGGTAGAGGCGACCCACGCGACCCGAGGTATCGCGGAATCCGTGCTGCGAAAACGCGCGGTCGTATTCGCGGTTCGCCATGGGGCCAGACCACGCGTGTTGGGCCGCCCAACCGAAGGCGTACCAGGAGTTTCCCTGCAGGTTGTAGTGGCCGTGGTCGCCCCAATCCGTCACCAGGAGTCCCGAGGCGCCGTGTCGTTTTCCCGCGGCCGCATAGCGCGCGATATTGAGTTGGCTGTTTTCGACACGGGGGAACAAGCAGTTCCAACTCGACGTGCCCGGGCACACGACGAACGCCAAGCCGTTTTCGGCAAAGACCTTCACGCGATCGAAATCGAAGTCGGCCTCGTACCACCAATCGAGCAGCACGAGATCCGTGTCGATTTCCGGAATGCGCTCGGGGTGGGCGTGGACGACGTCGGCCCAGATCATGGTCCGTTTGCCGTGCTCGCGCGCGAGGTCGCGAACTCTTCGAACGTGTTCCAAATAAACTGCGCCGGGTCCCAGCTTGTCGGCCCGTTTCTTCGAAGGCCCCTGTTCGAGATCGTAGGGCTCGTCGCAATTGGCGTTGAACCAGGGAGAGCGAAAGTTGGGCAAGTACTCGTCGTAGAGGTCGCGCAACAGCGAAACCGTGGCGCGCTTGGTGGGCGAGATGGTGAAGCGCCGCCCGGTCTCCGCCAGGGACCGATAGGGTTTCAACTTGAGGATGTGGTGCATGTGCCCGAGGGATTGGAGCGACGGAATCAGCTCGACGCCGTTGATGGCCGCGTAGGCGTCGAGGCGTGCGAGGGTTTCCGCATCCATGGGGGAGTCGTCGCGCCCAATGGCGGGGTGGCGCCGAAAGCGAAAGGTGTGCTCGGTGTAGAGCATCAGCGTGTTGAACTTCCACGCGGCGCAGCGGTCGACGATCTCACAGAGGCTTTCGAAGGTCGGAACCTTTCCGCGCGACACGTCGAGCATCAGGCCGCGAATGGCCAATTCCGGTTTGTCGTCGATCTCGCAGGCGGGAACGCGGCCGGAGGCGGGGATCATTTGGCGCAGGGTTTCGACCGCGTGACGAACCGCGGCTTCGCTGCGGCCAATGGCATCGATCCCACCGGACGTGACGCGCAATCGGTAGGCCTCCGCTCCCGATCCCACTGCCTTGAGGAAAATGTGCGGTCCCAACCCCTCCCGCCGTTCGTGGTGCTCGACGGGAAGCCGGAAACCGCAGCGCTTCATGACCTCGTCGCCCAGCACCTGCGCCGCGCGAAAGATGCGCGGGTCCGCCGCCTGGGGGAGGACGATGGGGATCTCGGGGGAAAGCCGGAACGTTCCGGTTCGTCTCCGAACGCGTTGGGGGCGCGGAAGTAGCGGGGGCAGGCTTTGCGATTGCGGCATGGAGACGGAGTGTATCGACCCGTTTGCGATGCGGGAATTCCGCGAATATTGCGCGGACAAGAAAAGACGCCCGAGCCGAGTCCTCGCACAGTGCGAGGGGAGGGGCACCCGGCCCGGGCGCGGGGATCGATTACGCAAACGCTGCGTGGATGGGGATAGAGCAAGCCGCGTGCCAGTTGCGGGTTACAGCTTCGTAACCGCCTAACTGCGCGGATTCAACGGCCTTTCAGAATGCCCGCGAAAACGTTGTGTCGTGCGCGCGCAATGTCTCGGCAATTGGGCGGTAGGGAGTGACGCAATTTGTGTCCGTGTGCGCGTTGCCGCTTGCCCTACGCGTTCGATCGCACGACCGATTCTCGAGACACGGACTCGACCAGGGCGGCAATGTGGTCGGGTCCGGTTCCACAACATCCGCCGAGGAGGGTCGCGCCCGTCGACAACCATTCGACGTTGCGACGGGCGAACTCCCTCGGCCCCACTTCTTCACTCCGGGAAAAACCGGTGTCGTCGTTGGGTTCTCCGAGGTTGGCGTAGACGCCGAACGGAATTCCGCGGGCGGCGAGCACCGGGAGGGAGGCGGGAACGGCGGAGGGAGGTAGGCAGTTCACCAGCAACGCCTGGGGTTCGTGAAGAAGTACGGCGCCGAGGGCATCGCTCAGGGATTCGCCGGACAGAAGTCGTGCGTCTGCGTCGCACACGAAGCTGGCCCACACGGGAAGATCGCTGCGCGCGGCCAGCTCCACGGCGATGGTGGCCTCCCGAATGGAATTCATGGTTTCGATCAGGAGCAGATCGACGCCGGCTCTCACGAGATGACCGATGTGCTCTGCGTGCTCCACCCGCAGGGCGGCGTCCGGGGGGACGCGGTCCGGGCGGTAGCAGTCTTCGAGGGGGGGGACGGAGCCCGCGACCCAACCGGAGTCGCCGCTTGCGGCCCGAGCGAGATCGACGGCGAGTTGCGTGAGTTCGCCGGCCCGCGCACCCAGGCCCGCGTTGTCGAGCGTCCGACGCTGAGTGCGAAAGGTGTTGGCGGTCAATACCTCGGCACCCGCCCCGGAATACTCCCGGTGAATCTCCGAAACGACTTCCGGACATTCCAGCAGCGCATGGGCGGACCAGAGCGGCAATCCCGTGGCGACGCCGCGCCGTTCGAGCTCCGTTCCCAGCGCGCCGTCGATCACGAGCGGGGTAGCGGTTCGAAGGCGTTGGAGCATGGATTTCGCACGCGTGGACATGGCCGGTCCCCAGTGTAACGGTGTCACCGCGTTCCACCCTGGGAGGTGATACCCTGCGGGGCGCCGGGGGCTCGCAGTTTGCGAATCCTATACCTTGGCACTGCGAAAGGGATCGGGATTGCGGGGGAGAGCGTGACGATTCATCGGAATTTCGCCGGGAGGAGCTGGGCGTGAAGGCTGCGGACCTGGCGGTGTTTTGCGACTTCGACGGAACCTTCTCGGTTCAGGATGTGGGGTCCACCCTCGCCCAACGCCATGCCGCCGAGCGCCGTCCGGCGGAGTGGGAACGCTTCGAGAAGGGAGAGATCACCGCGTGGGAGTACAACATGGCAATCTTGGATGGATTGCCGGTCTCCGAAGCGACGACCGAAGCCTTTCTGAAAACCGTTGAACTCGATCCCGGCGCTTCCGCACTGTTGGCGTGGTGTGGCGCGCACGACATTCCGTTTCGGATTCTCTCGGATGGCTTCGACTTGAATCTCGAACGACTCCAGAAGATTCACGGCGTTCAGTTCGCCTACGACGCCAATACCCTGCGCTACGAAGACGAGCGCTGGCGAATCGGCGCCGGCTACCCCAATCCCACCTGCGATTGCGGAACGGGGGTTTGCAAGCGCGGTCGCATCCAGGCGTATCGCGCCGAGCATCCTGGCCGCCGCACGGTCCACATCGGAAACGGACGGGTTTCGGATCTGTGCGGGGCGCAAGAGGCGGACATCGCGTTCGCGAAAGACACCCTGGCCCTGGTCCTCGAGCAGCGCGGACACCCCTTCCAACGATTCGAGACGCTCTTCGACGTCATCGCCGCGCTCGAAGCTTCCGACTAGAGGGGCGGCGGGCGTCCATCCCATTCGCTGTCGTCCAGCAAGGGGGTGTCGTCCTCGACGGGCATCACCAGCCATAGAATCACGTAGAGGACCATCGAAAAGCCCGCGCCCAGAATGAACGAGAGCGCGAAGGCGAGTCGGATGACCGTGACGGAGATGTCGAAGCGCTCCGCCAATCCACAACAGACGCCGCCAAGCATGCGGCCGTTGTTCTTGCGCGTCCATTCTCCGGTCAAGGATCGGGCAACCAGGTGCGAACCGCAGTAGCGGCACTTGATCGCTTCCGGACGGATTTCTTCGGCGCAGTAGGGACAGGTTTTCTTGAGATCCATGGACTTACCTCAGAGCGCTTTGGGTGGCCCGTCGATGGGCCAGGAATGGAATCGATCCGAACAGAAGTGCCGCCCAGCCGACGGCGGTGATGACGTAGCCCCCGGCGGCAATGCGCAGCAGAAGCTCCGGAACGAACCCGGCAAGAACGTCGCCGACCACGTTGAAGAGTGCGGCGTTCCAGGCCAAGACGATGGGCAGCGGTAGCAGCGCGGCGATCAACAAGCGCGCGAACTCTCGGCCGTATCCGATCGGGAGGGGAGGCGCCTGGCCGTCGACCGCCAAGGCGGCGCGTGCACGGCCGAGGGCGCGAGCGGAGACGGATTCGGATACGGCGAACTCGGGAGACGCGAGTTGCGCTCCAAGGCCGCCCAATTCTTCCCCGTAGGTGCGACATGCGGCGCAGGTTTCGAAATGATTCGTGTCGCCCGCCGCCAACGGGAGACGCGACCAGAACGCTTCCTCCAGCTGCGCGCGGACCGCGTCGCAGCGCGGATCATTCGACATGGCAGATCCCCTCTTGACCGCGCAGCGCCTTCAAGGCCGTGTGGAGTCGGCTCTTCACGGTGCCGGGCGCGATCTCGAGAATCTCCGCGATTTCTCGCTCGACGAACTGATGGTAGTAGCGAAGCACGATCACTTCGCGGAGTTTGTCCGGGAGTTGTGCGAGTCGCCGATGGACGTCGAGTCGATCCTCGGTCGGGGCCGTGTGTGCGGGGACGGGATTGTTTCGGTGTTCAAGCAGCACGTTGTCTCGATGTTTTCGTTGCACCGCCGTTCGTCGTCCGCGGTCGCGGCACAGATTGTTGGCGATCTGAAACAACCAGGTGCTGAAGCGTTTCTTTGGATCGAAGGAGGCGCGGGCCCGAGCCACGCGAATCCAGGTTTCCTGGAACAGATCGTCTGCGGCGGCGTCGCCCACGCGCTGGGCGAGAAACCCAAACAGGGGGCCCCGATAGCGTTCGAAGAGCTGTGTCAGGGCTCCGTCGTCGCCGCGTTGCACGCGTTGCATCAGCCATTCGTCGGATTTCACTCCCGGGCACCATACTCCAGAGATTCGCCCGCCGTCGTGAGCGTAATACGCCCCAGCGGGGCAAAGGGTTCGAGGGCCTGGGAGCGGCGAAGGGGGCCGTTTTCGCGCCTCAGCCCCCGGCGGCGACCGCCGCTATATTGCGCCCCATGTCGCCCCCGAGGATCGTCGTCATCGGAGCCGGAATGGCCGGTTTGGGAGCCGCCTGGCGCCTTTCCCGGGCCGGAGGCCAGGTCCAGGTGATCGAGCGCTCCGCTCAGCTGGGAGGCCGCGTCCGGTCGTCCGCGGGTGCTCAGGCCGCGGTCGCGGGCTGGTTTGGCAGCCGGGATCGCCAGGTTTCGGACTGGCTCGCGGAGCTGTCCCAGGATGGGGAAGCCCGGGAAGCCTCGATCCCGTTCGCCGCCTATTCACGCAACGGTCGGCTCGAGCCCCTGGCGGGTTTCGCGTGGCGCGCGTTGTTGGGTGCGTACGGAATCCGCGCCCACCAGGCCCTGCGGGTTTCGCGTTTGGGGCGGTTGTTGCGACGTTTCGGCGACAACCTGGATCCCGACGCCCCGGAATGTGCGGCGGCCCAGGATGACCGCAGCGTGGCGGATTTCGTTCGACTTTATTTTGGTCCGAGCGTCCTGCAATCCTGGGTGGTCCCGACCCTCACCGCCTGGGACGTATACGACCCCGAGAACGCAAGTCGCGTGGTGTTGTTGCGGCGCGCCCTGCGGGCCGGGGCGGCGCCGGTGGAACTCGCTTCCGGCTGGGATCCGATCTTCGCCGCGCTGCAGGAGAAGCTCGACGTGCGGACCGGGGCGGGCGCGAGTGGCATCGAAGTCGATGCGGCGGGAAGGTGGAAGGTGTCGTTGGAAGACGGCGCAACCCTCGAGGCCGACGCGGTGGTGGTTGCAACGCCGGCCCCGCGCGCGCTTTCGTTGTTGGAATCCGTGGCCACGCCGGCGGAACGGGATTTTCTGGGAACCGTCCCCTACGCGCGAAGCCTGGTGCTGCACGGGCGGGGTAGCGGGAAGGCATTGCCCGCCGTACGCGTCTGTGTCGCCGACCGCGACGGTGCGTTTTCCATCGTGCGAAACGCTTCCGGCGGCTCCGCGCTCTTGGCCGCGGGACCGTGGGTCGAGGCGAATTGGGATGCGCCGGACGACGTCGTCGCGAAAGCCTGGCTCGCGCGACCGGCCCCGCCTTGGCGCGATCCGGAAGATGGGGTGGAACTCGAACGCATCGATCCCGGCATCCCGCAGTTCGGTGTGGGGCAGTTTCGGGCGCTCGCGCGCTTTCGCGCCGTGCAGTGCGACCGCCGATCCACTGGGCGCGCGCTCTATTTCGCCGGTGACTATCTCGCCGAGGCGAGTCTCGAAGGCGCGTTGGCGTCGGGATTTCGCGCCGCCGCCGACTTGCTTTCCGACGCGCGCGCCTAGTTCCGCGCGTCCGCGTCCGCCTACAACTCCGCGATCGTGACGCCTTCGCCGCCCTCGGACGGATCGCCGGGCATGAACTTCGACACGTAGGCGGAGTCGCGCAGATGACGTCGCACCGCATCGCGCAGGGCACCGGTTCCGATGCCGTGGATGAAGACCAGGCGACCGCTCCCGCGTGCGGCGGCGCGGTCGAGGGCGAAGATCACCCGATCCAGGGCTTCCTCGACCCGCATGCCGCGTAAGTCCGTTCGCGCATTGGCGTCGTAGACGTTCTCTTCGCTCGCGGTCGCGTCGAGCGACGCGCTGTACTCGCGCTTCGGTCGCGGGGTGGGCGCTGCGCTGCCGAGTCCGACCTGATCGGCGGTGACGGTCAGACGCGCGCTTCCCACCTGCAGCGCCACGCGGCCCCGTTTGTCCGGAAGGGCGAGCAACACCGCGGGTCCGCCAGCGCGAAGGCGCACGGGCTGCCCCGGCTTCGCGCGCTCCCAATCCATGGCTTCGAAATCCGCGTCGCGCGCAGCTTCGGGCTCGGGGGGATCGGGTGTCGCGACTTCCAGGGCGAGCAATCGCTTGCGCGCATGGGCGGCGGCCTGGGCGTCGCCGCCGCGTTGCAGGTCGCGGATCACCGCGGCGACTTGACCGTGGGCGTCTCGAAAGGAGCGATCCAAGTCTTCGCGCATCTGGCGAAACAGCTTGTCGCGGCGCTCCTGGAGCGCGGTCAGTTTTTCGCTGTAGCGCGCGCGTACGGATTCGGATTCCGCGCGCAGCGTCATGGCTTCGGCGCGCTCCCGCTCGAGTTGTGCGCGACTCGACGACAATTCGTTGAGGAGCTGTTCCAGGCGGCGATCTTCGCGTTCGAGCAGAGACCGGGCGCGCGCCAAGATGTCTTCGCGCAAGCCCATGCGCGCCGCGACCGCCGCGGCCGCAGAAGCGCCGGGCACGCCCAAGCGAAGGCGAAAGGTGGGCTCGAGGGTGTCGGGATCGAATTCCGCGCTGGCATTGGCGAAGCGCGGGTCCACGGCCGCCATTTCCTTGAGCAGATTGAAGTGCGTGGTGGTGACCACGCGCGCTTCGGCTTCCGCCAGGGCTTCGAGTATCGCCTGGGCGAGCGACGCGCCCTCTCCGGGATCCGTACCGTCGCCGATTTCGTCGAGCACCACGAGCGTTCGCGGCCCCGCGCTGTCGACGATCTTCGCCACGTTCGACATGTGGGCCGAGAAGGTCGAAAGGCTGGTGCGAATGTCCTGCTCGTCTCCAATCTGGACGAGGACCGCGTCGAAGCGGTCGACGCGCGCGCCCGGATCCGCGGGCACATGGAATCCCGCGCGTACCAGCAATACCGCCAAGGCCGCCGCCTTCAAGGCCACGGTTTTCCCGCCCGCGTTGGGTCCGGACAACACGAGCACCCGATAGTCTTCCCCGAGAACCAGATCGTTCGGCACGACTTCGTGGGCGGGAATCAAAGGGTGACGGAGACCGGGAAGATTCAATACGCCCGCGTCGGCCACCACGGGCGTTACGGCATTCATTTCCCGGGAAAGCGCTCCGCGCCCGAAGGCCAGGTCGATTTCTTCGAGGGTCGTGAGGCTGGCGCGAATGGCGGGGAGCGCGGACGCCGCGGCCTGGGAGAGTTCGCGCAGAATTCGCAGGGTTTCGCGCTCGATCAGGAGTTCCGCGTGTTTGAGCGCGTTGTTGAGGTCGACCAGACGTTGGGGCTCGATGAAGACCGTGGTCCCCGAGCCCGAAGCGCCGTGCACGATGCCCGGGACACTGCTGCGTGAATCCGCGCGCACGGGTAGGACGTAGCGATCGTTGCGCAATGTGAAGAAGCTGTCCGAAAGGTGGGGCGTAATCTGGGGATCGCGCAGGCAGTTCTCCACGCGGCGTTTCAAATCCGATGCGTGGCGGCGCGCGTCCCGGCGGGCGGTGGCGAGGGCGGAAGAGGCCTCGTCGCGAATTTCGGCGTCGGGATCGATCTGGTATTCGATGTCTTCTTCGAGGTCGCCGTGGTCGCCGAGGCCCGCCGCCACGTCGATCAGCTTGGGCGCCACATCCGCACGCTGGTTCAAGAACGCGTGTGTGGTGCGAATCGCAGTCAGGAGTGCCGCGAGGTCGCGAAATTCGCGCGCGGCGAGCACGCCGCCTTTTTCGAGTCGTCGAAAGGCGGGTTCGAGGTCCTGGGTTCCGCCGAGCGGCGGGAAGTCGTTTTGGTCGAGGATCGCGCGCGCTTCGTCCGTGAGGCCGAGGCGCTCGGACGCGTCCTCGTGGGACCCGGCGAACAGCGGATCCTGGTTGGGGTCATCGCACGAGGCCAGAACCCGTCGCCGGGCGCCGGGCGTGCGCAGGTGGTGGCCGAGCTGTTCGATGACCCGGGGCCATTCCAACTGTTCGAGCGCGCGTTGGGAAACACGAAACATGACGGGGGGACAATACCGCGCGTGGCGCATCTCAGCCTTGGGGGACGAAGGGCCGAAAAACCTAGGAATGTCCCACGACCCGAACTCCCCGAGCGAGCCCAACACCGAAGCCGAACTCGAGGCGGCCCGCGATCTCGATCGCCGCACCACCGCGGAAGTCTTACAGCTGATCCACGCCGAGGATCGACGCGCGCTCGCCGCCGTGGAACCGGTCCTGCCCGCCATCGAACGAGCCGTGGAATGCCTGGCGCAAGTGCTGCGCGACGGCGGACGCTGGTTCAATGTGGGTGCCGGTACCAGCGGTCGCCTGGGCGCGTGTGATGCCGCCGAAATTCCCCCGACCTTCGGGATGTCGCCGGATCGCGTGCAGGCCATCCTGGCCGGTGGCCCCGGGGCCTTGCTGGCCGCCGTCGAAGGCGCGGAAGACGACCCCGATAGCGCGGGGCAGGCCCTGCGCGCCAAGGGGGCTGGACCCGGCGACGCGGTCCTCGCGATCTCCGCCAGCGGACACACGCCCTTTGCCTTGGGGGCGCTCGACGCGGCGCGCGAACTCGGAATGCGGCGGCTGGCGCTCACCTGCGATCCCGCGTCGCCCCTCGCTGCCGCCGCCGAAATCTGCATCGCACCGCAAGTCGGCCCGGAAGTCATCGCCGGGTCCACGCGCATGAAGGGCGGCCTGATTCAAAAAGCGACCTTGCATTTGATCTCGACCGGCGTGATGGTTCGACTCGGCCGCGTCGAGGGCAACCGCATGACCTGCGTCCAGCCCAATTCCGCGAAACTCCGTCGCCGCGCCGCGAAGATCGTCGCCCAGCTCGGCGGTGTCGACGAACACCGCGCCGCCGAACTCCTCGAGCGCAGCGAAGGCGACGTCAAACAGGCCGTCGCCCGCGCCCGCCGACTGGCTGCGAAGATCCCGCCGCTGGACGCAACGGCGAAAACCGGCGCTTCCTAGCCCCCTTGTTGAAACTCCGCGAGCGCAAGGATCCGAACCTGCTCGTTGGGGACGTCGTCGCTCGAGTCCGCGGTTTGGGTCTGGTCCTGCTTTTCTTCGGTTTGCTTCCCTGGCTGGATACGATCCTTGTCTTTCGGTTCGAGAAGGGCACTGAATACGCCTTCAAGGCGATTTTCGCGCTTATCGCCTGCCTGGGCATTGGGATCATCGTCTATCGAGAACGGTTTACGCTCGATCGGCGCCGCGAGCGGATGACGACGCGCCGCGGATTTCTCATCCCCCTCTGGTCGCGCGAAGAGTCCTACGCGGGAGCCCGATACGTCGATCTGATGGTGCATTACCTAAGAGACGGACCCCCGTCATACCGGATCTCGATTGCCCGCGAAGAAAACTCGAACGTTCGCGTCGCATCGGCGGGCGATTACATTCGCAGTCGGAACGCGGCTCTTCGAATCGCCGAATTCCTCGAACTTGGATTTCGAGACCGTACGGGTAGCGATGAATCGGTATGGGAGAGTGGTTCCCTCGGCGACGCGTTCGTGTCGCGACTCGCGTCTTCGACTGAGTTTCCGGTGGGACATGCGATGGATCCGCGGCTCATTCAATTGGTTTGGCGTGGCGACGCGTTGGTGGTCGAAATCCCGGCTCCGAAGCTCGTCCTCCGGGTGATCTGGTGCACCGCGATCGTCGCTGTGATGGTTTCCTTGCCACCGGTCTTTCTGGGTTCGATGTCAGGCGCAATGCGGTTCTACCTGAGCCTGTGGTTCGCCACCATTCCTCTTTTCATTGCGGTGATTCTCTACCGCGTCCACGGAATGAACATGCGAATCGAAGCATCGACGCAGGGAGTGCGCCTGCAACGAAAACAGTGGTTTCGAATGAAAGAATTCTGGATTCCGAGGTCCGATCTTCAGAAAATTCGGATCGGCGGTTACGGTGGGGTCGATTCGGCGAAGTCGCATCGGATCGACGTCTTTCTGCAAGAACCAATGGAAATCGTGACGCCCAATCGAAGCTTTGAATTGGGACGCCACCTTCCCCGGGAAGAGCGGTCCTGTCTCTACGTTGCGCTCTGTCGCGCCTTGCTCGGCGAATCCGGCCGTCGCAGCTAGCGGAGCAGCGCGGTGGCTTCGTCGGTTTGGGTGCGGACGAAGATCGTGTCGAGGAGGGGCTTCGCGGTGGGTTGGAGGGCGCGCTTGAGCGCGGTGCGGCGGAGTTGGGCGAAGGCTTCTTCGGGGCCCCAGGGGACGGCGAAGCGGTTTTCTGCGCGCCCGTAGCCGTGGGAGCAGGCCAGGAGCACGCCCGAGCGCACGTGGAACGCGCAGGCTTCGGCGGTGGCGAAGACCGCGAAGTCGTCGCCGGGGACGAAGCGTTGGGTCACGATCAGCAAATACAGCGGGCTCAGGAAATTGCGGATCGTTTTTTCGTGGGTGCGCGTGCGCAGGACCACGGCGATGTCGGCCTGGACGCGCGCGGCGGCGCGGTGGGCGAGTTCCAGGGACGTCGGGTCCGGATGGTTTCCGCGTTCGAAGTGGGGCGCCGGAAGCGCGGTCACCATTCCCAGGGGCGGCTGGGACAGGGATTCGCAGAACTCCGCGAACAGCGGCGCGCGCTGGTATTCCGGCAGGATTTCTTCACCTACGGCGTAGCGTTTGGGTTCCTTGGATCCGTTGTCCAACCAAAGGGCGGCGGCGGCGACCGGTGCCGCCAAGCTGACTTTGTGGTCGAGGCGCACGGCGATCTCCGGTGGCGAGAGCGGTGCCAGGTCGGGCCAGAGTTCCGCGGCCAGGTCGGTTTCAGGGTACAGGCCCCGGAATGGCAAGAAACAACCGGAAACCAGTAGCGCGCTGCACAACGCCGCGAGGATTCGAGCGCGCGCAGGCCGGTGTGTGGGATTAGAGGGCACGGAACCCGGTCAAGTGTTCGCCCAGGATCAACGTGTGGATGTCGTGGGTTCCCTCGTAGGTGCGAACGGTTTCGAGGTTCATCATGTGCCGCATGGATTGGTAGTCGTCGACGATCCCGTTGGCGCCCAGCAGGTCGCGCGCCTCGCGCGCGATCCGCAGCGCGATATCGACGTTGTTGCGTTTGGCGAGGGAGACCATGGTGTGGTGGAGCTTGCCCTGATCCTTGAGTTGCCCCAGGCGCAGCGCGAGCAGCTGGCCTTTGACGATTTCCGTGTGCATGAAGACGAGCTTCGCCTGGGTGAGCTGTTTCTGGGCGAGGGGGCCGCCGTCGACCACGCGCTCGCGACTGTATTGGAGCGCTTCGTCGTAACACGCCATGGCGGCGCCGAGGGCGCCCCAGGCGATGCCGTAACGCGCTTGGGTGAGGCAACTGAGCGGTGCCTTGAGGCCTTCGGCCCCGGGGAGGCGCGAACTCTCCGGAACTTCGACGTCCTGGAGGAATAGCTCCGACGTGACGGAGGCGCGCAGGGAGAACTTGCCCTTGATGTCGCGCGCTTCGAAACCCGGCCGGTCGGTCTCGACCAGGAAGCCCCGCACGCCGTCGTCCGTGTGGGCCCAGATGACCGCGACCTTGGAGAGCGAACCGTTGGTGATCCAGCGCTTGGTGCCGTTCAGCACCCATTGGTCGCCGCGTTTCTCGGCCCGGGTCCGCATGCCGACGATGTGGCTGCCGAAATCCGGTTCCGTCAGGCCGAAGCAACCCACCGCCCGACCGTCCGCCAGCTGCGGGAGCCATTGATCCTTTTGCGCTTCGGATCCGTAAGTATGGATCGGGTACATGACGAGCGAGCCCTGGACCGAGGCGAAGGAGCGCAGCCCCGAGTCGCCGCGTTCGAGTTCCTGCATCACCAGCCCGTAGGCGACGTTGTTCATCCCCGCACAGCCGTAGCCCGTCAGGTTCGCGCCGAACAGGCCGAGTTTGGCGATCTCGGGCACGAGCTCCATGGGGAAGGAACCGTCTTGGCGGATGTGTTCTTGGAGCCGGGGAAGAAATTCCCGGGTGACGAATTCGCGCACGGAATCGCGCGCCAGAAGTTCCTCGTCCGAAAGCGTTTCGTCGAGTCGCAGAAAGTCGATGCCGGTGAAGTCGCCCAGAACAATCCCCTCCGTTCGGGAAGGTTTTTCAACGTAGCGAAAAGCGAGGCCCGGTGGCGCGATCGCCACCGGGCCTCAATTGGGGTGCCCGACATCGGGTTGCTTCTAGGAGGGTCCGCTAGTTGGCGTACGAGGTATCGTTCGCCTTCTCGATGTCCTTCAGCTTCCGGTTGATCTGCGTGAGCTTGCGATCGATCTTCTGGAGGTCGCGCCGCGAGGCGATCTGAAGCGTGCCGAGAACCGATTCCAAGCCGGTTTCCAGCTGCTTGGTCGCTTCATCCACCCAGGATTCCGCTCGCTTGACGAGGGGCTGCTTGCGGAACTCCTTCACCAACTGGTCCGTGCGCTTTTCCAGCGTCTTGCGCTGGGCGCCGAGCTGCTTCTCGATCGAGCGGCGGCGCTGGCCGAGTTCCTTCTCGATCTTCTTGCGGCGGCCCTGGAGCTGCTTCTGAATCTTCTGAACTTCCGTATCGATGGATCGGACCGCATCCTGGGCGCGATCTACGCTGTCTTGAACAACACTTTCGAGTGCCATGGGGTTCCTCCGGTGTACCGACCGCGGGGTGACGCGGTGGGGGGTACGTTTGTTGTGACGATTAATTTAACACGTCGCGTTATAAGGTCAAGTCACGCCGGAAAAGGTGTTAAATATCGATATATTTCAATTACTTACGTTATATTTTGCGCCTGCGGGAAAGGAGAAAAAGACGCAATGCGGCACTGCGTCACCGGCCCGGGACGACGCGGCGCGGCAGGACCCTAGAGCCGATTCAGGTGGGACGGGACGCGCGTTTCTTCGTCCCAGAGGATGTCCGACGCGCGCTCGAGCAGCCGCTCGAGCCCCGTGCCCTTCTGGGCCGAGATCGGGATCCCGCGATGGCGCGCGGCCAGCGCCAAGGCGATTTCCGGGTCGAGTTGGTCCGCCTTGTTGAGCACCACCAGCTCCGGGGTTTCCGAGAGTCCGATTTCGTCGAGGATTTTCCAGACCGCCTTCAGGCGGCGCTCCAAATCGGGCGTCGAAGCGTCGACGACGTGGAGGAAGAGATCCGCCTGTTCGAGTTCTTCGAGGGTGGCGCGGAAGGCGGCGACGAGTTCCGCGGGCAGATCGCGGATGAATCCGACGGTGTCGGTGATGATCACGTCCCGGTCTTCGGGAAAGCGCAGTCGGCGCGAGGCGGGATCCAGGGTGGCGAACATCTTGGCTTCGACGTGCGCCTGGGTCTGGGTGAGGGCGCGCAGCAGCGTGCTCTTGCCCGCGTTCGTGTATCCCACGATCGACAGTACCGGAAGTCCCTGCCGGCTGCGGTGTCGGCGGCGTTCTTCGCGTCCGCGTCGCAGCTTCTTGAGTTCTCTTTCGAGTCGCGCCACGCGATCGCGGACACGGCGTCGATCCACTTCGAGTTTCGTTTCTCCGGGCCCGCGTCCGCCGATGCCACCCGCCAGCCGCGACAGGGAAGTGTCGCGTTGGGCCAGGCGCGGCAGGCGATAGCGCAACTGTGCGAGTTCGACTTGCAGCTTTCCGTCCCGCGAAGTGGCGCGTTGGGCAAAGATGTCGAGAATCAGCTGCGTGCGGTCGATTACGCGCAATTCCATGCGCTCGCCGAGGTTGCGCGCCTGGGTGGGCGTGAGGTTCTGATCGAAGATCACGAGATCCACGTCGCTTTGAAACGCGCGAATCGCCAGGTCCTGCAAACGCCCCGCACCGATGGAGTACTTCACGTCCGGACGGGTGCGCTGCTGGGAAACCAGTTCCACTACTTCCACGCCCGCGGACGCTGCCAATTCCACCAACTCCGCGGTCGAAGTTTCGCGTTCGGCACTTTTGCCCGGTTTGCTGACGGAGACCAGAATCGCGCGTTCGCCCCCCGCCACCAGGCGGGTTTGCTCGCCGCGGGCGAGTTCGCTTTCGCGTTCGTTGATCCAAACCCGGAAGTCGAAATCGAAACGCGCAGCCGGTGCGGGTTCCAGGTGTTCGATGGCGTCGGTGCCTTCGCCCGAGGGCTGCAGGGCGGCGGCGTAGACGCGCGTCGGAAGTCCGTTCTCGTCGACGCCGATGGCGAGCATGGCGTCGAGGCGCAGTAGCGCGAGATCCGTCAGGTCGTCCCGGTTCAGGGGCTCGTCGCGCAGGTGGGTGTGGATACAGCGCAAGCCCCGCAAACGACCACGGCCTGCGCGCAGGCGTCCCCAGTCCGGCAGCTCGATGCCGTTCGCATCGCCCACCATCACGTGGGTGACGGCTCCGCGCCGATCCACCAGGGCGCCGACCTGGCGCCGCGTGTCGTGGGAGACCTCGGTCAGGTGGCGGGCGAACTCCTGGGTCACGATCCGGTCGTTGGGGAGGCGTCGGCGGAACAGGCGTTCGAGGAGCCGGACGTGACTGGCTTTGAGACCGTGGGTATTTCCAAAGACCTGGATGAGGTGTCCTCCGATCGAGAGAAGCTAAGACAGCAACGACACTCGCGCATCGAAGGTAGAAACGGGTGTTTTTTACCTCGAATAGGACGAGCGATTCGGCGTCTAGAGGAATACTCTTTGGGACCCCACGCGAACATGCAGCCAGAGCTTCAAAGCACGCGGCAGCCCGCCGATTAGGAGAAACCATGGTTGAAATGGACTCCGCAAGTGCGGTCGTGATCTTGGCGGCCGGGCAGGGCACCCGAATGAAGTCCGGTCGGGCGAAGGTGCTCCACGAAATCGCCGGCCGACCCATGCTGGGTTTCCCGATTGCGGTCGCGAAATCGCTCGCACCCGAACGCCTGTTGGTGGTGGTGGGGCGCGACGCGGATCAGGTGTGCGAACAGTTCGCAGGCCAGGCCGAATTCATCGTTCAGGCGCAACAGCGCGGAACCGGGCACGCGGTTTTGCAGACCCAGGCCGCGCTCGGGGACTTTTCCGGGGCGATTCTGATTCTCTATGGCGACACGCCGTTGCTCACCGCCGAAACCCTCGAGCGCATGGTGGCGCTGCGCGCGGAGAAGTCTGCGGATCTGGTCTTGCTCACGGCGCGCTTGCCGTTGCCCGGTCGCATCGTGCGCGACGCTTCGGGCCGCGTCGAGCGGATCGTTGAAACCACGGACGCGACACCGGAAGAGCTCGAACTGGAAGAGGGCAACACCGGCGTGTACCTGATGGATGCGGATCTGGTCTGGCAGGGGTTGGCGCAAGCGGACGATAGCAACGCCCAGGGCGAGATCTATCTCACAGACATCGTTTCCTTCGCGGTTCGCGAGGGCAAACGCGTAGAGGCGTTGTTGCTCGACGATGCGGACGAAGCCCTGGGAGTGAACAACCGGGTGGAGCTCGCCCAGGCGGATCGCGTGTGGCGGGCGCGTACGGCGCGACGCTTGATGGAGTCCGGCGTTACGATCGTCGATCCCGAAAACACCTACATCGATGTAGACGTCGAAGTCGGCCCGGATACGCGGATCGATCCCGGTTGCGTGATCACGAGCGGCACGCGGATCGGTTCACGGGTGCACGTGAAACCCCATTGCACCATCGAAGCCAGCCAGCTCGACGACGATGTGCAGATCGGTCCCATGGCGCATCTACGGCCCGGCAGTCACCTGTGTGCCGGTGTGCGCGTGGGAAACTTCGTAGAAGTGAAGAACAGCACCCTGGGCGAGGGCTCCAAGGCCAATCATTTGACCTACCTGGGCGACGCGGACGTCGGGAGCGGGGTCAACATCGGCTGCGGGGTCGTGACCGTCAATTACGACGGCGAGCAAAAGCACCGTACAGTGATCGAAGACGGCGCTTTCGTGGGTTGCAATGCGAATTTAATCGCGCCGGTGACGGTCGAACGGGACGCCTATGTGGCGGCGGGTTCCACCATCACCCAGGACGTGCCCGAAGACGGCCTCGGAGTGGCGCGCGCTCGCCAGAAAAACATCGAGAAGTGGCGCCAGCGCCGCGGTCTCGGCAAGAAGAAGTAGGAGCGGGCACATGTGCGGAATCGTGGGATACATCGGACGCGCCAACCAGGCGGTCGACGTGCTGCTCGATGGTTTGCGTCGACTCGAATATCGCGGCTACGACTCCGCGGGGGTTGCGGTTTTCGACGGCGAGAAACTCCAGGTCCGTCGCTCCATGGGGAAGCTCCGCAATCTCGACGCCCTGCTGCGGGAAGAGCCCCTGACCGGAAGCGTCGGGCTCGGGCACACGCGCTGGGCGACCCACGGGAAACCGTCCGAACGCAACGCGCACCCGCACCGCGCGGGATCCGTGGTGGTCGTCCACAACGGCATCATCGAGAACTATCGCGAGCTGCGAGAGGAACTCGAAGGCGGCGGTAGCGAGATCGAATCCGAAACCGACACGGAGTTGATCGCACACCTGATCGACCGCAGTCTGCGCGACAGTCGCGACCTCCTGAGTGCCGTGCGCGAGGCTTGTGGGCGTTTGGTGGGTTCCTACGCCCTGGGCGCGCTCAGCGCGAATGATCCCAGCACGATCGTGGCGGCCAAGAACGGCGGAAGTCCCATGATTCTGGGGATCGGGGTCAACGAATCCTTTTTGGCGTCGGATATTCCGGCCATTCTTCCCTACACGCGCCAGATGCTGTTTCTCGACGATGGCGAGTTTGCCGTGCTCTCCGAGGACCGGATCCAAATCGTCGATCGCGATGCGCACCCGGTGGAGCGCGAGCCCAAAGCCATTCAATGGGACCCGGTTTCCGCGGAAAAGGGCGGCTACGACCGCTTCATGCAGAAGGAGATCTTCGAACAACCGCGCGCCATCACCGACACGATCGGCACGCGGGTGCTCGAACACGAAGGCGATCTCGATCTCGACGGAATCGATCTGTCTCCCGAGCGCTTGGCGAAGATCGATCGCATTCACCTCGTCGCTTGCGGCACCGCGTATTACGCCTGCATGGTGGGCAAGTACATGATCGAGCAACTCGGCGGAATCTCCGTCGAAGTCGATCTGGCCAGCGAGTTTCGCTATCGCCAGCCGCTGGTGGGGGAGTCGAGCCTGATCGTTCCGGTTTCCCAGTCCGGCGAAACCGCCGATACCCTGGCAGCGCTGCGCGAAGGTCGCTCGAAGGGCGCCCGCGTTCTGGCGATCTGCAACGTGTTGGATTCCACCATCGCGCGCGAGAGCGACGATGTGCTGTATACGCACGCCGGTCCCGAGATCGGTGTTGCGTCCACCAAAGCCTTCACCACGCAGCTCGTCGCCTTCTATCTATTGGCACTCAAGATCGGTCTGGGGCGCCGCCGCCTTCCGTCCGCCGAGGCCCATGCGCGTTTGTCGGATCTGTTGCGGTTGCCGCGCCTGATCGAGGCGACCTTGCAGCTCGACGATCAGGTGCGCGCCGTGGCGCAGAAGTTTTTTCACGCCAAGGACTTTCTCTACTTGGGTCGCGGCATCATGTATCCCATCGCCCTCGAGGGCGCCCTCAAGCTGAAAGAGATTTCCTACATCCACGCCGAGGGCTACGCGGCGGGCGAGATGAAGCACGGCCCGATCGCGCTGATCGACGAGGACATGCCGGTCGTCATCATCGCCGACAAGGGGCCCCTGTACGACAAGTTGATCTCGAATCTCGAACAGGTTCGTTCCCGCGATGGAAAGGTGATCGCGTTGGCGACGGAAGGCGACCGGGAGATCGCCGCCAAGGCGAACGAAGTGATCTACATGCCCGAACTCGGCGAATTCTTGTCCGCCATCATTGCGACGATCCCCCTGCAGCTGCTCGCCTATCACATCGCCTGTTTGAAGGGCACGGACGTCGACCAACCGCGAAACCTCGCCAAGAGCGTCACCGTCGAGTAACCCGCGCCGGGCCGTTTACGCGGAAGGGGTCCTCGCCTACCCTCGCTCTACCCCTTTCGCACCGTTCTCCATCGATCCTCCGTCGATGTTTGGAAGGAGCGAACGCACTGCGCGACTCGCTCCGGGAACCGATGGCTGTGAGTGTTGGAATAACTGCAGAATCCTTTACCTCGGGTCTGAATCCGGAACAGCGCCGTGCGGTCGAGACCACCGAAGGTCCGCTCCTGGTGCTCGCGGGGGCGGGGAGCGGCAAGACCCGCGTTCTCGTGCATCGGATCGCCTATTTGGTGGGGGGCTGCGGAATTCCCTCTCAGGGTGTGCTGGCGGTCACCTTCACCAATAAAGCGGCCGGGGAGATGCGCGACCGGGTGCACAAGCTGCTCGGCCCGGCGGCGGAAGATCTCTGGGTAACGACGTTTCACTCCGCGTGCGTGCGGATCCTGCGGCGCGACATCGGACATCTGGGTTTGTCGCGCGGCTTCGTCATCTACGACGAAGCCGACAGCCTGGGGCTGGTCAAGCGCGCCATCAAGCACCGCGAACTCGATCCCAAGGTTTACGACCCGCGGCGCTTGCGCTGGCGAATCGACCAATGGAAGAACAGCGGCCTGTTGCCCAATCACGCGGCGGAAGAGGCGCGCGACAGCGACGCCCAGACCGCCGCCGAGGTGTATGCCACCTACCAGCGCATGCTCGCCGACAACGGCGCCCTGGATTTCGGCGATTTGCTGCTGCAGACGACGGTTCTCTTCGAGCGCTTCCCCGCCGTGCTCGAATTCTACCGCCAACGCTGGCAGTACGTCCTGGTCGACGAATATCAGGATACGAACCGCGTTCAGTACACGTTGCTTCAACAGCTCGTTGCCGGGCATCGCAACGTGTGTGTGGTCGGTGATCCCGATCAATCGGTTTACGGGTGGCGCGGTGCCGACGTGCGCAACATCCTCGATTTCGAGAAAGATTATCCCGAAGCCCAGGTCGTGAAGCTCGAGCGCAATTATCGTTCGACCCAACCCATCCTCGACGCCGCATCGGCGGTGGTGGCGAACAACGTCGATCGCAAAGAGAAGGAATTGTGGACGGACCAGAAGGGCGGGGAGCCCATCGAACTCTACGAGGCCAACGACGATCGCGACGAAGCGCAATACGTGATTCACCGGGTGTTGGCGATGGTGCAGGACGGCAGTCGGAGCTTCGGGGATTTCGCGGTCTTCTATCGCACCAACGCCCAGTCGCGGTCTTTCGAAGAAGAGCTGCTCAAATACGACGTCCCCTACGACATCGTGGGCGGCGTGCGGTTCTATGAACGCGCGGAAGTGAAGGATGCCCTCGCTTATCTGCGCTTGATCGTGAATCCGAGCGACGGCATGGCGCTGCGCCGCATCGTCAACAACCCGCCGCGCGGCATCGGGAAGACCGCAATCGCCCAGGCGGAAGCGTGGGCGGACGAACAGGGCAAATCCCTGCTGGAGGGTCTCCACGCACTGGGGGACAGCACGCACCGGGCCGCGGGCAAGGTTCGTATCTTCCTCGAGCTGTACCGGGATTTGTGTGATGCGGCGACGACGCGCGAACTCGACGAGCTGGTCGCGTACCTGCTCGACCGTTCGGGGTACTTGCGATATCTGGAGCGCCAGGGAACACCGGAATCCGAGAGTCGGCTGGAGAACCTGCGCGAACTCCTGACCGGCGCCCAGGATTTCGCCGGTGCCAATCGCGATGGCGAAGCCGATCGGTCGACCATCGAATTGTTTCTCGATCAAGTGGCCCTCGTGTCGGATCTCGATAGCTACGAAGGTCGGCACGATCGCGTGACGCTCATGACCGCCCATTCCGCCAAGGGCCTCGAGTTTCCGGTGGTGTTCCTGGTGGGAATGGAGGAAGGGATCCTCCCCCACGCGGCTTCGTCCCGGGACGCCTCGGGAATCGAAGAAGAGCGGCGACTCTGCTACGTGGGCATGACGCGCGCGCGGGAGCGCCTGTTCCTGACCTGTGCGGGAGAACGCCGGCGCTACGGTTCGCGCACTTACAGCATTCCCTCGCGCTTCCTGGCGGAGATTCCCGCTGAGCACGTGACGGGCAGCGAAGGCCTGACCCGGGGCGCTACGGCGGGCGGGCCGTCCATCGACTACTCCTACGGACAGTGGGAAGGGGACGAGACGCCGCCCCTCGAGCGCGGCACGCGCGTGCGGCATCCGATCTTCGGTCCGGGCATCGTGGAACAGGTGTCGGGTGCGGGGACGAATTGTAAGCTTCGGATTCGCTTCGATCGGGTGGGAATGAAAACCGTCATGCTGCGCTTCGCAGACCTCGAATTCGGTTGACCCCATGGTCTCCCTGGAACGCGGTTGGTACCTGAGCCGCCTGGCGCGCATGCTCGATCGCTTCGCCGCCGTGCCGCTGCTGCGCGCCGGTCTGCAGCTGGGTTTGTTCGAGAAGCTCCGGGAACCGCACACGGTCGAGCAATTGGCGGACGACCTGGGCCTCCAGCGCGACCTGGTCGGCGGCTGGGCCCGTTCCACCTATGCCCAGGGCTTCTTGCGCCGTCAGGGAGACTGCTACCGGACCAGCGAATTCGTGCGTTGGATCCTCGATTCCAAAGAATCCGCTTCCCTCCAATCGCTGATCGATCAAGTCACCGACGATTGGGGACCGCGCCTGCGCGACATTTCCGGTTTCATGCAGGGCAACGCGCGCGATGCCTTTGGCTCGACGGAAGAATCCCTGCGCATGGCCGAGGTATCGCGCCTGATCGAAGACTCGGCGTTGCGCGTGCTCGGTCGCGTTCCGGGGGCGCGCCGGGCGCGTCGGGTGCTCGACATCGGCTGCGGATACGGAACCTACCTCGCCGGATTCCTGCGGCGTTACCGCGACGCGCAAGGCATCGGGATCGAACGCGACCCCGCGGTCGCCGAGCAAGCGCGGCGGCAGCTCGACGAGGCGCAGGTTTCGCGCCGCGGAGAGATCCGCATTGGCGATTTCGCCAGCATGGAGTTCCCGCTGGGCAACTTCGATCTGATCCTGCTCAACAACAATCTCTTCTACTTTCCACCCGACAGCCACCCCGCACTGTTCCGGCGCATCTACGACCGGCTGTCGCCGCGCGGCGTTCTCGCGGTCCAGACCCCGGTGGCGAGTGCGAACTGGACCGCGCGCACGGTGGGGAGCGCGGCCTGGGCGGCGGAATTCGACCTGTATCTCCTGACTCACGGAAACCTGTTCGGTTTGCCCGATGTCGAAACGCTTCGCCGTGATCTCGAATTGGCGGGCTTCGCCGAAACCGGGGACGTCGCGATCTTCCCGGGCGGTGTGTCGCGCTTCATCTGGGCGCGACGCGGACAAGTTGGCGAAGCGGTCGGGAACCCCGAGCGCAAGGCAGGCTCCGAAGCGTCCTAGGCCGGAGGCGCTTTGAGTTCGACGACGTTCCCGTCGGGGTCGCGGATGTAGATCGAGAGCCCGTTTCCGTCCGCCCCATAGCGTTCCGCGGCTTCGCCGGCTTCCACTCCGTGACTTTGCAGGTGGCCGCGAATTTTCGCTTCGTCGAAATGCCCGAGCTGGAGCGCAAAGTGATCCATGTTGCGCGCTTGTTCGCCCGCCCCCGGGCCGCCGAGTTTTCCGAGCGGCCCCCCTACGTCGACGAGGTCCACCAGGCTGGCGCCGGCGCGCATTTGAATCAACCCCAAGGCCTCGATGCGTCGCTCCTCGGTACAGCCCAAGACCTCGCGGTAGAACCGGACCGCGCGCTCGGCGTCGGCGACGCGCAGCACCACGTGGTCGATTTTGAAAATTTCGATGGGATGCGTCATGGGAACTTCACCTTGAATCCTCCGGAAAAAGAGATTACGTGCGGGCGGTCGAAATGGATCGCCGCAAAGGCGGGTCGACCTTCGCGGTCGGGAAAGCGTCGGATGCGCGCGGAGTCGGACGCACTGCGCTCGACCTCGCGCAGGAATCGGGCGCCGAACGGATAGAGGGCGTGGGGACCGTCGAGTAACAGGTACGTGTGGTCCGGCGTTCCTTCGAGCTCCCAACGGTGTTGGCCCGGGATCACGCTTTGGAACTCCCAAACGGGCTCCGTCAACGGGATGTCGCGGGTCAGGAAGCGCAGCGGTTCGTTGCTCCCCCAGTCGAGGGAAACGGCGGGGCGTCCTCCCCGGTCCTGCACGTAATCCGCCAGCGCGTAGATGGCGTCGGACCAGCGGCCGCGTCCACCGGTATCTCGGAGCCACGCCAGGTCGCGTGCGGTGGCGAGCGCGCCCGCGACGACGCCAACCAGGACGAGGGAGCCCGCGACCCCACCGGCGATCCGGCCGCGTTCCCGCCACAGGTGAACGACCGCGCAGGCGAGGAGTAGTTGCGGAAAGGGGTAGAGGTTCAATACGTGGTGGAGTCGCGCGGCGCCGGGCGTAACGAAGAAAACGACCGCACCCAACGAACTGGCCAAGCACGCGAAGCGAAACGCGGGGGCGGCCTTGCGCCAGGAAACGAGCGCCATCAACACCCCGGCGCCGTACAACGCCGCCCACGGCACGGCCCAGCGCGGATTCCCGGCGGCGAGCTTCTCGAATCGCCCGCCGGATTCCACCAAACGGCGGAAGTAGGATCCGTCGAGGCTGTAGAGCGCCGCGTGGAACTTTTCCGTGAGGTCGGTTCGGTCTCCGAGCAAGGCGCCCGCTTGCAGGATGTCGCCGATCCAGAACCACACTGGAAGACTTCCGAGCGCGAAGCCCAGCAACAGAACGAGCAGTTCGGGGCGTTGTTCGCGAAACACATGGACGAGCCGCTTCGGGGCCGCCAACCCGAATGCCAGGAACGCGACCGCCAGGGCGCCGGAAAAATCGGCCTTGTGGTAGACGCCGAGTCCGAAGACCACACCCGCGCCCCCGATCCACAGCCAACGTCGTTGGGAAAAGCCGCGCAACGCGAGCCACAGGCCCAGTGCTTTGCAGAGGAACGCCAGGGCGAAGGGACCCCAATCGTGACGGCTGCCGAGTACGAAGGAGGCATCGCTTGCGAGGATGAGACCCAGCAGGACGGCGACGCCCGCGCCCGCGATCCGCTCGGTCCAGAGCATCGCGGCCAACAGCCCCAGCAACGCGATCGAAAGCGTGGCTGCGCGCAGGACCGCGACGCCGCCCCCGAACAGCGCGAACACGGGGACGAGCACCTGCGTCTTGAGACCGCCGAGATAGGCCTGGGCCCGAACGAACACCGGTCGCTCGGCGAGCCAGACGACTTTGGAACCCGGCACGTGATTCGACCGGATTTCTCCGTCCAGGAATTCGAGCGCGGGGCCCGCGTGAAGCGCTTCGTCGTAGTAGAGCCCCGGCGTTTCCAGGTCGCGTCCCGCCAGGGCGAGTACGCCCGTGCCGAGCAAGACCCAGACGAGAAAAATTCGGCCCTGCCTCACGGAGAAACCTTCACAGGGGCGGCCGAACCAAGAAGAGGTTCAGGGAAGCACCGCTCTCTTCGCGCTTCGAGATTTGGATTCCCTTGCGCGTGAGTCGGTCCAGGAACATCTCTTCTTCCTTGCGACTCTTCCAGAGCGCGTGGTGGACGAAGACCACCCAGACCCGCGTATTGTCCCGGATCGTCCGTTCCAGGGCGGCGTAATCCATGTGGCTTCCGTCTTTGGGGATCTCGGTCCAGTCTTTGGGGATTTCGAGTGCGCGCGTGCGGGTGTAGTAGAGCAATGCGGGAATCGCTTCGTGATAGACGTAGATCACGTCGCCCGCGCGAAAATCCGCGGCCAGGCTTTCCGCCAGGGGGCGGAGCTCCTGGAGCCGCGGTGGGTCGACGCTGCGCAGAAGGGCCTCGCTCGCCTGGGGGGCCAACAGCAGGAACCCGATTGCGACCCCCAGAAAACGCCGCAGGATCCCGTGCGGCTGCCAGAGCGGTGCCACTCCCGCCGCCACGCCGACAAACAGGATGGGGACGACGAAGAGCACCAAACGACCGTGGAAGGGGTGCTCGATGGGAGACAGGGTGGGAAAGGGGTAGAGCTTCGCCGCCGACGCCCCCAGCACCGCGAGCAGGGGAAACGCCAGAATCGCGAGCGTTCGGCGCGAGGAGCGAAACATCCACACGCATCCGATGGTGAAGATCGAGAGCGAGAAAAGCGGATACGCGAATCCGGCCGGATCCGCGAACGCGCCGAGGGCGCTGCGGGGAAACCAAAGCAGGTCTTCGAAGCTGCCGGGTGGCAGGGGCATGAAGCCCGCTGCCCAGAATCGGTGAAGGCCCGCACTGCCCGTGGTCCCGCGCAAGACGCTGGCGTAGAGCACGGCGAAGGAAAGCAACCAGCCGCCGACGACAGCCAGGCGTCGGGCGTCGCGCGCTTTGCGCCACAGGATCGCAAGTCCCACGCCCGCG
Source organism: Deltaproteobacteria bacterium (assembly GCA_029261875.1). Taxonomy (GTDB): domain Bacteria; phylum Myxococcota_A; class UBA9160; order UBA9160; family JAJDAL01; genus JAJDAL01. The sequence continues at coordinate 130,616 of JAJDAL010000025.1, forward strand.
CACACGAACACCGCGGTGTGCGAAATCCACACGCCCACCGCTCCGGCGCAAAGCAGTCCGATCCCGTCCGGACGGCGAAGCGCGGCCCACGAAATCCACAGGCCCACACAGACGTCCAGCGCGTACGGTTTTACCTGGGCGGCGTAGAAGATCAGCGGTTCGCAGAAAACGAACAGTGCGCTGGCGAAGAGCGCCGCAGACATCGGGAGGAGGCGTCGTGCGACGCCAAAGAAAAGGGGAAGCGCGAGCAGGGATGCGAATAGGGGAACGATTCGCAAGCTGAGTTCGCTGGAATCGCCCGCGGTCAGCGCGAGTTTCTCGAGTAGCAGGAATCCGTAGGGCGCCCCCTGATCGTAGGCCAGGGGTGCGCGCAGGGCGGCGGCGCTGCGCTCGATCAGGTTGAGGACGAGTTTGGCTTCATCGACCCAGAGCGAAGCGTTGTCGGCGTAGCGGCCGATGCGTAGGGCGGCACCGATGGCGAGCAAAACGCCGATCAGCGCCTTGGCGGGTCTCGAGAGCGGATTTTGCGCGCTTGCGATCACCTTCTTCTCACCTGCCAGCGTCCGAACTCGTGAATGGGGAGGGCGCCCCAAAGTAGCCACCTCCCACGCGTTTCATCACCTGACTCCACTGTGGCAGACTGCGGGGTGCGAAACCGGGGGGTAGGGCAGCCGTTCTGCAGGCTTCACTTCTGGACAGTCTACTTTTTGTCGCTGGGTGCGTCGCAATCGCCGCAACCCTGCGCGCCTGGCGATCGGACGCCAGCCCGCGGGTTGCCCTCCTGTACGGCCTGTTGGTCGTGGCCTTTTTCGGCCCGGCGCTCCTGACCCCAAAGCACCACGTACCCACCGACATCGCCTATGGCTTCACTCCGTTCGCGAGCGAGGTCGGGGAAAACCACCGAGCCGGGAATCCGCTGCTCCAGGACGTGACGCTTCAGTTCTTGCCCTTCCGCACACTGGTGCGGGAGCAGTGGCTTGCGGGCGAGTGGCCGCTCTGGAGTCACGCGCTCGGGACCGGTCAGCCGCTTCTGGGCAATGGTCAATCCGCACCCTTTGCGCCGCTTCACCTGCTCGCGCTCCCGCTCCCCCCCCTGCGCGGAATGACCGTGGCGGCCGCCTGGCAGACGTATCTCGCACTGCTGCTCATGCATGCCCTGCTGCGTTCGCTCGGGGCGGGGAATCGGGGCGCCAGCCTGGCCGCGGTCGCCTACGGGCTGTCGAGCTATTCGATTGCCTGGCTCTATCACCCCCACAGCATGACGGCGGCTTGGATTCCCGGCGTATTGCTGGGAATCGTGAGCTTGGCGCGCGCGGAGCGGGGCAGCGGCGCGGGCCTGGTGGTTTGCGGGTTGGGGCTCGCGTTGTCGGGACATCCCGAGACCGTGGCCAAGACCGCGTTGTTCTGTCTGGCGACCGCCGCTGCGGCCGCACGGCCGCTGTCGGGGATCGCGCGCGCGCGCTTTGCCGGGCGCTTGGCGATCGCGGGAATGCTGTGTTTCGGCCTGGCGGCGCCCGCTTTGCTGCCGCTGCTGGAATTCATTCCCTACGGCGATCGCTTCGCCGCCGTGCGCATGGCGCCGAAACTGGTTCAGCCGCCGACCTTTGCTCCGGAGTTTCTGTGGCCCCTCGTCAACCCGCTGGCCTTCGGAAGTCCCGTGGATCGCAACTGGTCGGGGCCGTGGAATTGGAGCGAATTGTGTTCCGTGTACGCGGGCGCGCTCACCCTTGCGATCGCGCTGGCGGGCGGGCTGCTGGGGACGCCGCGCGTGCGCGCCTTGTGGATTGCGGCGGCGCTCTCCCTGTGGGTCGCCTTCGAACTGGCGCCCGTATCGGATCTGCTGCGCGCGCTACCGGGTTTCGAATACGCGACCAACGCGCGTTGGCGCCTGGGATTCATCCTGGCGCTGTCCGTGGCGGCGGGCTTGAGCGTCGAAAGTCTGATTGCGTCCAAACGCGCGCGCCAGATCGGCAGCCTTTGCCTGCTGGCGGTGAGTTTCGCGGTGGCGGTGTCGATCCCGCCGGCGGGCGCGTTGGGGCAGCGCGTCGGTTGGGGGCTTTCCCTGCTGGGACTGTGGAGTGCAGCGGCACTGCTCTCGAGCGGACGTTCCGGGGCGGTTGCGATCGTGGCGACGGGCTTGTTGTCCGTGGAACTCCTGCTGCTGGGTTCGCGCTTCCATCCGCGCGTCGACGCGCGTCTCGACCTGCACCCGCCGCCGGCGATCGAGGCCGCACGCGCCCACGCCGGTGAAGGCGCGACGCCGCGCGTGGGGGCCCATCGCGCGGGGCTCTTCCCCAATTTGCCCGCGCTCTACGGAATGGGTGATCCGCGCGGCAACGATCCGATGCGCCCCGCGCTGGCGGCGCAGATCATCGGGCGACGCATGTCGCCCTTCTTTCAGCCCGGCCAGATCGTCCTTCAACAGGGAATTCCCCCGACCGACTTCTACCGCTATCTCGGAATCGAATACTTTTTTTCCGGTCCCGACACACCGCTGCGCGCTCCCTGGGAGCGCATCTACGAAGACCCCGACAACGTGGTCTGGTTCAATTCCGAGAGTCTTCCGCGCTTCTCGTTTCCGGATCAGATGCGAATCGTACGCCCGTCGGATTCCCTGCGAGCCGCCCTCACGCTGCGCGACTTCCAAGCCGCCGGTGTCGCGCTGCAGCCCGAGATGTCGAACCACAAACAGACCGGCAGTGTCAGCGTGCGCGCGATTCGCGCCAACGGCTATACGCTGGACGTTGCGTCGGAAACGGGTGGGTGGGTGGTGTCGAGTGTGAGTTTCGTTCCGGGCTGGCGCATCGAAGACGGCGCGGGGTGGAGCGGCGAGGCCCTGCGCGTCAATCACGGCTTCTTGGGCTTCGAAGTTCCCGCCGGTCGCCGAGAGCTTCAGGTCGACTACGTGCCGCGGAGCTGGCGACTCAGCGGGTGGTTGGTGGGTGCCGCGCTACTCGGATGCGTGGCGTGGGGGCGGCTCGACACCGACCACGCGCGGTGATTCGGGCGCAGCGATGTTGTTTCGTTCCTCTACCACGTAGACGGGACGGCCCTTCACTTCGTCGTAGATTCGCGCGATGTATTCGCCGATCAACCCCAGCATGACGAGCTGCACGCCCCCCATCCCGACGATGACGGCGATCAGGGAAGTCCATCCCGGTGGCACGCTTTCGAGAAACAAGCGCGACACGAGTCCATAGAGCAAATAGGCGGCCGCGCCCGCCACGGTGACGAAGCCGAACCAAGTCGCAGCCTGAAGCGGGGCGCTCGAGAATGCAACCAGGCCGTCCATGGCGAGCTTCAGCAACTTTCCGAGGGTGTACTTGGGTTTTCCCGAGGAGCGCGTGGGACGATCGTAGGGCAGGGCGATTTGTCGGAAGCCCGCCCAGCTGCGCAGACCGCGCACGAAACGGTGGCGCTCTCCGCTGGCGCGAATGGTTTCGACCACGCGGCGCGACATGAGACCGAAATCTCCAGCGTTTTCCGGAATGTGAATATCCGCCGTGCTGGAAAGCAGGGCGTAGAAATAGCGGTAGGCGCTGCGTTTCCAGAGCGGTTCGGAGCGTCGTTCCCGCACCGCGTACACGACTTCGAAGCCTTCGCGGTAGCGCTCGATCATGTTCTCGATCAGTTCCGGTGGATCCTGCAGGTCGCCGTCCAACAAGATCACCGCGTCGGCGTCAACGTGGTCGAGTCCCGCGGAAAAGGCCGCTTGCTGGCCGAAATTTCTCGACAGTCGAACGAAGCCGATGCGCGGCTCGTCGTTTGCCAGGCTGCGGAGTACCCCGGACGTGTCGTCCGTACTGCCGTCGTCGACCACGAGGATTTGCCCCGTGACGCGCGCGGCGTCGAAGGCCGCGAGGATTCGCTGGCAGAGTTCCGGGATATTTCCCGCTTCGTTGTAGCAAGCCGCGATGGCGGCAATCCGGAGTCGGTTCGACGATGACATTCCGGCGAAGTATAACGGGCCCATGGTGGCGCACGGCCAGACGCAGATTCTGAGGCGGGGGGTGACCGGGCTGTGTGGGGTCGCGCTCGTTCTGGCGTTGATCGAGCCGGTGGGTCTCGTGATGGATCGCCTGGCCTCGCCACGGGTACCCGACGAATACGGCGAAGGTTTGGTCCTGCTGGGGGCGGAGCGCTTGCGTCACGACGGCTTCCGCGGTGCCTATCCTGCGGATTGGACCGAGGCTCCGCTGCAAGTGAGTCCCTACCCACCCGCGATGTACGCGGCCTGGGCGGGGATCGCGGAATTACTCGGACGGGGGGCGGATTTTCTCGGGGGGCGCGTCGTCTCGACGACCGCCTGGCTGGGCCTGCTCGCGGTGGGGGTCGCACTCGCGCAGCGCCTGGGGGCAAGCGCGGGGCTGGCGGCGGCGACGCTTGGGGCCATGCTCGTCGTCTACCCGGTGCCCATCTGGTTGGGCGTCGCCCGCGTCGATCCACCGGGGATTGCCTTTGGCTGGTTGGGATTGTGGTTTGCAACCGGACGACCGGGGGGCGCGCGGGTGGTCGCGGCTGCCCTGTGTTTTGCGACGGCCCTTGCCTTCAAGCAATCCCTCGTCGCGGCGCCGCTGGCGGCGGGATTCGGCTGGTTGCTGTCGGGGCGCTACGCCGCTGCCGTGGGCGCGGGAATGGGGGTCGCGTCGCTGGGCCTGGGGGGCGCGTTTCTGCTCGACGGTTGGACGGATGGCGGGTTTTCGATGCACGTGGTGGGGTCGCTGCGACAAGACGTGGATTGGCGCGGGGGCGCTGTGTTCACGGCGACCCACCTGTTGCGGTTTCCCTTGCCGGGCTTGGCGGTATTGGCGGGGCTTCCGCTGCTGTTGTTCGGATGGGGGGATCCGCGCCGACGCGCAATCGGTCTTTTCGTGCTGATTTCGACGGCGATTTGTGCCGCCACGAGTGGCAAGGTCGGGGCCAACACCAATTACCTCCTGGAACCTCTGGGCGCATGGTTTCTCGCCGCCACCCTGGGGCCTGTGATTTTGGCCGAGCGCATGGGTTGGGGACGCGAATCGCGCGGACAGCTTTTCGTAACCGCTGCGGCGACGGGGATTCTTCTCTTCTCCGCGTTGTGGCTGAAACCCGAACTCGCCGAGCGCCGGGCGAAGCGCGTTCGCGCCTCGATTCCTTTCGAGCAGCCTTGGGTGCTGCCGCCGGGTCCGGGTTTCGTGATGATGAACCCCATGTATCTGCCGGCGTCGACCCTCGATGTCGATCGCCTCTATTGGAACGACCCCTACACCGTGAGTTTGTTGGCGGCGACCGGCGTGATCGATCCGGAAACCGTGACGCGCGATCTTCGGGACGGCACCGTGACTACCATCGTGACGAAACGCCGCTTGCAGCGCGAGCCGCTGGGCGCACCGCAATACCCCGGTCACGTGCTCGGCGGGTGGACCCATTGGTGGATCGACGATTGGCGAAAGGCCGCGCAGGAAGACTTCGAAGAAGTTCCCGGGGGCCGGAACTATCATATCTACCGCCGGCGAACGCCGTAATCGAGTTCAGCTGCGGGAAATGGAACAGAGCAGCGAGATGCCGAAGGGCATCGGGATCCGGCCCACCATGTGTCGCTCCAGCGCGAAGATCGACTCCAAGACGCGTTCGAGACGCTCCGGCAGGCGCAGGTCGAAATCCGAATGGGTTTCGTTTTTCGGCGCCGGGAGTGCGCGCCTCAGAATTCGAATCAGCGCAATGGGGGGAAACAGCACGGTATTGAAATAGGTGCTGTGCTCGATGCGAAATCCGCAGCGCCCCAGCAGGTTTTCCAGCTCCCGCTTGCGATAGCGGCGTTTGTGTTCGGCGATGTAGTCCACGGGGCCGAACAGGCTCTGAAAGGCCGGCACACTGATCAGGCAATGCCCGCCGGGCCGCAAGACCCGGTGAATCTCGCGGGCGGCGGCCTCGTGGTCCTCGATGTGTTCGAGGACATCGAAGAGAAATACCGTGTCGAAGCCACCGGATTCGAAGGGCAGCGCCACCGCGTCCGCCCGCACTCCGGTGGTGATCTCCGCGAGCTCCGGGTCCAGGGGGGCGAGTTCGACGGCGGTCAAGGGGAAACGCGCCGTCAGCATTTCCGCTTCCGCACGGCCTCCGATGCCGATCGCGAGGGCTCGCGTGGGGCGCGGGATCCAGCCCTCGACGGCCTGTTCCAGGATCCGGCGACGGGCGCGAAACCACCAGTGCTCGCGGGCGAGTCCCTCGTAGGATTCACGGAAGTGTTCTTTCACGGGGCCTAGCGTATCGCGCTTCCGTCTCCGTGGGGTAGAATCCGGCGCCCCTCGTTAGTCGCACCAACAGGCGCAATTTCGTGCTCTTCACTTCGCTCCTTTTTGTTGCTTTTTTTGCCGTGGTCTTCGGAATCCACGCGCTGTTGCCCCACCGTGCTCGGAATCTGCTGCTGCTCCTGGCGAGCTACCTCTTCTACGCCACCTGGAACCCGCGCTTCCTCGCATTGATCTGGTTGTCGACGGCGGTGGATTACGTGGCGGGACGCATCATCGGGGCCAGCGATCGCGCGTCTACCCGGCGCAGTGCGTTGCTGGTGAGCGTCGTGGTCAACCTCAGCATCCTCGCGTTCTTCAAGTACTACAACTTCTTCATCGATAGCCTGGACCTGATGCTCGTTCCGTTCGGGGCGACCGCGGCTTCCCTGCACCTCGACCTGGTCCTGCCCCTGGGAATTTCCTTCTACACCTTCCAGACCATGAGCTACACGATCGACGTGTACCGCGGCCGCATGCGTCCGGTGCGCGATCTGCCGGATTTCGCGCTCTTCGTCTGCTTCTTCCCGCAGTTGGTGGCGGGGCCGATCGAGCGCGCCCCCCACCTGATGCCCCAGATCCAGAGTCCGCGGCGCATTACCGCACGGCATCTCCACGAAGGACTCGCCCTCGCGGGCTGGGGGGTGTTCAAGAAGGTGGTGATTGCCGACAACCTCTCGCGCATCGTCGACCCCGTCTACGCGTTGGACGCGGATCCGACGGGGTTGCAGGTCGTGGTTGCCACCTACGCGTTTCTGTTCCAGGTGTACACGGATTTCTCGTCCTACAGCGACATCGCGCGCGGGACCGCACGCATGTTGGGCTTCGACTTGATGTTGAATTTCGATACTCCGTATTTCGCCCGCGACATGGGGGAATTCTGGCGCCGTTGGCACATCAGCTTGTCGACGTGGCTGCGCGACTACCTCTACATCCCACTCGGGGGAAATCGCGGGGGCGAAATCCGCATTGCCTTCAATCTCTTCATGACGCTGCTCCTGGCGGGGCTATGGCACGGGTCCAACGGAACGTTTCTCGTGTTCGGTGCATACCACGGAATTCTGGTCGTCATCGCGCGACTCTATCGCCAGCGTTGGCCGGTGCGCGGTGGGCCGATTTGGCCCGGTGCGCTGCTTTCCATGCATCTGTTCGCCGTTGGTCTCGTGTTCTTCCGCGGTCAAACCGTTGCCCAATGCCTCTCGTTGTTCGGTGCCGTGTTCACGGACTTTCAATGGGATCCGGCGGGGTTGCAGCCCATGGTCGTCGTGTTGCTCGCCATGCTCCCCATCCTCGTGTTCGACTTGAGCCACCGCCGCTTCGGTTCGGACACGTTCGTGCTCTCCTGGCCCGCGCCCCTGCGCGCGGCGGCGTATTTCGCGGTCTTCTATGCCATTGTGCTCTTGGGAAGGAGTGACGGTCTTGAGTTCGTCTACTTCCAGTTCTAGACGCGTCCCCAAGGCACTGTTGGCCGCGCTCTTGGCCGTTGCGTGTGTCGAGGTCTTCACCGCGCGCACGGCGTCGCTGTGGATGAACAGCGACGCGCTGTTTCTGCGTACCAAGCTACAAGAAGTGGAATCGGGGCCGCCCGTCGACATCCTGATTCTGGGCGACAGCCAGGCGGTGGCGGCACTCCACCCGGACAAGCTTGCCGCTGGCCTGCCGGAGAACACGCGGATCTACAATTTTGGATTGCCCGCCGTGGGGCCGACCGGGGCCGAGATTTTCTTGAAGCGTTATCTCGAGCGACATCCGCCGCCGAAACTGATCGTGGTCGCCAACACCGCGCGCATCTTCATCGAAGACCCGCGCCTGTTCGCCAACTACACGGTCCGGCACTTGTTGAACTTCGACGAAGTCCTCTTGGCGGCCCAGCGCGACGGGGATTTCGATTACGTCTTGCAATGGCTCGCGACCCGGCTGCCGACGCTGCGCCATCGCGATGCCATCCGCACCGGCCTGGCGTCACTGGTCTTCGACGCGCTGCCGGAGTTGCACGCGCGGGCCTGGGGCTGGCTCCGCGGGTCGTTGCGGAAACGCAAGGATTTCGAGGGCTTCCTGTGGGAATACACCGGACGCAAGGAGCGCAACGAACGCTATGCGCGCGACCTCGCCTTGAACCGGGGGTGGCGCTACTGGGTCGAGGTCGCGCACCCCATCGGCGTGCTGCCGGATGAGATTCGCTTCGTCGCGAATCCGTTTCACCCGGAACCGCGCGAGGTCGACGCCCTCGAATCCCTGCTCGTGACCTGCCACGAGCGCGGCATCCCGGTGCTGCTCGTTCCGTTGCCGTTCCCGAGAGCCCACGCGGATGCGATCCACGCCCAGGGGGGAGAGAATCGGGTCGAGCGCTTCTGGAGCGACATCGGCCGGCGGCATCCGGGTACGCTCGCGACGGAAAATTGGATTCTCGAGATGCCCCATCGATCGTTTTCGGACCAATCCCACGTGAATGCCCGGGGGCTCGCGGAGTACACCGCTTTCATCACACCGTTGATCGCCAACGCGTACGCGGAGGCGCTCGCTCGCTGATGCTCGTCCGGGTCGTGGCGCCGGCGCTGCTGTTCGCGATCGCGTTCGCGATCCGCGTCTTGCCCTGGAAGAGCGTGTACATCGGCGACCGTGTGATTCCCTACGGAAACGACGCCTATTACCACCTGCGACGCATCCGCTACACGCTGGCGAACTTCCCCGAAACCCTCCGCTTCGATTCCTACATCAATTATCCCGAGGGAGGGGAGCCGATCTGGTCGCCCCTGTTCGATTGGGTCGCCGCGTGCGGGGTCCGCGTCTTCGGCGGCGCTGCCGACCTCGAGTCCCGGTTGGTGCTACTGCCCCCGTTGCTCGGCAGTTTGGCGGTGGTCTGTCTGTTCTTCGTTGCCCGAGCCCACTGGGGAACGCGCGTGGCGTTGCTGGGGGCCGCGCTCCTGGCGCTGTTTCCGGCTCACTTCAACTATTCGCGCATCGGTTTCATCGATCACCATGCTGCCGTCGCGTGGGTTTCCGTGGGAATCCTGGGGTTCGGGTTGCGGCGCGTGTCCGCCGCCACGGGAATCCTGTGGTGGGCCGCATCGGGTGCCGTTGCGGGAATCGCGATCCTGCTGTGGCCGGGGTCTCTGCTCCACGTAGGACTCGCCGAGTCCATCGTCGCGGGGATAGCGGCGTCGCGGGCTTCGGCTCGGGAAGCGCGCCGCGCTGCGCTGGGCTTTGCGTTCGCGAATCTAATCGCCGCGGCCGTCGTGGCGCCGTTTTGCTGGGGCAATAGCTGGTTGCGCTGGGGCGACTACTCGCCCGCGGTGCTCACGAAATTCCAGCCGAGCTTCTTCGTCGCCCTGGCGCTGCTGGGTGGGTTGTTCGCGGTCGTCACGACCGTTGGGGACGCTTGGGGACGCCGCGCGCGCGCCGGGGTGACGCTCGTTTTGGCCGGCGGCATGGCATCGCTCTTGCTCGTGTTCGTGCCCGGGCTCCCCGCCGACCTGCAAGGAGCGTTCGGAGAGGCCTGGCGTTGGTTTGGCAAGGCGGAAGCGTTTCAAGCCCAGGTTCGCGAATCGCGTCCGCTCTTCATGGAGGCGGGGCGCTTCCAAGTGAGTACGGCGCTGACGCAACTCAGCGGTTTCGTATTCGCGGTTCCCGCGATCGCCCTGGCGCTGCTCTGGCGCGGCGGCGGACCCGAGCGATTCCTTGGGCTTTGGACCCTCGGATTGTTGTGCGCGGCCATGGTCCAGGCCCGCTTCGTCAATTCGGCGGCTCCCGCGATCGCACTTTCGGCGGCGTGGGCCGGGTTCGCGATCTGGGATGCAGCGAAGGCGCGCGCAAGGCCCGACGCGCTGCCTTGGCTCCGCATCGGGGTGGTGCTCTTCGGGATCGTGTTCCTAGTTCCCTCGCTCGCAAGCTATCTCCCCCACCTGCGCGCGGCATGGACGACGGAGCCGCCCTCTTCGATCCAGGCGCGCAAGCGGATGCTGACGCGGACCGCCGAGTGGCTTCGCGACGAGACACCGGAAACCGCGGGCTTCCTCGGCCCGGGCGATCCCGAATATGCGGTGTTGTCGGATTGGAGCGACGGCCATCTGCTGAAATACGTTGCGCGCCGCCCGACGCTGGCAGACAACTTCGGCGACGACGTCGGCCCGGAGGGATTTCGCGCCGTCGAGACGTTCTATCTCGCGAACGAAGTCGCCGCCAACCGGCTCCTCGAGGAACGGGGCGTGCGCTACGTGCTCTTCGAATCGCGTCCGCTTCCGTATCGTCGAAATTTTGCACCGGATTCGATGCTGTCGCGCTTGTATTTTTTCGACGGAGAAGCCGGGCTGCGATCTTTTTCGCGCAGCCGCGGAGCGTTCGTTTCGAATCCGGGGAGTTTCGCCGCGGTGACGCGCTATCGCCTGGTCTACGAATCGCGCGCGAAGTCATGGCAGAAGAGGGCGCTGCCGGGTTTCAAGATCTACGAGTTCGTGCCCGGAGCCCTGGTGAAGGGGCGCGCGGCGCCGGCGGCGACCGTGGAAGCGCGCCTCGGGATTCGAACCCATACCGGTCGGTCGTTCGAATACGTCGCGCGCGTTCGCGCGGACGCGTCCGGTTCCTACGCGCTTCGTTTTCCCTATGCGAGCGGAACCGACACCGGATGGGTTGCGGCGCAACCGACCGTCGAACTGCGGAGTGGCGCGTTCTCGGCCTCGCTTTCCGTGAGTGAACAAGCCGTGGCGCAGGGGCTGCCCGTGCCCGGTCCGAAGCTAGGGCCGTCGGTCGTTTCGGCGGAATAGGTAGACACCCGCGTTCCGATCCGGGGACCCGCCGTGTTCGCGAAACCAGCGTCGTGCAACAGCGCCCTCGAGTTCGCGGTAGCGCGCAGGGGGCTCGGGAATGGCAAGACTTTCGATGCGATATCCCGAGCGCAACAAGTCCAGGGATTCCGTGAAGACGTGGGTTTCCCGGGGCGCGTTCCAGAGCGCGGGCTCGACCAGGAGCGAAGTCGGTAGGTTGACCCACACCACATAGCGCGGACGGCTGGCCCGAATTTCGCGCACGACGGTTTGCTGTCGCGCAAGTGCATCTTCGAAGTTTCCGGTGAGGGGGTAGAAGAAGATGTAGCGCGTGGCACTCGGGCGATTGGCGTAGAAGAGGATCTGCGGTTCGGATCCGACGATATAGACGGACTCGCCGGGTTCACTGCCCCGCGCGATGCGATCCCCAAAGCCCGGGGATTCGGGAAACGGATTCATCCCGTAGATCCCGCGCGCGATCTCGGCGGGTGTTTCGGCACGGAAGAGGGGAGCGTTTCCCAGGTAAACCGGCAGGGCGATCATCGATCCGGCGGCGAGACCGACGGGGATTCGGCCGATTCTCTCCCCGAGACGCGGCAACGCGCCGCTCAGCCCGATGCCCGCCAAGAGTGCGAGGGCGGGGACCATTTGAAGAAAGTAGTGCGGGCGAAAATACAAGCCGATGGCAGCCCCGCATGCGGACGCCAACAACCAGAGGGCGACCACGCGGTATTTCGGTTCCCGCCAGGCGGCCGCCAGCCCCAGCAACGCGAACGCGGCCGGGACCGCGATGGTGGGGCCCCAGCGGATCGAGAAGCCGAGAAGTTTTTGAACCCCGACATCCCAGGGCACATTCTGCGCGTAGCGCAGGTTGTGGAGCAGCGCCGCGTCGAGTAGCGGCACCAGCGCCGCGTGGGCGGCGAAGTACCCGATCCAAGGCAGACAGCTCGCGATCCCGCCCAGGATCACCGCCGCGGTGTTGCGCGGCGATCGAATCGCGTAGAAGAGTACGAGTCCGACCTGCACCGCGGCAACGGGTTTGAACCAACACGCCGTGGCCGCCGCCGCGCCGCTGGCAAACCAAAGCCACGCGTTGTTTCGTTCGCGGGCGGCGACCAGGAACGCCAACGAGAGGACGAGGGGCAGCAGCATGAAGAGTTCGGTGTTGGCCGCGGTCGCGGTCAGCTTGGGGTCCGCGCTCGACACCGCAAATACGAAAGCCGTCCAATAGGCGGCGCTCGTGCCGGCGATTCGACGCGCCGTCGAGAACAGCGCCAACAGGGTCAGGGCCGTCCAGAGGTGGGCGAATGCGTGAATCGATGCGGGGGTCGCGCCGAAGCTCGCGAACGCGGCGCGGTAGGCGAGGAAAACGCCCGGGGGTTTTTGATCGAACACCGTGAGATAGGGAATGTCGCCCGCCTGCCAACGCTGTGCGATGTACGCGTATTCGCCTTCGTCGCGTTCGAGGGGGAGGTCGAGGAAGGGAATCCGAAAGGCGGCAAACGCCGTGGCAATTGCGATCCACACGAGGGCGCTCTGCATCCGGGACACGCGCCTACAGTAGCCCCAGCGCGCCGTTCCGGAATCTCCTTTGTGATTCTCCGCCCGGGTCTCTAGGGTTTGGCTCCGTGACCGGATTCAAGTGGGTGTTCTGTGGGCTGGCGTTCGGCGTCGGCGTGGCGTGCGGCGAGGTGGAGCCCGCTTCGCGCCTGATGCTGCTCGTCAGCGTGGACACCTTGCGGGCCGACCACTTGGGGAACGACGCCCGGGAGGAGGGAGAGGCCTCCGCGACGCCGACGCTCGATGCCCTGGCTGCGGACAGCCAGGTCTTCGCGTCCGCCTACGCGCCGAGTTCCTTTACCCTGCCTTCGGTGTCTTCGATGCTGACCGGTCTGCATCCGGAGCTTCTGGGGATACGCCACAACGAAGCGATCGTTCCCTCCGCCACCGCGACCTTGGCGGTGCTGCTGCGCGAGCACGGATATCGAACCGGTGCCGTGGTGAGCAATTTCGTGTTGCGTCGGGCGGCGGGGTTGGATCGGGGCTTCGAGATTTACGACGACACCTTTCCCGAGCGGGAACAAAATCGGCCGGTCCCCGAACGCGTGGCCCGCGACACCACCGACGCCGCGCTCGACGTCCTCGACCGACTGACATCCGGCGCTGCGCCGATTTTTCTGTGGGTTCACTACCAAGACCCCCACGGTCCCTACACCCCCCCGCCGGGTTTTCGCGAGCGCTTTCTCGCGCGGGAGAGAGCCGCGGAGGGGGGGGCGCGGGTGCTCGAACGCGCGAAGGATTTTCGGGGGATTGGCGGGATTCCCGACTACCAGGTGATCGGGGATGCGCGGGATGTCGGCTTCTATCGAGCCGGTTATCGCGGAGAGATCGCGTACCTCGATGGCGAGGTGGGGCGACTGTTGGCCGGTGTGCGGACCCGGGGGCTCTTCGATCACGCCACGATTGCGTTCGCCGCCGATCACGGCGAGTCCCTCGGGGAGGAGGATCTTTGGTTCGCCCACGGCGAGCGGCTCTCGGAGTCCTTGATTCGCGTACCCCTCTGGTTCCGCATTCCGGGGCGCGCCGGCAGCCTTCGCACGGACGTTGCATCGCTTCTCGATCTCGCGCCGACGCTGCTGGTCCGGGCCGGTGTCCCCCCCGAGCGTTTGCCGCCGGGCAGGGACCTGTTGGCCGAGGCTGGGGAAGACGCTTCCAGTCGCGTGTTTCTCGCCCTGCTCGAACACGCCACGGTTCCGCGAATGGGATTGATTGCGGATGACTGGAAACTCCTGCTTCGCTTCCAGGACCGGCGTTGGAGCACGCAATTGTTCCGCCTCGGCACGGATGGGCCCGATCTCGCGACCCCGGTTCCCGAAGTCGCCCAACGCATGCGCGAAGAACTGGGCCGGTGGGCCAAGCAAGCGGAAGGTGCGGCGCGAGCCGCACGTCAGAACTTGAGTGCGGAAGATCGAGAAAAGCTCCGGGCGTTGGGTTACGCACCGTAGTACCGTTGCGGCGTGTCGCGGTTCCTACGGCAATGGCTTCTTGCGTTGGCCCTCGTTGCCGCAACTGCTGCGATCTACGCCCCGGTCCGCAATCACGCGTTTCTCAACTACGACGACGACATCTACTTCACTGACAATCCGCACGCCGCGCTCGGCCTGTCCCTCGATGGCCTAGCGTGGGCGATGACCTCGGATTACGCGGGGAATTGGTTCCCCGTGACCTGGTTGTCCATTCTCGCCGATGCGGAGCTGCACGGATTGAGTTCTTCCGGCGTGCATGTTGCGAACGTGGTGCTCCACATATTGAGCACGCTGCTCCTTTTCGGATGGTTTGCGCGCTCGACGGGGGCCATCGGGCGCAGTGCCTTCGTGGCAGCGGTGTTTGCCCTGCACCCGCTCCACGTGGAATCGGTCGCCTGGGCGACGGAACGCAAAGACGTGCTTTCGGGCCTGTTCTGGATGCTCACGCTATGGGCCTATGCGCGCTACGCCGCCCGTCCCGGGCTCCTGCGCTACGCGGGAGTGGTGTTGTGTTTTGTGTTGGGGCTGATGGCCAAGCCCATGCTCGTCACGCTCCCCTTCGTCCTGATTCTGCTCGACACCTGGCCCCTCGGGCGGATTCGAGCGGGCGCAGGAACGCGCGCGGTCGGGCGAATCGTTCTGGAGAAAGTTCCCTTGCTGTTGATCTCGCTCGGGGCGTGCGCGCTGACGCTTTGGGCCCAGAGTGACGGCATCGCGACACTGACGCGGATTTCCATCGGAACCCGCATCGCCAACGCGGCGCTCGCCTATGCGCGCTATGTCGAACTGGCGTCTTGGCCGCGGGATCTCGCGGTCTTCTACCCGCATCCGGGCGCCGACGTTTCCCTGGCGGCGTCGGGGGCGGCGGGCGTCGCCTTGCTGGGAATGAGCACGGCGGTATTGCTCCAGTGGAGCCGGCGTCCGTATCTGGCGGTGGGATGGTTTTGGTTTCTCGGGACGTTGATTCCCGTGATCGGTTTGGTTCAAGTCGGGAGCCAGGCCCTCGCGGATCGGTACACCTACATCCCCTTGGTGGGACTGTCGTTGATGGTTGCGTGGGCGGGGTTCGCGATCCTGGTGCGGGGATTGAAAGCGCCGCGGCTCGCGGCGTTGCTGGCGCTGGGATGCGTGGTGGCGCTTGGCGCGGGAACGATCCGCCAGGTACGACACTGGAAGAATAGCGAGACGCTTTTCGAACACGCCCTGGCCGTAACCCGCGACAACCACATCGCTCACACGCATCTGGGACTCGCGAAACTCGAACGCGGAGCGGTTCGCGAAGGGATCGATCACTATCGGGTTGCGGTCGAAATCCGCCCGGACTTTCTCGAAGTCGTGAACAACCTGGCATGGATCCTCGCCACCCACCCGGATGCAACTTTCGTGGAGCCCGCCGAAGCGTTGCGGCTCGCCGAGCGCGCTTCGGTTCTATCGGGGAATCACAACCCGGCCGTTCTCGACACGCTCGCAGCCGCCCACGCGGCGGCGGGGAACTTTTCCGAGGCCGTGCGCATCGGGCGCCGAGCCATGCGACTCGCGCGCGTGGGGGGGAACCCCGCGCTCGAAGATTCGATTCGCGTTCATCTCGACGCCTACCAGGCGGGCTCGCGCTACCGCGACCCCGAGGCACCGAAGGCGCTGCCGGATTCCTAGCTGGGATCGGGGGCGAGGGCGTTGCGCAGTCGGGTCACTTCATTGCGCGCGTCTTCGGAGCCGGGAAACTCCGTGCCCATCTCCACCGCCGTCGTGAAGGACTCCAGCGCCTCCTCGTGTTCGTCGAGAGCGCGGTGGGCAAGGCCCTTGTGGTAGTAGAAAAGCGGGTTGGGCGCGCTCTCGGACAGGGCGAGTTCGACGGCTTCGTCGAAGTGTCCAAGCGCCTGGCCGTGCATCGCCCGCTGCATGTAGATCAACCCCAAGGTGTCCGCGATGTGGGGGCTGCCTTTGAGTCGGGTTCCCGCTTCGAGGGCGAGAAGCTCCGCACGCTCCAGGTCGATTCCCTCCTGGGCCAGGAGGTAGGCGAGGTCGTTCTTGGCACCCGGCAGGTCTTCGCGCTCGGCGATGACACTCTCGAGCATCGCCTTGGCTTTGTCCCGTTGATCCGTCGTGAGATACAGGCGCGCCAGGATCAGACGACCGGAAACCGGCAGCGCGCCGACCTTCTGCGCCTCTTCGAAGGAACCGATGGCTTCCAGGAGTTGTCCTTCGCGTTGGTAGAGTTCGACCACCAGGTGCGCGGCGCCCAACAGGTTGGGGGCCGCGTTGAAGGCTTGCACCGCGTCCTGCAACGCCATGGCGGATTCGCCCCGCTGTGCCAGCAACCTCGCCCGCATGAGCAGGATGCCTGCGGGAACCCCTCCGGCTTCGATCACCTGATTCAGGCGCTCGAGGGCGACATCGCCTTCTCCCGCGGCCAGATCGAAGCGAATCAAATTGCGCATGATGTCGGTGTTGAGCGGGCTGCGGGCATGGGCGGCGATCAGTAGCTGCCGGGCGCGTTCGGGTTGCTCTCCGCCTTCCCGCGCGGCGAATTCGAGGACTGCGAGGGTGGGGGGATTCGGTTCCGACAAGAGTTTGAGCAGCGCGCGCAGGCCGCGGATCCGTCGGCCGCTTTCGTACAGGCAACGAACCAGCATCACGCGTTGGCCCTGGCTGAGCGGGGCACCGCGACTGTGGATCGCGCGAAGGTCCTGGAGGGCGTCGCGCCAACGCCCGGCGTCGTGGCTGATTTCCGCTCGCACCGCATGGCTGTTCAGGGAAAAGCCGGGTTCCAATTCGATCGTGCGATTGATGGCATGTTGCGCGGCTTCGAGGTTTCCGATCTTGCGTTCGGCGCTCGCCAGCAGCCGGAGGGCATCCGGCGATTCGTTCTCGCGGACCAATTGGCGCAACACCAC
Organism: Deltaproteobacteria bacterium; assembly: GCA_029261875.1. Classification (GTDB taxonomy): domain Bacteria; phylum Myxococcota_A; class UBA9160; order UBA9160; family JAJDAL01; genus JAJDAL01. Next base: position 147,565 of record JAJDAL010000025.1, read on the forward strand.
CGCCGCTTCGTCGGCTCGCCCACTGCGGAACTCCCGCTGTGCCACGGCCAATTGCGTGCGGGGATGTGTCGGGAATTCCGCTTCCAGGCGATCGACGATCTGGTCCGCCTCGTCTGGGTCTCCGACCTGGTAGCGGTACATGAGGTTCGCGGCTTCGGCCAAGGCGGCGGGCGGGTCGAGGTTCAAGGTGGTCTCACGTCGAAGGTGCGCCACCGCGTCTTCGGGCCGCTTCGTAACGGCCAAGAAGCGCACATAGGCCAAATGTCCGCGAAAATCCGCCGGGCGCGCTTCGAGCAATTCGCGGTAGACGGCTTCCGGGTCGCGTCCCGCATCGGCTTCGAGATCGGCCAGGCGAATCCACGCCTGGACGTTGCCCGGTTCGACCTCGAGGTTCTTGCGAAGCGCCCATTGTTGCAGCGCGGGGTCTTCCAGATCTCGCGCGAGCTTCACCGCGTAGCGCGCCACCCGCCGGGATTCCTCGGGGTCGCCGCTGCCCGCCGCCTGCTCGAAGGCGGCTTCGAGCGCGGTGGGAACTTGATCCACGTGTCCGGGCCACGAAGAGTAGATCTTGGCGCGTTTCAGCAACGCGCGTGACGCGGACGCCGGGTCGTTTCCATTCAGTTCGGCCGCACGTTCGAACGCGAGAAGGGCGGTTTCGAAGGTGTCGTCTTCCGCGCTACCGCCCTCGAGTTGACGTTGTCGGATGAACGCTTCGTGAACACTGCCCATGTGCCAGTGTGCCTGGGGGTCTTCGGGGGTGATCTCGAGGGCGCGTTCGGCGTGGGCCAAGGCCAGCTTGGGTCGCGAGTGAAGCACGGCGAGGGCCGAGCGTCGCAGATGTGCCAAGGCGTTGTCGGGTTCGCGCTCGAGGACGCTGTCGATCAGTTGTGCGGCGCTTCCCGGGTCATCGCGAAAAAGGAAGATGGCTTCGTCGAGGGCCGCGTCCGTGCGCGATGGATCGAGCCTGCGGGTTTCGCGAAAGAAGAAGATGGCTTCGGAAGTGTTGCCCTGGCTCGCGAGTACACTCGCCAGTCGATAGGTGACCTCGGGGTCGTCCGGTGCCACGCGAAGCGCGCTGCGCAGGGCGAGGAGGGCTTCCTTGTGATCGCCTGCGGCCGTTGCGGCGGCGGCACTCTCCATGTACTCAGCCGCTTTTTCGCGGTGGTCCGAGCAGGCGAAGAGAAGCGCCGCCAGGGCCAGGAGCGCCCCGTGGCGCCACTTCAATTCGAGGGTACGGCCAAGCGTGCGATCGCCGCCTGAGCCGCCTCCGATTCCGGGAAGTCACCCGCGCCGACCGCTTTGCGCAACGTGGCCAGGGCGGTCTTGGGGTCTCCGGCTGCGAGCTGCGCCAAACCGAGGCGGTACTGAATGGAAGGCGAGTTCGGTTGTGCGGCAAGCGCACTTTCGAATGTCTTTTGAGCCGCCTTCGCATCGCCGCTCTTGAGTTCCACCCAACCGAGTGTGTCGAGCACTTCCGGAGAAGGGTCGACGCGCGCCGCGCGTTTGGCCAAGTCCAGCGCAAAGGGCAATTCCTTGCCGCGCTCGGCGAGAATCCAAGCCAGGTTGTTCGCGGCACCGGAATGGCCCGGGTTGGCTTGAAGGACCGTTCGAAGGCGTTTTTCTGCTTCGTCCTCTCGCCCGGCGGCCGCCAGGATCTGCGCGCCGAAGAAGGCGCCATCCGAGGAGTTGGGATCCAATTCGGCGGACTTGTCGAACAGGCCGACGGCCTTCAGAACATCGCCCTTGGCGGAGGCGACGTGTCCCAACCCGATCAGCGCTTCGGCGTTCTCGGGGTCGAGTTCTGCAGCCCGCTCGAATGCCTTCTCTGCGGCCGCCGTATCCTTTCGGTGAATCAGCAGGCGCCCGCGCAGAACGTAGAGTGAGGCTTGCTCCGGACGCTTGGCGAGTGCGGCGTCGACGCGCGCCAGGGCGGGGGCGGTGCGATCGGTTGCGGCCTCGTTTTCGACGAGAAAGCGCAAGGCATTCTCGTTCTCTTCGGCACTGAGGTCGAGATCGCTCTTTTCGATCAGTCGAATGGCAGCGGCGGGGCCGTTTTCCACGCGTTCGATCGCCGCCAGCTCGACCAATGCGATCGAGGGCGGCGCGTTTTGCTTCGTGAGTGCAATGACGATGCGCCGCGCCTGGGCATAGTCGCCGAGTGCCGTCGCCGACCGCGCGCCGATCGAATAGGCGTCGGGTCCGCGAAAACCGCGGGTGCGAACGTAGGATCGAGAAAAGCCCAGGGCATCGTCGAAGTTCCCCATGGCGAAATAGATTCGCGCCATGGCGAGTTCGGCATCCGTCGCACCTTGGTCCGCTCGCACGGCTTCCCGGTATTCCGCGAGGGCACGGCGATGATTGCCGAGTTGTTGGGCGGCCTGGCCCGCGAGGTAGCGGGCTCCGGCGTTGTTGGGCCAGCGGTTGATGCCCGCCTCGAAGGCACTGAGCGCTGCCTGGGGGTTGCCGCGTGCGAGCAGGATGCGTCCGCGGATCAGTTCCCGGTAGGCGGGTTCCGACAGCTCTGCCGCGATGGCTTCAGCGCGATCCAGTTCGCCCATGTCGATGAGCAGGTCCGCCTGAGTGAATCGCAGCCCACCCGCATCGCCGGTGGCCCGCTCGATGGCGCGTTCGATGGCTTCGCGCGCGGCTGCGGAGTCGTTTTGTTGTTGGTGGAAACGGGCGAGCTTGAGCCATGCCTCGCCGGAATCGAAGGTGTCCGCGGTTTCCTCGAGAATCGTTCGCGCTTCGTCCTTTTCGCCCGCGTGCGTCAGCTCGTCCGCGAGTAGCGCGCGCAGCTCATAGCTCTCGGGGACCTCTTCTACCGCGCGGCGCCAAGAGGGGATGATTTCATCGGTTGCGTCGATCTTGCGGAAGAAGTCCGAGGCGACGCGCAAGGTGTGGACGTCTCCCGGAAACTGCTCCACGCATTCCGTGTACGTCTTCTTGGCCGCGTCCTCGTTGTCGCTTTCTTCGTAGTAGCCTGCGAGTGCCACGCAGGCGCGGAGTTGCAGGCCGGGCTCTCCCTTGGCCGCCACTTCGCGCAGATGCAATACGACTTTCTCTCCCTCGTCCACGCGCTCGAGCTTGAGCAGCGCGCCCGCCCGAAGCACCAAACCGTTGGTGTCATCGGGGGCGATCTGAAGCAACCGATCGGCGTCTGCCAGAGCATCTTCGTAATGGCCTGCCGCCATGTTGGCCTGGCCGCGCCCGTGCAATACGCCCGTATGTTCGGGGCTGACTTCCAGCACGCGCGTGGCGGAGCGAATCGCTTCCTCGTTTTGACGCGTCCCGAACAGGGTGGAGGTCAACAACAAGCCCGAGCGAACCGCGTACTCGTCGGTTTCTGCAGCCTTTTGCAGAGGCCAGATGGCGCGCGTGTGCTGTCCGGTTTGGAGCAGGGCGACGCCCAGTAAATGGTTGGCTTCGGGGTTGCTGGGTTCGACGGCGAGAACTTCGCGGAGGATTCCGATCGACTCGCTAAACTCGCCCCCTTCCTGCAGTGCGTTCGCTTCGGCGAGACGCGCTTCGAAGTTGGCTTGGCATCCGAGGCAAAGAAGTGCCACGAAGGCGCACCCCAGCAGCGCTCGAGTAGCGCGAGCCCAGTGCTCGCCGCGGTGAGCGAGGTTCGAATTGACAGACGACATCGGGCCGAAATTCCTCCCAGAAACGCCGAGAAAGGATCCGAGGATAAGGGCGCTGCCTGCGGATTCCAACTGCTTCCGCAAACAACCCGATACGCGCCGCATCGGCAAGCCTCGCTACCAGCGCCTCGCCACCGCAGCGCTTTTGCTGTTTGCGCTGGCTTCGGCGGCTTGTCAACGCACGGAGCCCGAACGCGTCGTGCTGATTTCGATCGACACACTGCGCGCCGACCATGTGGGGTGTTATGGCGGGGCCCGCGCGCACACCCCCGCCTTGGATGCGCTCGCGGCATCGGGTATTCGCTTCGAGACGGCGATTTCCCCCGCACCCCTGACCCTGCCGGCCCACGCCAGCCTGATGACGGGCCTCGACCCGCCGGAACACGGCGTCCGCCACAATTCCGTGTTCCGCTTGGGGGATCAAGTCCCCACCCTCGCCGAGGCCTTTCGCGCTGGCGGATTCGCAACCGGCGCTTTCGTGGGGGCCTTCGTGCTCGACCGGCAGTTCGGCTTGGCGCGTGGCTTCGACCATTACGACGATCAGATGGCACCGAGGGGGCCCGAGTCCGGGGCGGTGGGCTACGCCGAACGCCCCGCCGCCGAAGTCGTCGATGCGGCGCTGAAGTGGCTCGAAAATGCCCCGCCGCGCTTCTTCTTGTGGATTCACTTCTACGATCCCCACGCCCGGTACCTGGCCCCACCGGGATTCGCCGCGTCCTTTGCGTCTTCTCCCTATGACGGGGAGATCGCCTATGCGGACTCCCAGGTCTCCCGGCTGTTGAAAGCCATCGGCGCCCGTCACCCGGACTCCAAGACGCTGGTGGCGGTGACGTCCGATCACGGCGAGAGCCTGGGGGAGCACGGCGAAGCAACCCATTCGCACACGATCTACGACGCGACCCAACGCATTCCCATGATCCTGTCGGGGCCGGGGGTTCCGGTGGGGGCGACCCTGGGCGGCGTCGTGAGTCTCAAAGACCTGGGTCCTACGCTGTTGGATCTCGCCGGGGTCGCACCCTTGGCGGGCGCGACCGGGCGCAGCCTGGGCCCGGTCATGAACGGCGAGGACGCAACCTTTCCCGCCGCGTATTCGGAAACCCTCGCGACCCAACTGGACATGAATTGGAGCCCCTTGCTCGCGTTGCGGACCGAGACGTACCGCTACATCCGTGCCCCTCGTCCGGAACTCTTTCAACTCGCGACCGATCCCGGAGAACGCGACAACCTCGCCGCGGCGGAACCCGAAGCGGTTCGCAAGCTGGACGCCGAACTCAGTCGACGCCTGGAACGGGGTGGGGCGGCGGCGCCCTCGCTGCGCGTGACGTCCGAGGAACGCGAAAGACTCGAAGGTCTCGGATATATCGTCCCCGACCTGTCGGCGACCGAACGCCCGTTGGGAGTCGTCGGGGGCCCCGATCCCAAGGACCACATCAGCGAAATGGTTCACGTACACCGTGCCGGCCGGCTGGTGGGCGAACAGAAGTGGGCCGAGGCCATCGAGGCCCTGCGCGAGGCCGAGGACCCGGGAACCACGGGGCTCATCCTGATGGCGACGGCCGCTTTGGCGCTGGGGGACAACGCTCTGGCGGAAAGCGCGGCGCGCGACGTGATCGCGCGCAAACCCCTTCACGCGACCGGCTTCATCCGCCTCGCCAACGCACTGGAAGCCCAGTTGCGCCTCGACGAAGCCGAGGCCACGTGGAAGCGCGTCCAACAACTGGACCCCGCGGCCCCGGAAACCTGGATCGGCCTGGGAAGGATCTCGGAGTTTCGGGGCGATCGAAAAACCGCGGCGAGTTATTACCGCAAGGCGATGGATGCCCGGGTCCCGAATCGAGAAAGTACCTGGAGGCTCGCCGCCCTCGAGATCGAACAGGGCAATTTCGAAAGCGCGAATGCGCTGCTCCGCACGCTCCCGGATGCGACCCGCGCGGATCTGTATCCGGCGATTCGGCTGGCCCAGGCCGATCGGCTCGTCGGACGATTCGCCGAGGCGCGTGCGCACTTGGAAGCGGTCCCGACCCCGCAACGCGCCTCGTCGACTTTTCACCTGGTCTACGCCGATGTGTTGGAGCAGCAAGGTGAATTCGCTGCGGCTCGGGTGCAGCGCGAAGCCGCACTCGCGGAAGCCCCGGACGACCCGCGAGCCCAGAACGACCTGGCTTGGAGTCTCGCGGATCTCGGTGAGGACCTCGGGCGCGCGGAGACCCTGGTTCGCAGCGCGCTCGCGCGCGTGGGACGGGTTGCGAGCCTGCTCGACACCCTGGCGACGGTCGAGCTCCGGCAGGGTCGCCCGAAGGACGCGCGCGCGACGGTGGCGGAGGCGCGCAAGCAGGCCACGGGTGAACTGGTCGCGCACCTGGACTTGATCGACGCATTGGCGCTGTACGAGCTGGGCGATTTCGATGCCGCGCGAGAGCGCTTGGATGCCGCGCGCGCCGCCCGAGCCAACCTGCCGCGGGCCGCGGAGGACGAGGCGGGGGCCCTGGCGGCGCAGCTCGGCGCGGATTGGCCGCCCCGAGCGGGCGACTGATCGGAAAGCCTAGAGATTTCAGCGGCTTCGAAAAGTCTTGTGCGTTTTCATGCAGGGCTTTAAAGTGCTTGGGAACCGGCTTGGATCCCGCTCACCGAATGGATTCAGAGGAGAGGCAATGTCGAAAATGCTCCGCAACTTCGCAGGGTTCGCGTTCCTGTTCGGTCTGTTGGCCGGGTCCCACGCGCAAGCTGCGAACCTCAACTATTCGGGAACCATGAGCTTCGAACTCGGAGCGCTGCCCTCGTTGGTCTTCTCCGGGTCCGATACCGGGGTGAGCGTGAGTTCCGGCGGCGGACATTTCGCGCTCGATGCAAGCGTGTTCACGGTCCAGTCGGGTCTGGCGAGTTCGCTCTTCACCGGCGTGCCGACCATCGACGGCTTGAGTTTCACCATCACCAACGGAGCGGGAACCTTCAGCGGAGCCGGCGGCGGAACCATGCCCCTTCAGGGCAACGCGAAGGTCACCCTGTTGAAGGGGTTTGCGACGCTGACCGTCCCGTTGGCGCTCGTCGGGGCAGGGGGGCCCGTCAATCCCGTCGCCGCCACGGCGTCCAACACCTTGACCGCCAAGCTGGCGGGGATCTACATCACCGCCACGAATGCCAAGTGGACCAGCGGTGTGGCGAAGATCACGGCCATCACCCAGCAATTGCCCAGCGGAACCTTCGTCAACACGGTGACGCGAACCGGATACGACAACCGCACCGCCACCAGTCATAAGGGCCGAATTCAGCTCGTCGCTCCCCTGCGGGTGACGACCAACGTCGCTGGGAGCCTGGCGGCGTTCGTCACGATGACGCTGGACTTCGTACCGGAGCCGGGGACGCTTCTGCTGCTCGGCGCGGGCGCCCTGGGGCTTGGGATCATCGGAATCCGCCGCCGCTAGCCGAAACGGAAAATCGCATGTAAACCGGCTGGTTCCGAAGGGGGCCAGCCGGTTTTTCTTTGGCCCGGCGAGCGCCGAGGGCGATAGCCCACGCAAGGGGGCCGATTCCAAGCTCTCCTAAGATTCCGAGGCGTTCCTGAGGGTTCGGTATAAACCCTTTCAAATCAGCTAGTTGAGATTCGTAAGAGAATGCTCTTGCAACCGCACGTCCTTTGCACTTAATGTGCAACTCGCGACAGGTGTAGAGGGTGGCTCGGCGAGGTGCCGCGCGTTCCCAATACACCCAACCAGGAGTCATGAATGCGTAAGCTGTTAGGCCTATTACTGGCCGCGGTCTTTGTGTTAGCTGCTGCACCTACCAAGGCAGCGACCCTGAACTACAGCGGAACCTTCTCGTTCGAGCTCGGCGCTTTGCCGGGACTCTCCTTCACGGGTGGCGAGACGGGTGTAAGCGTCAGTTCGGGTGGCGGTCACTTCTCCGTGAGCCCCAGTGTGTTCACGACGTCGACCGCATTGGCGAGTTCACTCTTCACGGGTGTTCCCACGATCGACGGTCTGAGTTTCACGTTCGGTAACGCGACGGGTACCTTCAGTGGCGCCGGTGGCGGCACCATGCCTCTGGCAGGCGACGCCAAGGTCACGTTGCTCAAGGGCTTCGCGACGCTGACGGTTCCGCTTTCGCTGGTGGGCGCCGGCGGTCCCGTAAACCCGCTTGCGAACACGGGTGGCAACACCCTGACCGCGAAGCTGGCCGGGATCTACATCACGGCGACCAACGCGCGTTGGACGAGCAACACGGCCCAGCTCACGGGCATCACGTTGCAGACCACGGGCGGCCTGTTCGTCAATACGGTCACCCGCACCGGTTACGACAATCGAACGGCCACGAGCCACCAGGGTCGCGTTCAAATGGTTTCGCCTCTGCGCGTTACCACGAACGTGGCGGGTTCGCTCGCAGCCTTCGTGACCATGACCCTCGACTTCGTTCCGGAGCCGGGCACGCTTCTGCTGCTCGGATCGGGCGCTGTGGGTCTGGCCCTGATCGGGATGCGTCGCCGCCGGAGCTAATGCCCCGTAGCGAATCATCGAGAACGACGAACGGCCACCTTTTCGAAGGTGGCCGTTTTTCGTTTCTGCGGCCGGTTCCTACGACGGGCTGACGCTTTCTGACACCCCAGAAGTGCGCAATTCTCAAGCAAAGAATGCGCAAAAGTCCTTGCAGTCCGCCGCCGCCAGATCGTAGGGTGGCCCGGTGGTGGGGCTTGGATCGACCGGGCATGGGGCCCGGAGTGGTTCACCCCAATCCAACGAGGTGATGCGGATGCGACGCATGTTAAGTCTGTTAGGTGCGATCCTGGCCGTGGCCATTGCAGCGCCCTCTCAGGCAGCGACTCTGAACTACAGCGGGACCGCAGTTTTCGAACTCGGTGCCCTTCCGGCTGTGACCTTCACGGGGTCGGAGACCGGTGTGAGTGTGAGTTCTGGCGGTGGACACTTTGCGGTTGCTGGCGGTGTGTTCACGACGGTGACACAGCTGGCGAGTTCGCTCTTTACGGGCGTTCCCTCCATCGATGGCCTCACGTTCACGATTTCGAACCAAAGCGGAACGTTTAGCGGCGGCGGCGGCGGCACGATGCCTTTCGCGGGAGATTCGAAGATCACCCTGCTCAAGGGCTTCGCGACGTTGACCGTGCCCTTGAACCTGGTGGGAGCCGGCGGCCCGGTGAACCCCGTGGCGGCCACGGCTTCCAACACGTTGACGGCCAAGTTGGCCGGCATCTACATCACGGTCACAAACGCGCGATTCACGAGCAACACGGCTCAGATCACGGGTGTGACCTTCGGGACCACGGGTGGCGGCTTCGTCAACACCGTGACCCGAACCGGTTACGACAACCGAACCACGAGCCATGCGGGTCGCGTGCAGATGGTTTCGCCGCTGCGCGTCGCGACCAACGTGGCTGGCGTTCTGGCTGCGTTCGTGACCGTTACTCTCGACTTCGTTCCCGAGCCGGGCACCCTCGTGCTTCTCGGGACGGGAGCCCTGGGGCTCGGGATCATCGGTTTCCGGCGACGCCGGAGCTAGGTCCCAGCTTCTATAAGCTCTTTCTCTGATAGGCGGCCGGTCTCCCGATTTCGGGGACCGGCCGCCTAATTTTTAGGCAGCATTTCCCTTTTCGCAGATTTTGGGGCCAAAATCGCCCTCGTATCAGAATGTGCTTGCATCGCTGGGGCTGTTCCCTTTACCCTACGCCGGGTTAGCACGATTCCGGGGGTGTTCTCCGGCTTCCCAAGGCACCGGATGCGCCAAGTGGCTGCATTTTGGACTGGGTCCGGACACACCCGTAAATCGAGCGGAGGCAAGAATGCGTACGCTGTTAAGCAAGCTGTTAGGTCTATTAGTTGTTGCTGTTTTGGCTGTAGCGGTATCCACGCCGGTGCGAGCCGCCACCCTGGATTACACCGGGACCGTGTCGTTCCAATTAGGAAGTCTTCCCACTCTCTCCTTCACCGGTTCCGAAACCGGTGTGAGCGTGAGTTCGGGCAGTGGTCATTTCACCGTTGCCCCGGGCGTTTTCCAGACGGTCAATGCCGCTCTCGAAAGTTCCCTCTTCACAGGGGTTCCCACGATTGACGGTTTGACCTTCACGATCACGAATCAGACCGGAACCTTCAGTGGTAACGGTGGCGGGATCATGCCCCTGGCGGGCAATTCCAAGGTGACGCTCCTCAAGGGCTTCGCCACGTTGACCGTGCCCCTGAGCCTGGTCGGCGCCGGTGGTCCGGTTCCCCTCGCGGCGGCAACGCCGGTGGGTTGTGTTCGACCGGATCGCGAGAATGCGATCGTCGGGACCTGCGCCAACACCATTTCGGCCAAGCTGGCCGGCATCTACATCACGGTGACCAACGCCGCCTGGACCAGCGGAAAGGCGCGCGAGACCGGCGTCACCTTCCAAAAGCCCGAGGGTACGTTCGTCAACACCGTGACGCGCACCGGTTACGACAATCGAACCGAGGGCCATCAGGGTCGAATCCAGATGGTTACACCGGTTCGGGTCATCACCAACGCTGCGGGAACCCTCGCCGCGTTCGTGACGATGACTCTGGAGTTCGTACCGGAGCCCGGAACCCTCGTACTGATCGGATCTGGCGCCCTCGGCCTGGCTCTGATCGGATTGCAGCGGCGCCGCAAGTAAGCGCTCAGCCTGCGATGAGTCCGAAAGGGCGGCTACCTCGGTAGCCGCCCTTTTTCATTGGGAAAGCGGTTGCAGGGACTCAACCTGGGAACTCTTTTGCCCTTGGGCTCGAATGAGGGGGAATCGTGGAGGCTCCCGGTTTCCGCGATTCCCGTGCCGGGACGGGCAGATGGTTCGTCGCATGCCGGTAGCGATCCGTGGGCACCGGCCTTGCAGTCAAAGCAGCTGCGAGAGCACCGGGAGAACCGGGCATCAAAGGAGTCCCACGACCATGCACAAACGAATCACTTCGATCGCCGCGATTGCCGCCGCGCTACTGCTGTCCGGCAGCGCCCAAGCCGCGACCCTCGATTACACCGGGACTTTGGAGTTCCGGCTCGGAAGCCTTCCTCCCCTCGTCTTCACGGGTGGCGAGACCGGGGTGAGCGTGAGCTCCGGCAGTGGCCACTTTACGATCGGCGAGGGTGCGTTTCAGGTAACCGACGCACTGGAGAGCAGTTTGTTTACCGGGGTTCCCACCATCGATGGTCTGAGCTTCACCATATCGAACGGAACCGGGACTTTTAGCGGTGCCGGGGGTGGCATCATGCCCCTCAAGGGTTTGGCCAAGGTGACGCTCCTCAAGGGCTTCGCGACGTTGACGGTCCCCCTCGACAAGGCCGGCGCCGGAGGCCCCGGCCGCATGGTGGCGAGGACTCCCGCGGGCTGCGCGATCGGCTCGTGCAACAACACCACGACCGGCAAGCTGGCGGGCATCTTCGTGACCGCCACGGCGGGTCGCTGGACCAGCGACCGGGCCCGTGTGACGGGGGTGACCTTCCAGACCGGATCGGTCTTCGTCAACACGGTCTCGGCGACGGGCTACGACAACCGCGACCAAGACCACGTCGGCCGCATCCAGTTCGTTTCCCCCCTGCGCGTGATGACCAACGCCGCAGGCAATCTCGCGTCCTTCGGCCTGCTCAAGCTCGAATTCGTGCCGGAGCCCGGGACCCTGATTCTGCTCGGTTCCGCCTCCGTGGGCTTGGCGATGATCGGTTTCGGCCGCCGCCGCCGCTAGCCCGAGGCGCGCGGCTACACAGTCGCTTCTTGGCGCTATCCTAGATTCCAGCGACGCCCGTTTGGGCGTCGCTTGCTCAAGGAGAGGCGCGCCCGGTGCTCCGACGGATATTCGATTCTTCCTGGTTCTACTTCACTCTGGCGGGGCTGTTGCTCGTGGTCGCGATCGCGACCCAGGTGCAGGTTCAGGTCCCGTCCCGGCCCAAGGGGACGGTCGACGACATCGCCAAGCTCAAAGAGCGCGATGATCTGAACGTCATCTTCATCCTGATCGATACCCTGCGGGCGGATCACCTTTCAGCCTACGGGTACAAGCGAAATACCTCGCCCATCATGAAGGAACTGGCGGACTACGGGGTTCGCTTCAACCACGTTCAGAGCCAGTCGAGTTGGACCAAAGCCTCCATGGCGTCCATGTGGCTCGGTGCCTATCCCGCTCGTACGGGGGTTCTGAAGTTCCGCCAGGCCGTCCCCCCGGACGCGCGTCTACCCGCCGAGATTTTCCAGAGCGCCGGCTACGAGACCGGCGGGGTCTGGCGCAACGGTTGGGTGGCGAACAATTTCGGCTTCTCGCGCGGGTTCGACATGTACATTCGGCCCACCGCCAGCCGCACGCCGAAAAAGTTCAACCGCCGCAGCCCCTCGGCGCACCCGCTCCAGGGAACGGATCTCGACGTCACGCAATCCGCCATCGAATACATCCGCGCCCAGCGCGACGAGCGTTTTTTCCTCTACCTCCACTACATGGACGTGCATCAGTACCTCTACGACGATTCGTCGGCTCTGTTCGGGACCCGCTACCTCGACGCCTACGACAACGCGATCCACTGGACCGATCGCAACGTCGGCTTGCTGCTCTCGGAGCTGGATGAACTCGACATCTTGAAGCGGACGGTGGTGGTCATCGGATCGGATCACGGTGAGGCGTTCTTCGAACACGGCAACGAGGGGCACGCCCGCAATCTGTATCGCGAGGTAATGGAAGTGCCCCTCATCGTGGTGCTGCCCTTCATTCTCGAGCCCGGCATCGTGGTGGACCCCATGGTGGCCAACGTCGACATCTTCCCGACGATCCTCGACTTGGTGGGCCTGCCGGCCATGCAGGGAACCCAGGGACGCTCGGTGGTCCCGCTGATCGTGCAGGCCGGGTCGAACCAGCCGCCCACCGAAAAATCTCCACCGGCGTTCGCGCAGCTCGATCGCTCCTGGGGACGGGCGGATGAAGAATCGGACCACATCGTTTCCGTCGTCGACGGCGATTTCCGCATGATCCACCAGGTGAATCATCCCGATGTGCCGGAATTGTACGATCGCAGTGGAGATCCCGGCGAGAGCCAGAACATCGCCGAGGAACGTCCGGAGGTGGTTTCGGACTTGCGGTCCAAGGTGGATCAGTACCTCGACTCCACCACCGATGCTTGGGGAGCCGCCCCCACCGTGGAAATCGACGAAATGCGTCGCGAGCAGTTGCGCGCTCTCGGCTACGTGGTGCAGTAGCGGCGCCCACCGGGAGGCCCAAAGGTGACGACGCCGGCCCCGGTCGCGCGACGCTGGTTGTTCGGCCCGGTTCCCGATCTCTTGTTGGGATGCGGAGTCGGCTACGCGATCGTGTTGGCCGCCCAGGCGAGCACCGGCTCTCTCTTGCCCTCGCTGCTGCCCGCGGGTCTGCTCGTGATGGCGACGTCGATTCCCCACTACGGCGCGACGCTGCTGCGCGTCTACCAGCTGCCGGAGGATCGCCGCCGTTACGCGATCTTCGCCGTCCACGGCACGCTGTTCCTGATCGCCCTTTTCGCCTTCAGCATCCATTCCTCGATCGTGGGCTCCTGGGTTTTGACCCTCTACCTCACCTGGAGCCCGTGGCATTACACGGGGCAGAATTACGGAATCTTCCTGATGTTCCTGGGCCGCCGCGGTGTGGCGGTCACCCCCTTGGCCAAGCGTCTGGTCTACGGCAGTTTCGTCTTCTCCTTCGTCCTCACGCTGCTCGCGACCCACGGTTTCGAACGCGCGGCGAGCTATGCCCCGGTGACCTACGACGGCACCGCTTTCCGCTTGATTCCGCTGGGGATCCCGGCGGACCTGGCGGGTTTTCTCGCGATCGTCGTCGGGCTCGCCTACGTCGCGTGCCTGGTGGGTGCCGGCGCGCTGCTGCTGCGCGCCGGCCGCGTGCGCGATCTGGTTCCGTCCCTGTTCATCGTCCTCACCCAGGCCCTCTGGTTCTCCGTCCCCGTGATGATCAAGCGCTTTCAACTCCACCAGGGATCGGAAGTTCTGGCGGACATCTACACCGCCTACGGTTTCTTGCTGGTGGCTGCGGCCCACGCGATCCAATACTTGTGGGTCACGACGTATTACGCGCAGACCCAGAACCCCGGGTTGTCGCGCATGCGCTACCTGGGCAAAACAGTTCTCGCCGGCTACGCGGTCTGGGTGCTGCCGGGTTTGGTGTTTGCGCCGCGGTTGTTCGGAAGCCTGCCCTACGACGCGGGGCTCGCCTTGATGGTCGCATCCCTCGTGAATCTGCATCACTTCGTGTTGGACGGTGCCATCTGGAAACTGCGGGACGGCCGGGTGGCGCGCATGCTGTTGCGCGGGGGCGGAGACGAAGCGGCCGCAGCGGCGCCGACCCAACGCGTGTGGTTGTCTCGATTGGTGTGGAGTCTCGGCGCCGGATCCCTCGCCGTGGCGTTGTTGGCGGGATACGAGGGCGACTACGGTGTGCGCCGGGCGCTCGAAAAACAGGATCTCGACCGGCTGCGAACGGCCTCGAAGCGGCTCACCTGGATCGGGCGCGACGGTCCGCGGCTGCATCTCCACATGGGCCGCTTGTACAAACAGCAGGGCAACGATGCCGCTGCGGAGCGGGAGTTTCGGCGCAGTGTCGAGCTCTATCCGAGTTCCGCCGCATGGCTGGCGCTGGCGGATGTCCTGCGACAGAAGTCCGAATGGGTCGAGGCGTCGCAGGCCTACGAAGCGGCGTTGGCGTTGAAGCCCGACAGCGCCAACATCCTCTACCGCGGTGCGTTGGTGTGGTTGGAACGCGATCAACCCGAGCGCGCCCGCCAATGGCTCGAACGCGCCGTTGAACTTCAACCCGAAGAAAAGTTGATCCGCCTGGCCCTCGACAAGGCGCGTCGTCGCGTCGAGGAAAGTCGCTAGGCGCGCACGCGCTTACGCGATGTCGGCAAACCCCCGGCCGTCCAGGCGCGCCACCCACCAGGGTCGCAACATCTGCCACCAACCCGTGATGGGGGGAATCTTGCTGTAGGGACGGCCGCGCTCCGGGTAGCCCATGGTGATGGGGACTTCGCGCCAGCCGATGTGTCCGTCGAGCAGGACTTTCGCGTAGAAGTAGTACTCGAGTCCGTAGGTGTGGAGCCAAGGGGCGCGCCAATCGAAGTCTGCGCGCCGGATCAGGTCCAGTCGAAAGGCGCGGTAGCCGCACGTCGCGTCCGTCAGGGCGACCCGCGCCAGCCAACTCGCGAAGGTGCTCACCCAGGGGATGGCCTGGCGGCGAAAGGAAGGAAGATTGGGCGAGTCCCCGCCCGGCAAGAAGCGGCTTCCGGTGACGTAATCCACTTCCCCGGCGCGCAGGGGATCGAGCAGGCGCCCCATTTCGCCGGGCAACATTTTCCCGTTGCTCGCCATGGTGCCGAAGACGTCGAAATCGCGGTCGAGGGCCCATTCGAGACCCTTCATGTAGCTGTATCCCACGCCCCGGTTCTGCGGAAGATCCAAGAACGGGTAACCGGCTTCGCGCACCAGCCGCTCGGATCCGTCGCTCGAGCCGTTGTTGACCAGCAAGATCTCGTCGCAGGCGGGCGGCTGCGCGCGCAAGGCCCCGAGCACCTCGGGAAAGCGCATGATTTCGTTGTAGACCGGGACAAAGAAGACGGACTTCACACGCGCTACTCTTGCAGATTCGAACAGACGGGGAAACCGCGGAGCGACGCTTCAAGTGGGTTGGCAAACCTTTCTCTACGAACAAATCGGCGCCGAGATCTCGCGGGTGACGCGTTACTACGATCGCGTTCTCCAGTGGCACCCCCTTCCCTGGGACCGCGGCGAGTTGCTGGATGCGGTGGACGGAAAACACAAGGAAGCCCTGTCCGCGGATGATTGCCCCGATTGTTCCGGGGAGAGCGAGCGCCGAACGGCGCTGCTCCTGAACGCGAACCTCAACTACGACACGGACGTCCAGGCACTGCTTCAGGGTTTGAAGGGCCGCTTCTCCCGAACCACCCGCATCGTGGCCGTGCTCTACAACCCGTACCTGCGCTGGGCCTATTGGTTGGCGGATCGGTTGGGGCTGCGGCGCGGGGAGCCGCCGCAAACCTTCGTGACGCGAACGGTGCTCGCGAATCTCGCCCAACTCGCGGGATTCGAACTCGTCCGCGAACGCCCGGTGGGATACCTGCCCTTTCGAATGCTGGGCCTGGCGATCGGAATCAATCGATTGCTCTCGGCGCTGCCCCTGTTGCGCCACCTTTCCGTGGCGTCGGTGGTGGTGCTGCGTCCCGTGCTGCCCGCGCGCGAGCGACCGTCGCTCTCGATCGTGATTCCCGCCCGCAACGAACGCGGGAATATCGAAGCGGCACTCGACCGGATGCCCGATTTCGGCGGAGCGGAATTGGAAGTCCTGTTCGTCGAGGGCGGTTCGACGGATGGGACCTGGGAAGAGATCCAGCGCGTCGCCGCAGAGAAGCGTCCGGGGATTTCGTGCCGCGCCTTGCAGCAAAAGGGCACGGGAAAGGTAGACGCGGTTCGTACGGGCTTTGCCGAAGCCCGTAGCGAGTTGCTCACGATCCTGGATGCGGATCTCACCATGCCGCCCGAACTACTGGTGCGCTACTACGAGGCCTATTGCCAGGGGCAGGGCGATTTCATCAACGGAAGCCGGTTGGTCTACCCCATGGAGGGGGAGGCCATGCAGTTTCTCAACCAACTCGGAAACGTATTCTTCGCCAAGACCCTGGCCGCCATTCTGGGAGCCCCCATCACCGATACGCTGTGCGGAACGAAGCTCCTCACCCGCTCGGATTACGCGCGCATGTGCGCCTGGCGCGAGGATTTCGGGGACTTCGACCCCTTCGGTGATTACGAACTCCTGTTTCCCGCGGCGCTGATGGGATTGGGGATCGCGGATCTGCCGGTTCGCTACCGGGCGCGAACCTACGGCTCGACCAACATCCATCGTTTTCGTCACGGAGCGATGCTGCTCAAGATGACGATCACGGGTTTCTTCCGAATCCGAATGGTTTCGAAATAATCTCTACCGCGAAGCGGCGCCCAATCAGACGCGTTCCAGCTCGATGTCGACGAAAGAACCCAGCTCGGGCGCGATTCGCACCAGGAAGCGATCGAGTCCCGTGAGCGCGCGAAATCCCCAGGCCGGAGCCAGGGACCAGGCCTTGAGTCCGCCGGCCAACCAATAACGCGTGGGCGTGTGGGTTTCGTAGCGAAGCGTGCGCAATTCCGGAAACGACTGTTCGAATCGCTCGCGGTCGCGTTGGAATACGATCCACGCCAGCGCGCCATTGGCGTCGGAAAGGGGCCCGCTGGAATCGAACTGCCAGTCGGTGGCGCCGGGCGCGTAGCCTTCGTGATGTCCGTAGCGAAGGATCCAGTGACTGAGCCAGCCCGGATGTTCGTCGATGATCAACATGCGCCCCCCCGGACGCAGGCAGCGGCGGGCTTCGTCGAAGAATTTTTCGACATCGGCGATGTGGTGAAAGGCGTTGAGGAGAAATAGCGCGCGCAGGCTTCCCGCTTCAAAGGGCAGCGCCGTCGCGTCCAGTACCCGGTCCACGCCGGGATAGGGGAGGGTGTCGCTGGTGATCAGGTCCGGGATGTGCTCTTTGGCGAATCCCGCACCCGATCCGAGCTCGAGGGCGTCCCCTTCCGGGGGGCAATGCGCGAGGCAAGTCGAAAATTTCGCGTAGCACTCGCGGTACCAAGCGCGAAGGCACGGCTTGGAGTCGATCCGCGCGCGTATTTCGGCGAAGCGATTGGGTTCGTCGAGGGGGTGCGTGTCGTCCATCCCGGGGCGCGGAAAGCCGGCGCCGAAGTGTCAGGAAGCCCGGGCCCGGGTGGCCACGGGGTGAACGCGAAGCGGTTTCGGCGCGACGGCGTGTTCGTAGTTGTCGAGAAACCAGCGATAGGTGTGTTCGAGACCCTCGCGCAGGCTCCTGCGGTGTTTCCAACCGAGCGCTTGCAGTCGCGTCACGTCCAGACGCTTGCGCGGCATTCCGTCGGGTTTGCTGGCATCGAATCGCAGCTCCGCGATCGGGTGAATGATGTCGCGCATCAGCAGCGCGACTTCTCGGATGCTGATGTCCTCTCCGGTGCCGATGTTCAGGTGTTGACCGTCGTCGTAATGACGCATGAGGAAGAGACAACATTCCGCCAGGTCGTCGACGTGCATGAATTCCCGTGTGGGGGAGCCCGAGCCCCAGATCTCGACTTCGGGTTCGCCCTGTTCCTTGGCGGAATGGAATTTCCGCATCAGCGCCGGGAGCACGTGGGAACTCTCGAGGTCGAAATTGTCGTTGGGACCGTAGAGGTTGGTCGGCATGGCGGAGATGAAATTGCATCCGTATTGGCGCCGGTAGGCGGCGCACAATTTGATTCCCGCGATTTTCGCGATGGCGTACGGCTCGTTGGTGGGCTCCAGCGGCCCGGCGAGCAGGTGTTCTTCCTTCATGGGTTGGGGACATTCGCGCGGGTAGATGCAGGAGCTCCCGAGGTAGAGGAGCTTTTGGGCCTCACATCGGTGGGCCGCGTGCACCACCGTCGCGTGAATCATCAAATTGTCGTAGATGAAATCCGCTGGGTACGTGGAGTTGTGAAGAATTCCTCCCACGGTCCCGGCGACGAGGAAGATGTACTCCGGACGCTGAACGTCGAACCACTGGTTGACGGCGGCCTGGTCGCGCAGGTCGAGTTCTTCGGACGTGGCGAGCAACAGATTCGTGTAGCCACTGCCTTCGAGGCAGCGCACGATGGAAGACCCCACCAGGCCGCGGTGGCCGGCGACGTAGATCCGCGCGTCTTTGGGAAGCGTTTCCGTCATGCTGCGTTCCTGCGGTTCGGAATGGGAATCGTCATATTATTCAATGGTTTAAGTGGGCGTGTCAACTGTCCGAAAGGTCGGCCTGTTCGGCGCACAAACGCTCCGCTTCGGCCCGCGGCAAGCGCGTCACCCCCGTGCCGGCGTTGTGGAGGCAATCGCGATAGCGAGCCTCTTTCGCGTCGCCGCACGCGACGAGACCCAACAGGGCGATTGCGAACCATCCCCGGCCCATGCGGGGACGCTACCAAATCGCCCGGTACAGGGTCTCGTAGGAACTGCGGGTCAGGTTGACGGTTCGCACATCCGGCGGGAGTGCGTCGGCGAAGTAGGGGACCGGAACGCCCTGGAAAACGACACACGGATAGGTGGCCCGCAGTGCTTCGAAGGACGTGGGTTCGAAGAAATGAAGGAAGCGATGGGTCTCGAGTTCGAAGAAGAAATCGCGCGGGAACAACTCCATGAGCACGTCGTTGTACTCCCATTCCGCGTAATAGTTGCCGAAGCGCAGGGCGTTGGCGGGCGATGAGGATTTGAAATACGTCACCACCGCACATTCGGAGAATTGGGTCTCCAGCTGGGCGTGCAGATCCTGTTGGAACGCCGACACCGGTGCCAACTTGGCGTGAACGCGCCGCGCTTCGCGCGCGCCGACGAGCCCCGTCAAGATCAGAAACCCAACCAGGGTCGCGGTTGCGACGGGTTTGGCCCGCGATCCCAGTGTGCGGGAAATGGCTTCGAAGCTGAAGAAGATCGACAGGCTCGCGACGCCGAACGCGGGCAACAGGTAATGGCTCTTCGGATGCTTGGCCACCATGGCAATCTGCAGCATCTGTACGGAAACGATGCCGAGCAGCAACCGGAAGCGTCGACGCCCGGCTTCGTCGGGCACGCGACTCCACAGCACAAGACCCACCACCCCGACGGCGATCACAACCACGAGTTCGATTTGTCCCGCGAAAAGCTGTTGCAGATTCTCCAGGTATCTGGGCAGATCGAAGCCCCGGGGCCCGGAACCGTAATGGCCCGTATGGGTCGCGAGACTGCGAATCCAATACACGACGTCGGGCAATCGCGGCAGCAGGGGCCAACCGAATAGGAATACGGCGCCCACGGCGCCGGCAGCGTATTGAACGCGGCGCCGCCAGCCCGTGAGGATCAGCAGGGGGATCAGGGGAACCCAGATGAACGTCAATTTCGTCAGGACGCCGAATCCCGCGATGGCGCCCAAGACCGCGACGGATCGCGTGGATGGACGTTCGTCCGCGACGCATCGAATCAGTGCGGCAGCGAACAGCACGTGAACCGTCAGGAGTAGATTCTCGGGTTGGACCGTCGACAGGCGCTCGAGGCCCGGCCAGGCGAGCGGGAGCATCTGCAAGAGCACCGCTCGCGCGGGGTCCGCGAACACGCGCAGACCCACGGCGCCCAATACCCACAGGCTCAACGCGAATGTCCCCGCGAGAACGGCGTGGAAAACGCTCAGATAGGTTTCCGGACGGCTCAGCACGTCGCGCGACAGGTCGCCGCTGCCGTTCCACGCGTAGACCGCGCGGACCACCACGGCGCCGATCTCCTGAACCGTCGTTCCGGGGTGGTCGACGTGGGCGGGCGGGAGTCCGCGCGCGAGATTCAGCGCGTTGGTGAGATAGACATAGTCGGGGTCGAAATTGGTTCGCAGCCAATAGGGCCCGCGCGCCTCCTTCATCCAGAATGCACCGACCAGGGCCAGCACGGGAATCGCCAGCAACACGATCCGTTGCAACCCGGGCCGCATCAATGCACCCGCGCTTCGTGCACTCGGAGTTCGCTGCGCCGGCCGTTGCGAGAGCGCATGCGAAACTCGAGCGCTTGCGCATGTTGGAACGCACTGGCCGGAGCCTCGGGAAAATCCCGTGGTGTGACGTTGATCCAACGGGGTTCGCCGCGGGGTGTGCGCGGTCCGAGATCGCGCGAGGCGACGAGGCTCCCGTCTGCGTTTCGCAATGCCAACGTCCACTCCAACTCGGCACCGGGGTCGGTGTCGAGGTGGAGGCGCAGCTGAAAGAAGCGCGGAAAGCCCTGGATCGGGATGGCGTGAACCGCCCAATCGGTCAATGAAGAAAACTGGAAGGCTTCGATCGAGGGCGATGTGGGGCACGTGAAGTCCGGGGCCGGCGTCCAGCGCGCGAGTCCCTGGTAGGGCGCTCGCAGGGCCCACTCCAATCCGCCAGCCTGTCCCAACGCGTCTTGATAGATCGAAGGGTCGTAGCGCATGGAGGTGACGATCCAATATCGCACGTTCTCGGGGCCGCCACGGCGCTTCGACACTGCGCTTTCACACAATCGCAACGTGGTTTCGTCCCGCACCATCATTTGCTGCCGGGTTCGGCCGGGAGGAGGTTGGGTCAGTTCCGGGTGCGCGGCGAAATCCCGGTTCCGGTAGGCGAGGAAGGTGTAATAGGCGTTGGGCGAAAGCAGCAATCGATCGCCGGGCGCGAGATTTTTCCGCGCCAGCGCGAAGGCTTCTCGTCCCATGTCCGGGGGCCAATGACGCGCGCGTTCGAGGGCTTCGGGCAGGGGACGTTCCAAACGCGCGCCGATGGCGTAGGGGTCGCGGCGATCCGTCGCGAGCGCCAAACCCACTCCGAGGACGAGGGCGGGAATCCACACCTGCGCGCGTCGCTCACGCGGGATGGCGCCGAGGATTCCCGCGCACGCGTAGCTGAACCCGGCGATCAGGATGGCGTAGAGGAAGTAGCCGCTGCGGCCAAAGAGCGGGTATTGCTCAAAGGCCGCGAATAAAGCGTTCATCGCGAAGGGAACCCACAAGAGCCAGATAGCGCCGTCCCGTTTTCGTCGTGCGACGAACGGTACCCCGAATAGGGTAGCGACGAGCAGGACCCCCCAGCCGAACAGGAAGAAGAGGTTCGCGCCGTGGCGAAATTCTCCGGCCAGGAACTTCAGATTCTCCCAGGACGTCGGGTAGAACTGGTTCCAGAACAATTGCGGTGCGGAGGTCTCCGACCCCTGGGGACCGAGGAACAGAAAGAAGTACAGCGCAAAGGTGACGGCCGGCGACGCCAGCGCCAACACGGCCCCGGGGCTGCGATCGCCGCGCGCGAAGAACCGATACAGAACGATGGCGGGATAAACGAACACGAAGCAGAGCGACGACAGGGCGAAGGCGTGGAGGGCGGTGATCAGGCCGAATCCCGGTGCGCCGGCGCGTTTTCCGTTGCGCGTCGCGACGGCGAGGCAAAGGGCGCTGGCGAACAGATCGAGGGCGTAGGGTTTGAACTCCCGCGCGTGGTAGATGAACCCGGGACCGACGGCGACGAGGGCAGCGGCACACAGGCCTGCGCCGGGCCCGGCGATGCGCCGCACGAATTCGTAGATGGCGAGCAATCCCGCGACGCCGAACACGAACGGCCAAAACCGGAATGCCCATTCCGGGCTCTCGAAGAGCAATAGCCCCAACCTTCCGAACAACCAGTCCGTCAGCAGAAACCAAAAACCTTCGACCTGGGCCCGGGCGAGGGTGTCGAAAAGGGAGCCCGGCGCGGCGATGAGTTGTGCGCGCCAGGCTTCGTCATTCCAGAGGTAGGGTGCGGGTGAAGCGGGAGCGCGAAGCCACGCACCGACGGCAATGGTGCCCGCGAGGGCGGCGAGAATCGGGAGCGTTTGTTTCGGAGGGCGGGTCACCGGGGCTCGTCGAGGGGGGGAACGCGAATCAACCGGCTCTCGTTCCGCATGCTTTCGGTGGCGGCCTCCAGGGCAAGCACGACCCGCAGGCCGCTTACACCGTCCGAGCGCGGTGTCGCGCCGGATTCGATGCAATCGAGGAAGTGTTCGCATTCGGCCTGTAGCGGAGCGTTCAGTGCCACTTTGGGAATCGTGACGCCGCCGTCCACCACTGCGGTCTTGTGGGCGACGAAGGTGTCCAGCACGCCGTCCGGCAGGACCACGGTCTTGTTGAAGATGCGAATCGGCGCTTCGAGATCGAGATCGTCCCAGATCGCCATGCGCTGATTGCCTACGACGGTGATGCGGCGAACCTTGCGCGGGTTGAGCCAGCTGGCGTGGATGTGGGCCAAGGGGCCGTTCTCGAAACTCCAGGTCGAAAATACGGCGTCTTCGATTCCCGAATTCAGGAACGATTGTCCCCGGGCGGAAACGTCCTTGGGCGTCGCGCTGAACAGGTCGAACAGAATCGAAACATCGTGGGAGGCGAGATCCCAGAGTGCGTTCACATCGGTCCGTACGGGACCCAGGTTGGTGCGTTCGAAGTCGAGGTAGTGGATGTCGCCCAATTCCCCCGAGTCGATCAGCGCTTTCAGCGCCCGCAGCGAAGCGTTGTATTGAAAAACATGGCCCACCATGAGGATCCGATTCTGTTTTTCCGCGAGGCGGATGAGGCTGCGCGCGTCGTCCGAGGTTCCGGTCATGGGTTTCTCGACCAGCACGTGTTTCCCCGCTTCGAGGGCGCGGCTCGCCAGCGCGTGGTGGTGACGCACGGGAGTCGAAATCGCGATGGCATCGACGGCGGGGTCGTCGAGCGCGGGTTCGAGGCTTTCGCTGCGCTTGGCGTCGGGGTAGCGGCTGCCCACGATCTCGAGTCGGCCGGCGTCGGGGTCGCACAACCAGGCCACCTGGGCGCGCCCGGAAAGCTCGAAGGAACGGGCGATGTTGGGCCCCCAATGCCCCGTGCCCACGACGGCGATTCGGAACACGCGGACCCCTAACCCGTGTGACCCGCGAGGCAGTGCGCCACCGCGTCGACGGTTTCCGGGGGCATCTCGGGATAAAGGGGCAGGCTCAGGCAGCGTCGTGCCCAATCCTCGGCCACCGGGAAGGATCCGGCCTCGTAACCCAGGTGGCGGTGGGATCGCAATTCGTGAACCGCAAAGGGGTAATGGATTCCGGCGCCGTAGCCCGCGGCTTGCAGTGCTTCGAGGGCGCGGTTTCGTTCGCCCGTGCGCACGACGTAGAGGTGATGGACCGATCCCGCGCGGGTCTGCGTGAGCTCGATTCCGGGAATCCCGCCGAGGGCGTGGTCGTAGGCGCGGGCCAGTTCCGCGCGGCGCGCGTTCCAAGCGTCGAGGTGCGGAAGTTTGACCCCCAAGATCGCCGCTTGGAGCGTGTCGAGTCGGCTGTTGAGCGCGGACTCTTCGTGGTGGTATTTCTCGCGCGACCCCCAATTGCGGAGCATTCGCAGGCGATCCGCAAGGTCGTCTCGATCCGTGACCACCATGCCCCCGTCGCCGAAACAACCGAGGTTCTTGGCGGGATAGAAGCTGAAACAACCCAGGTCGCCCAAGGAACCCGCGCGCCGATCTCCAAAGCGTGCGCCGTGGGCCTGGGCGGCGTCTTCGATCACGGCGAGGGAATGTTGCTTTGCGATTTCGCGCAGTGCATCCATGGGGGCGCACTGGCCGTACAGGTGAACCGGCAGGATGGCGCGCGTTTTCGGCGTGACCGAAGCCTCGATCCGACTCGGATCCAGCAGGCCGGACTTCGCTTCCACGTCGACCAGGACCGGCTTTGCACCGGCGAGCTCGATTCCCAGCGCCGTGCCCACGAACGTGTGAGCGGGCATGATGACTTCGTCTCCGGGGCCGATGTCGAGCGCTCGGCACGCGAGTTGGAGGGCATCGGTACCGCTTCCACAGCCCACCGCATGTCGAGATCCACAATATTGGGCAAAGTCGCGTTCGAATTGGGCGAGGGCAGAACCGAGAATGAAGTCCCCGGCCTCACAAACCTGGCGCATGGCGCCCAGAATCTCGGGTTCTAGACCGCGAAATTGAGCTTTCAGATCGACGAGGGGAATTTTCGCAGCCGGCGGTTTCTTCATCTTCGCTCTTGGTGTGGAGTCGGATTATAGCTATAGAAAACGGCGTGAAAGCAGGCCCCGGCGCACCGCTTCTCGCACTGCGTTCGACGTCCCTGCCTTTCTGGGTCCTGGCCGTTTCCTATCTCGTCCTTTGTTTCCTGCTGGTGGAACCGGAATGGCGGCCCGAATGGGACAGTGCGATCTACCTCCTGACCGCGGAAGCGCTGTCCGAAGGCCACGGATACACCTATCTCGGTCGTCCCTTCCTGCTTCGCCCCCCCGGCCTATCGGCGGTCCTGACGTTCTTCCACAGTGAGAGCGGATTCTCCCACGTCGCGCTCAATCGCGCCGTAGCCCTTTGTGCCGTGCTTGCGACGCTGAGCCTTTATGCGCTGATGCGAGCTTGCTGCGGAGTGAGGTTCTCCGCCAGCGTGGCGCTGTTGTTCGGGACCAGTTCCCTCGCGATCGGTCGCCTCAATTGGGTGTTGTCGGAGTTTCCCTTCCTCCTGTTGTTCTTCGCTGGGCTCGCCGCGCTGGAAGTCGCCAGCCGTCCCGGACGGCGGTCCGTCCTCCCGGTCGCCCTCGGAATCCTGGCTCTCAGCTTGGCGGTTTACGTGCGAAGTGCGGCGCTGCTCGCCATTCCGGGTCTCGTGCTGCTGGGCTGCTGGCGGGCCCGCAGCATTCGGGGGGCTTTACCCGCCGTTCTCGTCTGCGTGCTCGCGAGTCCCTGGTTTCTCCACTCTGCGCGCGCGCAAGCGCAGCTCGAACGTCCCTCGGAACAACTTCTGCTGTCCAGCTACACGACCGCCTTGCTCCACACGGATCCCGGCGACCCCGATTCGCCCTACGTGGACGTTTCCGACGTCTTTGCGCGAGTGAAGAACAACGGTCGCAAGCTCGCAGGCGAGCTCAGTGAAACCGTGGTCGGTGTCCGAGACCCGGCCGTGGCGGCGCTCGTTCTGGCCATGGTGGGGATTGGGGCTTACGCCCGTCGGCGAAAGGGGTACACCGCTTACGACTTGTTCTCCGTACTCTACGTTGCATTGCTGCTCGTCTACTTCACCACGCACCCGCGACTTCTGCTCCCGGTGCTGCCTTTGGTTTACTTCAACGGACTCTGGGGGATTCGCGCGCTCGCGTCCGGCGCAATGCCCGCGGGCGCCCGCACGCGCGGTGCCTTCGGGATTACGCTGATTGCCGCGTTGGCGCTGCTGACCCTCAACGCCGCGCAGCTCCGGGCGGCCGCGGACGCCGAGCAATGGCGGCTCGGCGGGACCCACCGGCTCGGGGAGGTCTGGGATGCCCAGCGTCGTGCGGCTGCGTGGCTGCGCGCCAACACGCCGCGCGACGCGATCGCAATCGCGCGAGCCGCACCCATCCTCGCCTATCTCGCAGATCGCGAAGTCGTGACGTATCGCTTCGCGCGCGCACCGGAGCTGTTTCACCGCGCGGGGGTGGAATACGCGGTTGTGGATGGTCTCGACCCATCCTCCTTTGCGGCCCTGGCGTCCGAGCGCGGCGAACTCATCCACAGCCTTTCGGGTTCGAGCCGCGTCGCGCCGATTCGGATCTTCCGAATCTCTACGCCGCAAAGGCCATGACGATCGCCCCCACCAGCGTCGCGAACCAAGCCCAGAACCCGATTTGCAGTGCCCGGGAGCGCGACGCCAGGAAGTCGTCGATGACCTCGAATCCCCGCGCGCCGACAATGGCCAGGGGAACCAGCGCGCACAATCCGTAGAAGGCCTTCGCTTGTCCGTAGAAGGGAAAGCGCAGGCTCGCGAACAGCACCGCGAAGCCCACGCTGGCCAGACAACTCGCCATCAGGGAAAGCGCCACACGCAAACGCAGGTCCGCGCCCGCGAGGGCGGCACGGACGCTGGAGAAACTTCCCACGATCGCGATTCCCCAGCAGGGCAACGCGAGCAGAACCGTGGCCGACATGGCGTCGTAGTTCCAGGCGTCCGGGCGGTGGACGAGATTCTTGAGTCCCGCCGCGTAGGCGTCGGCAAAGAACGAAGCGTAGATGCCATCCCAGAAAGAACGGAATCCGGAGAAGTAGGGGTATTGGAGCGCCTCCCCGAAACTCGTGTAGTAGGCCGCCGTGTGGAAGCCGGGCTGCATCCACCAGACTTTGGACCCGGGCAACGTCGTGTTCCAAACCCAGGGATCGCCGTAGTGGAGCCAGTTGCGTACATAGAACCAGCCCGCGATCGCAAAGGCGATGCCGAGCATTGCGCTGGTCTGGGCCAACGCGTGGCCGAACCCGCGCCCGTGGATGCGCCAAACGCTGATCGCGACCGCGACGCCGATCCACGGCAGGAAAAACCACCCGGTGTATTCCGAAAGCAGTGCGCCTCCCGCGGCCAGCCCGATTCCGAGCAGCGCGGACGCCCGCAAGGGGCGCGCATAGATGGCGCGCACCGCCAGATAGAGGGCGAGACTCGTCCAGAAGGTCTGGAAGCTCTTGTTCGAGAAATAGGTCGCGATGTAGAGGTGCATGGGCGCGAGTCCGCAGATCAACACGCAGACCGCCGTGGGAATCGGTCGGCGTTCGAAGAGCGTTCGGGCCGTGAGGTACGCGATCGCGACGGTTCCCATGCCCGACGCGTAGGGGATGAAGCGATAGGCGATGCGTTCCGCGATCCCGCCGGTTTCCGGTTCGAA
Source organism: Deltaproteobacteria bacterium (assembly GCA_029261875.1). Taxonomy (GTDB): domain Bacteria; phylum Myxococcota_A; class UBA9160; order UBA9160; family JAJDAL01; genus JAJDAL01. The sequence goes on from JAJDAL010000025.1 coordinate 174,438, forward strand.
GATCCCCGCCAGGGCGCCGACGGCGGCATAGAAGAGCGGCGGGTGGCCCATCTCCCACCCTTGATGGGCGAGGGGGAGTTGCCGGTTTTCGAGCAGGAATCGCACGTAGTCGAGGTGCGCCACCACGTCGAACCCCATGACCAGGGGAATCGCGAGCGCTTTGGTGAGGAACAGATCGATCCAAAGCAACGCGACCGCCGCCAGGCAGAGATGCGGCAACCGGTCGAGCGACGCTGAAGGGTCGAACTCGCGCGCCGCCAATAGAACGACGACGGCCAGGGCGAAGAAGCCGAGCAACATCTTCCACTGCCCAAGCGCGCCGTCGACCGGACCCGGAACGGTGGTTGCGTTGGGGTGGCGCCGGGTGTCGTCTGCAAGGATTGCGGGGCGCGGGGCCAATGCCGCGCTCGATACGCGCCACATCGCGTCCGTCGCAATTTCTACGCCGGCGCCCGACAGCTTCAATCGCAGCAGGGGGGGGCCGCGCGGGTTTTGAACGCGGACCCGCAACAGGTTCCGACCGGGGCGCAGGGGCGCCGAAACCCGGTGTCGCTGTTTCCAGTCCGTGCGCGTCGCCGGCGCGTCGAATATCACTTCGCCGTTCACGCGTAACTCGACGCCCCGCAACGCCTCGATTTCGAACGCCGCGAGGCCTCCCTGGGGACTTTCGAACGTGCGGCTGAAATCCGCGCTCAGCGGACGCTCGAGATCCGATCCGATCAGGTCCGTCGAGGGCGCGAGGGGCAGGGCGATCCAAGCGCGGTCCGCCGCGTCGAACAGGAAGGGAACGTCTGGCGCGCGGACGACGGAAACCACGAGGATTCCAGCGACCCCCAGGACCATCCCAAGCGCGGCCAGTCTTTGGAGCGCGGTCAGTCTTCCCAACGGCGCCGACTCCTTTGAATCGATAAGCTCGGCGCGTGCCCGGCAACCCTTCCAGATCGACTTCGACCCGCTCCTGGATGGACGGAAGCGCTGGCCGCGCGGGCCTGCTCGCCCTGTTCATCGCGGCGGGTTTCGCCGCCTACGCGCAAGCGATGGACGGAAGCTTTCTTTCGGATGACGAGCACTACGTCCAGAAGAACACCTATATCCAGGAATTGACCCCCGGGAATCTTATCGAGATTCTCAATCCTTGGGGGGTGGTACCCCGGATCGTCGAGAACTACGCGCCGGTCCATTTGCTGTTGCACGCCGTCGCGTGGCAGATGTTCGGCGAAGACGTTCGCGGCCACCACGCGGTCAACGTGGTCTTCCACGCGCTGGCGTCCTGGTTGTTGGTGTTGTTGTTCCGCCGCGTGGGGATCGGAGTCGTGCCTGCCCTCTTGGCGGGAGCGATCTTCCTCCTGCATCCCGCCAACGTCGAGGCGGTGGCCTGGATCTCGCAGCTCAAGTCCTCGTCGGCCCTGGTCTTGTCGCTGGGGGCGCTCTTGCTCTACACGACCCGTCCGGGCTGGGCCACGCTGTTGTTTGCACTGGCGCTCCTCGCCAAACCCCCAGCGGTGTTCGCGATCCCGGTTGCGTTCCTGATGAGTTGGGTGCGGAGCGAAAGCGCGCAAACGCCAGCGCGCTACGGCTGGCTCCTGGGTTGGGTGGGTGTCTTTGCGGCGTTTGCCTGGGTCGAGTTCGGAGCCTTCTCCGACACCGCGGGAAATGCGCCGCAGATCTATCCGGACCCCTGGGTCCAAGCGCGCAGCGCGGTCGCGATCGGCCTGCGCTATCTCGTCATGGCGACCACGGGGTTCGGCATTTCCGCGTTCCACGAACCCGCGCCCGTGACCTCGAACGCGGATCCCTGGTTTCTCGCCGCGCTCGTCGTGCTGGCGCTGCTCGCCATTCGCTTGTTCGTAACGCTCCGAGCGCGTCGCATGGAAGTGGTCTTCTGGGTGTGGGCTGCGGCCTCCTTCGCGCCCATCTCCAATGTGATCCCGCTGCCGTTTCCGCTGGCGGACCGCTACCTCTACTTCATTCTGCCGGGACTGCTCGGGGCGCTCATCCTGATGGGCACGACGTTCTTGCCTCGCCTCGGCGCGTCGCGCCGCGGCGTCGAGATCGCGTTGTTGGTGGGGAGCGTCGCATTGCTCACCTCGTTCGGATGGAGGAGTTACGAACGCGCGCGAATCTGGCGTACGCCCTCCCTCGTGATGGCGGACGCGGAACGAAATTATCCCGAGGGAACCGCGGCCAACACGAGGGCGGCCAAGCGTTGGGCCCAGGCGGGGGACGTCGACCGGACCGTCGCGCACCTGCGCGCCGCCTACGCGCGCGGCTACAACCGGATCGACCATTTGATCCAAGAGCCCGCCTACGCGCCCATGCGCGGCGACCCGCGCTTCCAGGCCCTGTTGGTGGAAATCGCGACGGATCTGCTCACGTTTCTCAGTCAGCGCGAAGAACCCGCCCAGCAGGAGCTGCTCGTCATGGCGCTGGCCCGCCACATCCGCGGAGAAACCCCGGAGGCGATCGAATTGCTCGAACGAGCCCTCGCCCTGGGCGGTCCCCGCACGGAAACGGTGCAACAAAACCTGGACGAGTTGCGGCGCGTCGAACGCATGCGGGCCCGCGTGCGGGGCGATTCCCGCTAGCGCGCCTTCCGCCTAGCTGCGACGAAGAGAAGATTCGAGTGCGGAAACCCGGCGATGGCGTTCGAAAGCGAGCTCGATCAGGCGGTCGAGAATTTCCGCGTAGGTCTTGCCCGAGGCGATCCACATGCGGGGAAACATCGAAATCTTGGTAAAGCCCGGCAGGCTGTTGACCTCGTTGATGAAGATCTCCCCACTCGTGCGATCCATCAGGAAATCGACGCGCGCCATTCCATCGCCTTCCAGGAAGCGGAACGCATCGAGGGCGAGCTTGCGCAGGTTTTTCGATTCGGCGTCGCTCACCGGTGCCGGGATGAGGAGTTCGCTGCCTTCTTCCTCGTACTTGGCCCGGTAATCGTAGAATTCCCGGTGACTGCGAATTTCACCGGGGATCGAGGCTTCCGGCGGGTCGCCGCCGAGCACCGCGACTTCGATCTCTCGCGCATCGATGGCGCGTTCCACGAGAATCTTCGTGTCGTAGCGCGCGGCTTCGGAAAGGGCTGGAGCGAGTTCTTCGGCGGTCTTCACCTTGCTGATCCCCACCGAAGAACCCACGGCATTGGGCTTCACGAACACCGGCAGGTCGAATTCCTTGAGGATGCGTTCGCAGGTTCCACGGGGATCGTTGCGGCTGGCTTGGCCGTCGAGTGCGACCCAGGGAACGACGGCGATTCCTTCGGCGCGCAGCAGGCGCTTGGTGACGTCTTTGTCCATTTGCAGGGAGGAACCCAACACGCCGGATCCCACGTAGGGGAGGCCACTGAGTTCGAACAGGCTCTGAAGCTTGCCGTCTTCTCCGCCAGTTCCGTGGACGATGGGGAGAAACACGTCGACGGCGATCCGCTCGTCGTCTTCTCCCACCAGGGGGGACGCGCCCGGCACCGCATCGAAGCGCAGTACTTCGCCGTGGACGGCTTCATCGAGGGGCAGGGAATCTTCGCCGGCATGCCAGCGCCCGTAGTGATCGATCGCGATGGGGATGACGTCGTAGCGCTCGGGGTCGAGGGCTTCGAGCATGCAGGTCGCGGATTGAACCGAGACTTCGTGTTCTACGGATCGACCGCCAAATACCAGTGCGACGCGCGGCTTGCCAGAACGAGTGGTTTCCGTCGATTTCGTCATGATCCGCCTCCCCCATGAGCGGAATCCCAGGGTAGCAAGCCGCGCGCCTTGACCCCTATGGGCACCCGACATAGCCTGGGCCGCGCGGATTCGGGCGGGGGCGAAGGGAAACCATGATCGGGCGGATCGAGTGCAAAGGGGCGCCGCGCGACCTGGGGTTCGACCAGGGAAGCGCCCTGCGGGATTCCGTTCGCGAAGAGCTCAAGATCGTCGAGCGCGAAACCGTCGGGGGACGCTTCGGCTGGCTGCGGCTCTCGCGCCGGCGGGCCGCCCGTCGGCGGGTGGCGACGGTGGAGCGGGACCTGTTGCGTTTCTTTCCCCAGCAAGCGGACCGCCTGGCCGGAATGGCGGCGGGAGTGCGCTGTTCGCGCAAGCGCTTGGTCGGACCGCTGGTGCGCGAATTCTCCGACGGAACCGAGACGGGACTTCGGGTCACGGGCGGTTTGCTCCTCGCCGTGGACCCGAAGCGAGGTCCCGGCCACCCGCTGCTCGGCGGAACCGTGGATCTTTCTGCGAAACGCTCGATGCTGCTCGCGCTGCGCCACAGTCAACCCGATCACGGCATGGCCTCGATCGAATTGGTCCTGCCCTGGATGGCCTCGGGTCTCGCGGGCGTGAACGAAGCGGGCTTTGGGATCGCGGTGGCGTCGGGGCCCTCGACGGATTTGCACCAGCAGGTTTGCGCGGCATCGGGAATCCATTTGTTGCAGGACTGCTTGCAGAGCTGCGACGGGGTCGAAAAGGCCATCGAATGGTGCAGCAAGCGTCCGGCCGGCGGCGTGGTTTCGCTGCTGTTCGCGGACGCTTCGGGCGAGGTTGCGGGGATCGTGATCAAGGGCGATCGGCGTACGGTCTTGCGCCCGGATTCGGGACTCCTGGTTGGCCTCTCCCATCCCGACCGACGCAGGACCCTCGAGATCGCCTGTCGGGATCGCCCGGCGTTGAACGTCGAGCAATTGCACAGCGTGTTCAGCACGCACTCCGAGGGGGGCGTCCAGGTGCGCTCCGGATCCGTGTGTCGGCACGGCGGGCCCACGGAAACCCAGGCCAGTTTCTACGTCGATGTCGAAAAACGCGAATTGACGCTCCTGGAGGGGCGCCCCTGCGAAACCGACCTGGCCCAGAAGCAAACCTTCGGATTGGCGGTTTCAGAAAGCGCCGGGTGACCCGCTGCGAGCGGAGAGGCTGCGCTCGCAGATTGCCAGCGCCTGGCCCGCGTCCGTCGCGACTTCGAACGCGTCGCGAATCGCCGGCTTCTCGAAGCCATCGGAAATCGCGCGCTCGATCTGCGCGAGCAGGGGGGCGTAGTAATCGCGTGCGTTGAGGAAGACCAGCACGCGGTCGTGCAGGCCGAGTTTTCGAAACGAAAGAACCTCCGCGAGTTCTTCGAGGGTTCCAACGCCGCCCGGCAGCGCGATGAAGGCATCGGCCGCCTCCTCGAGGCCGCGCTTGCGCGCGCGCATGTCTTCGACGACCGAAAGCGTGACGCCCGTGTGGTGAACGTCTTCTTCGATGAAGCGCCGCAGGATGACGGCGTCCACGCGCCCGCCGGCGCCGAGTGCACCGTCCGCCAGCGCACCCATCAAGCCGGTGCGGCCTCCGCCGTACACCAGGGTATGGCCCGCCTTGGCGATGGATTCACCGAGGTCGTGCGCGACAGCCAGGTAGGGTTTTGCGCTGCGGCGGCTCGAACCCGCGTATACGGTGATTCGCAACGAGGTCTTCCTAGGAGGAGGACCGTCGCCGTCGCCGCTTCTTCCGCTGGGATCCGCCGCCGCCACCACCACCGCTATCGCGGCGCGGCTCGAGTCGCTCGGGCTCGACCGCCGCCACGTCTTCGGGACGGACGGTGGTTTCCGGGCGGTGTTCGCGCAGGTAGGCGGAGCAAATGGCCGCGAGTTCCCGGGCCCCCTCGGTGGTCGACGCCAGGTCTTTGACCAGGGGGATGAGTCGGTCGACCTTGAAGGACCGTTCGCGTTCGGGGATGGCGCGCACTTCCTGTTCGACCTTGTTGGCCAAACGTACGCGCATGCGCTCGAGAATGTCCTTCTCGGTCGGAATGGGCCGTTCTTCGATTTCCATCTTGTTCACGTTCTGGAGGTAATGGAAGTTTCCGATGTCGAGTCCCGACACGATCGAAATCGCCATGCCGGCTTTGCCCGCCCGTCCGGTGCGCCCGGTGCGGTGCAGGTAGGTTTCCGGCGAATCCGGCGTCGCGTAGCTGATGACGTGGCTCAAATCCGAGATATCGATGCCGCGCGCCGCAACGTCCGTCGCGACCAGAAAGCGCAGTTTGCCGGCCTTGATGAGTCCCATGGCGCGTTCGCGGGCGGCTTGGGTGAGATCGCCGGAGATCTGGTCCGCGTCGAAACCCATGCGCTTCAAGTAGGCGGTGACGAAGCGTACGTCGTCTTTGGTGTTGCAGAAGACGATGGCACTCTCGGGGTCTTCGTACTCGATGATGCGAACCAGGTTGGCCTGTTTCTCGGCGGCTTGGGAGATCGAGAAGTAGTGCTCGATTTCGCTGGGCGCGACCTGTCCTTCGGACAGGGATACGAATTGCGGATCCTTCAGGAAGACTCGGGAAAGAGAGCGGACCTTCTCCGGCATCGTCGCGGAGAACAGACAAGATTGACGTTCGTTCGGGATGAAACTGTTGATCTCGCGCATGTCGGGCCAGAAACCCAGGGACAACAGCTCGTCGGCTTCGTCGAGCACCAGGGTCTTGAGATGGCTCAGGTCCAAGCGCCCCGCACCGAGATGGTCGAGGATACGCCCGGGAGTACCCACCACGATGTGAGCCCCTTCGCGCAAGCCATCGAGCTGCGGTCCGTAAGCCACCCCACCGTAGATGGGCAGGCAACGCACACCGCGGTGTTTCCCCATGGCGGTAATCTCGGCGGTCGACTGATTGGCGAGTTCCCGGGTGGGGGCGAGGACGAGCCCCTGGGTTACCGCCTGATCGGTATCGACGTTGCAGATCAACGGGATTCCGAAGGCGCCGGTTTTCCCGCTGCCCGTGCGGGCCTGCACGATCAAGTCGACCCCGGTCTTCATCAGGGGCAGCACGCGTTCCTGAACCGGCATGAGGGATTCCCAGCCGAGATCGCGGATGCCCGCGAGGACATCTTCCGGGAGTTCTTTCTTGAAGTCGTAGGGCGAGGTCATTGAAGGACGCGACGATATCAGATTCCCCGATTCGCCGCGCGCGGCCCCGACACGGCTCCCGGGCGGTGGGCGCCGGACCGGCCATTCTTGTGAATCTCCCAGCAGGCTCCTAGGCTCCCGACATGGCGCGCATCACCCGAGAGGAAGTGGAGCGCATTGCGGATCTGGCCCGGCTCACGCTTTCGGCCGAGGAAGCGCAAGCACTCACCCACGACCTCGACACCATGCTCGAATACGTGCAGGCCCTGGACGGCCTCGACACCCAGAATGTCGAGCCCACCGCCCATCCGTTGCCGGTGGCAACCGCCCTGCGGCCAGACCGGGCGCGCCCGAGTCTGGCGCCCGAGGAAGCGGTGGGGAACGCGCCCGAGCGCGAAGGCTCGGCATTCACGGTTCCCAAGGTGATCGAGGGAGTGGAGTCCTAGGCATGGCCCAACGCCTCGGCACACTCTCCGAGCTGCGCGCCGCACTCGACGACGGGCGGACCTCTGCCTCGGACGTCGTCGCCCAGGCGCTCGGCCGCGCGCGGGAACTGGCGCCTGCGTTCGCCGCGACCCGGGGACTCCGCGCGGACCGCGCCGCCGAGGAGGCCCTCCAGGCGGACCAGCGCCGGACGGCGCGCGCGCTTCGATCCGTCCTCGATGGGATCCCGCTTTTATTGAAGGACAACTTGAACCATCGCGGCGAACCCACGACGTGTGCTTCGCGAATCCTCGATGGTTACGTATCCCCCTACGACGCCACGGCGGTGGAGCGGGTGAAGGCCGCCGGGGGGGTCGTGATCGGCCGTACGAACATGGACGAGTTCGCCATGGGGTCGTCGACGGAGAACGCCTGCGATCAACCGACCCGCAATCCCTGGGATCCGACGCGGGTGCCCGGGGGATCGTCGGGCGGATCGGCGGCGGCGGTCGCGGCCGGCATCGTGCCGGTGGCCCTCGGCAGCGATACCGGGGGGTCGGTTCGCCAGCCCGCTTCCTTCTGCGGCGTGGTGGGGATCAAGCCCACCTACGGCCGGGTGTCGCGCTACGGCCTAGTGGCCTTTGCGTCGTCCCTCGATCAGGTGGGCGTTTTTTCGCGTACGGCGGCGGACGCGGCGGCGCTCCTGCAGGTGATCTCCGGGCACGATCCCCTGGATTCGACTTCCCTCGACGAACCGGTCCCGGATTACGCCGCCGCGCTCGACGGGGACGTCGCGGGCCTGACGATCGGTCTGCCCCGGGAATACTTCGTCGAGCAGGGCGTCGATCCCGACGTGTTGGAACGCGTTCGCGATGCGGTGAAGGAACTCGAACGCGCCGGTGCCAAGACCTGCGAGGTCTCCCTTCCCCATACCCCCTACGCGGTGGCGACCTATTACCTGATCGCCATGGCGGAAGCGTCGAGCAATCTCGCTCGCTATGACGGGGTTCGCTACGGCCACCGCGCGACCGGGGCTCATGACCTCCAATCCATGTACAGCCGCACGCGATCCGAGGGCTTCGGCGCCGAGGTGAAGCGGCGCATTCTGCTCGGTACCTACGTGCTATCGGCGGGGTACTACGACGCCTATTACCGCAAGGCCCAACAGGCCCGCACGCTGCTGCGCGGTGACTTCGAAGCCGCCTATCGCAGCTGCGACTTGATCCTGACCCCGACGGCACCCGAAGTCGCGTTCGCGTTGGGAGAGCGGTCCGCGGATCCGCTGCAGATGTATTTGAGCGACATCTTCACGGTGTCGGCCAACCTAGCGGGCATTCCGGGAATCTCCGTTCCCTGTGGGTTCGCGCGAGATCTGCCGGTGGGATTGCAACTCCTGGGGCCCGCTCTCGGCGAATCCCTCTTGCTGCGCGTAGCCGATGCCTACCAACGCCGGACGGATTGGCACACGAAGACGCCCCCGGAGGCTTCGTGAGCGCCTTGCAGGAAGTGATGGAGCGCTACGAGGTCGTGATCGGTCTCGAGGTGCACAGCCAGCTCCGCACGGATTCGAAGCTGTTCTGCGGTTGTGCGGTGCGCTACGGCGATCCCCCCAATCATCACACCTGCCCGGTTTGTCTCGCGCTGCCGGGCGCCTTGCCGGTGTTGAACGAACGCGCGGTATCCCTGGGTGTGCGGGCCGCGCTCGCCACCCATTGCAGTGTCCAACCGCAATCGATTTTTGCGCGCAAGAATTACTTCTACCCCGATCTCCCGAAGGGCTACCAGATCTCCCAGTTCGAGGAACCGCTTTCCACCGGCGGCTGGCTCGAGATTCCGATGCCCGACGAGGCGGCCGCGGACGCGGTGCGGCGAATCGGAATCACGCGGATCCACATGGAGGAAGATGCCGGGAAATCGATCCACGACGATTCGGTGGCCGGGGGCGACGGGTCCCAGGTGGATTTGAACCGGGCGGGCGTACCGCTGCTCGAAATCGTTTCCGAACCGGACCTGCGCTCTCCCGAAGAAGCCGGTGCTTACCTCCGCACTCTGCGTCAGATTCTCCGCTACATCGAAGTTTCGGATGCGGATATGGAGAAGGGGCACTTTCGCTGCGATGCCAATGTCTCCCTGCGGCTCCACGGTGCGTTGGATCTCGGCACCCGAACCGAACTCAAGAATCTGAATTCCTTTCGCTTCGTCGAAGCCGCCATCGCGGCGGAAATCGAGCGCCAGGCCGAGGTGCTGGACGGCGGAGGCGCGATCCAGCAAGCGACTTTGCTCTGGGACCGCACGAGCGGGCAAACACGCGTCATGCGCTTGAAGGAAAATTCCGACGACTACCGCTACTTCCCGGAACCCGACCTGATTCCGGTGAACATCGACCCGCAAGCCGTGCACGACATCCGCGCTGAACTTCCCGAACTGCCGGACCAAAAGCGTGAACGCTTCGTCCGGGAACACGGTCTGTCGGAATACGATGCCGGGTTGCTCACCGGGAGTCGTTCTCTGGCGGATTTCTTCGAGGCATCGACCGCGGCCTACGGGAAGGCCAAGCCCATCGCGAATTGGCTGCTGCGCGATGTTTTGCACGCCCTCAACGAACGCGAGGCCGAGATCGACGAAGTGGCGCTCGTGCCCGAAACGCTGGTCGCGCTGTTGCGCATGGTGGACGCCGGGCGCGTGACGCCGAAGAGTGCCCGGGAGCTGATTCCCGAGCTGGTCGCCCGGGGGGGCGACGTGGAAGCCCTGGTGCGCGAGCGCGGTGTCGAGGCCGTATCCGACGCGGGGATCCTCGAGACCGCGGTGGCGGAGGTCCTGGCGGACAACGCCGACGCCGTGGCACGTTTTCGGTCCGGAGAAGATAAGATGTTGAACTTCCTGATGGGGCAGGTCATGCGCCGCACCAGCGGGAAAGCATCGCCGGCGGCGGTGCGCGATATTCTGGCTGCAAAACTAGGGGGGTAGAACCGATGCGGATTCTCGTCCGCTTGGGTGCCGTACTCGTGGTGGTTCTCGCAATCGCCATCGGCGCTCTGCTTGTATTCTTACCGGGCTATGCCAATAGTCCGGCCGTGCGTGAGCGGATCTCGGCTGCGGCCTTCGATGCGCTCGGGCGGGAGGTCCGATACGCCGACCTCACGTTTGGGTTGGTGCCACCGCGACTGGTCGTCACGGAACCGAGCGTTGCGGGCGAACGCGCGCAGGACGAGCGGCTGCTCGAAGCGCAGGAAGTGGCCCTCGAACTCGCACTCGGGCCCTTGTTGGCGCGCAAGGTCGTCATCGACTCCCTGGTGATCGAGGGCGCGACCCTGCGCCTGGTAAGAACCAAGGATGGGATCGTTCTCCCCAAACCGCGCGCGGAGGCGCCAGCCGGGGCGAAGAAAGGGGATCCGCCTGCGGCGGGCAAGCCCGCTCCGGCCGCGGAAGAGGATTCGGGCGCGGGATTTGCCCTCGAGCTGCGCGACCTACAGATCCGCAACACGCGCATCGTGTTGGAAGACCGAAGCGTTTCGCCCAACGTCACCTGGGATCTGAAGGGGATCGACGGAAGCGCGGAACTCGGCAGTGATCGCCTCGTGTTCGAGATCGAGGGCGGGCTCGGCAGCGGCGGGAAGATCCACGCCAAGGGCAAAGCGGGAGAAAAAATCGATGCGGTCGCGACCTTGACCGAGGTCGTGATGGCACCGCTGGCTCCGTATCTCGGGGATGCGGCGAAAATCGCGGGCGCCTTGAGCGGAACGATCTCGTTGCGCGGACCCCGCGATGCACCGGACGCCGTCGATGCGGATCTGGTGCTGTCCGGGGGCAACGTCGCGATCGGCGATCTCGCGGTGAAGGGAAAGGTCTCCGTCAAAGCGAACCTCACCGGTGGGTTGGAGAAGCCGCAAGGAAAGTTCGACCTCGACGCCACATCGGCGGAGCTCTCCTACGGCGAAGCCTTCAGCAAGCCGCCGGGGACGCCCGCCACCACCACCGGGCGAATCATTTCTCAGCCCGACGGCACCCTTGGCATCGAAGACGTGCACTTGAAGATTCACAACATGGACGCCAAGGCGAAGGTGCGTTCCGGCGCGCGCACCCACGCGGAGCTTCGAGCGCCGGCCTTCGACCTGCGGGGGTGGGACAAGTTGATTCCCGCCCTCGCCGAGGCGTCGCCTACCGGGACGCTGGCCTTCCAGGATTTCGGCGTCTCCACGAATCCGACGGAGTTCAAGGGCAAACTTCAATTGGGAGAAATCGTCGTGCGGGTTCCCGAACGCGAGCCCGTGACGGTCCGGGGCGCCATCGCGGGGGCCGGTCGCGCGCTGCAACTTTCCGAGATGACCCTCACGGCGGCGCAACAAACGATCCGGGTTTCCGGCGACGTGAAGGGCTTCGACGCGACTCCGCGCTTCGACATTCGCGTCAAGGCCGATGGCGCGGATACCGAGCGCCTGCTCGCCGCTTTCACGCCCATGCGCGACACGCTCTACGGCGCCCTCAGCCTCGACGCCAACCTGGCGGGCCCAATCGGGGGGGACCGACCGATTCACGAAACCCTCGGTGGTCAGGTGAAGTTTCAGATCACCGAAGGCCGCTTGAAAAGTGTTTCGCTGCTCAAAGGCACCTTCGACAGCATGGGGGGCCTGGGCGAAGCGGCCATGCTTGCGGGACAACTCAAGGGTGGGAAAACCCTGCAACGCTTCTACGAGGACGAGTTCGAATCGATTCGGGGAACCCTCGACGTCTCCTCGGGCCTCGCAAAAACCAACGATCTGCGTCTCACGTATCGCCACTACACCGTGGACATGCGGGGAGGGATTCGGCTCGCCGACCAATCCTTCGACAACATGAAGGCGATCGTCACCATCAACGAAGAAGTGGATCAGGCGCTTCAAGAGGGGCAAACGCCCGGGCGAGAGCAGGTTCTCAACATTGGAATTGCGGGGACGGTTGCGAAGCCGCGGCCCGTGGTGACCGCCGAAGCGGTCCGCGGCTTCGTGGCCAGTCGCTCCGTGGGCCGCCAGCGCGAGAAAATCGAAGAGCGGGTCGACGAATATCTGGGCAAAGGTGCCGGACGCGACCTGCTCGACGGATTGTTGGGCGGCGGCCGGCGCTGATGGCCAAACCGGATTGGTTCACGGTTCGTTGGAGTGACGACGGCGTGGTGATGCTGGACCAGCGCCGCCTGCCGAGCGAAGAGATCTACCTCACCCTGAAGAGCGTCGAAGAGATCGCCCAGTCGATCGAAAATCTGGCGGTGCGCGGTGCGCCCGCGATCGGTTGTACGGCGGCCATGGGCGTTGCGCGCGCGGCCGTGACGAGCGAAGCCGCGACCCTTTCCGACCTGCGGTCGGATCTCGAGCTTGCGATCAAGCGTCTCGAGCAGACGCGGCCCACGGCCGTCAATCTGTTCTGGGCCCTGCGCCGGATGGGCGCGCTGATCGATCAGGTTTGCGAGGAATCCGGCGCCGACGTGGCGCGGGTCCGCCAGCGCCTGGTGGTCGAGGCCGAACGCGTCCTCGCGGAGGACATCGAAATCTGCCGCGCCATCGGAGCGTCGGGACTCGAACTCATTCCCCGGGATGCTCGGATCATGACCCATTGCAATGCGGGGGCCCTGGCGACCGGGGGCTATGGCACGGCCCTGGGTGTCGTGCGCGCGGCCCGGGATGCCGGGCGCGGCGTCTCGGTCATCTCCAACGAGACGCGTCCGTTTCTGCAGGGCGCACGGTTGACCGCCTGGGAACTCCAGCGCGATGACGTGCCGGTGACGGTCGTCACCGACAACATGGTTGGGCACTTGATGCGCACCGGAGAAGTCGACCTCGTGGTCGTTGGGGCCGACCGGGTCGCGGCCAACGGGGACGTGGCGAACAAGATCGGGACCTACACCGTGGCGGTGCTCGCCCGCGAACACTCGATTCCCTTCTACGTCGCTGCGCCCGTCTCCACGATCGACCTCGAAACGCCGTCGGGTGCCGAGATCCCCATCGAAGAACGCGGTCGCGAGGAAATCGCGGAAATCGGGGAGCGACCGATTCTTCCCGCGGGTGTTCCCGTGCGACACCCCGCCTTCGACGTGACGCCCGCCACCCTGGTCACCGCCATCGTGACCGAGAAAGGCGTGGTGCGTCCCCCTTACGTGGAAACCCTGAGCGCACTGTTTCGGTGATCTCTGTCACGCACTCCCGCTAGGGAAGGTCGATGCAAGGTGTGGAGGTGGACTCCATGCCCCCGACAGTCCTCTGCGTCGATGATGACAAGACCCTGTGCCAATCCCTCGCCAAGGCGTTGGCCGCGGAAGGTTATTCCGTGGCGACCGCGCACGATTGCGACGAGGCCCTGGCCAAATTCAAGCAGAAGCGTCCGGACTTCGTGTTTCTGGACCTGGTGCTCCCCAAAGGCGACGGCTTCCAGGTGCTCGAAGGCATCCGCGCCGCTCAGGACCCGAGCGCGCCGGTGCCGGTCGCGTTGGTGTCGGGCTGCTCCCAGGACGATGAGACGACGCGTCGTGCGTTCGACCTCGACGTCAAAGCGCTGCTCACCAAGCCGGTTCCGCTGGATCAGTTGCTCGCGCTTCCCGCGGAGCACGTCAAGGACAAAACCGCCGACGCGGCGGTGGGGGGCAATGGCCTGCCCGCCGCCGGGTCTCTGATTTCCCGGGCTTTTCCGGAACTCCTGAGTGACCTGTCCACGGAGCACACGACGGGCGTGCTTCACGTGAAGAATGGCCGCAAGCAAAAGTGGCTGCAGCTCGAAGACGGTTGCCCGACGGCGGTGAAATCCAATCTGCGGCGCGAATGCCTGGGGGATTGGTTGCTGCGTCAGGGGCGCATCTCGGCCCAGATCATGGAAGAGTCGATCAAGCGCATGCGCGAGGGCGAGGGGTTGCAGGGCCAGATCCTGGTGGCCATGCGAAGCCTCACCCTGGACGATCTCAAGCAAGCGCTGCGCTCGCAGAGCGAGGAAAAGATCTACGAAATCTTCGAGTGGGGCGACGGTCAATTCCGACTCGAATTGGGCGGGCGTCTCTCGGGCGCCAGCCCGCTCGATTTCCGCGGCAACGCGGTGTACGCGATCTTGGATGGGGTTCGTCGGCGCTATCCGCTGGAGCGCGTGGATGGTTACCTGCGCACCCATGGCGATGCGCGGGTGACCGCCGGTCCCGAGACCATCCAGCGCTTGTTTCAGTTGGGTTTGAACGCCGGCGATACGCGCTTCGTGCGAAAAGTCGAGCAAGCCAAGAGCCTGGGCGACTTGCTCAAGGTCAACGAAGAGAACCGGAGACTCCTTTACGGGCTGCTGGCGACGCACTTGCTCGAACTCAGCGAAGCTCCGCCCCCCGAAAGCGCCGAATCCAACGCCGCGGTGGCGGCCGATCCGGGCGCGACGCAGCCCATGGGCCCTGCGGCGGGCGCGGCTCCGAAGAACGAACAGCAGCCCCTGGATGACGAAGGGCGTCGCGCCGTGAAGGCGGAACTCGAGTTCCAGCGAGGGCAGGCCAAGATGCGGTCGCGCGATTACGCGGGCGCCATGGCGTGTTTCGAAACCGCTGTGGAGCTCTTTCCCGACGAGGGCGAATACCGGGTGCTCCAGGGATGGGCGTTCTTCCTCGACCGCAAGGAACAGCCGGAAGCGGCGGAGAAAGCCCTGCGCATCGTCCGTCAGGGTGCGAAGCTGGCGCGGGATCGGGATACGTCCTACCTAATCCTCGGCCGGCTCTACCGGGAGCTGAATCGCTTGGACATGTCGGAGAAAATGTTCGAGCGCGCGCTGGATATCCGGCCGGATTGCGTCGAAGCCCAACGCGAGCTGCGATTGCTCCAGATGCGGCGGCGCAAGGAACAGGGATTAATCGGGCGGTGGCTGCGCCGCTAGCCCCGGAGGCTTTCGGCTGTGGCGAACGCATCCTCGGGTGGCATCACCGGTGAAAAGATCTGGTTGGACGGCGAACTCGTCCCCTGGGACGAAGCGCGCGTCCACGTCCTGACCCACACGCTCCATTACGGACTCGGTGTCTTCGAAGGCATCCGCTGCTACGCGACCGAAGACGGAAGGTCTGCGGTCTTTCGTCTTCCCGAGCACATCCGGCGCCTGTTCGATTCCGCACACATCAACCTGCTCGACATTCCGTTCTCCCAGGCAGAGATCCGCAATGCGGTGATCGAATGCCTGCGCGCCAACGGGTTGAAAGCGGGCTACATCCGGCCGCTGGTTTTCGTCGGGGACGGCGCCATGGGGCTGAACCCGGCCGACAACCCCGTGCGCGTGGCCGTGATCGCGTATCCCTGGGGAAAATATCTGGGGGAAGACGGCGTCGAGAACGGCATTCGCGCCAAGGTCTCGACCTTCGCCCGCAATCACGTCAACGCCAAGATGACCAAGGGCAAGACCTGCGGTGACTACGTCAATTCCATTCTCGCCAAGCGCGAGGCGCTGATGGATGGCTACGACGAAGCCATCATGCTCGACACCCAGGGGCTCGTTTCCGAAGCCAGCGGCGAGAACCTGTTCGTGGTGCGCAACGGAATGCTCCGCACGCCGCCCTTGCCGACGGTGCTCGACGGAATCACGCGCGCCTCGGTGATCGAAATCGCGCGCGACAAGGGCGTGCCGGTGGAAGAAGCCTCGGTCACCCGCGATGAGTTGTATATCTCGGACGAAGTCTTCCTGACTGGAACGGCGGCCGAGGTGACCCCCATCCGGGAAATCGATCGTCGCACCATCGGCGAGGGCGGGCGCGGCCCGGTCACCGAAAAACTCCAGGCGGCGTTTTTCGACATCGTTTCGGGCCGCGAGCGCAAGTACGAGAGCTGGCTCACGCATCTCTAGCCCCAGCTCGTTCGGCGGCCTTCGGATTGAATCGCCTAGAGGCGATTCAATCCGTCCAGCGCCGCCACCCGGTAGGCTTCGGACAGCGTGGGGTAGTTGAACACGCAGGTGGCGAGTTCATCGACGGTGCCACCGCGCTGAATCACGTGCAGGCCCAGGTGCACGAGTTCGCTCGAACCTTCGCCCACCAGGTGCACGCCCAGCAATTTGTGATCGTCGCGTTTGAACACGACTTTCAGCATACCGTCGGTTTCGCCTTGGATCTGGCCGCGCGGAATCTCGCCGTAACGCGCGGTGCCGACTTCGTACACGATGCCCTGTTCCCGGGCGTCGCGTTCGGAGAGGCCGGCTTGGGAGATTTCCGGAATGGTATAGATCGCGATGGGGAGATTGGTCTGCGGCGGGACATCCGTGCCGGCGGCATGCAGCACCGCCGCGCGCCCCTGGTACATGCTCGTTCCCGCGAGCGCGGGAAAGCCCACGACGTCGCCCACCGCGTACACGTTCGCCTGCTGGGATTGATAATACTCATCGACCTTGATGAGCCCGTGTTCATCGGTCTCGATGCCCGCCTTCTCGAGATCGAGGGCCATTACGTTGGACTCGCGTCCCGCGGCGACCAGCAGACGATCGCTCTTGACCACGCGGCCACTCTTGAGCTTGACGACCGCGCGCCAATCTTTGCCCGTGGTCTCGCGGGTGATCTCGTCCACCGCTTCGGGTGTGGCGAACTTGACGCCCATGCGGCGCATCCGGAAGTAGAGGATGTCGAGGATGTCGTCATCCACGAAACGCATCATGCGTTCGCGGCGGTCGATCAACGTGACCTTGACCCCCAGGGCGGCAAAGATGCACGCGTACTCGGTTCCGATCACTCCCGCGCCCATCACCGTGAGGCTGCGGGGAATGGCGTCGAGGTTGAGGACGGTATCGCTATCGAGGATGACGCGACCGTCGAAGGGAATGTTTTCCGGTCGGCGCGGACGGCTCCCGGTGGCGATCACGACGTTGCGCGCGTGAATGACCTGTTCGTCGTGGGGCGTCGCGACGCGAATCTTGTCGGGAGCGACGAACGAGGCCGATCCCGGAAATACGGTGACGCGATTGCGCTCCAGGAACGAGATCAAGTTGTTGACGTGGTTGTGGATGACCTCGTCCTTCTTGCTCATGAGGTCCTGCACCGAGAGCTGGCGCATGTAGGTCGAGTGGATGCCGAGTTGCGCGGCGCTGCGGAGACTGGTCAAGCGCACGACGGTTTCGCGCAACGTCTTGCTGGGGATGGTTCCCGTGTGGACGCAGGCGCCGCCCAGCATGAAGTCGCGTTCCACGAGGGCGACTTCGAGTCCGAGTTTCGCGGCTTGCAGGGCGGCCGCTGAACCCCCGGGTCCCGAACCGATTACAACAACATCAAATCGCACGCTGGTTCCTCCGCGGTTCTTGCCCGCACATATCCGATTTCTCTTTGGAAAATCGGCTTCTAGGCGGGGAGTCTTGACCCGCCGGGGAGGGGACCGGGGGGGCGACTCCGGTGAAGCGCGGAGGCGACTCAGGTCTTTGGCAATTCCAAGCGGCGGAAAGCCAGCAGAAGCAGCGCGACGGAGAGCCCAGCCCAGACGGCCAGCCGCAAGGCCACGTTGGCGGGGTCCGCGAGGTGGGTGAAATCCGGATTCCACAGCAAGACGGCCTGGGAGATTCCGTGGCCCAGGGGCGGTGCCAGGCGGTCGAGCCAGAGCGGCCACCCCTCGGGTTCCCAACCGATCAGCACCGCGACGTTGACCGCGACGATGACCTGAATGGCGACGAGCGACAGCAAGGCCGAGACGATCCGCGGGACCCAAAGGGCAATCCCCATGGCGAAGCACGCGACGGGAACGCATCCCAGCAAACACAGGGCGGCACCGATACCGACCGGGAGCGGGTGGAGCCGGAGGAAGAACGTGACGCCGCCCAACAGGGCGATGGCCGCGGCCACCACGAGAATCAGCACGCCCGCCAGGCGCGCAGTCGCATAGGTGTTGCGCGAAACCGGCCGCGCCAACCACAGGACGACGCTGCGATCCGAGATCGGTTCCGCGAGGGAATCCGTCGCGAGCAGCCCGGCCAGATTCACCACCGCCAGGGAGAGCCAGAAGAACAACCCCGAACCCAACAGGAGATTCACCGTGTCGGGGTCGAAATCCGTGCCGGCGACCACCAATTCGGCGGAACTCGCGCAGCGTTGAACGCCGTAGAGAAACACGCTCGTGAGCACCGCGATGGCGATCACGAGCCTTCGGCGTACCGCGTCCCGCAGCGCTTCGATGGCGAGCAATCCGAAGGCGCGCAGTTGTCCCGTCACGAGCGAACCACGCGCACGAACGCATCTTCGAGGGTTTCCCCCGGCGCGACGATCTGTTCGAGGGAACCGCTGGCGGCGACGCGTCCGGAGTGCAGGATGATGATCTGATCGCAGGTGCGTTCGATTTCCGACAGCACGTGGGAACTCACGACGACCGTGCAGCCGCGATCCCTTGCGGCTTGGACCCAATCGCGTGCCTCGCGGATCCCCAGCGGGTCGAGTCCCGAGGTGGGTTCGTCGAGGATCAGTAGCTCGGGTTGGGCGAGGAACGCCTGGGCGAACCCCACGCGTTGAGCCAGGCCTTTCGACAGGCTCCCCAGACGTTCGGGGGCGCGGTCGCGAACGCCCGTCAGTTCGAGGGCGGCGTCCACCTCGCGGCGGGCCAGGCGCCCGTCGAGTCCGCACAGCGCGGCTTGCAGGTGAAGAAAGCGCCCCACGGTCATGCGTCGCGGGAACGGCGGCAACTCGGGGAGATAGCCGATCTTGGCGCGGGACTGGGGGTCCGACGGCGCGCGGCCGCGCATGCGCACGCTGCCCGCACTGGGGCGCGCGAGGCCCAGGGCCAGGCGTAGGGCGGTCGTCTTGCCCGCGCCGTTCGGTCCCAACAAACCGACGCTTCCCCCTTCGGGAACCGCCAGGTTGACCTGGTCGAGCGCGGGCCGCGATCCGTAGCGTTTGGTAACGCCTGCGAACTCGAGAGCAATCACGGTGGCGGGAACGTACCATCTTCCCCGTGAGCCGCGCTGCTGTCTTCCCCCGCGAGGCGCGTTCGATTCTGACGCGCACCGGCGGGTACCTATCGGGATTCACCCATTCGCTGCAGCCCTACAGCGGGTGCGAGTTCTCCTGCGTGTATTGCTACGTGCGCGAGATGACGGTTCAGCGCGCGAACCCCTACAAACGGCCTTGGTCCGAATGGGTCTCGCCAAAGACCAATGCTCCGGCGCTGCTCGCCGCGGAGGCGCGACGCGGCCGGCTCGATACGGCGCGAATCTTCTGCTCGTCGGCGACGGATCCCTACACGCCTCAGGAAAAGCAGCGCGAACTCACGCGCGGCTGTCTCGAGGTGATGGTCGATCATCCACCGCAGGCCCTGGTGATCCAGACCCGGAGTCCCCTCGTGCTGCGGGATGCGGGACTGCTGGCCCAGATCCCCAACGCCTGGGCGAGTATTACGTTGACGACCGACGACGATGGCGTGCGCCGCCTCTTCGAGCCGAATTCCCCGTCGGTTTCCCGGCGCTGGGAAATGCTCCGCGCGCTTCGCGCGGCGGGTGTGCGGACGCAGGCCGCGCTGGCGCCCCTGTTGCCCTGCAATCCGCAAACCTTCGCCGAGTGGCTCGAACCCCACGTGGATCGGGTGGTGATCGACGATTTTTTTCGCGGCGATGGGGCGGGTGGGCGGCGCAGCCGAGCGGCGCTCGCGTTGTTGCGCGCCCGCGGATACCCGGAATGGGCGGAACCCGGCTACGCGGAAGTCGCGACGCAGGCTTTTCGCCGCGTTCTGGGACCGGAACGCGTGGTGGTCTCCCAGGCGGGCTTCAACGACGTGTGACCGCGGCTGTCACACCCACACCCCATGCTTGGGTTCCAGGAGGAAAACCAATGCGAGAAACATTGCGAAGTCAGCTGCGAAACCGTTTGCGTGAACGTTGGCAAGAACGGGGGACGCCGCTCGTCGAATACCCGAACTCCGGGGACGCGCTGCCCGCCCAAGGTTGCGTGCGCCTGGAGCGCGCACTGGAAGATGGTTTCGTCGGTGTGTCGGCGCTCGAATCGAGTTCGCGGCCGAGCGTTCGTCTCGAAAACCGCGCTTCCTGTGCAGTGCGGGTTGCGGCCGGCGCTTTGTTCGACGGTGACGATCGTCGCTTTGCCAGCAGCGACAGTTTTCTCGTTCCGCCGCGCACGACGGTGCTGCTTTCCGGTGAAGCGCTGCGCGAAGTCCAACGCGTGCGTCCGCCGGGGGCCACCCAAGCGCGAGCGAGTTGAGCGAGGTTTCGACGCGTCGTACGGCGTCACCGCTTTGGCGGTGACTCGGTGGCTTAGTTGACCGTGCGGCTGGTCGCGTAGCGGCCGTCTCGGAAGGCGGCGAAAAAACGCGATAGCAGCGGGTGCTGCACGGGGTTGCTGTTCGGGTCGGGTTCGAGGTGGCGCTCGGCCACGTAGGTGATGCTGGAACTCTCATCCACCAAGACGTGGTACCAGGGCTGGTCTTTGGGAGGGCGCGATTTGGCGACCTCCTCATACCACTCGTCGGTCTGCTGAAAGGTTGGATCCACGTCGACGATGACGCCGCGGTAATCGAAGCGGAGGTGGCGAACGATCTGCCCGACTCCGAATTTTGCGGTCTGTAGCGCCATGGGACCTCCTCTACTGCCATCTCTTCTAGCGGAACTCCCGGGACCCGGCTGAATGACGGGGGCATCAAGTCAGGGGAGGGTTGTCCGATGTATTACATTGTGATACAAAAATGCCCATGAGTGGATCACATTCCAAATCCAGCGATCGCCAAGGTCGAAGTCGGAAGGAGCGTGTCTTGCACACCCGCGTATCCGAAGAGCTTTCTGAATCCGTGCGGCGCGCCGCCGAAGAGCTTCGCGTGCCCGTGTCCAACCTCGTTCGCAACGTCCTCGAGGAGGCCTTTGCGGCCGTCGAGACCGTCACGGACAACGTCGGAGACCTGCTCGACGAGGTGCTCGAGGGCACCGAGCGGGTTCGGCGGCGGTCCCGCCATCGCGCCAAGGTGCAGGTCGAGCCCGATGACGCGGCTTCGGCACGCGCGTCGTCGGACGCGCGGCCGAGCGACGATCCCGCGATTCTGGGATGGCAGCTACTGATCCTCAATCAACCGCAGGTCTGCGGGGATTGTGGGCGCAAGCTCCAGCGCGGCGACCGCGGTTTCGCGGGCGCCACGGCGGGCGGCTTGTCGTCGACCTACGTTTGTCAGGACTGCATTCGCGAACGCGATTGAGCATCATGGCGCGCGCGATGGAAAAGACGCTTCACGATCTTCAGACCCCGGCCCTCGTGATCGAGTCCGAGGGGCTCGACGCGAACCTGCACAGCATGGCGCAGGCGCTGCCCGGCGATCGCCTGCGTCCCCACGTCAAAGCCCACAAATGTACGGAGTTGGCGCGACGCCAACGGAAACTCGGCCATCGGGGTTTCACGTGCGCGACCGTGAGAGAGATGGTGGGCATGGCGGAGGCGGGGTTGGGGGACGATCTGTTGCTCGCCAACGAAGCGTTGGACCTGCGGCGTCTGGGGGAACTCGATGCGCGCGTGACGGTGGCCGTCGATTCCGAGGAAACCCTCGATGCGGCGCTTCACGGCGGCGTGGGGGAAGTGGTGATCGATGTGAACGTCGGACTTCCCCGCTGCGGTTGTCCGCCCGAGGAGGCGGGACGCCTCGCGGATGCGGCTCGCGCGCGCAAGCTCCGCGTCCGCGGTGTGATGGGGTACGAAGGGCACGCCATGCTGGTGGCCGACGAAGACGATCGACGACGTCTCACCGACGAGGCCATGGAACGCCTGCTGGCCGCCCACGCCGATGTCGGCGGCGATCTGGTGTCGGCGGGCGGTACCGGAACCTACGCGATCAACCGGGCCGCGACGGAGATCCAGGCGGGCTCCTACGCGCTGATGGACACCGCCTACGCGAAGCTCGAACTTCCGTTCCGTTCTTCGCTTTTTGTTCTGGCGACGGTGATCTCGGTTTCCGCGGACTACGCCGTGGCGGACTGTGGTCTCAAGTCGCTCGGGATGGATCACGGCGACCCGCTCGTGGAGGGGGCGCGCGTGTGGTTCTGCTCCGACGAACACATCACCTTCGCGCCCGAAGCGCGCGTTCGCGTGGGCGACCGCATCCGCGTCTGGCCCGCCCATATCGACCCCACCATCGCCTACCACGAGGCGCTGTACCTGGCCCACGGCGACGAACTCGTCGATCGCTGGGCGGTGGATCTTCGGGGTTGGTAAGCTCCGCCGCGCGCGCCCACCTACCGATGGAAAATCAATGCGTCGAATCCTTGCGGGTCTGTTCTTCATCTCGCTGCTCGCCCTCGGCGTGGCCGCAGGCCATTACTATCTCGCCCAGCGCCTGATCTTCGAACCCGGCTTCTCTCCCGGTGTAACCCGCGGCCTCTCGGTCCTCTTGATCGGCTTGGCCCTGACGCTGATCGTCGAACCCATTGCGCCGCGCGTGTTGCGTCCGCGCTATGCCCGCATCCTGGTTTGGCCGAGTGTCATCTGGATGGGGTTCGCGTTTATCGCCGTCATCGCCCTCGGCGCCTCGGACGGGTTGCTCTGGATGCTCGGCGCGACGGGCTCCGGAGATCCCGCGAGCGTCTCGCGGGTTCGCGCGGCGCTGGTCGTCGGGGTGGCGTTCTCCGTCGGGCTGACCGCGTTGCGCTCCGGCCTGGCGCCCCCCCGCCTGCGGCGCGTCGAGCTTCGCTTGCCGCGCTGGCCGAAGGCGCTCGATGGTTTTCGCATCGTTCAGATCAGCGACATCCACATCGGCCCCGTGCTCGGGAAAGAATTCGCCGCGTCCATCGTGAAGCGGGTCAACGCCCTGGAACCCGACCTGATTGCGGTCACCGGAGATCTGGTCGATGGCGGCGTCGAACCCCTGCGCGACGAGGTGGAGCCCTTCGCGCGACTCGAAGCGCCGCAAGGCGTTTTCTTCGTCACGGGAAATCACGACTACTTGTCCGGTGCCGATCCGTGGGTCGCACGCGCGCGCGAATTGGGCATGCACGTGTTGCGCAACCAAAGGGTCCGGTTGGGAGACGAGCCCGCTGCCTTCGATCTGGCGGGCGTCGAAGATCACCACGCCCGCTACCTGGGCGGCGATCCCGGCGAAGATCTGCACGCGGCGCTCGACGGGCGCGACCACGGTCGCGCGCTGATCCTGCTCGCCCACGATCCCAGCACCTTCAAGCAGGCGCGCCGGATGGGGATCGATCTTCAGCTATCGGGACACACCCACGGCGGCCAGATCTGGCCCTTCAACTACGTGGTGCGTCTCGTGATTCCCTACGTGGCGGGCCACTATCGCGACGGCGACGCGCAGTTGTACGTCAGTCGCGGAACCGGCTTCTGGGGTCCGCCCATGCGGCTCTTCGCACCGGCGGAGATCACCGAATTGATGCTCTACAGCGAAGCGGCGCCCTAGGGCGCGATCAGTAGTCGAGGCTTGCGGGTAGGATCTCGATGGCGGGTTCGGGTACGGAATCGGGGTTGGCGTCTTCGGCGGCCAGATCGGCCGGGTCGCTTTCCGGCGCGAGCCCCTCGGGAGACGCTGCGTCTTCGGGATCGTCCTCCAATTGGGCGATCGATTCCTCCAGCAGCGGATCGACGAAGATCCCCTTCATTTGTACCGAACGCTGGGCGAGGACGTAGCTCGCATAGGGGACCAGCTTCAACAGCATGTCGATGGGACCGAACTGGGTCGCGATTTCCAGGCGTTCGATTTCGCGTCCCGGCTTGGCATCGGCCTCGTCGTTGTCGAACAGGGGAAGCGAAGGCCAGGGCACGAGTCCACCCAACAGGTAGCGTCGGGTTTCCGAGCGCTCGAAGCGCGTGCGCGAAGCGAATTCCTCGGATACCGGGCCGAAGGTGGCGTCCACCGGGAGGCGGTGCTCGATGTGGTACATGCAGCCGCTCTGGAAAAGAGGAAGCAGAACAACCAGGAGTGTCAGGACTCGTTTCATTCTTCTTCTCCCACGACGTTCACGACGTCGCCCTCGGCCCACACGGACCAGGTTCCACACAGGATGGAGAGCACGCAGGCGAGGTTGCTGACCAGCATGTCGACGGTGTCTTGCCCGTCGGAGAACTGAAGATTGATGGCGCCATCGTGGTCGCCCACCTGCTCGGCCGCCAGCGCCGCGCCGTTGACGGGTTCGCCGATGGGGATGAGGCCGTAGAGGAGATAGAAGCCGCGGTCGTGGGCTTTGAAGTGGCCGACCACTTCCGTCGGGCGGTCGAGTGCGGGGCCCGTGGTCAGGACCTTCGGGCCTTCGTAGAAGTATCGGGTCTGGAAACAACCGGTTCCCAAGAGGATGAGCGCTGTGCACAGGGCGAGACGTCGCATCTGAGGGCCTCCCGTCTCGGGGTCCGACGGGACCCGACTTCTCTTCCATCGGCGCATTCGGAGGCGGCCTGAAGCGTGCAACTCCGCGGTGTATCCGCCGTTGCCGCGGGCTTTTGTGACCTCGGTCACCGGTGGGCACCTGTCGGGCGTGAATGCCCATGTTGTGGATAAACCTCAATTTTGCCAGCCGGGCTTCCGAAGAATTCAATGTGAAACGCAGCTGTGCCCGCTGCCGGGCGCGGCTGTGGGAGACCCCGCAATGGCGATTCGAATCAACGGTTCATCCAACGTGATCGATCTGGAATCGGCGCAGCAGCGCCTGAAGAGCACCTTCGAGAAGCTCACCAGTGGCAAACGCATCACCCGCGCTTCCGTCGACGCGTCGGGGATGGGGATCGCGCAGAAATTGACGGCCCTCGAATCGGCCGTGCGCCAGGGAGCGCGCAACCTGAACGATGGGATCAGCGTCGTGCGGATTGCGGACGCGGCCCTGAGTGAGACATCCAACAACTTGGGGCGCATGCGGGAACTCGCGGTGCAGGCTCAGAATGGAACGCTGAGTTCCGATCAACAGGCTGCGCTTCAGCAAGAATACGACGCCCTGGCGAGCGAAGTCTCGCGAACCGCGGAGTCCACCGAATTCAACGACAAACAACTCCTGAATGGCGACCTCGAGGGAGCGGGTGCCATCGAACTCGAGGACGGTGTCGCGTCGGCGGATACGGAGGTCGCGGTCAGCGATCAATCCGCACAGGCGTTGGGGGTCGAGTCCCTATCGATCACCGATCCCAGCGCACTGGCGGCGATCGACAGCGCGATTCAATCGGTTGCGTCGAGTCGCGCGTCCCTGGGTGCCACGGAAGTGCGATTGGAATCCCAGGTGCGCAGTCTCCAGGTAGCGGAAGAAAACACGGCGGCCGCCCGCTCGCGGATCGAAGATGCGGACATCGCCAGTGAAACCGCGCTGCTCACACGCGACCAGATCCTGCAGCAGGCGGGTGTGGCGACGCAGATCCAAGCCCGCAACCTGCACGCGGGTGCCGCGCTGCGACTGCTCGGCGAATAGCCGCGCGCCTCAGGTTTCGCGGCGCAGCAACGCCTCCACGGCGAACACGTGATCGTCCTCGGTTTCCATTTCCCGGAGCGATTCCGCGAGACGTAGCGCGTACTCGCGATTGCTTCCGCTCGGTCCCGTCGCGCCGCGCACCTGTGCGGCGACGGATTCGACGCTCGTCGGTCCGAGGTAATTGGGATTTCCTTCCGCTGCGAGGTAGACGATCCCTTCTACGGGGGATTGATCCCGTCGGTGGAGCGTGACGTCGACGCGGTCGTATCCGCCGCGCTCGCGTTCATCCAGACCGTCGAGAACCGTGTCCCGAGCGTCGGGCTCCACGCGATACGCTACGCCCCAGCAGCGGCCGCCGTGCTGGCGGATCAGTGTGACGACGCGGCCCGGCGCCTCGGGAACGCCGCGGTGGTCCGTGGACCCCTGCCAATAGCGCCGCTCCCAGCCTTCGATGTAGGCGGGACTGCGCTCGACGTAGGCGAACGCCGGCCGCCAGATCAGGGAGCCGTAGCCAAAGATCCAGGTCAACGCGCTACCGCCTTCCTTTTATTCGAGTCCCATGATCTTGCCAAAGCCGAAGCGGTGCCCCGCCGTGAGTCCACCGTCGACCACCAGCGCGTGTCCACTCACGAAGGAGGCCTCCTCGGACGCGAGAAACAGAGCCGCGGAGGCGACCTCCTCGGGACGTCCGGGCCGTCCCAATTGATGGGCGTCGACAAAGTTTTGCCGCGCCTCTTTCATCGCGGGTTCTTCGAAGAGCAGTTGACTCATGGGAGTCTGAATCAAACCCGGACAGATGCAATTCGAGCGGATTCCCTTGCGCCCGTAATCGATGGCCATGTTCTTGGTGAGCAAGACGACGCCGCCCTTGGAAGCGTTGTACGCGCTCCCCCCTTCGACGCCTTCGATGCCCTCGATACTCGCGATGTTGACCAGGCTGCCGCGTCCGCGTTCCACCATGCCGGGCAGTACGTGTTTGCAAACCAGGAAGGTTCCCTTGAGGTTGACGTCGAGCACGCGTTCCCATTCTTCGATGGCCAGCATGTGGACCGCGCCGCCGCCCGCCACGCCCGCGGCATTCACCACGACGTCGATGCTCCCCCAGGCGTCCTCGATTTCCGACACGGTTTGTTGGACGCTGGGCTCTTCTCGCACGTCGCCTTCGATGAAGCGCGACTGCGGGGCGGTATCCGCCACGCGCTGCCATTCTTTTGGGTCGGGGGTGGATTGGTCGAAACCCGCGACCCGCGCCCCTTCTTCGGCGAAGCGCAGCGCGCAGGCGGCGCCGATGCCCGACGCCGCGCCCGTCACCAATGCCGTTCGTCCTTCGAGTTTTCCCATGCAGCCTCCTGGCGGTTTATCGCGCAAGCGTTCGGAACGCTTCCTGGCCTTGCAAGAACTTCGCGAGCGCCATCCCCAGGCGCTGGTGTCCCGCGGCGTTGGGGTGCCATACGTCGAGATAGAAGGCATCCGCGGGGTGGTCCGGCGGATGGAGAATGGGATGCGCGTCGAGGGGCGCCAGTCCCTCGGATTCCGCGAATTCCGTCAATACACAGCGATGGGGTGCAGAATCGCGGTAACTGGGATGAATCAGCGTCAAACCGATGCCGCGCGCGCGCGCGAATGCGAGCAATTGCGCGAGCACCCAGCGCCGTTCCTCGCGGGAGACGCGTCGAGGCAGGGTTTTCTCGTCGAGCCCCGCGAGTTCGAATCCATCCTGGCCGGGCGCTACCACCCGCGGAAGCATGGCGAAGTCGGGTAGGCCGATGGCGTCCGGAGGGATCTCCGCACCCTCGGCCTGAAAACGTTCGATCCGGAAACGAGCGAGCCGCAGTTCGAGGAATCGATAGGTCGCCGCATAGCGGCGCAGCAGGCGGCGCAGGCGATTCTTGTTCGAATCGTAGAGTTCTTTGTCCGTGCGGCTGATTCCAATCTCCGTGCTTCCGGAACGCAGAGAAGACGGCAGGTAATCGTTCAGCTCGTGGTAGAAGAGAATCCAATCGGGTTCGAGTCGGTGTCCGCGCAGCTCGAGGTACTTGAGACTCTGAAAAGACGAGTAGACGGAAACTCCCGCATTGATGACCCGCGTGAATTTTCGCGGGTCCGTGTCGCGGTTCAGTTCGCGTTCCAGCACGGCGCCGTAGGTGTCCCGGGCGTCGACGCCGACGCCGAACGTACTGCTTTCACCGAGGGAGAGAATTCGCGTTTCGCCCGGCGACTTCTTGCCGATCGCACGGGCGCGCAGCCCCAGGGAATTGGTTCGGATTCGCGCGCCCTGGGATTGGACGTCGAGACTCGGGCGCAGGGACCAAAAGAGATCGGGGTCGATGCGGAAGAGGGCGCTGCTTTCCTCGAAGGGGACCGTGAACAGGGAAGGGGCCGCCCATTCGCCCACCCGCATGCCGGTTTCCACCAAGGCGACGAAGGCGAGTGTGGGGAGCAGGGTGAAGAGGATTCGACGGGGTCGCATGGCGGCTAACGCCGGCTCGTCTTGCCCTTCGGCCGAATCAGCGAAGCGAGATAGCGCCCGGTGTAGGAACTGCGCACGCGCGCGACCTGGTCGGGCGTGCCCTGGGCCACGATTTGCCCGCCGCCCGGGCCGCCTTCGGGGCCCAGGTCGATTACCCAATCGGCGGATTTGATGACGTCGAGATTGTGCTCGATCACGATCACGCTGTTACCCGTGTCCACCAGGCGCCCCAGTACGTCGAGGAGCTTCCGGATGTCGTCGAAGTGGAGGCCCGTGGTGGGCTCGTCGAGAATGTAGAGGGTTTTTCCGGTGGCGCGCTTGGAAAGCTCCCGGGCCAGCTTGATGCGCTGGGCTTCACCGCCGGAGAGGGTCGGGGAAGGTTGGCCCAGGTGGAGATAGTCGAGCCCCACGTCCGCGAGCAGCCGCAGGGGGCCGGCGATCTTCGGATGCGCGGAAAACAACTCGACGGCTTCGCGCACGGTGAGTTCCAACACTTCGGCGATCGAATGCTTCTTGTACCGCACATTCAATGTGGATTCGTTGAAGCGTTTGCCCGCGCATTCCTCGCAGCGGACGTAGACGTCCGGCAGAAAATGCATTTCGATCTGGCGCACGCCGTCGCCCTGGCAGGCTTCGCAGCGACCGCCCTTGACGTTGAAGGAGAAGCGTCCGGCCTTGTAGCCGTGGACGCGGGATTCGGGGAGTTGCGCGAACAGGCGCCGGATCTCGTCGAAGACCTTGATGTAGGTCACGGGGTTGCTGCGGGGGGTGCGGCCGATGGGCCGCTGGTCGATGGCGATGACCTTGTCGAGTTGGCCGATTCCGTGCAAGCCCCGGTGCCGTCCGACGCGGCGTGTGGAGGCGTGAAGTTTGCGCGATAGCGCGGGGTAGAGAACGTCGTTGACGAGCGTCGATTTGCCGGCGCCGGATACGCCGGTGACCGCCGTGAAGACACCCAGGGGAATCTCGACGTCGATGTCGGCCAGGTTGTTCTCCTGGGCCCCGGCGATCTTCAAACTGCCCGCGGCGCTGCGGCGCGACGCGGGAATCGGGATGGAGGCGCGACCGGAAAGGTAGGCACCCGTCAGGGAACGACGACTCTTCTCGAGGCTTTTGGGCGTGCCCGCGTGGACAACACGCCCCCCGGCAACGCCGGCCCCGGGTCCGAAATCGATCACGTGATCCGCAGAGCGAATGGTTTCTTCGTCGTGTTCGACCACCACCACGGTATTTCCGATGTCGCGCAAGTGCAGGAGGGTGTCGCGCAGGCGTCCGTTGTCGCGTTGGTGGAGGCCGATGGACGGCTCGTCGAGGATGTAGATGACGCCCGTCAAGTCGGAGCCCACCTGGCTCGCGAGGCGGATGCGCTGGGCTTCGCCGCCGGAAAGGGTGGGGCCCGCGCGGTCCAAGGAGAGATAGGAAAGGCCCACCGCGGAAAGGAACTCGAGGCGGCCGCGGATTTCCTTCAGCAGCTCGACGGCGATCTCACGGTCGGCCCCGGCCAGTTTCAGGTCGCGGAAGAAATTGCGCGCTTCTTCGATGGTGAAGCCCGAAACCGCAACGATGGTTTCGCCGCCGACCCGCACCGCCGCGCTGGCGGGTTGGAGTCGCGCGCCGCCACAGCTGTTGCAGCGGGTGTCGCCGAGAAACTGTCCGTACCAGCGTTTCGCCCGCTCGGAATTCGTGCTGCGGAAGCGTCGCATCAGGCGCGGAATCAAGCCTTCGAATTGGAGATCGAAGGTTCCCTTGCTGGAGCGGCCGGACCACTTGACCTTGAACGTGCGCTCCCCGGAGCCGTGCAGCAGGATCTCGCGGTGCTTGGCCGGGAGCCTCCGCCAGGGGCGTTTGGTGTCGATGCCAACTTGCTTGCAGATCTGACCGCGAAAGCCATGGGACCAGGAAGTCTGTTGCCCGACGTTGATTCCCCAGGGCTTGATGGCTCCCTCGTCCAGGGAGAGGGAATCGTCGGGAATGACCAGGTCGGGGTCGATCTCGACCCGCGAACCCAGGCCGTTGCAATCGACGCACATTCCCTGGGGACTGTTGAAGGAAAAACTCTGGGGCGTGAGTTCGGGAAAGGAGATTCCACAATCGTGGCACGCCATCTTTTCCGAGAACACGCGGTCCGCAGCCCCCGTCCGCGCAACGATCAAACTGCCTTCGCCCACTTTGAGGGCGGATTCGACGGATTCGACGATGCGGGTGGTGAGTCCCTTCTTCATCACCAGGCGATCGACCACCACCTCGACCATGTGCTTCTTGCGCTTGTCGAGGGCCTCCACCTCTTCCGTGAGGCGCACCTCGCCGTCGATGCGCAAGCGGGTGAAGCCTTCGCGGCGCGCTTCGGCGAGCAGCTCCCGGTGTTCCCCTTTGCGGTTTACAAGAATGGGGGCGAGCAGCAGGAGTTTGCTTCCGGCCTTGAATTTCGCGATTTCGCGCGCGATCTGCTCCGCGGTCTGGCCCTGCACACTGTTGCCACAGCGGTGGCAGTATTGGACGCCGACGCGCGCGTAGAGCACCCGCAAGTAGTCCGAAATTTCGGTGATGGTTCCGATCGTCGAACGCGGATTGGTGCCCGTGGTCTTCTGCTCGATCGAGATGGTGGGCGACAAACCGCGGATGGTGTCGTACTTGGGTTTTTCCATCTGATCGAGAAACTGCCGCGCATAGGCGGAAAGCGATTCGACGTAGCGGCGCTGCCCCTCAGCGTAGAGGGTGTCGAAGGCCAGGGACGACTTGCCAGATCCCGAGACGCCCGTCAGGACCACGAGCTTCTTCTTCGGAATGCGGACGTCGACGGAGCAAAGGTTGTGTTCCCGTGCCCCTTTGATGCGAACGTGATCCAGTTCCATGCGGTAGCGCAGCATACTCCAGGTCGCGCCCCGGATGTCAGTCCCCGGCCCCCCGCTGCTATAGTTTTCGGCTTCATGGAGACGATGAGAAACCGTTGGATCGTGAGCGCGCGATGGGATGGACTCATCGTCCTCTCCACCCTCTGGATCCCGCTCGCGTTGGTGGCCCTGTGGCAGTCCTTCGACGCCTCGCTGGACGCCGGGCGCGAGGTCACCTACGCGATCTACCTGGGGGCGCTCTCACTGCCCCATTTTCTAACGACGTTCAGCTTTACCTATCTCGACGTCGACCAGCGGGCCCACTACCGAACGCGGCCCCTGCTTTATTTCTTCGTGCCGATCGGGATCATGCTGGGTTCCTGGGTGCACTGCGCCACCGTGGGGCCGCTGCTGCTGGTTTCGATCTGGTACTGGTTCGGCGAGCACCACATTGCGGCGCAAAACCTGGGTTTTGCGTCGCTTTACCGCCAGCGAAACGGCGAAGGGGAACTCGATCGCAAGATCGATCACCTGGTGTTCAACCTGGCGTGGATCACGACGGTTGCGATTCTTGCAACGGGTCCCGTGGGCGGGGACAATTTTCGCTTTCTGGGTCGCGCCTCCCACGTGATTCCGATTCCCTACCACGACCAGGTCTTGATCACCCTGATCCTCGCTTCCTGCGCGACGCTCGTCGTGTTCCTGGGCCGGCAGGTGCAGCGCTGGCAGGACGGTCTCCCGGTCAGTCTTCCCAAGGTGTTCTTCGTCACCACCACCTGGGCGACGTTCTTGATCCCGATCTTTGCCACGCAGGACATCGAGATCCAATTGATCCTGCGCAACGGCTACCACTCGGTCCAATACATCGGACTCGTCTATCTGTTGAACGACCGGCGCTGTCGCGCGCGCGGCGACGCGCGCAACTCGGGCTTCCTGGGGAAATTGGTATCCGCCGGTCCCGCTGCGTATCTGGGACTCCACGTCCTGGCGGGTTTCGGAGCCTGGTATCTGACGGAATACCTCTCGACCTCGCCGGGCTGGCCCAACGACTGGTCGGTCCATTACCTGCTGTTTCCCGGCCTGCCCATCGCGCATTTCTTTCTCGACGGACTCACCTGGCGCTTCAGCGATCCCCACACGCGCAAGACCGTGCTTCCGTTTCTGGGCCCGCGCCCTCCAGCGGTTTCGCATGCGGATTGACCGCGACGTCATTTGGCGAACCGCGTGGCTGTGCGCTGGAGTCGCGATCGTGATCAACCTGGTGTTCTTCAACGATATCGAACGCATTGCGCGCTACAGCCGTCAAGCACAGGTGGATGCGGAAGCGGGGCTTTGGGCGGAGGCGGCACCGCGCTACGCGCGGGCTGCGTCCCTCGATCGCCAGGCCTTCACGGCCTTCAACGCTGGCGCCGCCTTTCTGCAGAGCGGTGATTTCGACAACGCCCAGTATTGGTTCGACGAGGCTCTGCGCCGGGACCCCGCCCACCTCCCCTCGCAACAGGGGAGGCAGCAGGTCGACCAGTTCAGAGTTTCGAAATGATGCGTTCGCCCAGATCTTCGAGACCCTTGCGCACGCCTTCCTTGTCGAAGCCCGGCGGACCCGTGACGAGCCGCGAAACGCCGAGATCCTGAAAGCGCTTCACCGCGTCGAGGTCGCGGAGCGCAGATCCCGTGGTGATCTCGATTTCTTCCGGCTTGCGCCCGATCTTTCCGCATTCGTCTTTCAAGACCGTGAGTAGTTTCGACAGGGCTTCGGGGTCTTCGCCGCCGCTGACGGGAAAGAATCCGTCGCCGAAGCGCGCTGCACGCCGCGCCGCACCGGGGACGTGTCCCCCGACGAGGATCGGCACGCCGCCGGCCTGCACGGGTTTCGGGTTCGAGTGCACGGGACCCCAACGATGGAACTTGCCTTCGAAGGGCTGGGCTTCTCCTTTCCAAAGCGTGCGAATGGCCTGGATGGCTTCCTCGGTTCGCGCCGCCCGTTCGGAGAAATCGATTCCCAGGGTTTCGAACTCTTCGCGCAACCAGCCGATGCCGACTCCCAGGATCGCCCGGCCACCGGACAGAACGTCGAGGGTGGCGGCTTCCTTGGCCACATAAGCGGGGTGGCGTTGGGGGAGAATCATGATTCCGGTGCCCAGGCGCAGCTTCTTCGTCACCGCCGCGGCAAAGGCGAGCGGAAGAAGGGGATCCGGGATCGGAGAATCTTCGCCTCCGGGCATGCGACCCGTCGCGCTGTAGGGGTACTCGGACTTGTACCCTTCGGGGACCACGACGTGTTCGACCGTGAAGATCGATTCGACGCCCACGTCCTCGGCGCTGCGCGCGAGATTCTCGAGATGATCCGGCAGCCCGAAGGGACCGGCATTCGCAAACATGATTCCGATTTTCACGCTCTTCTCCTCCTTGGGGCCCTATTGGAGGACAAAGCGCGAGGGGATGCAAGTTCCCGCTCGAAGCGGAAAACGGGGACCGCGGAAGGGCGTAGCCCGCAGGGGAGGCGGTCGCTGAATCAATAGGCGGTATTGAGATTCAGGAACCAGCCGTGGCTGTTGTAGTTGAGGCGCGTCAGGTTGTCGGAGAAGTCGCTGAAGTTGTAACCGACGCCCAGGCGCATGTTGTCGCCGATTCTGCGGTCGACGCCGAGCAGCAGACCCTGTCGCGCGTCGCGCGCCTGGGCGACGTGGAGCCAGCGGTATTCTCCGAGCAGATCCCAGTTTTCGATCACGTGGTAGCGGACCCGTGCCACCGCCAGCTCGGTCTGGGTCGCAAACCAACGCCCTTCGTCTCGGGAGATGCGCAGCTCGCCGCGCTTGACCGCGAACTTGGCGCCCAGTTCCACGCGTTCCGTGAGGTCGTAGATGCCTTCGAGGGAAAACACGTGAGAGCGTTCGTCGTTGCGCGTCGTATCCTGACCCGCGCTCGGGAGATCGAGCAGGTAGGTGTACTTCCCGAGCAGGTTCAGTCGATCGTTTTCGACCGGGCGATACGCGAAACCCAAGCTGCCCTCGACGTAGCGTCCGGCCAGCGAGTCGCTCGCAAAGTCCTTCGAATGGGAGAAGTCGAATTTCGCGAGCAGCGTGAGGGCTTCGTCGAGGTCGAAGTCGACACGCTGGCTGGTAAACCAGGTCGATTCGTCGACATCGCCTTTGTCCCGTCGGTATTCGAGCGTACTGCCCAGGCGCAGGTTCTTCTGCTTGTATCCCCAATTGAACGACGCGGCGTCGCGTTCCACGAGGCCCACGTCGTTCGAGTCGAAGGTGCTCGATTCGATCGACAATCCGAAATTCCAACCGCCGGGATTCCAGTCCGCGCCGATCACGTGCCCCGAACCGACCGCTTCGGAGTCTTGGCGGAATTGGGATTCCTGGAAGACCGACAGACGATCCGCCACCTGCGCGCGCTGGCCCAAACTGAAGCGATGCCCGGCCAGATCCGTGCGGTCCGCAGAGATCGAATAGGTTCCGAACACGCTGTAGTCGTCCGTCGGCGCCACATCGACGCCGACTTCGAGCGCTTCGCCGCGATTGCCCGTGCTGGCTTCCACGCGAACGCCGACGTGGTCGCCGAGCCTCGCCTGTACGCCCAGGGTGGCGAGATTGTTTTCATCCGCGTCGTCGTCGCGGGCGAGGGTGGTTTGAGCGGACGCGTACGCCTGAATGTCCTGGGTGACGTCGTAGGTCACCTGCGCGCCGGCCTCCGTCGAGATCGTATCTTCGAGGCCCGCGTGCTTCTCGCGCACGTGGCGCACTTCGCCCGCGATGCCGACTTTCTCCGTCAGCTGGTATTGGGCGTGGCCGGTGACCGAACGTTTCTCGCGTTCCCCTTCGCGATCGAGGACGGCGCCCCGAGCCGAAAGGAACCATTCCTCCGAGGGATGCCACGCGAGTTCCGCGCCGTATTCGACGGTGTCGGCACCGGTTTCCGCGCGGGCACTGGAGAAGCCCGAAGAGCGGCTTCGCCACCAGATGGCCGCGGTGGCGTCGGTTTCGACACCCAACAGTTCACCCAGGGCGGAGCGGGCTTCGAGACCGAGCGCCGTGCCGCTGCGCATGTCTTCCTGGGCGGCGACGCGCAGGTCACGGAACGATAGGCCCCCGTCGTCCGAGAAATCGCCCGCGTTGGCCTGGCGATTGCGGGTGTTGCCGTATTCGGCCTTCAGGTAGGTGCTTTCGTTGACGCGCCAGGTCGCATCGGCACCCCAGATCTGGTGATCGTCGTTGTTGCGATTCTCGTGCACGAAGGTGCCGCCGACTTCCACGTGGTCGGATAGCCAGGTGCTGGCACGGCCACCGTAGGTGAGTTTGTCGGTGTCGAAGCCCTCGGGGCTGTACTCGTAATCCGCCACCAGGAAGACCTGGTCCCCGTCGAGGGGCTGATCCTTGATGATGGCCGGACCCGCCGCCCGGGTGACGGAAGTCAGCGGTCGACTGAGCAGGACGCGTCCGTTGCGTTCGTCGATATCGTAATCGCGGCCGCGTTCGAGTTCGATGTTCTCTACCACGCGTTCGGAATCGCGCTCGCGCACTTCGACGGCCAGCCGCTCGGAGCCGCGCACCACATCCGTGTGGCGCAGGTAGTAGAGGCTGCCGCCGGTGCCGCGGAATTCGTTGTGCGCCAGGGCGCTCTGGGCCTCGGAGGCGAACGCGATCACGTCGTGTTTGGGTTCGCCGAACTCGGTAGTCTCGGTACTGCGGTGTTGTACGCGAGCGCCGTAGAGCCCGCGGCTGTAGCGCACGAATTCGTTGCCCGTGAGTCCGGTTCGGAAGTTGCCCCACAATACCTGGGATTGATCCCAGTCGACGCGGATGTAGAAGCGTCCCTGGCTATCCACATCGCTCGTCGTGGTCGAATCGTCGCCGTAGACGGGGTAGTAGCGGTCCGGGTCGATGTGGCGGAAGAGCGACTCCGCATTCTCGCGGTGCAGATTGTCGAAGACTTCCGAGAGCTCGTTCTCGCCCGTGTCGAGGGCGGCGGTGACGAGGTATTTCCCGCGCACTTTGCCCTTCAGGTAGAAGGCGAAGCGCCCTTCGGTGAACAGGTCCTTGTCGAAGGAATCGTCGGGCGCGAGGGTTTCGATGTTGCCGCGAATGTGGTTGCGGCCGATCGTCACGTCGCCCAGTGCCACCAGGAAGAAGGCCTGCTGCTTCACTTCGACGGCGAGGTTTCGCTTCCACTCGTCGCCTCGGGGGCGATCCACGGCGAGATCGAAGCGCTGGGGGCCGTAGGGGAGAATCTGTTCGGAGACGAAACTGCCGGCCGGGTCCACGGCGATCGGGTCGCCATTTACGCGCAGGCGGAGGTCCGGGTCGAGGCCGGTTCCGTGCAGGCGGACCGTGGAGCCCGAGAGCGCGATGGTTTGACGCGCGAGATTGCTGCTACCGCGAAGGTCCGGCGGTTCTTCCTCGTGCCCGACGTCGCGCTGCGCGGTGATCGCGAGGCTCCGGAACGCGGTCTCGTCGAAGCGGCCTGCGGGGTCGAACGCGCGCAACCGGTATTCGAGCTGGCGCACTTCGGAAAGCGACCGCGGATCGTCGATTTCCCCATCCCAGTGGATCGTGTCGACGGACTGGAGGGTTCGACCCGTCAAGACGCGCAGGGGGCGCAGGCGTTCCGTGTCGCTGGCATCGAAGATTTCGAGTTCGTAGCGATCGATGAAGGCCGGGTAGTTGGTGTAGATCTGGAAGCGCACGGGTTCGCTCATCCCCGAAGCGTCGAGCCGCACCGGTGCCACGGCGCGAACGTTGAGTCGCGGGTCGGCGACATCGGGACTCTGTGTCGCCCAGATCAGGCCGCCGCCGGGTACGCGCAATCGGGACAGTTCCCCGGCCAGCGCTTCGGACATAGCGTCGGCGCCGTCGACCGCGGGCAGGTCTTCGCCGTCCGGCGACAACACGTCGATGATGAACGCCGGATCGAATTCGCAGAATTCGCCGCCGCAAAGCAGGTCCTGGGGATCCGGCAGCAGGTCGAAGGTGGACGGTTCGAGGGACTGGCCCACGGTGTCGAGCTCGACGTTGGGCGGCGGCGGCATCGCGTCGAGCATGCGTCCCGGCGGGTCGATGGCCGGTCGCGCAATTTCGGGTTCGGTGACCGGTTCCGGCGTTGCGGCTTCGAGGATCTCCTCGACCGGCGCGACGATCGGCGGTTCTGTGGGAATGGCGGCTTCGCGTGCCGGAAGGAGAGCCTCCTCGGGAATCGCCTCGCTTTCGACAACGCTGGGTTTGGGCGCCGGTGCCAGCGGAGGCTCGGGTTCCGGCCGGGGTAGCGCGATTTCGACCTCGGGATCCGTTGCGGCGCCGGGCGTCGCGGGTGCGATGGCTTCGGGTGTTACGACCACGGGGGCGCTTCGGGGCGCCGGTTGCGGTCCGGTGACGATCGGTGCTTCGCGTTTGGACGACACGCGAATCTCGATTCCCTGCATGGCATTCTCGCCGAGGAGTTCCGTCAGGATTCGACGCGTCTTGGCGTCCACGTCTTCCGCGAGATGCCGCGAGCGGACGTTTTCATCGCGCACCTTCGCGTAGCCCTCGACCGCCATTCGCCCCGTACGGAAATTGCGGATCGCTTCGGCGACGCCGGTGAGGGCTTCGCGGTACTCCTCGTCCAGGTCTTCGTGGTTGGCCTTGTAGTACAGCTTGTCGCCGAGCTGGACGTGGACGATGGCGTTGGGGCGACTCCACGCGGGCGGTGCGACCCCGAAATTGACCTTCGTCATGAGTCCCTGGGTGATGCGGATCACGCGCGGGTTCTCGGTGCTGAAGCGCGCGCCTTCGGGCAGGGTGGCGGGGTCGACCTTGAGGACGAAGTTGCGGCCGCGTTCGAAGCGCCCGCCGTCCACGTCGGCAATGTGGTAGCGGCCGTGGGCATCGGTTTCGATCAACAGGCCCGTGGCGGTCGCCAGGCGCGCACCGGGAATGCCGGGCTCCTCCGGATCCGGGAACCCATCACCGTCGGCGTCGAAGAAGACCTTCCCGATGATGGTCGTCTTCTGCAAGATCGGATCGAGTCCAACCGTGACGGTTTCCGTCGCCGTGTTGCCCAACGGGGCGCCGAAGGCGGCCTTCGGTGTGGCGTAGTTCTTGTAGTCCCCCGGGATCACACCGGCGCCGACGCGCAGCAGGTAGGTGACCGCGACGGTTTCGTCGATCGCGAAGGGGATATTGCGGAACTCGACCGGGCGCTGGCCGATGCCCTCGATGGCGACGGGCTCCTGTCCGGTCCTGTGCAGGCGAGCCGAACCGTCGATGAACTTGAAGCCCGCGGGCACCACGTCCGACAGCTTGACGGCCGCCAATGTGTTGCCGCCGACGTTCACCGCCGTGAGCTTGTATTCCAGCATGTCACCGATCACGACATCCGTCTGCTCGGCGACTTTGCTGAGTAGGATCTGGCCCGGGGCCGGCGGATCGAGCGGGATATCGTTGTTGATCAGATTCCCGCTCGTCGCGACGAAGCGCCAGCTCAAGTAGTAGACACCGGTCGTAAATCCCTGCACGTCGTTGACGGTATCCGGCAGCGGGTCCGGTGCCGTTGTCGGCGGAATCGCGGTAGAGGGATAGGCGTAGTCACTGCTCGGCGGCGTAACGCTGATGAGGTAGTTGAACGGTCCCGCGAGTAGCCATTCGTAGCGGCCGTCGCTTTCCGTAACTTCGCTGTAGGCGAGCAGATCCGTGGGATCGATCACTCCGTCGGTGTCGAGATCCTGGTAGATGTTCACCACCGCGCCTTGAATGGGCTCCCGGCTCACGCTGTCGTAGACGAAGCCCGCCGGGTCGATGATGGGGAAGTCCTGGGTCGAGGACCCGCCCGAGGGAACCGTGGCCACGCGCCGGAAGGTATTGAACTCGCCGTTGGGGGCGATGACTTCGAACATCATCGGACCTGCGGGAATCCCGGTGAATGTGTAGGGGCTCGCGGTGGTGGCGGTGGATTCGAGGATGTCGTCTGCGGTGTTGAAGATCGTATCCGCGCCGGCAGATTTGACGTTCAGCACCACACCGCTCAAGGATTCCCCGGGATCTTGGACACCGTTGCGATTGCGGTCGAAGTACACACTTCCCGACGTGTTTCCGATCAGGGCCGCCGCAATGTCGATGGTCTTGTCGTCCGTCGCGACGAGGGTTCCCAGGTTGTCGACTTCGAGTTCGAGGTTGTCGGCCGCCGAAATCGCGGTGAAGTTCGCGAAGGAGAGATCCGACACTGCGATCGCGTCGTTGGCGGCGAAATTGGTCGTGACGTTCAGAACGAGGGTCTGATTCGCATCCTCGTAGCTGACGGTCGTCGAGACCTTCGTCGAAGCGGCGCCTCCGATGGTGGCCGTGGTATCCGTCGTATCCCAGGTCATGCCGAAGCCCGCCGGGATGCGGATTCGGATGTCGCCCGCGGCCGAGACCGCCGGACCTGCGGAACTCTCGGTAATCGTGATGGGGCTGATCGCCACCGTGGGTTGCGCGACGTTGAACGATTGATTGGCCGCGGACGAGAGCGTGGGGCCCGCGATGCCGATGGTCTGGGCGTCCTCGTCCGCGGCATCGCCCAGGTTGTTAACTTCCAGCTCGAGGTTGTCCGTCGCCGAAGCGGCGCTGAAGTTTTCGAAGGAGAGGCCGGAGACGGTGATGACATCGCCCGCCGCAAAGTTGGTCGTTACGTCCACGACCAGTGTCTGACTGGTGTCCTCGTAGCTGACGGTCGTCGAGACCTTGGTCGACGCGGCGCCGCCGATGGTGGCCGTGGTATCCGCGGTATCCCAGGTCATGTTGAAGCCCGCGGGAATCCGGATCCGGAGGTCGTCGGTGGTGTTGATGGCCGCGGCGTTCGCGTCTTCACTGACGGTGATGGTGCTGATCGCCGTGGTTGCGTCGTTGACGGTAAAGAGCTGATTCGCCGCCGACGCCAGGGTCGGTGCGCTGACGGCAATGGTCTGGGCATCGTCGTCGGCGGAGGTTCCCAGGTTGTTGACTTCGAGCTCGAGGTTGTCGGGCGCGGAACCGGCGCTGAAGTTTTCGAAGGAGAGCGCAGCGATCGTAATCGCGTCACCGGCGCTGA
Source organism: Deltaproteobacteria bacterium (assembly GCA_029261875.1). GTDB lineage: Bacteria > Myxococcota_A > UBA9160 > UBA9160 > JAJDAL01 > JAJDAL01. The sequence goes on from JAJDAL010000025.1 coordinate 214,376, forward strand.
AGTTGGTGGTGACGTTGACGACGAGGGTCTGGCTCGCGTCTTCGTAGGAGACGGTGCTCGACACCTTGGTGGAGGCGGCGCCGCCGATGGTGGCGGCGGTGTCCGCCGTGTCCCAGGTCATGTTGAAGCCCGAGGGAATGCGGATGCGAATGTCGTCGGTGGTGTTGATGGCCGCGAAGGCGGCGTCTTCGGTGACCGTAATCGTGCTGATGGCCGTCGTGGGGTCGCTGACCACGAACACCTGGTTGGCCGCGGACGCCAGGGTCGGGGCGCCGATGGAGATCGTGCGCGTGTCCGTATCGACAGCGGTGCCGAGGTTGTTGGTTTCCAGTTCGAGGTTGTCGGCCGCAGACCCGGCGGAGAAGGCCTCGAAGGAGAGACCCGAAACGGTGATGACGTCCCCGGCGGCAAAGTTGGTCGTTACGTCGACGACCAACGTCTGGCTCGTGTCCTCGTAGGTCACGGTGGTGGAGACCTTGGTGGAGGCCGCGCCGCCGATGGTGGCGGTGGTGTCCGCCGTATCCCAGGTCATGTTGAAGCCCGCGGGAATGCGGATGCGGATGTCGTCCGTCGTGTTGATGGTCGCGGTGGTGGCGTCTTCCGTGACGGTGATGGCGCTGATGGCCGTCGTGGGATCGCCCACCGTGAATTGCTGGTTGGCGGCGGAAAGCAGCGTCGGAGATCCAATGGCGATGGTCTGGGCGTCGGTGTCCACCACCGTGTCGAGGTTGTTGACCTCCAGCTCCAGGTTGTCGGCGGCGGAAGCGGCGCTGAAGGCTTCGAAGGAAAGTCCGGAAACCGTGATGGCATCGCCGGCGGCGAAGTTCGTCGTCACCGCGATCACGAGGGTCTGGCTCGTATCCTCGTAGCTGACCGTGGTCGAGACCTTGCTGGAGGCCGCGCCGCCGATCACGGCGGTGGTGTCCGCCGTATCCCAGGTCATGTTGAAGCCCGAGGGAATACGGATGCGGATGTCGTCGGTGGTGTTGATGGTCGCGGTGCTCGCGTCTTCGGTCACGGTGAGGGTGCTGATGGCGGTCGTGGGATCGCCCACGGCAAAGGTCTGATTGGCCGCCGAGGCCACGGTGGCACCACCGATGGCGATGGTCTGGGAATCGGTGCTCGCCACGGTGTCGAGATTGTTGACTTCGAGTTCGAGGTTGTCGGCCGCGGAGCCAGCGGAGAAGGCTTCGAAGGAAAGTCCGGAAATCGTGATCGCGTCACCGGCAGCAAAATTGGTGGTGACGTCGACCACGAGGGTTTGGCTCGTATCCTCGTAACTGACCGTGGTCGAGACCTTGGTGGAAGCCGCGCCGCCGATGACGGCGGTGGTGTCCGCCGTATCCCAGGTCATGTTGAAACCCGAGGGAATGCGAATGCGAATCTCGTCCGTGGTATTGATCGAGGCGACGGACGCGTCTTCGGTGACCGTGATGGTGCTGATGGCGGTCGTCGGGTCGTTGACGACGAACACCTGGTTGCCCGCCGAAGCGACGCTGGGACCGGACACCCCGATCGTTTGCGCATCGTCGTCCGCCACGGTTCCGAGGTTGTTGACTTCCAATTCGAGATTGTCGGCCGCCGACGCGGCACTGAAGGCTTCGAAGGAGAGCCCGCCTAGGGTGATGACGTCGCCCGCGGCGAAGTTGGTTGTCACGTTGACGACCAGGGTCTGGCTGGTGTCCTCGTAGCTGACCGTGGTCGAGACCTTGGTGGAGGCCGCGCCGCCGATCACCGCCGTGGTGTCCGCCGTGTCCCAGGTCATGTTGAAGCCCGAGGGGATGCGGATACGGATGTCGTCCGTCGTGTTGATGGTGGCCGTCGTGGCGTCGTCGGTGACCGTGATGGTGCTGATGGCGGTCGTCGGGTCGTTGACGACGAACACCTGGTTGGCCGCCGAGGCAAGCGTCGGCGCACCGATGGCGATGGTCTGGGAGTCGGTGTCCGCGACGGTGTCGAGGTTGTTGATCTCCAACTCGAGGTTGTCGGCTGCCGACGCCGCACTGAAGGCTTCGAAGGAGAGTCCGGAAACCGTGATGACGTCGCCGGCGGCGAAGTTGGTCGTCACCGCGATCACGAGGGTCTGGCTCGTATCCTCGTAGCTGACCGTGGTCGAGACCTTGCTGGAGGCCGCACCGCCGATCACGGCGGTGGTGTCCGCCGTGTCCCAGGTCATGTTGAAGCCGGACGGAATGCGGATGCGGATGTCGTCCGTCGTGTTGATGGTCGCCGCCGCCGCGTCTTCCGTCAGCGTAATCGCACTGATGGCCGTGGTCGGATCACCCAGGGAGAAGAGTTGATTGGCCGCGGAGGCGAGAGTGGGCGCGCCGATAGCGATTGTTTGGGCATCGTCATCTGCCACGGTGCCCAGGTTGTTGACTTCGAGCTCGAGGTTGTCGGCCGCCGACGCCGCACTGAAGGCTTCGAAGGAGAGTCCCGCGACGGTGATGACGTCACCGGCGGCGAAGTTGGTCGTCACGTCGACGACCAGGGTCTGGCTCGCGTCCTCGTAGGAGACGGTGGTGGAGACCTTGGTGGACGCGGCGCCGCCGATCACGGCGGCCGTATCCGCCGTATCCCAGGTCATGTTGAAACCCGACGGGATGCGGATGCGGATGTCGTCCGTCGTGTTGATGGTGGCGTTCGACGCGTCTTCGGTCACCGTGATGGTGCTGATGGCCGTCGTGGGATCGCCGACCGCGAACGTCTGGCTTGCCGCCGATGCGAGGGTCGGGCCACTGACCGCGATGGTCTGGGTTGCGGTGTCCGCTGCGGTGCCGGCGTTGTTGACTTCGAGCTCGAGATTGTCCGCGGCCGACGCGGCGCTGAAGGCCTCGAAGGAAAGTCCGGCAATGGTGATGACGTCACCGGCGGCGAAATTGGTCGTTACGTCGACGACGAGGGTCTGGCTCGTGTCTTCGTAGGAAACGGTGGTCGAGACCTTGGTGGAGGCGGCTCCGCCGATGGTCGCGGTGGTGTCCGCCGTATCCCAGGTCATGTTGAAGCCGGACGGGATGCGGATCCGCAGATCGTTCGCCGTATTGATGGTCGCAATGGTGGCGTCTTCGGTCAGCGTGATGGTGCTGATGGCCGTGGTGGGGTCGCCCACCGCAAACACCTGATTGGCCGCGCTGGCGATCGTCGGGGCACCGATCGCAATGGTCTTGTCGTCCGTGGCCGTGGTCCCGCCATCGTTCGAAGTCTCGAGTTCGAGATTGTCCGCCGCTTCCGCCGCCGTGAACGCCTCGAAGGACAAAGCAGATATCGTGATGACGTCACCTGCGGCGAAGTTCGTCGTCACCGCCACGACGAGGGTGGCGCCGGCATCTTCGTAGGAAACGGTTGTGGAGACCTTGCTGGAAGCCGCTCCGCCGATCACCGCCGTGGTGTCCGCCGTGTCCCAGGTCATGCTGAAACCCGAGGGGATGCGGATGCGGATGTCGTCCGTCGTGTTGATGGTGGCGGTGGTGGCGTCTTCCGTCACCGTGATCGCCGAAATGGCCGTGGTCCCATCGCCCAGGGTGAAGGTCTGGTTGGCCGCGGAGGAAATCGTGGGGGCACCGATGGCGATGGTCTTGTCGTCCGTATCGCTGGTGCCGCCGTCGTCGGAGATCTCCAGCTCGAGATTGTCGGCGGCCTCGGCGGTAGAGAAAGCTTCGAAGGAGAGCCCGGCGATGGTGATTGCGTCTCCGGCAGCAAAGTTCGTCGTGACGTCGACCACGAGTGTGGCTTCGGCGTCTTCGTAGCTGACCGTGGTCGAGACCTTGGTGGAGGCCGCGCCGCCGATCACCGCCGTGGTGTCCGCCGTATCCCACGTCATGCCAAATCCCGAAGGGATTCGGATGCGGATGTCGTCCGTCGTGTTGATGGTCGCCGTGGTGGCGTCTTCGGTGACCGTAATCGTACTGATGGCCGTCGTGGCGTCGCCCACGGCAAAGGTTTGGTTGGCCGCCGAAGAAATCGTGGGGGCGCCGATCGCGATGGTCTTGTCGTCGCTGGCGCTGGTTCCGCCGTCGTTGGAAATCTCGAGTTCGAGGTTGTCCGCGGCCTCGGCGCTGCTGAAGGCTTCGAAGGAGAGGGCCGAGATCGCAATGGCATCGCCGGCGCTGAAGTTGGTCGTGACATCGATGACGAGCGTGGCCCCGGCGTCCTCGTAGGAAACGGTGGTGGAGACCTTGGTGGAAGCCGCCCCGCCGATGGTCGCCGTCGTGTCCGCCGTGTCCCACGTCATCCCGAAGCCCGACGGGATGCGGATGCGGATCTCGTCCGTCGTGTTGATGGTCGCCGTGGTGGCGTCTTCGGTGACCGTGATGGCGCTGATGGCCGTCGTCGCATCGCCCACCGTGAAGGTCTGGTTTGCGGCCGAAGAGATCGTAGGCGCGCCGATCGCGATGGTCTTGTCGTCGGCGGCGGAGGTCCCTCCATCGTTCGAAATTTCGAGTTCGAGGTTGTCCGCGGCTTCGGCGGTACTGAAGGCTTCGAAGGAAAGGCCCGAGATCGCTATGGCATCGCCCGTACCGAAATTCGTCGTCACGTTGACGACGAGGGTGGCGCCGGCGTCCTCGTAGGAAACGGTGGTGGAAACCTTGGTGGAAGCCGCTCCGCCGATCACCGCCGTGGTGTCCGCCGTGTCCCAGGTCATGCCGAAGCCCGACGGGATTCGAATGCGAATCTCGTCCGCCGTGTTGATGGTCGTCGTGGTGGCATCTTCGGTCACCGTGATGGCGCTGATCGCGGTCGTGGCGTCGCCG
>JAJDAL010000026.1 GCA_029261875.1 Deltaproteobacteria bacterium
GGTAGAGCACCTGACTGAAAATCAGGGTGTCGGCAGTTCGATTCTGCCCTGGGCCACCATTGAATTCAGGTAGTTAGCGCCCTTGCCTTCGGCTTCCAGCACCAGCGAATAGGCAGCTAGTAGGCGCCGCCCCGTGCTCGCGGACCGCCACGTCGGTCAGCGTGACGGCCCTACAGCCCTGGGCGACCCCCAATTTTCCACATCAACACCGCATAGCCTTCCTTGCGCTCAGCCCGAACTTCACGCCGGCACGGCCAGCGACCGACGTGAACGATCCGGCGACCCTGCTCTTGGTAATCGTGGACCATGTAGTTGATCACCCAGCCGGCGTCGCCGTGCACGGGGTCGTATCCAGCCGCTTCGAGCAACTTCTTGGTTCGTTCTGACCAGTTCTTTGATTCGAAGGGTATGTAAATGGGCCGGCGTACCCATTTCCACGCGCCTGTGGCTGCAGCGAACGCAACCGCAGCAAGGAAGCCACCGAGTACGTTCTGACCGAGGTTGGAAGCGAGCGAATCACCAGGCATGGGAGAGCCTATATCCAGAGGCAACCAGCAGCTCCGAGGATCGCTGGCGCGCCACCCCTGGCTGCACAACGCACCGGGCACCTAGAAGCCAAACGCAGTTCTGAGACCAGCGCGGGTCTTGGAAGCGTACCAAACGCGATTCCTCGGCGTCCGGGCCTTTGCTATTCTTCCGGAGGATCTGACCCCGGTCTCGAACCGGCAGTAGGATCCACCGGGCCCGGGAAACTGGGCCCTTCCTGCATTGGGCTGGCGCTCCTACAACCTGACGATCCCCTGCGGGTCTGACGTTGCAGCAACCTTGCAGAGGACAGAATCGAGCCGATCGAAGTAGTTCCGTGCGCCCTTCCTCTTGATGTATCCAGCCGGCGCGTGCTTCTGATACAGGAAAAACGCGTTCACATCGGCCATCTGAACGAAGTAGGAATGCAGAGAATCGCGATGAACTGGATCCTCGACCAAGGTCTTAATGGGGATCTGGCGGTACCCGGTACCGTATCCAGGTTGATTGGGAATGGGATTGTATACACGCATCCGCCGCGTCAAACTCCGAAGCCTCTTCACGTCAGTCTGGTCGACGATCAGAAGTCCGAAATCCTGAGGGTTCTGGGGACCAGGGAAGTTACGGTGCGAGATCGTGTTTTCGAAGCGCTGAACTAACGCCCCCCATGCATTCTCGAACACGTCGTAGGTGCCAGCCTTGCCTACCTTGTCGACAACCACATTCAAGATACTGATATCGACCGCGGTCGCCTCGAAGTCGAGAACATCCCGAAGAAGCCGAAGTCGAATCGATTTCGGAATACGCGCCAGTTTCTTGGGATGGTGAAGGAAGTGAGCGGCATGGATCTCTTCGCGGAGCTTTAAGCCATATCGAGATCGAATTTGCTGTCGAAACGTCACCATCGCCTCGAGGGTCTGGTGCCAGCGAAGCTCATGCACGACGAGACCACTAATGGCGAAGTACCTACTTGAACTGGGGGCCGTGCCCGAATCACCACTCTCGTCGACGTACAGCACGTACATGGGGACGCCGAGTCTCCTTTGTTCACTAGACTGTACAATTAGGTCGTGTCGCCTGCGTAGCCAATATGCCGCAGGCGAGCCTCGAAGTCGCGCGGGTGATGCCGCCGCGAGAGACACCCGAAATCTCCGGTCTCGAATGGCCGGACCCGTTCGGTCCTACCCTGCACAATCGGTCGAAACCGGCCATCCTAGGACAGATGGAACCTCCGGAAGACATCGAGAGGCTGAGACCTCGGCAGCTTGCCGGGATCGAAGCGCTGCTGTCGGAGCCCACCGTTGGGCGGGCAGCTCTCTCTGCCGGGGTGGGCGAACGAACCCTACGCCGCTGGCTCCACGATCCGGAATTTCGGGCCGCCTATGATCGCGCCCGGCGGCAGGTGTTCGGGCTGGCTCTCGGTCGGCTTCAGGCGGGCGCGAGCGAGGCTGTAGCAGTCCTCCGATCCACGATCGCAGATTCGGGGGTTCGTCCTAGCGACCGGCTGGCGGCAGCCCGATCTCTCCTCGGGACCGCGCTGCGAAGCGTGGCGGTCCTTGACCAAGAAGAGCGCCTTGCGGCCTTGGAATCGCTGCTCAGGCCCGGAGCGGACAGCTCGTGAACGATGGGAGGGTGAGACGATTGGAGCAATCAGAGCATGTACGCCGTCGGGTTCGGGACGCTCAGAGACGAATGCAAGAGCGCGCGGCGGTCTTCCTGGACCAGGTGTTCGCGGAGTTCGACGACCTGATGCGTGGGTTCGTCTCGGGAGCCGGATCCGGCGAGGAAACGGCTTTGTCCCAAGCTGGCGCCCTCGCAGTCAGTCCGGCACGTGAAGCGGCGGATCTCGAGGTGTTGCGGCGGTTCGACCCGCCCTCGTATCGCCGCTGGTATCGGTGGCGCGACGATCCGTTTCGCGCGGCCGTCGGAGATACCAGGCTCCTCGAACTGATTCGGGAGCTGCGCCAGTCCGACCCTGGGCTCGGCACCGCGTTGGAACCGCTCGAGCGGGAGCTTGGGGCCGAAGTCCAAGGCTAGTCGCCCTCGCTCAGCCGATCGGCCTCCGCCCCTGCCATCGGCGCCTCGACTGCGCCGCCGCTAGTGGTCGCTTCTTCGCCGGCAGCGGGAAGCTATTGGACTCTATGGGGTTTATTCCCCCACGGTCAGCACGGTGCAAAAGCGTGCAACCCAATCCAACTGTCCGTGTAGAATCTTGTTTTCAACCCCGCAGGGGACCCGGATGTCGTCGACATGCTGTAGCCAGGCCCGTTCCACCGACGGGATCTCCGCCCCTTCGGGCGATCGTGGACGAGCGGTTGCGCCGCGGCCGCGATCGTCCGCAACCGCCCAGCGCGCGCGGGGCCGGTGCTGATGGACGTCTTCGCGCTCCGCGAGCGCCTCGTCGGGGAGTTCGGGAACTACGTTCGCAGCTTTATCCGCGTTGGGGACGAGCGGATCCGAGAACTGGTGGACTCCGCGCTGGCCCAGGGGCTGCTTTGGCCCGAACCGCTCATTCAGCTGAATCCCTCCTTCGAGTCTGGGGGCACGATCGACGAGCTGGTCGAGGAAGGTCTGCTCCACGACGAATGCCGTCGTAGTTTCCGGATCAAGGCACGGAAGGACGACCCAGGTCGTCCGTTCAGACTGCACCGTCATCAAGCCGAGGCGATCCGCGTTGCGCGCACGGGCGCAAACTACGTCCTCACCACGGGAACGGGATCCGGGAAAAGCCTCGCCTACATCATCCCAGTCGTAGATCACGTGCTCCGAGTTGGCTCGGGCCCCAGCGTGAAGGCGATCGTGGTCTACCCGATGAACGCCTTGGCGAACAGCCAGCTTGGCGAGCTCGAGAAGTTCCTGTGCTTCGGTTACCCGGACGGTCGAGGCCCAGCGACGTTCGCGCGCTACACCGGACAGGAAAGTGAGGAAGAGAAGCAGGCGATCCGCGAGAACCCTCCGGACATCCTGCTTACCAACTACGTGATGTTGGAACTGTTGCTGACCCGGCCCGACGATGGTCCGCTGGTTCGATCGGCCCGTGGCCTTCAGTTTCTCGTGCTGGACGAATTGCACACTTACCGCGGGCGTCAGGGTGCCGACGTAGCCATGCTCGTGCGCCGAGCGCGAGAAGCCTTTGAGGCGCCACGGCTCCAGTGCGTCGGAACGTCTGCCACGATGGCTACCGGTGGGAGCGTGGCGCAACAGAAAGCCGACGTCGCCCGCGTTTCCACCCGGCTCTTTGGTGCGCCCGTCGAGCAGGGTCACGTGATTGGCGAGACGCTCGAGAGAATCACGCCGGACCGGCGCCTGGACAATCGCTCTTTTCGAGAAGAACTCCGCACGCGCGTCGCGGACGAGAACATCCGGCCCCCCCATGAGTTCAACCGATTCGTCGCCGATCCCCTATCGGTCTTTATCGAGAGCACGTTCGGGCTCAAACCCGACCCGGAGACGGGTCGCCTTGGCCGCGCCGCACCTCGGCCGATCTCTGGAGACTCAGGCGTCGCTGCTGAGCTAGCGCAACTAACCGACGTGGCGCCCGAGCGCTGCGCCGCGGCGATCGCCGAGCATCTGCTCGCTAGTTACGGTTCTGAGGCCAATCCGGCGACGGGGTTTCCTGTCTTTGCGTTCCGCCTCCATCAGTTCATCGGCCGGGGAGATACCGTCTACGCCTCGGTAGAAGGCGAAAGCCGCCGTTACCTCACGGTTCAAGCGCAGCGCTACGTCCCCGGTAGTCGAAGCAAGGTCCTGCTCCCCCTCGTGTTCTGCCGCGAGTGTGGACAGGAGTATTACTGCGTGCGCGAGACCGCCGATCCGGAAGCCGGAGTCCGATTCTATGAACCGCGCGAGCTTTCAGATCGGGGCGGCGACGATGACACTGAGGCTGGCTTCCTCTACGTCAACACCAAGGAGCCGTGGCCCAACGAGACCGATGCCATCCTCGAGCGCATCCCCGAAGATTGGACCGAAGAAACTCGTCGCGGCGTGCGGGTGCGCCGCGACCGGCGCGATCGCTTGCCCCGCTCGGTCCGCGTCGAAACCGACGGTTCGCAACAACAGACGGGCTTTGCATGCCATTTCTTCCGGGCACCCTTTCTCTTCTGCCTGACCTGCGGTGTGGCTTACGGAGCCCGTCAGCGCTCGGATTTCGGAAAGCTCACCTCGCTAGGGACCGAGGGGCGAAGCACTGCGACGACGATCCTCACGCTCGCTGCGATCCGGGAACTGAAGGCCGACACAACCTTGCGCGAGCGGGCTCGGAAAATCCTGAGCTTCACCGACAATCGCCAGGACGCGTCACTCCAAGCCGGGCACTTCAACGATTTCGTCGAGGTCGGGCTGCTGCGATCCGCTCTCTACCGAGCGGCGATAGCAGCTGGCAGTGAGGGGCTGAGGCACGACACGTTGGTCCACGGCGTGTTCCGCGCTCTCGACCTTTCGCCCGACTACTACGCGAGCGATCCCGAGGTCAGGTACGCGGCCCTCGAGGACACAAACCGGGCCTTTCGGTCAGTGCTGGGCTACCGGCTCTACCGTGACCTCGAGCGCGGGTGGCGCATTACCTCGCCCAACCTCGAGCAATGCGGGTTGCTCGAGATCCAGTACGAATCGCTGCGAGAGCTGTGCGAAAACGGCGCGGACTGGTCTGGAAGGCACCCGGCACTTGAGTCGGCCGCGGCCGACGTCCGGTACAACGCAGCCAAGACCCTCCTTGACCTGATGCGGCGCGAACTCGCCATCAAGGTCGATGCCCTTCAGGCAGACACCCAAGAGCGCATCGTTCAACAGAGCTCTCAGCGGTTGCGCAGCCCCTGGGCCATCGACGAAGGGGAGATCGGCGCCATGGAACGGGCGCAGGTTCTCTACCCGCGATCTCGGGTACGCGGGGACTACCGCGGTCATTTCTACCTCTCGTCCCGGAGCGGTTTTGCACAGTATCTCGGCCGAGGCAGCACCTTCCCGGACCACGGTCAAAGGCTCACGCTCAACGACAAAGAGCGAATCTGCCGAGATCTGCTCGAGGGGCTCCGTATCGCTGGTATTGTGGAAGTGGTTGACGAGCCCCGCGACG
>JAJDAL010000027.1 GCA_029261875.1 Deltaproteobacteria bacterium
ACACCCGCTTTCCAAGCGTGCGCCTTCAACCCCTCGGCCATCTCTCGGGGGTATCGGGCGGCGGAGCCGCCCTGCCCGGGACGGCAGACCTGCGGTCTGCCTCTGTCCCTCTTATATCTTTCCGGGGTATCGGGCGGCGGAGCCGCCCTGCCCGGGACGGCAGACCTGCGGTCTGCCTTTGTCGCTCACTCACACCTCTCCGGGGTAGCGGGCGGCTAAGCCACCCTGTCCGGGACGGCAAACTTGCGGTTTGCCTCGGTCGCTCACTCACACCTTTCCGGGGTAACGGGCGGCTAAGCCACCCTGCCCGGGACGGCAAACCTGCGGTTTGCCTTTGTCCTGTGCTGAACCTCCCGTGTCGTCACGGCGGTTGAAATTTTCGATGTGGCGGAGAGGGAGGGAGTCGAACCCTCGGTACGGTTGCCCGTACGCAGGTTTAGCAAACCTGTGCCTTCAGCCTCTCGGCCACCTCTCCACACTAGTCTTTCCGGGGTAGCGGGCGGCGAAGCCGCCCTGCCCGGGACGGCAGACCTTCGGTCTGCCTCGGTCCCTCAATCAATCTCCGGCGACCCGCTGACCGGGCTTTTCCGGAGCTGCGGAATTTAACTCAAAGTTGGGGGGATTGGCGGAGAGGGAGGGATTCGAACCCTCGAGGCGCGTGAACGCCTAGCGGTTTTCAAGACCGCCGCCTTCAACCACTCGGCCACCTCTCCGATAATGAAATCAATAACTTACGGGGTACACGATTCAAGCAATACGTGCGCGATTCAAGCAATCGCAGGCGGGAGCGCGGTCTGAAAGCCCAAACAAATCAAGATGTTGAGCGCGAACTCAACAGTTTTTTTAGCCGCGGATTCCCCGTTTCCGAGACTGCCTGCGATCGGCGTCCCGTCGTGCGCCCATCCACATTACTCTGCCGCCTTCCATGCCTCCCCGGGCAGAAGCGCGATGAGCCGCTCCGACACCGTCCTGGCCGCCTCATTGATGTCCCAGCTGTAATTCGATGCGAGCAAGGGGCCGATATCGGCGTTGAACTGCGGATCGCGGATCTTCCCGGCCAGATTCTCTTCGAACATCGCGCGGGTTACGCGGTGGCCACCGTGATCCATGTAGGCGGAGAACGCCGCCACGAGGCGCGCAGGATCGGTCGCGGCCTGCTCCAGGGCGACCGCCAGGTCGAACAGGTCCCGTCCCTTCCTGCGCTGATAGAGTGCCCGTAGTTTCGTTCCGAGAAGCTCATCGAGCTCGTAGGTCTGGATGTCCGCGCGTCCCGTGTACCAGCGCGAGTCGACGGCAAACGGAACCTTGCGGAATCCATACACCGAGAAATGCTCGCGCGAGTTGATTTCAACCTTAAGGCGTAGCGGCACCACCGGAACACCTTCCGAATCGAAGCGGTACACGAAGGTGACCCGTCCCTCGGTCTGCTTCCATCGTGGTTCGCCGAGCCAGGAATCGAGCACCTCGCGCAGTGCGTTCATCATCGCACCCGCAGGCTCCGTCCTCACCTGAACCAGATCGATGTCCTCGGAATAACGCGGCGGCGGCCTCAGATAGAGCTTGTATAGGGCGGTGCCGCCGCGAAAGGCCAGGGTCTCGGCGAGCAGCGGATGCGAGAAGATCTCGACCAGCGCCCGGCTGATCACGAGATCCTGCTCCACTTGGAAGTCCTGCGTCCACGGCGCCTCGGCCCGCCACGCCGTGATGTAGTCGCGCGGGATCATGCCTCCGCCTCGACCGTGGCATTCACGATCAGCTTCCAGTCCGGGGCGCGGCTGATCTCGACGCGGGGCGCCTTGGGAAGAAGCACCGTCGGATTCCGCGCCTTCGCCTGCACATACGCCTTCAACGATGCGGCCTTTTCCCGGGAGCCCACCAGCTCCAGCAGGTACCCAAGGCGCTGCGCCCACGGTAAGGGGGCCGTCTCGGCGGCCGCCGTCAGCAGGACGGGATCGATCCGCTCGGCGAGGTCCGACAGGACGGTTGCGACCTGATCGAGCCCGCCGCAGTGATGCGCGTAACCGACGAGATCGACCGCCGTCACCTCGGCGCTCGAGACGAGAACCGTGCCGCGCGGGGTGTTGAAGCTGCGGACCGCCACCTCCGCGATCCGCCGGCGCGCGAAGAACGCAACGCGGACCTGACCGCATACGATCGGCCGGCGGTTCCGCGCAAGCCCAACCTGGAACTCCTGCGGGCGGTGATGCGCCGCCCCGTGGTACTGAGCGGCTGAAAGAAGCCCGGCGTAGTAACGAAGGCCCTGCTGCTCCATCAGAGCCGGCACGAACTGATCGGCCGGCAAGCAACCCAGCCGCCGGTACTCGGGCGGAACGATGACGTAGAAACCTCGTCCCGGGCTGGCGACGAGGCCCTGCTTGGCCAGACGTCTGAGCGCTTGCTTCGCCGCGCCGGGCGATACTCCGAGTGCCCTCTGGGCCTCCCGGCCAGTGAAGTGATGCTTGCCGTCGGCCGCAAGCCTGGTGATGAAGGATCTGGCGGCGGGAATAGCGGGTGGGTCCGAAATCACAATCATAAAGTATCACTAGTCAATACTTTATGTAAGTGAAATAGAGTGCACCGATATCCGGCGTGTGCCTGAGCAAGATACTCAATATAGTGAGAAGCCTAAAAATAGAGCGTATTCAACGGGTTACGAACTACTCGTCCAGCCCCGTGCCCCCATAGGGATCGTCTGAGTTCAGGTATGCTGTCTCGTCTTGGTTCCTGCGGCGCCCCGTGGTCGTCAACGCCTTGTTTCACTCCTTTGGAGGGCCCATGCGACGGATGCTCCTGCTGACGATTCTCCTCCAAGCTGGCCCGGCTTTCGGCGTAGATGGTGTGATCGAAATCAATCAACAGCGCGCGCTGGTGGGCGGCATCACCTCCGGCGACACACCGGGGTTCCCGGTGACGCTCTCGCAGACGGGGAGCTATCGCCTTACCGGCCACCTCACCACCGGTAGCAATCAGGTGGACGCGATTCGCATCGAAGCCCACAACGTGGCGATCGACCTCAACGGGTTCACCATCGCCTGCACCCTATCCACCGGACCGCTTCTACCCGTGGGTTGCCTGAATCTGGGCTCTGGCTATGGCGTTCGCGTTGAAGACACGAACGCCACCCGGGGAGCGACGGTGCGGGACGGTCAGGTACGGGGCGTCGGCGGTGTCGGAATCTCGCTGGGGCCGAACGCCCGTGTCGTCCGGGTCACCGCCACCGCCAACGGCGGCGACGGGATCAACGCGGGCCTGGACTCCGTGGTGCTGGACAGCACGGCATCCGACAACGGAGGGGACGGCATCGCGGCCAACGCCGGTTCCACGATCAGCCGAAGCACAGCGTCTTCGAACGACGCACACGGGATCTCGACCGGAGGCGGCGTCACTGTGGAGAGCTGCACGGCGCGGAACAACGGAGCGAATGGGATCGATGTCGGCCAGGGGAGCACGGTCGCCAATAGTACCGCGTTCCAGAATGGATTGGACGGAATCTCCGCGAACGCCACCGGTGTCACCGTGACCGGCAGTACCGGGTACTTCAACGGACAGGACGGGATCGACATTGGAACCGGGGGCACCGTAACCGGCAGCTCGGCCAGCGACAACACCAGTGACGGCATCGAGGCGGGCTCCGGATCGATCATCCAGGGCAACAGCACCTACAGCAACAACGGCTACGGCCTCAACCTGGGCACCGCGACCGGTTACCGCGAGAACGTTACACGGCTCAATAGCGCGGGCAGCGTCAACGGCGGCTACAACCTGGGTTCCAACGTCTGCAATACCAACGCGACCTGCCCCTGAGACCTGCCAGGGGAACGCCTCGCTGCCTCCTAGCGGGCATTCAGCCGGGAAAACGATTTCGGGTTGAGGAGCGCGGAATCGGCCGCCCTTCCTAGTACTGGAACGTCAGCTCGAGCCACATTCGCGTGCGGTCGGCGGGGCCGTTGGAGGTTCCGTTGAAGAAGGCGCCCTTGGCGAGGACGGTCCAGTGTTCGTGGAATTTCCGGGTGATGACCAGGTCCCATTCGTCGGCGAGGGTTCGGTCGCGATGATCGCTGCCGAAGTGGTGGTACACGATCTTGCCTTTGAGTTCGTACGGAAGAACGGGAGCGACGAAGAGGTAGATGTCTTCGAGACCATTGACTCCGCCGTTGTTGAGGAAGGCATCGGCGAAGCCGTTGAACTTGTGCGCGGTTGCGAGCGGGGTCACGAAGACCGCTTTGCCGTCGTCGCTGCCGAGCAGTTCGTAACCCGCTCCCAGCGCACCCCACTCGGCGTGCTGGAGCGCCGCTTCGGCGGCACCGTAGTGGGCGGAGTAGTTCACGGGATTGCTGGCCGCGTCTTGTTGGAACGCGTAGGACCCCGCGTACGCGACTTTCCACGGCCCGCCCAGTTCCTTGTCTCCCGTCACGCGAATACCGTAGGTATCCGCTGAGTTGACTCGCGAATTGTCGAAGTCCCAGAGGTACGCGAACAGCACGACCTTGGCGAACGCCCAGCGGTCGTAACCGAGACGCACCCAATGGGAATCGGAATCGAAGTCCGCCTGGGCGGCGGAACCGTCGTCGCCGAAGATGCGGCGCACGTCGTCGATGTACCCGTACTGGGCCGTCAGATGCTCGATCCCGAAGCTCGTGGACGCTTGAGCCGCGTCGTAGGTCTGTTCGTTCTGGCGCCAACCCACATTGCCGACGAAGCGATCGTCGTCGAGCTTGATGCGCTGGCGGCCCACCGCGGCCTGCGCGTCGAAGAAGTCCGCGTTCTCGTACTTCACGTACGCCTGATTGAGATCCGTCTCTTCGGGGTCCGCCACCACGGATTGCCCGCTCGGCGTTTCGACCGCGTCGAAGTACTCGTTGTCGTCGATGGCCAGGCTGTGTTCGAGTTCCGCGTAGGCGGAGAGTCCGTGCCAGGGCTTCGATCCGATCCCCACGCGCGACCGGATCGTATACGCCTCGGATTCCTGGAACCCATCGATGTCGGCGAATTCCGCGCGGACGCGAACGTCGAGCGTCAGCTTGTAGAAGTCGTTGTCGAGAGCTTGCTCCCAGCTTGGCTTCGGATCCGCGGACGCGCCGGACGGCAAGAGGAGGAAGAACAACAACAGGCAAGGGGCCGGACTTCGGTCGCGTAGATGAACCCAATTCATACGCGGACTCTGTGCAATTTGGGGACCGGAATCCAGCTGCGGAAAGGCAACGCAGCGATTGCTGCGGGGCTTGGGCGCAAGAAAATTGTCGCACTTTTTCCAGGATGAGACTTTTCGTCTCCCGGCGCCAGCGGACGCCTACCGAAAAAGGGAACGCGGAATGGGCGCCCTGGGAAGCGTCGATCGACACGAGAGTGGGAAGAATAAGGCCGGCAATGGGAACCGGGTTAGCGGGGCCCGCGGGCCGGGGCGGGCGAACCCACCGTCGGCCCGCGAGCACCTGCGCTACTTCTTTTCGATCGTGGCCACCAAGGTCGCGAACGTGATGCCACGGTTGTCGTCGACCTCGAGACCGATCGTCACCGGAACGCCGCGCAGCTCCGGATGGTCGTCCATGTCGATGTACCAGATGCCCGTGACCGCACAGAACTCACCAGCTTGGCATGCTTGTCGCGGACCGCGGCTGAAAGAGCCGGGGCCATCTGCCAGAATTTCGCCGTTGACGCGAAGCCTGAGGGCGAGGGTGGTGTCCTCCCCCAGGTAATCCACCATTCCCTGTACGACGATCATGCGCGGGGGAGCCACGCGCACGAGCGTCACCTCGGCCGCGGGCTCCGGCGGATCCAGGGCCAGATCGATTTGCATGTTGCGATCGGTTGCGATTCGGCGACCCACCGAGCTGTCGGCTTGTGCAAAACCCGATGAAAGAGTCAGTCCCAGAACTACCAGCGTCGTCCACAGCCATCTACTCATTCTCTGCTCTCCTATATCCGATTCATGCCCCACCCCTTTGTCGTCCCATTGGGCGGCACAGATGTGCCTCAAGGGGGTACCGACGCTCCCTGGCGCGGGAACATACGAATCGTTCTCATTTTGGTTTCGATCGGGTCTCAACTAGACCCCCGGGGTGCGGCAGCTTGAGTCGCAGGGGCCTGTGTGCTTCTCTACGGCTGCCATGTTGGACCCGCGCGCCCTTGCCACCCAAAAAGATGAAATCGTCGAGTCCTGCCGGAAGCGAAGGGTCGAGGTCGACCTCGAACAGGCCATGGGGCTCCACGAGCGAACCGCGGCGCTTCAGACAGACCTCAACGAGGCCAATCGCCAACGCAACGAGCACCAAACGGCAGGCAAACGCAAGCTCGAGCCCGCCGAGCGCGAGGCCCACAGCCTTGAAGGGCGCCGGCTGAAGGAGGCCTGCGCGGCCATCGAGGCCGAGCTGGAAACCGTACGCGGCGATCTCAACGCGGCCATGCGGAGCTTTCCCAACCTGATTCACCCCGACGTCCCCGAAGGCGGCGAGGACGATTTTCGCGAACTGCGGCGCTGGGGCACGCCCCCGGACTTCGGTTTCGCGGCCCTCGACCACGTCGAACTCGCTCAGAAACTCGACCTGATCGATTTCGAAGGCGGCGCGCGCGTCGCGGGCCAGAAGTTCTACTACCTGAAGAACGAGGCGGCGTTGCTGGAGTTGGCACTCCAACGCTTCGCCTTGGATTTCTTGATCGAGGATGGTTTCACGCCCTTCATCACGCCGGATCTGGCGCGCCCGGAAGTGCTCGACGGGATCGGCTTCAACCCGCGCGGTCCCGAAACCCAGGTGTACTCCATCGCCAACGCGGACCTGTGTTTGATCGGGACGTCCGAGATCACCTTGGGGGGTCTGTACGCGGACTCGATCCTGGAAGAGAGCGACCTGCCCTTGAAGCTGGCGGGGGTCTCCCATTGCTTTCGCACCGAAGCGGGCTCCGCCGGGCGCGAAAGCAAGGGGCTCTACCGCGTTCACCAGTTCAGCAAAGTAGAGATGTTCGCCTTCACACAGCCCGAAGATTCCCAGATCATGCACGAGCATCTCTTGGGGCTCGAGGAAAAGATCTTCCAGGCGCTCGAGATTCCCTATCGCATCATCGACGTGGCGAGCGGAGACCTGGGCGCTCCCGCCTACCGCAAGTACGATGTCGAAGCCTGGATGCCCGGGCGCGGCGACGCCGGGGAGTTCGGAGAAGTCACGAGCACTTCGAATTGCACCGACTACCAAGCGCGGCGTCTGCGTGTGCGCTTCAAGCGCAAAGAAGCCAAGCAGACCGAGCTCGTCCACATGTTGAATGGAACCGCGATCGCGGTTTCGCGCGCCATCATCGCGCTGCTGGAAAATCACCAGCGCGCCGACGGCTCCGTCGCGATTCCGACGGCCCTGCGGCCCTACTTGGGTCGCGAGGTTATTCTTCCCCGCTAAGCGCTGGGTTGTCAGGAGGGTTCATGGGGCTCTTCACCCGAAAGACGCAAATCGTGTCCGCCGACGCGGCACTGCCGGGGCGCGCCGAGCGCATGCCGGTTCCGCCGCAACACTTCGTCAATGGAAACCCCCTGGAACCGCCGTTTCCCGAGGGCTTCGAGCGCGCGGTCTTCGGCATGGGATGTTTCTGGGGTGCCGAACGCAAGTTCTGGGAAGCCTCGGGCGTCTTCACTACCGCGGTGGGGTATGCGGGCGGAACGACCTCGAACCCCACCTACGAAGAAGTGTGTTCGGGCATGACGGGACACACGGAAGTCGTGCTCGCCGTCTTCGATCCGGGGAAGACCGACTTTGACGCCATGCTGAAGATTTTCTGGGAAACCCATGATCCCACCCAGGGCATGCGTCAGGGCAACGACGTCGGGACGCAATATCGATCGGCGATCTACACCCATTCGGACGCACAGCTCGAGCGCGCGCGGATTTCCCAGGAGGGCTATCAAAAGGCCCTCGCCCAGGCGGGCCACGGAACCATCACCTCGGAGATCGCACCCGCCCCAACCTTTTATTACGCCGAAGATTACCACCAGCAATACCTCGCCAAGAACCCGGCCGGCTACTGCGGATTGGGTGGAACGGGCGTTTGTCTCTGACGGATTCGCCCCGGGTCTCGCGCGTCCTCGGTACCGCGGGTCATATCGATCACGGCAAGACCACCCTGATCCACGCCTTGACGGGCGTGGATACGGATCGGCTTCCGGAAGAAAAGGAACGCGGCATTACCATCGAGTTGGGTTTTGCTCCCCTCGATCTCGGGGACGGGACACGGCTCAGCGTGGTCGACGTTCCGGGCCACGAGAAGCTGGTTCGCACCATGGTGGCCGGGGCGTCGGGGATCGACCTGCTGCTCCTGGTAGTCGCCGCCGACGAAGGTGTGATGCCCCAGACCCGCGAGCATGTGGCGATCTGCGAACTGCTGGGCATCGAACGCGGCGCAGTGGCGTTGACGAAATGCGAGCTGGTGGGCGACGACATCGTGGAACTCGCCACGGCGGAGATCCAGGAGCTGCTCGCGGAAACGCATCTCGCGCAACTCCCCATCCTCCCGGTTTCCGCCCGCAGCGGAGTGGGCATCGACGCGTTGCGGGGAGCCTTGCTCGAAGCCGCCCAGAAAGCGCCGCCGCGGGTCGCCAACCCGGGAGCCCCGCGACTGCCCGTCGACCGCGTCTTCGCCATGAAGGGCTTCGGAACCGTCGTCACCGGGACCCTCAGCGGCGGCGCCTTTTGCCAGGGCGCCGAAGTGGAACTCTTCCCTTCCGGGAAGAAGGCGCGCGTCCGCGGCCTCCAAAGCCACGGTCAAAGCGAGGAAGAAATCCAACCGGGGGTGCGCTGTGCGCTGAACCTTCAGGGTTTGGAAGTGCGGGACATTGCGCGAGGCGAAGTCGTCTCCTTGCCCGGCGCCTTGGCGCCGACCGAATCCCTCGATGCGGAAATCACGTGGCTCGCCGCCTCGCCGCTACTGGAAGACTCCACGGCGGTGGAGTTCTTGTCGGGCACCAGCGAACGGCGCGGACGTTTGAGTCTCATCGGCCAACCGGAGCTTGCCCCGGGTGAGCGATCCTTCGCACGGATCCACATCGACGAGGAGCCCGTGACGCTGCTTCCCGGCGACCGCTTCGTGCTGCGCGGTTTCGCGCGAACGGAACTCGGAGGCGCCACCCTGGGCGGCGGCGTGGTGCTCGATGTGGCCCCACTGCGCCGGCGACGCAGCGACCCGGAACTGAAACGCCAACTCGAGAGTCTGGCCCGCGACGACCTGGCAACGGGGATCGCGGTTCGCATTCGCCGGGCGGGACTGGCGGGCATCTCCGCGCAGGCGTTGCGTCATCAGACCGGACTTCCGGCCGATGCCCTCGACGGGCACCTCGACGCACTGGCACAACAGGGCAGCGTTTGCGCGACTCCCACCGGGATCTGGTTGGGCGACGAACACTTGGCGCTACTGCGGAGCCGCATGCGCGCCGCCCTCGAAGCCTTTCACCGCGAAGAGCCCCTGCGTCCCGGGATGCCGCGTGCGGCCCTGCTCGGCACCGCACCCGACAATGCGGCGCGCGGCGCTGCAGAGTTGGCGCTGAAGCAACTCGAGAAGGATGGAACCGTCGTCCTCGAAGAAGACCGGGTGCGCTCGGCGAACCACCAGGCCCAGTTGTCGACCGAAGACGAAGCCCTGGCCGCACGCATCCTGGCCGCCTCCCGGGCCGCGGCCCTCGAGCCGCCCAAGCTCAATGCGTGGGCCCAGGAATTGGGTGTCGGCGAAACGCATTTGCGCGAGCTGCTCGCACACCTCGAGCGCGAGGGGAAACTCGTCGCCACGCGCGGCGATCTCTGGTTCGACCGCGCCGCCGTAGGTCAGCTGCGCGAAAAACTCGTCGCCTACTTGAAAGAACACGGCGCAATCGACACGCCGGCCTACAAGGAATTGATTGGAACGTCGCGTCGCACCGCAGTTCCGTTGATGGAACTGTTCGACGGCGACAAGGTCACGCTACGGCGCGGGGAAGAACGCATCCTGCGCGGCACGCAGAGCTGAAACCCGTGGGCTAGCGATAGAAGACGCGGATGGCTTCCTGGGCCCAGTCGAGGGCGCCGGGCATCTGCAGCTTGTCCAACCCGTAGTTGGGGAAGAAGCCCAGCACCAGCACGCCGATCGCGCACACCGCCAGTACGACGAGCTCGCCGAAATCCGTCGTGGGACGCGGCGCTTCCCCGACCGGCTCGCGCATGTACATGGCCACGGGAATCCGCAGGTAGTAGAAGACCGAGATCAGGCTGCCGAACACTGCGACGATGGTGAGCCAGATCAGATTGGCGTCCACGGCCGCCTTGAAGATGAAAAACTTGGCGAAGAAGCCCGCCGTGCCGGGGATACCCGCCAAGGCGATCATGAACAGGGACATCAGGGCCGCCAGCCCGGGGCGGCTCTTGGCGAGGCCCGCCAGGTCCTCGATGCGATCGCAGTCCTGCCCCCGCCGCGCCAACGCGACCAGCACACTGAAGGCCCCCAGATTGATGAACAGATAACTGAGCAGGTAGAAGAGCACCGCTTGATAGGCGTTCTGGGCCAGTTCCGGTTCCGCGGTTCCGGTGGCAGCCACGTAGCCGATCAGGATGTAACCCGCGTGGGCGACGCTCGAATAGGCGAGCAGGCGTTTGACGTTGTCCTGGATGATCGCCATGACGTTGCCGACGACGATCGTCAGGGCGGCCAACACCCACAAGATGAGATGGATGTCGCCCAACATGGGACCAAAGGCTTCTTGCAGCAGGCGCATCAAGGTGAGGAACGCCGCCGCCTTCACGGACACGGACATGTAGGCAGTGACCGTGGTCGGTGCGCCTTCGTAGACATCCGGCGTCCATTGGTGGAAGGGCACCGTCGAGACCTTGAAACCGAAGCCCACGATGATGAGCCCGAGTCCCGCCAGAGCCAAGGTGTTGTCCGCCATGCCCGGGGCGGCGAGCGCGGTCCCGATGCCCTTGAAATCCAACGCGCCGGTGGCGCCGTACACCAACGCCATGCCGTAGAGGAGGATCCCCGAGGCAAAGGATCCGATCAGGAAGTACTTGAGCGCCGACTCGTTGCTGCGCAGCTTCGTGCGATCGAATCCCGCGAGCACGTATATGGGAATGCTCATGATCTCGAGACCCAGAAACACGGCCATGAGATCGATGGAAGCGATCATGAACATCATGCCCGCGGTGGCGATCAAGAGCAGGGCGTAATACTCGCCGTGGTTGATGCGCATCGCCGCGAGGTAGGTGACGGACAGGATGCAGGTCAGCAGAGCCGAGAGCGACACCAGGGACATGCCGAAGCCCGAGAAGCGGTCGAGCACGATCATCGCGTTGTCGGGGTTGAAGTGGATCCCGTCGAAGGACACGGATTGTGCGGCCAGCCCGAAAGCCAGCAGCAGGAATGCGACGGAGATCAACGCCAGGATGGCGCCGATGCGTTGGTCGCTGGGGGCTTCGCCGGACGCGCTGCGCAAGCGCGGCAGGAAAACCTCGCCCATCAACACCACCATGGAGCCGATGCTGACCATCAGGATGGGCAGGATCGCCCGCGGGTCGAGGGAAGGGACGTCGATCAAAGCGGCGTACCTCCGTCGTCCGAGTCCGAAGCGACTTCTTCCACCGAGTGCTGCTCCGCCAGCCGCAAGGGTTGCGGGAGTGCAGCGACGGCGGCTTTGCGATTGTCCATGACCTTCAGGAGTTCCGTCACCGGCGCATCGAGCCGGCGCAGGAAGGGCTCCGGATAGATCCCAATCCAGATGATGGGCAAGATCATGGCCACCATGACGGCCTTCTCGCGCAGGTCGAGATCGATCAAGCCGAGGTTCTCGTCCTTGTCGACGGGACCGAACATGACGCGGCGGAACATCCACAACATGTAGGCCGCCGCGAGCACCACCCCAAAGGCCGCCACGACCCCGACGGTGGTCGAGGCCTGGAAGGTGCCGAGCAGGATCAAGAACTCGCCCACGAAACCGTTCAGCGCCGGCAACCCGATGCTCGACATGGCGACGATGCCGAAGAGCGCCGCATACACGGGCATGGGCTTCGCGATCCCACCGAAGTCGGCGATCAAGCGCGTGTGGCGCCGCTCGTAGATCATCCCCACCAGGAGGAAGAGGGCACCGGTGGAAAGCCCGTGGTTGACCATCTGCAGCACACTTCCCTCGAGGCCTTCGCGATTCAGGGCGAACATGCCCAGCATGACGAAGCCCAGGTGGGCGACGGACGAATAGGCGACGAGCTTCTTGATGTCGGCCTGAACCATGGCGACGAGCGATCCGTAGATGATGCCGATCAACGACAGGGTAAAGATCAGCGGGACGAACTCTTCCGCAGCGTTCGGGAAGAGCGGCAATGCGAAGCGCACGAAACCGAAGGTCCCCATCTTGAGGAGCACACCGGCCAGAATCACCGAGCCGGAAGTCGGAGCCTCGACGTGGGCATCGGGCAACCAGGTGTGGAACGGCACCATGGGAACCTTGATCGCGAAGGCCAGAGCGAAGGCGGCGAACAGCCAGGTCTGGGTCTTCCACCAGGGGAAGAGATTCCCCGCGGCATCGACCTGCCCCGTCACCGGGACCAGCGTATCGCGCAATCCCTGAGCGGCCCCGCCCGCAGACGCGACGAAATCGAAGGTATGCACCCCGAATTGTTCGCCGTGCATGATGTAGAGCGCGATCAACGCCACGAGCATCAGGAGCGATCCCGCCAGGGTGAAGAGGAAGAACTTCACCGCGGCGTAGATGCGACGGCCCCCACCCCAGATGCCGATGATGAAATACATCGGAATCAGCATCACTTCCCAGAAGACGTAGAACTGGAAGAGATTCAGGGAGACGAAGGCACCGATCATGCCCGTTTCCAGGAACAACATGAAGAACACGTAGCTGCGTACGGAATGTTTGATGTCGTTCCAGGAAGCCACCAGCACGATGGGCATCAAGAACGTGGTGAGGACCACCAACAGCAACGCGATCCCATCGATCCCGACGAAGTAATTGATTCCGAAGGCGGGCAGCCAAGCCGCGTGCTCTTGCAGCTGAAAACCCGGCTGTGCGGGATCGAACTCCGCCCACATCCACAGCGACAGCAGGAACGTGAGGGTCGTCATCGCCAACGCCATTCCGCGCCAGATGTCCGACGGCAGATCGCGCCCGAACACGCGGGGTGCCAACAGTCCCAGGGCGGTTGCCAGGGGCAGGAAGGTGACGAGCGAGATCAGATTGTCGTCTAGGTATCCCATTATCGAAGCAGGTATCCCACGATCGCGATCGTGCCGACGATCATGAAGAAGATGTAGCTCTGGGTCATTCCCGTTTGGAGATGCTTCAAGCCGCGGCCCGCCAGGTTGCGCACGCTGTTGGCGCTGCCGTTGATCGCCAGGCCGTCGATCAGGCCCGCATCGATCTTTTGGAACAACACCTTGTCCGAGAGCGCCACGAGAGGCCGGACGATGGCCGAATCGTAGATTTCATCCACGTAGTACTTGTTCTTCAACGTCTCGTGAGCCCCCGAGAGCTTGCTCGCGATGGCAGCCGGGATTCCGGGCTTTCGGACGTAGAACAAGAATGCGAGCAAGAATCCGAGCGTCGCGGTCCCGACCGCCACGGCTCCCAGGCCCCGCTCGAGTCCATGACTCACGTCGTGGGGGATCACGTGCTGGAGCATCGGGGTCAGGAAGTTCGCCAGGCTGTTGGCGTCTTCCACGAATACCCAGGCTTCGGACGGTCCGAACAATCCGCCGAAAATCGAGAAGAAGGCCAACACGAAGAGCGGCCCGATCACGACCCAGCTGGGTTCGTGGATGTGGCTCTGCACCTCGGGGGTCGCACGGCACTCGCCGAAGAAGATTCGAAAGTGCAGCCGGAACATGTAGAAGGCCGTGAGTCCCGCGGTCAGAAGCCCGATGCCGTAGAGCCAATAGTGGCCCGGCGTATCGTGCGCCAGGTAGGCGGAGAGCAGGACTTCATCCTTCGAGAAGAAGCCCGAGAAATAGGGCACGCCCGAGATCGCCAACACACCGATCAGGAAGACCATGTGGGTGCGCGGAATCTTGCGCCGCAATCCACCCATCTTGTCCATGTCCTGTTCGTGGTGCATGGCGAGGATCACGGCGCCGGACCCGAGGAAGAGCAAGGCCTTGAAGAAGGCGTGGGTTCCGAGGTGGAAAACCGCCGCCGTATAGGAACCGCAGCCCGCGGCCATGAACATGTAACCGAGCTGGCTGACGGTCGAGTAGGCGAGGACTTTCTTGATGTCGGTCTGCGCGATCGCGATGGTGGCGGCGAACAGCGCAGTCAGGGCGCCGGTCCAGGCGATGACCGCTGCCGCGATGGGGGCTTCGCCGTACAAGAAGTTGAACCGGCACACCATGTAGACGCCCGCCGTCACCATGGTGGCGGCGTGGATCAGGGCCGATACCGGCGTGGGCCCCGCCATGGCGTCCGGTAACCAGACGTAGAGCGGGATCTGCGCCGACTTGCCCGCGGCGCCCACGAACAGGCAGAGCCCCACCACGTTCAGCAGCGCGCACTCGCCGAAAAACGGGACGACGATCGTCATGGCCGCGAGTTCGCCGATCACGCTTTGAAGCTTGGTGAATTCGATGGTCGGAGTGCCGACACTGGCGGCAGCCCAGAAGAGCAGGAACAGGCCGATCAAGAAACCGAAATCGCCGATGCGGTTGACGATGAAGGCCTTGCTCCCGCAATAGGCGTTCCAGCGGTCGCTGTACCAGAACCCGATCAGGAGATAGGAACAAACCCCCACGCCCTCCCAGCCGAGGAACAGGAGCAACATGTTGTCGCCCAGCACCAGCAGGAGCATCGCGCAGGTGAAGAGGTTCAAATAACAGAAGAAGCGCTGGAAGCCTTTGTCGTCCCGGTGATCGTCATCCATGTAGCCGATGGAATAGATATGGATGAGCGAGCCCACGCCGGTGACGACCAAACACATCACCGCCGACAAGGGGTCGAAGCGGAACGCGAACTCGGCGCTGAAACTGCCGGCACCGATCCAGGTGAAGAGGTTGTCCCCGAGCGCGCGCTGGCCCTCGGGCAATCCCACAAGCTCGATGAACGCCATGACGGAAACGCAGAACGAAAGCAGTACAGCGCCGCAGGAGATCCCGATCACCAACAAGCGCGGCGATTCGCGGCGAATGAGACCCAGAATCACGCCGTGGAACAACGCCCCCGCCAAAGGCAGCAGCGGGATCCAGCGCAGCATTTCGCTCGTCTGGGCTTCTACCATTTGAGCAGGCTCACGTCTTCGACGTTGACGGAATCGCGGTTGCGGAAGAGCGAGATGACGATCCCCAGTCCAACCGCCACCTCGGCGGCGGCCACGGTGATGACCATCATGACGAACACCTGGCCGTCCATCTGTGCCCAGTTCCGGGCGAACCCGATGAACGCCACGTTGGCGGCGTTCAGCATCAGCTCGATGGACATGAGGATGACGATCAGATTGCGCCGCGTGAGCGCGCCCACCACCCCGATCCCAAACAAGATGGCCGACAGGCCGATCACGTGTTCGAGGGGAATCACTAGCTGACCCTCCGCTTGGCGAGGATCACGGCACCCACGATGGCGGCCAGCAACAACAGCGACGCCATTTCGAAGGGCAATACGTAATCGGTGAAGAGCGTGCGCGCCAACATGCGGTAGTTGCCGAAATCGTCGGCGGTTTCGACCGCGGCGGGCAACCCCAATTCGATCTGCCCCAGGAACTGAATCCCCACGTAGATCGCCAGGGCGGCGCCCAAGAACTTGACGATCGGCTGGCGCGAGGGTGCGAACTCGTCCGTCCGAAGATTCAGCAGCATGACGACGAACAAGAACAACACCACGATGGCGCCGGCGTAGATCATGATCTGCAAGGCGGCGATCAGGTGCGCCTGGAGGAGAACGAACACGCCCGAGAGCGCGATCATGGTGACCACCAGGCTCATGGCCCCCGCCACCGTGTTGCGCACGTTCAACACCATCCCGAGGGCCGATACGATCGCGACCGCGGACAGGAAATAGAACGCGATGGTTTCGATCATACGACGCTCCGAACCACGAGGATGGCGAAGCCGGTCACGAACACGTTGGCCAGGGACAGCGGAAGGATGATTTTCCAGCACAGGTCCATCACCTGGTCGTAGCGGAAGCGCGGCAAGGTCCAGCGAATGGTCATCTGCAGCCAGATCATGACGATGACCTTCACGAAGAAGACCGAGACGTGCGCGATCATGCACAGGCCCGTCGCCAGGCCTTCGCCGAAGACGCCACCGATGGCTGCGATCAGCGTCTCCTGGGGAACGAAAGGAATCGACCAGCCCCCGAGGAACAGGGTCGTGACGATCATCCCGATCACGGGGATTTCCAGGAATTCCGCCGTATAGAACAGGCCGAAGCGCATGCCCGAATACTCGAGGTGGTAACCGGAAACGATCTCCGACTCGCCTTCGGGCGCGTCGAAGGGCGGTCGCTTGTTTTCCGCCATGATGGCGGTCAAGAACATGATGAAGCCCAGGGGCTGCAGGAAAATCCCCCAGGTGGGAAGTTGGATCCAACTGAGGAAAGCGGGCAGCTCGTCCACCCAGCCAAAATGTTCGATGAAGCCCAGTAGGCGGAACGTGGTGTCCTGGGCGAAGGACATGTCCGTGAGCTTCAAGGTGCCGAACACCATGAAGATCCCCACCACCGAAAGCCCCATGGTGACTTCGTAGGAAATCATCTGCGCCGAAGCGCGCAGGCTTCCGAGCAGTGACCAGTTGTTGTTGCTCGCCCAACCCGCGATCACCGCGCCATAGGTGGCGAGCGATCCCACGGCGAAGACGTACAAGAGCCCCCAATCGAGGTCCGCGATGACGAGATTCCAATGGGAGTCGCCGAATACGTAGAGGCCGCCAAACGGCACGATCGCCAGGGTCACGATGGCGGGCACGATCGAAATGACGGGCGCCAACAAGTGCATGAAGCGGTTGGCTCCGGCCGGCACGAAGTCTTCCTTCGCGAACAGCTTGGCGACGTCCGCGAGGGGATGGAACAGACCCAGCACCGTGAGACCACCGATGTCGGCGCGGTTGGCACCGATGCGGTCTTGCATCACCGCCGATTGCTTGCGCTCGATCCAGGTGATGACCGGCAGGATGGCGGCCATCACCACGAGCAGCATGAAGAGGATCTTGGCGACTACGTCCCAGGGCACTTAGCTGTCCCGCCCCGCTTTACCCGGGGTACCGGGGAGAGGGAGTCCGGCGCTGCCCACGGTTCCCAGATGCACACCGCTGAAGGCGGGCTGACGCGTAGACAGCTCTTCGGAAACTTGGGCGACGTCGTAGCTCCCGTCCCAACCCTCGAACCCCAGAGCGGAGCCCAATTGGGCGAGCACCTCGCCATCGCTATAGGCCTCGAAGGCCGGTTCCACGCCGGGCTCGATGCGCTGCACGCGTCCGGCGTGATTGGTGAGGGTTCCCGCTTTCTCGGCTGCATGCCGAACCGGGAAGACGACGGTTGCGTAGCGTTCGAGATTCGATCGGTGGGTGTCGAGCACGATCAGCGTGTCGAGGCGCGCCAGCGATTCCGGCTCGGCGAGAATCGATTCGTCGAGCAGGTCGTGGCCCATGACGATCAACGCCTGGACGCCCCCGCCGCGAACCCGCTCGGCCACCACGCGTGCGTCGCCGAAACCCAGCGCCCGGGCGCCGACGGCGTTGGCGGCTTTCTCTTTCTTGATCAGCAGATCGTCTTGCTTGCCGTTCACCACGGCGACGCCGGAAGTTTCCGAACCCAGGGATTCGAGGAAGCGCGAGAAGGTGAACAGATCTTCGTTGGTCGCGTGGGCGGAGGCCACGGCGGACACGACCCCCGGACCGTGGGCATCGACGAGCTTGCGCAAACGCCCCGCCGCTTGGGAAATGCCTTCGGCGAACGGCGCCGCTTCGAGAACCCCCAGATCCCCGCGCAAGAGCGTCTGCTGCAGGCGATCGGGCGCCCCCACGCTCTTGTACGACATGCGACCTTCATCGCAGATCCAGGTCTGGTTCACGAGATCGTTTCGGCGCGGCAAGTAGCGGTAGACCTTGTTGTTCGCCACGCCCATGTGGATGTTGCAACCATTCGAACAGCCGGTGCATACGCCGGGCACGTCCTCGAGGAACCACACGCGAATCTTGAAGCGGAAGTCCTTTGTGGTGAGCGCGCCCACGGGACAGATGTCCGCCACGTTCATCGAGTAATCGTTGTCGAGTTCGTTGCCCGGGAAGAAGTCGATCACCGACTCGTCCGCGCGGTTGAACACCGAAAGCTCGCCGGTTCCCGGCACTTCGCGGCAGAAGCGCACGCAGCGGCGACACAGAATGCAGCGTTCCTGGTCGAGCAACACCGTGGGCCCCAGGTCGTAGCGCTTCTTGAGTGCCCGGCGCGGTTCCTGGGTGCGCGCGTGGGGCTGGCCGTATTCGAAAGCGTAATCCTGGAGCTTGCACTCCCCCGCTTGATCGCAAATCGGGCAATCCAACGGATGGTTGACGAGCAAGAGTTCCATCACACCCTGCCGCGCGGTCTCGACCCGATCGTTCTGGGTGTGGATCACCATG
Organism: Deltaproteobacteria bacterium; assembly: GCA_029261875.1. Taxonomy (GTDB): domain Bacteria; phylum Myxococcota_A; class UBA9160; order UBA9160; family JAJDAL01; genus JAJDAL01. The sequence goes on from JAJDAL010000027.1 coordinate 18,547, forward strand.
CCGTCTTGCACCGGGGTGTTGCAGGCGATCTGAAGTTTGGGAACGCCCTCGATTTCCACCTGGCACAGTCGACAGGAGCCGTCGATCGACAGACCCGGATGCCAACAGTAGTGGGGAACGTCGACGCCATTCATCAACACGCCCCGGTCATCCAGGGCCTGCAGGATGGTGCGACCTTCCTCTACTTCCATCTCGACGCCATCGACGCTGATTTTCAACATCTAGAGTTCAAAGCTCTCTGAGAAGGGGCATTTCTTGCGCGACACGTGTTCCTCGAAGTCGTTTCGGAAATGACGCAATAGGCCCTGGATGGGCCAGGCCGCCGCGTCCGCGAAGGCGCAGATCGTCTGCCCCTCCATCTTGGCCGCCACGTCTTCGAGAATCCCGATGTCGCGATCGGTTCCCGCACCGCGCTCGATGCGTTCGATCACCTTGTGCATCCAGCCCGTACCTTCGCGACATTGGGTGCACTGACCGCAGGATTCGTCGCGGAAGAAGTAACTGATCACGACGCCCGCGCGGACCATGCAGGTGGTCTCGTCCATCACCATGATGCCCCCGGTACCGAGCATGGTTTTGTGTTCGCGCAGGAATTCGTTCGCCATGGGGACTTCGAGTTGTCCGGCCGGCAAGATCGGCATCGACATGCCGCCCGGGATCGCGCCCTTGAGTTTCTTGCCGCCCGGCACACCGCCCGCGTGTTCGAAGATGATCTCGTCGAGGCGCGTGCCCAAGGGCAATTCGTAGAGGCCCGGTCGCACCACGTGGCCCGACACGCCGAAGATCGTCGTCCCGGGGCTCTTGTCGGTGCCAAAGCCTTTGAACCATTCCGCGCCGTTGTTGATGATGAACGGAACGTGGGAGAAGGATTCCACGTTGTTGACGGTCGTGGGCATTCCGAAGGCGCCGTATTGGGCGGGGAACGGCGGCTTCTTGCGCGGTTGTCCCTTCTTGCCTTCGAGGGATTCGAGTAGCCCCGTCTCTTCGCCGCAGATGTAGGCGCCGGCGCCCAGCATCAGAACGACGTCGTGCTGGAAGCCCGTGCCGAGGGCGTTCTTGCCGAACACGCCCGCCGCATAGGCCTCGTCGATGGCGCGCTGCACACAAGCACCGGGAAACGCGTATTCGCCGCGGCAATAGATAAAGGTCTTCTCCGCGCCCGTCGCCCAGGCGGCGATCAGGATGCCTTCGAGCATCAGATGCGGCCCGCGCTCGAGGATGATGCGGTCCTTGAAGGAGCCCGGCTCGGATTCGTCCGCATTGCAGGCCAGGTACTTCGGCTTGTCCGAATCCTTCGGCATGAAGGACCACTTCATGCCGGTCGAAAAACCCGCACCGCCGCGTCCCTGCAGGCCGGAATCCTTGACCTGGTCGATCACTTCTTCGGGCGACATCTGTGAGAGCGCCTTGCGCGCAGCCTCGTAACCACCACGGCGCTTGTAACCCTCGAGGGTCCCATAGTCGTCTTCGCCGAAGTGCTCGGTGAGGTAGTTGGTGACGTACGGAGCTTTCAGCACAGGGACACCTATTCGAGCTCCGACAGGATTTTCTTCGCCTGTTCGAGATCGAGATTCTCGTAATACTGCGCGCCCACGCGCATCATCGGCGCGTAGCCACAAGCGCCGAGACATTCTTCGTGGTTGAGCGTGATGCGACCATCCGCGCTGGTTTGGCCGGGCTTCAACCCCAAGTGGGATTCGAGCTGTCGCAACAGGTCTCTTCCGCCGCGCAGCGAGCACGGCAGGTTGGTGCACACGTAGACGTGGTGACGGCCCTGGGGGCTGTCGTAGAACATGTTGTAGAAGGAAACGACTTCCATCACTTCGATGGGTCGAATCTCGAACAGCTCGCCCAATTCCTTCGCCAGTTCGTTGGAAATGTATCCGTGCTCCGACTGCACGAGATGCAGGGCGGGCAGAAGCGCACCGCGCTTCACCGGATACTTCGCGATCTCGGCGTCGATCTTGGCGCGGATCTCTTCGGAGATCACCATTCGAGCCCGCCCTTGAGCCATTCGTACGCGAGGCCCACCACCAACGGAACCGTGAACACCGCCATGATCCAGAAGCCGTACCAGCCGAGTTCCGTGAAGATCGCGCCCCACGGATAGAAGAAGACCGCTTCGACATCGAACACGACGAAGAGAATGGCGACGAGATAGAACTTCACCGCAAACCGTTGATGGGGCGAAACGATCTGTTGCTCGCCGCATTCGAAGGGTTCTTGTTTTTCGGGAAACTCGCGCCGCGGACTCAGCAGCTGGTGCACGAGGAGCATGACACCCGCCACGATGAAAGCGACGACGAGGAGTATCACGACGCCGCTGTAATCGGCGAGCATGGGCCCCCCAAACCTGTTTGGCTCGAATCCCCGAGGCGATCCGGAAGCCGTGAGTTCTCGAACTGCGGCGGAACATCCGCGGGCAGAATTTCCAACCCGCGAAGGCCGTCGCGGTAACCAACGCCCGGGGGGAACTGCGCGTCCGCATTACGAAATCGAAGTCGGCGCGACGTTAGCCATGGGGCCCGAAACCGTCAAGAAAACCAAAGAGATTCCCTGCCGAAGCGCGCACGGGTAAGCTGCCCGAATGGCAACTCGAATCGGCGTCATCGGGAGCGGAAGCTTCGGAACCTGCTTGGCGATGTTGTGTGGACAGCAAAACGAAGTCCGTCTGTGGTCGCGGAACGCCGACGTTTCCTCGGCCATCAACCGCGACCGCCACAACCCCCAATACCTGACCGACGTCGAGATCCCCCCGGGCGTCACCGCCACGTCGGATCTGGGCGAGGCCCTCGAAGACCGGGAAGTGGTGATCTGCGCCGTGCCGAGCCACGGCGTACGCGAGGTGATGTCCCAAGCCAACCGCGTCCTCCCCGACGACGCGATCCTCGTGTCGACGGTCAAAGGCATCGAGGTCGAGACCGGCATGCGGATGGACCAGGTTCTTCAAGAGGTGTTGGACCCGGTCCATCACCCGCGCTTCGTCTTCCTATCGGGCCCTTCCTTCGCGCGCGAGATTGCGGACCACAAACCGACGGTGGTCACGGTCGCCAGCCTCGAAGAAAGCTTTGCCATCGCGGTACAAACCACCCTCTCCTGTCCCTGGTTTCGCTGTTATTCGGCGACGGATGTGGTGGGAGTCGAAGTCGGTGGCGCACTCAAGAACGTAGTCGCCATTGCGGTCGGGTTTTGTGACGGCATGGGGCTCGGTCAAAACGCCCGCGCCGCCACGATGACGCGCGGTCTCGCGGAGATCACCCGACTCGGCGTCAAACTCGGGGCAAATCCCATCACTTTCCTGGGATTGTCGGGGATTGGTGACTTGCTGCTGACCTGCACCGGGGATCTTTCGCGCAACCGGCAGGTTGGACTCGAACTCGGGAAGGGCCGCAAACTCGACGACATCCTGAGCGAGATGAAACAGGTCGCCGAAGGCGTGCGGACCACCGAGGCGGCGTGTCGCCTGGCGGAGCGCGAGGGTGTGGAGATGCCGATCGTTCAGATGGTGCGGGCGGTGTTGCAGGGGTCGGTTCCGAATGATCGGGTGGTTGAGTTGATGATGACGCGGCAGTTGGGGTCGGAGAATCCGATCTAGGTCGGTAGTTGGGGCGCGGGTGGGAGTCGTGGGGCCGTGCTGCTCATGGCTCGCTCGCGTTTTTGGCGGCTGTGAGGTTTCGCTTCGTACGCGTCTATTGGGGGTGTTGCTCGCTGCGCTTTACTTCGCAGCACGGCCCCCACGACTCCCACCCGGTTCTCCGCTCCGCGCGGTGTTCGGCTTCCTGCATGCTCGATTCTCCACGGGCTCCGCGCCCCGATTTTTCGTTTCGTGTCGAAATCCCTTGGGTTGCGGTCGGGGGTGGTCGCTCATAATGTTGGGTGGCTGTCGAAAACGAAATTCAATTTCAATTGCGATGGATTTTCTGATCGTGAATAAAAACAGAAGGTTAGGAACCTAGTTGCCGGTTCTTTCGGAGCTCAAGGCGGGGGAATTGGCGGTGGTTCGCTCGGTGGATGGGGCGGACGAAGTGTCCCTGCGGCTGTTGGATTTGGGGATGTTGCCGGGGACCGGAGTTCGGGTGGTGCGGCGGGCTCCGCTGGGGGACCCGGTCGTGTATGAGCTGCGGGGCTACCAGCTTTGTTTGCGGGGTTCCGAGGCGCGACGCATTCAGGTGGAACGCGAGGACGTCGCGGAGTGAGTGAGCTGGCGGCGTCCGACACGGCCTTGCGCCTCGGTCTGGTGGGAAGCCCGAACGCGGGCAAGACGACACTCTTCAACGCCCTGACGGGACTGCGCGCCAAGGTGGGGAATTACCCGGGCGTCACGGTCGAACGGCGCGAAGGCGAGATCGATCTCGCGGGACGGCGCGCGGTCGTCATCGACCTGCCGGGCACCTACAGCTTGAAACCCATCAGCGCGGACGAAGCCGTGGTGGAGCGCGCCTTGCGGGGCGAGATCGACGGCTTGCCGGCGCCCGACGCGTTGGTGGTCGTGGCCGACGCCTGCTCACTGGAACGCTCCCTGCTGCTCGTCGGGCAGGTGCTTCGGCTCGAGAAACCCACCTGCCTGGTCGTCACCATGGTGGACGAACTCAAATCGCGCGGCGGCGAACTCGACGTTGCGCGGCTCTCCCAAGCACTCGGGATTCCCGTGATCCCGGTGATCGGCCATCGCGGCCTGGGGCTCGACAGTCTGCGTCAAACGCTGGGAGAGATCGAAAATTGGAGCCGACCTCCGGTCGTGCCTCCCGCCGATGCCATCGATCGCGGAGCCTGGGCGGCTTCGGTACTCGGCACGGCGTTCCGCGAACGCCCGGGTCGCAGTCGCACCACCGACGCCATCGATCGGGTGGTCCTGCATCCGGTAGCGGGGACGGTGCTGTTCGCGTTGGTGATGGTGACGTTCTTCCAGTTGATCTTTGCCTGGGCGGAACCGGCCATGAATGCGATCGACGCCGGCATCGCGGTCAGCACCAACGCCGTACGAAGCACATTGCCGCCGGGTTTTCTCGCGGACTTCCTTGCGGATGGATTGTTGGCGGGCGTTGGATCCGTGGTGATCTTCCTGCCTCAGATCGTGTTGCTCTTCGCGCTCCTCTACCTGCTCGAAGACGTGGGCTACATGGCGCGTGCGGCCTTCGTGATCGACCGCGTCATGGGCCGCATCGGACTCGAAGGGCGCTGCTTCGTCTCCCTCCTATCTTCCTATGCTTGTGCGGTTCCGGGAATCATGGCGACGCGCACCATCCCATCGCCCACCAACCGCCTGGTCACGATCCTGGTGGCCCCCCTCATGACCTGCTCCGCACGGCTGCCCGTCTACGCCCTGTTGATCGGAACCTTCGTCCCCGCGGAAAACGTATGGGGGCCCCTCGGACTGCAAGGTTTGGTGTTGCTCGGCCTGTATCTCGCGGGGGCGATCTCGGCGCTGGTCGTCGCCGCGATCTTGAAACGAACGGTCGTGACCCCCGAGAACCTGCCCTTCTACTTGGAGCTTCCCTCCTACCGCATTCCCACTTTGCGATTGTGGGTCTCCCAGGTGGCGCGAAGTGCCTGGGCGTTCTTGCGCCGGGCGGGAACCATCATCCTCGCGGCGGCGATCGTGCTGTGGGTCTTGTTGAGTTTCCCGCGGGCCGAAGGAGTCAGCGGCCTGGCGGCGGTGGAACACAGCGTTGCGGGACGCATCGGCCACGCCGTCGAACCCGTCATCGCGCCGCTCGGATTCGATTGGAAAATCGGCGTCGGCCTGATCGCGAGCCTGGCCGCGCGCGAAGTCATCGTCTCCACCCTGGCGCAGATCTATGCCGCGGGTGACGAGGGGGACTCCTTGCGCGATGCCATCCGCAAGGACATCGACCCCCGCACGGGGAAACCCGTCTACACGCCTGCCACCGTGGCGTCTCTATTGGTGTTTTTCGTTTTCGCCCTGCAGTGCATCTCGACCCTGGCGATCATGCGCCGCGAAACCAATTCCTGGCGTTGGCCGGCGTTTGCCTTCGGTTATCTCTGGGTCCTCGCCTATGGATCGAGCTTCGCCGCCCATCGCATCGTCGGCGCACTCTGGCCGGTGTAGAGTCTCCCCATGCGGAAACGAATCGCCCCCGCGTTGCTGCTCCTGGGAATCTCGATCGGACTCTTGGCCTGCGGGCCAAAAAAGATTCGCGTGCCGGTCCTCAATCAGGACGGCATCCAGATCGTGTTGCGGAGCGAAAAGGACGACGGCCAGATCACGCCCCGCGGCTTCGACCACCCCCAGGCCATCTCTCCGGTGCGGCTGGCCCACATCCTGTCGCGCATCGACATCGAAACCACGGACAAACAAAGACTGCGCAAGGAAGGCATCCCCCTCACGCTGGTCTACGACATGGCCGACGGTCTGTCCGCCGCGTTCGCCGCCGCCAACCCGGACCAGGAAATCGTCGTGATGGCGGAGCGCATCCACCGACGCCTGGGCGTCTTCACCCAACCCTACCTGACGAGCTTCATCACCTACATGCAGGACGATCAACTCGTCATCCATCTTTCGCGTACGGATTGGCGGGTTCCCCTCGACGAACAGGACGACCGCCACGAACCCACGCTGGGCAAGCCGGTCATGAAATTTCGCGCCATCCCCGGGCCCGCCATGGCCCTCGCCGGTGGACAATCCCTCGCCATCGATTGGCGCGACCCCATGTTCCGCACACCCGACAACCTGCGGGTTCTGCCCGGTGGGCGCGTGCAACGACGCACGGTCTTGATGGAAAGCATCGAGCCCGAAGAGCTGGCACCGGAACCCCGTCCGGATGAACCGAACCTTTCGGACCTACCCGCCAGCGCCCTGCGGGAGTTGGCGGACCTCGAAGAAGCGCGGGATCGCGGCGATTTGAACGAAAGCCAATACCAGGCCCGCCGCCGCGTGATCCTCAAACGAGCCGCCGAAACCCCCTAAAACCCCCCAACCGGCTTCGGATTCGCGAAGTTGCCGGGGGAGCTGCACGCGGGTGAAGATCCGTCACGAGCAGCCGTCGAAACGGCACTCACCTTCGAGCCGCCTATACTCAGCGACCGCCGTGTCGAAGGCGCAAAGCATCCTCCCGGAGTGCCGCATGATCCTCTCGGTCGAGATCGTTCCGCCCCGGGCCCAGCCAGAACGGGACCCATCGTAAGCCTATGAATCTACTACTCGAAGGTGCCGCGTTCGGCCTCGCCTTCCTGCTGGTGATCAAGCTGGTCACCCACGAGGCGATCCGCAAACAACTGACCAACTTCCTCAAGGTCGCCTTCACGGGCCGGATCCTGTGGCTGCTCCTGACGGCGCCCGCCGTCGGGGCCGACGGCGAGACGGTTCCTTCCTGGAAGCTCGTCATCGACCTGCTGCAAAGCATCGATCCCGTCACGTTCTGGACCTTCATCCTGATCGGTTCCGCGGTGCGCTTCGGGGGCGTCATGGCGTCCATGTACCGCTGGCAGCTGGTGCTGCGCGGCCAGGGCATCGAACTCCCCTTCTGGCACATCTTCGGTTCGTTCTTGATCGGGCGCGTGATCGGATTCTTTCTTCCCAGTACGGCGGGACTCGACGCCTACAAGCTGTATGACGCCGCTCGCTTCAGTGGACGAACGGTCGAAGTTACGGCCGGGACCGCGCTCGAAAAAGTTCTGGGCGTAACCGGCATCTTCCTCACCTATCTCGTGGCCCTTCCCGTGGGCATCTCGATCTTCGGCGAAAACGCCACCAAGGTCGTCGTCATCACCGTCCCCATGGCACTGGGTGTGATCACCGCGTTGCTCGCGATTCTGTGGTTCCCGGGAATCGTGCAATGGGTGATCGAGAACACGCCGATCCCCGCGAAGGCGCGCATCCAGGGGATCGTCATGCGGCTTTCCCAAGCTGCCGCGGCCTACCGCGACAAGAAGGCCCTGGTTCTCCTCCTCCTCAGCCTGAGTTTCCTGCTCCACTTCTCGACCGCAGCGATGTACTACTTCATCGCCATCGCGGTGGGGGCAACGGGCGACTCGCTCTTCTGGCCCATCGTGTTCGGCTCCTCGATCCAGATCTTCGCAACGGTGATCGGGCCCACGATCGGTGGCATGGGGGTTCGCGAGGCCGCGCAGGTGCTCACCATCGGTGCGCTCATCGGCAAGATCAAAGCCGGTGTTTCGGCGAACCTGGGTTTCTGGGTGGGCGAAGTGCCGACGCTGTTCGGCGTCTTCTTCTGGCTCGCCCGCGGCAAGGACTACACGCCTTCCTATTGCCGAGTGAACGGCGTCCAGGTCGATTACGAAGCGGCCGCCAAGCAAGCGGTTTCGCTCGGCCTCGAGGACATCGAGGCGCGAGAAGACTCCCCCGCGGCCGAAGCCCTGCCCTCGTTGAGTGCGCGCGCGTTCTTCAGCGCGGGTTACGGAATGGGGACCGGGATTCTGGCGGGCATCCTGATCGGACTCACCGAAGCCTATGTGATCGCCCAGGGTGGATTCGGCGCCGACGCGCAAGTGCTGTGGTACGGACCGCTGGCTTATTCGGTGGTGCTGGGAGTGCTCGGTTTTGCTGGCGGATTGGTGCTCGCCATCCTGCCCATGGGCTTCGACGAGATCCGGGGATGGACGCCGTCTCTGGGGATGATCGCGCTGTTGGTTCCGATGTCGCTGTTCATCACCGTCTTCCGCCTACGCCGCGACGTGTACCTGGAGCAGATGCCGCCGATGCCGGTGTTGGCAGCCGTGCTGGGCATTGCGGCATTGGTCGCGTTGATCCTCTTCTTCTTGGGACGCCGGATCTTCGGTTCGCCCATCGGAATCCTGGTGCGGCCGATCCCCGCGCTGCTCCTCCTCGTTCTCGTCAGCGTGGGTGGTGCGTTCGCGGCGCGCAGTGCGGTGCCGGTCACGGGCGCCGCCAGAACCGCGCCCGTCGTCCCCGCCGGCCTGGGCGACGCACCGAACGTGATCCTCGTCATGGTCGACACCCTGCGCGCGGACCACTTGAGCTGTTACGGACACGAGAACAAGACGCCCGCCATCTGCAGCCTGGTGAACGACGGTGGCAGTCGCTTCTCCGCCTACGCGCAGGCGTCTTGGACCAAACCCTCGGCGGCGTCGCTCCTGACTTCGCTGTACCCGTCGAGCCACGGTGCCATGTCGAAGCCGTCGGCACTGCCGGATTCCATCGAAACCCTGGCCGAGGTGTTGAAAGCGCGCGGCTATTCGACCGGCGGCATCGTTTCGAACATCAACCTGGCCGAAAGCTTCGGCTTCGCCCAGGGCTACGACGAGTACCACTACCTGGGACCGGATTACATCGCGGGTGCCCAGGAGTCTTCTTCGAAGCTGATCCTCTACAACCTGGCACGGGTGATCTTCTTCAAGATCAAGCCGGGCCTGCGCTTCGGAGATTTCTACCAGGACTCGACGGTGGTGAACGCGGTCGCGTTCGATTGGCTGACCCGCCACAAGGATTCGCGCTTCTTCCTGTTCCTCCACTACATGGATCCCCACGACCCGTACTTCGAGCATCCCTACAACGGAAAAGGCATCGCGCGCGTTTCGAATCAGCACCCGGACGGCGAACTGGCCGAGGAGATGCATCGCCTCTACAACGGGGAGATCGAATACCTCGACCGGAACTTCGCCAAGCTCCTCGACAAGCTGAAGACCCTGGGCACCTACGACGACACCGTCATCGCGCTCGTGTCCGACCACGGCGAAGAGTTCTACGAACACGAAGGCTGGTGGCACGGCATGACGCTCTACGAAGAGCAAATCCACGTACCGCTGCTGATCAAATGGAAGAAGGGAACCGCTCCGCTGCCGGAAGACGCGACGGCGGGCGTATCGCGCGTGATCGACATCGCCCCGACCCTGATCCGCCAGGCCGACGCCTTCGTTCCCAGCGCGATGCAGGGCATCGACCTCACCACGCCGCTCGCTGCGCGGGCCGAGAAGGACGGCTTCGCGTTCTCCGAAGAAGACCACGAAGGCAACGTGCTGCGTTCACTCCGCAACCACGAGTGGAAACTCATCGAAGCCAACGAAGGCAACCCCCGCGGCCTCGAACCCAAAGAACTCTACGACATGCGCATGGACCCGGGCGAAACCAACAACGCCTATGGGACGAAGAATCAGCGCGTCATCGACGCCTTCACCCAACAAGCCGACGCAGTCGAAACCTTCGCCAAATCCCAATCCGCCGGCGACGGCTCGTCCGCCGAACTCACCGCCAGCCAGGAAGAAGCGCTGCGCGCACTCGGGTACATCGAGTAGGAGCGCCGCGATTCCCAAGCCCAGGGATGGATCCTCCTCTTCGCGGTTCTTGTCCTCCTGGCTACGACCGCCATCACACGTGCCCTGATGCGACGACTCGCGCGCGGGAACGGAACGAAGAACGGATCGAGCAATCCGAGAGGCGATGCACCGGTCCGCTTCAACGCAAGTGCTCTCACGGCCCGTGTCGTCTCTATCGGGGGGAATCGCCTTGCGCCTGGCGAGTTGCCGATAGGGGACTTGGTCGTTTGGGGTCCCGATGCGATTACAAAATCAAGCGCTGGTGCCCGTTTGGGCTATGGCAACGTTGCGCAACAGATTGCGTTCGCGATGTGGGTCGCCGGATTGTACTAAGAGCACGGGGCCACCCACGAATGAGCTTGTTCGAGTTGCGCTGCGATTCGCGACAGTCTCCTCCCGCGAAGGGGACAGAGCCCGCGTGAGTTATTCGCCTGCCTCGCTGAACTAGAGCTAGTTCATTCCGTATCTACATCAACCGGATAGGCGCGGCAGCTGCGCGTCCGCGGGCACCCCAACCATCACGGAGTTCCTACAAACAATCATCATGTGGTACAACTTTCCTCGCGGCGGGTGGAAACGTTTGCATCGAGAAGGAGAAGAAGGATGCACCACCTAGCGCTCGCGATAACGATTCTCATCACCGGACTCAGCGCCCACAGCGAAGTCTTTGAACCAGGCGATGTCTGCTACTCGATCGATGTAGACCCGCAAATCTCTTCCTTGTACAGCCTGGTGCCGCTGGGCATCGGTCCCGATGGGACCTACTGGTTGGGCTCCGGCGATTATGGGTTTCTCATTGCCGTGAATCCGCTTACCGGCAGACCCATCGTCACGGACTCCGCGGATCACTGGTTCATGGGGACGGGGTTGGATCGCGTCTACTCAGGCTCGGTTTCCGAAACCGGCGTCGCGACCATCGACGGATTCAATATCTTTCATGAGAGCGGAAACTCCTACCAAACCATCGAAGTCCAGCTTCCGAATCCCTCGGCGACTCTTCACGAAATTCATGATGCGCTCGACAAGGAATGCGTGCGGCCCTTTCCGGGGGACCCGTTTTACTGTTCTCGCGACGCAGACCACGACAGAGTGTTGAACGGCGCCGACCGCTGCGCGGATTCCAAACGATTCAGCAGAGACGGCAGCCACATTGTCGATTCCGATGGTTGTAATCAAGAACAGTTCTGTGCTCAGTTCGACGTCACCACCCGCGATGGCCGCCGTGCTTGCATTCGTGCCGATTGGCAGAACGACGAACCGGTGATGCGACGCAACGAACGGGACTGTCGCGTTCAACGCAACCTAGGCTGCTTGCCGTCCGAACCCAACTAGCTGGCAAGGACGGCGCCTCCCCGCTCATTCGAGGCCTGGTGGGTTCAACCGGAGTTCGCAAAAACCTGCGGAAGGCGGTCCGCCCAGGGGTGCGCTCTTTCCAATTGAGCGCCAACGCGCAGCAACAGATCTTCGCGCGCATAGGCGGCGACGAGTTGCACGCCGATGGGGAGTTCGGCGTCGTTCCAGTAGAGCGGTAGCGATGCGGCGGGTTGGCCCGTGGCGTTGTAGGGCATGGTGAAGGCGGAGAACGGGATCGAGCGCGCGAGGCCGCGCAGGGGTTGCTCCGGCGTGGCACTGAACTCGCCGTGGGGCGGCGGCGGTTCCGCCGCGGTCGGGGTGAGGAGAAGGTCGAATCCTCCTTCCCACCAGGCCGCCATCTCGCGTCCGAACTCGTGGACGAGGTCCAGGGCTTTCAAATATTCGTGGGCGGGGATGCGGCCGAGTCGCTCGACGATTCCCCAGGTGGCGGGTTCGACGTCTTCTTCCGCGATGGGGCGTCCGAGCTTCGCAGACCAAGCGTCGAGGGACGCTCCCACCGAAGCGGCGATCACGCGCGAGAAGGCGGCGAGGGCCTCCGCGTCGAACAGCGCATCCGGATGGTTCTCCTCCACGTCGTGGCCGAGTGCTTCGAGTTTGCGCGCGGCGGCCTCGGCGGCGGCCACGCAGTCCGCGTGAACCGGGACTCCGTCGCGTGCGCGCGTCAGGATTCCGATTCGCAAACGTCCGGGCGGTTCCGCCAACGCGTTTGCAAACGGTGCCGCGGGCAGCGGCGCGAAGTAGGGGTCGCCCGGGGCGGGGCCGTGAACGGCGTCGAGCATGGACGCGCTGTCGCGCACGGAGCGGCTCACGACGAATTCGTTGGACAAACCGCCCCAACGCTGACCGATGTCCGGCCCCATGGAGATTCTTCCGCGCGAGGGTTTCAAACCGAACAAACCGCAGTGCGCTGCGGGAACCCGGATCGAGCCGCCTCCGTCCGTCGCATGCGCGATCGGCACCATACCCGACGCAACCGCCGCCGCGGCGCCGCCGCTCGACCCGCCGGGTGAATAGCCGAGCTTCCACGGATTGTGGGTCGGCCCGTAGGCAGCGGGCTCGGTGGTCGTGCTGACGCCCAGCTCCGGTGTGTTGGTTTTGCCGAGAAACACCAGACCCGCGGCGCGAAAACGCGATGCGAGGACGTTGTCGCGCTCCGCCACCCAAGCGGCATCCTTCAAGACCTGCATGCCGCAGTGGAACGGATCCCCCGCCGACGGCGAGCCCATGTCCTTCAACAGAAATGGAACTCCGCGAAAAGGCCCATCCCCGAGCTGCGAACCCGTCGCAAGCGCGCGCGCCTTGTCGAAGAGCGGCGCAATGACGGCGTTGAGCCGCGGATTGAGTTCTTCGATCCGCTCGATCGCGGCATCGACGAGTTCGAGGGGTTTGACTTCGCCGCGGCGCACCAAGTCGGCCTGGGCCGTGGCGTCGAGCGTGGCGAGACTGCGGTCGTTCGACATGCCGGATTCTCCTAGGCGCAAACCGGCGGAAGTTTGTCCGCCCAGGGCGCTGCCGCTTCGAGTTGTGCGGCGACGCGGATCAAGAGATCTTCGCGCCCGTAGGCGGCGACGAGTTGCACGCCGATGGGAAGTCCGCCTTCGGTCCAATGCAGGGGCAGGGAGATCGCGGGCTGACCCGACATGTTGAAGAACGAAGGCAAGTGGGCGCAGCGCAGGGCTTGCAACATGCCGCGCAGGGGTTCTTCTTGCGTGGGCTCGAAGGCACCGAGCGGAGTCGGGGGGTCGATGAAGGTGGGGGTCAGCAGGAGATCGAAGCCGCCCTCCCACCAGGCCGCCAAGCGCCGATTGTAGGCGTGGAGCCAGTCGACGTTCTGGATGTATTCCGAGGCCGTGATGGCGCGACCGCGCTCTGCCAGGTCCCAGGTATAGGGCTCGACGTCGTCGGGGCCGATGGTCTTTCCGACCACGGCCCCCCAGTAGTCGAGGTCGGCCGCCGTTCCGACGAACGTGAGGGAGCCGAAGCGGAAGGAAAATTCTTCTTCGCCCATGCATTCGGGCCAGGACTCCTCCACGCGGTGGCCGAGCCCTTCGAGCAATTTCGCGGCCGCGGCCGCGGCGGCTTTGCAATCGGGATGCGTGGGGAGTCTCGGGTTCAACGCGCCGTGGAGGACACCGATGCGAAGGTTGCCGGGCTCCGCGCCGACTTCTTCCACGTACGGACGCGCGGGCAGCGGCGCGAAGTAGGGGTCGCCGACACAAGGTCCGTGCACCGCATCCAAGACCGCCGCGGTATCGCGCACCGAGATGCTCACCGCGAGATCCGCCACACATCCCGACCAGATCTCTCCGTGATCCGGTCCCTGGCTGACGCGACCGCGGGAAGGTTTGAGTCCCACCAGACCACAGGCACTGGCGGGCATGCGAATCGAGCCACCGCCGTCGTTCGCGTGGGCCATGGGGACCATGCGCGACGCCACGGCGGCGGCGGACCCGCCGCTCGATCCCGCCGGGCTGCGCGTCGTGTCCCAGGGATTGCGGGTCGGTCCGTAGGCGATGGGTTCGGTGGTGGTGATGGGACCGAGTTCGGGCGTATTGGTTTTCCCGAGAACGATGAGTCCCGCTTCGCGAAACTTTGCAGCCAGAAACGTGTCGTGGTCCGACACGTGATGGTTGTCCTTGAGAAACTTCATCCCCGCGTGGAAGGGATCGCCCTGGGTCTGCACGCCGAGGTCTTTCAAGAGAAAGGGAACGCCTCGCAGGGGTCCATCGGGCAGACCGGGCGATTGCGCGGCCGCGCACGCTTTCTCGAACAGCGGCGTAATGACCGCATTCAGCTTCGGGTTGATCTCCTCGATCCGCGCGATGGCGGCTTCGACGAGCTCGAGCGGTTTCACCTCACCGCGCCGGACGAGGTCCGCGCAGGCCGTTGCGTCGAGTCGGGACAGCTCTTTTTCCATGGCGCCACCTTACGACGGCGCGGGAGGGGCCGTAAAGGGGGCCCCGTTGACTGCTCCGGGCCCCCTCCCTACCCTATTTCGACTTCTGGCTATTGCGTCCAGGGGGATTTCCGGCGCTTGCAGCCCCGGGGTCTCGATTGAGCCCCACCACACCTGCTAAGTGCCAAGCCTGAGAGTTCGAACGATGAGCGGAGACCCGGAAAAACCGGGGGGGCACTCCACGCGCGCCGTGCATGCGGGCGAGCGCGAGCATCACGAGAGCGATGCGGTCACCACCCCGATCCACCAGACCTCGACATTCTGGTTCAAGAACTCGGCCGAGCTGCGCGCCTTCCAGGAAGGCCGCACCACCCGCGACGAATACGGCCGCTATGGCAACCCGACCTGGCGCGCGGTCGAGCGCAAAGTCTGTGCGCTCGAAGGCGCCGAAGCCAGCGTGTTGTTCGCTTCGGGCATGTGCGCCGCCACCACGATCTTCTTCGCGCTGCTCCCGAAAGACGGCCACCTGATCGTGACCAGCGACTGCTATCGCCGCACACGTCAATTCATCGACGAGTATCTGGTGAAGCTCGGCGTGGAGACCACGATCGTAGAACCCGCAGATACCAAGAAAGTCGCCGACGCGATCCGCGACAACACCGCGCTGTTCTTCACGGAGTCACCCACCAACCCGTATCTGCGCGTCATCGACGTCGCCGAAACCGTCGAGGTGTGTCACGCCAGGGGCGTGAAGGTGATCATCGACGGCACCTTCGCGTCGCCCATCAACCATCGCCCGCTCGAAGACGGTGCGGATCTCGTGATCCACAGCGCAACGAAATACCTGGGCGGACACAACGATCTCCTGGCGGGCGTCGCCGCGGGTTCCGCCGAAGCCATTCAACCGATTCGCGACGCCGTCGGCGTGTTGGGCGGCGTCACCGACGCCAACACCGCCTACTTGTTGCTGCGCGGCATGAAGACCCTCGGCATCCGCATGGAGAAGCACAACGCCAACGGGCTCGCCCTGGCGACATGGCTCGAACAACACCCCAAGGTGCGGCGCGTCTACTATCCGGGTCTCGAAAGCCACCCGGATCACACCACGGCGAAACGCATCATGGACGGCTACGGCGGCGTCGTGACGTTCGAGCTCGAAACCGATTTCGACGGCGCGGTGCGCTTCGTCGACGGCTGTAAGATCCCCTACCTCGCACCGAGCCTGGGCGGCGTCGAGGCCTTGATCGAAATGCCCGCCCTCATGTCCTTCTGGGACCGCACCCCGGAAGAACGCGCGGCCTTGGGGATTTCCGATTCCCTGGTCCGCTACTCGACGGGCATCGAAGAAGCCGCCGACCTGATCGCCGACATCGAGCAGGCCCTCGAAGCCATCTAGCCTACTCGGCCGGGATGCAGAGCCCCGCCCCGCCGCAGGTTCCGTTGATCAAGCTGCCCGAGCCACCGGTATCGATGGCGCAGAAGAACGCCAGGGACGAAAGCTCCGCGAAGTTCGACGCGGTGTCGTCGAAACACGAAACGGCTCCCGAACAACAGAAGCTGGTTTCGGGATACGTCTCGCCCATGTCGCACGTGCCCGGACAGGTACCCGGCGACGGACACGGATCCGGCGTCGTGACGCACGTCGCGCCGATGAACTTGGCCCCCCCGACACTGAAGCACGCGGAGCCGAACGGAAAATCGCCGACACACGAATCGGGGCCCACGCCCCCACCCGGCAACAGGCAGCAGGCGCTCGACGTATCGACTTCGAGGGTACAACCCGGGCTACAGAAATCTCCGCCGTCGCAGGCTTCGCCCGTTTCGACGATTCCGTTGCCACACACGCCCACCGGAGGTGTCCCCCCACCGCAACTGTCGTTGGCAACGCCGTCGTCGTACAACTCGCAATCGCCGGAAAACAAAGTGGCATCGCGCGCCGCTTTGCAGAGTTCGCAATAGGGAAGTGCGTTCCAACACGGGGCCGCCGGATCCTCTCCCGCACACGTACCCGGGAAAGCCGTCAGCGTATCGATGCCCGCGTCCCAACTCTGAACTTCGTCCACATAGGAAACGAAACGCCGGCCGGTTCGACTGGCGGGATCCTTCAGCAGGTCCAAGCAGCCCACCAGATCTCCAGCGACGACGATCGTGCCCTTCGCGAGACCCTTTCGAACGCAAGCGCGGTACTCGTTGATCCCGGTGTTGATCACGCGGTCGAGGTTTCGGAAGCCGGCTTGCTGTGCACCGGAAGTGGCCGGGTTTCCGCTCGCGGTTTCGAGCACCGCATCGAGATCGCCGCCAAACAGCGCCTCGACCGCACCGAGTGCCGCCGTTTTCGCCGCGGCATTGACCGCCGCCGCATCCGCAGTCCCGAATTCCGGCGCCGCCGCGCAGGCTTTGCCTTCCACGACGAAGGTCCGCGCTTCCGCGCGCGCCACTCGCTGCTTGGCGTCCAGCGTCAAACAAGCCTGGGGAGCCGCCTCGGTGCCCTTCCCGGCAAATTTGACGCAGCGCGAATTCTCTTTGCTCTGGGCCTTCGCGACCTTGGCCAGCGCCGCATTCATCCGCTTGACGCAAGCCGCATCCGCCGAACTCAACCCCGACGCCGAAGGCGCCCCCAATCCCAAAACCACCACCGCAACAACCAATCCAACCCACGACCCAGCACTCGAGAACCACATGTATCCGCTTCCCCACAGTTAAGGAATTCGAACCCTACCCACCCCCCCAACACCCCGTCAACGAATTCCTCCCAGAAAACTCACGATTCACTTACAAACCGAAACCCAGGAATACCCATGAAATCTCGCAGCACTCGAAAACCCGCGGGTGGGGCGGCGGGACGCTGCCCGAAGTGAAGTAAAGCGCAGGCCGCCTCCCCCCACGCATTCCCAAAACGTCCCCGCCCCCCTCCGCGCCCAACGCGGCCGAGCCATGAACGCAGGGCAGCGTCCCGCCGCCCCACCCGCGCGCACAGCTCCTCGAGCCACTTCCTGCGATTTGAGACTTCTTGAGAATTGAACCGCGTTAGAGGAGGTGGTCGCCCGACGAATGCTCGCGCTCTCGCGCGGGCTTGCTCCCAGGTAACGCGTTAGAGGAGGCGGTCGCCGGATGAATGCTCGCGCCCCCGCGCGGGCTTGCTCCCAGGTAACGCGTTAGAGGAGGCGGTCGCCGGATGAATGCTCGCGCTCCATCGCCAGAAGCTGGCGCTTGAGCGTAAGCCCCCCGCCATACCCCCCAAGCTTCCCACTCTTGTTGATGATGCGATGACAAGGCACCACCAACGCAATGGGATTGGAACCGTTCGCGGTCCCCACCGCCCGAACCGCCTTGGGGCGCCCGATGGTTCGGGCCACATCCTCGTAGGACCGGGTCTCCCCGTATGGAATCGCCAGCAGGTATTCGTAGACGCACAGCTCAAACGCGGTTCCACGTAGATCCAGATCGAGCTCGAACTTTTTGCGTTTTCCTTCGACGAATTCCACGATTTGCGCGATGGCGGGACGATTCGGCGCATACCCCTCGACCAGTTTCGCGTCCGGCGCATGGCGCCGCAGCCAGCCCTCGAGCCCGCGCCCCGCGGCAAAAGGCAGCTCGAGGTAGGCCAACCCCGCGGACGTAGACGCGATTCTCATGTCGCCGATGCGGGATTCGATGCGTGCGGTGTGAAAGATCTCCACTGTGCGTCAGAATACCATTCCCTTGGCTCACCTTCTCGTTTCTGGCGGCGCTGGCTACATCGGAAGCCATTGTTTGCGCGCGTTGATTCGCGCCGGGCACACCGCCGTGGTGGTCGACGACCTGCGGTCCGGCCGCGAAGCCGCGGTCCAGGGCGCTCCCCTCGTGCGACGCAACGTCGGCGACCGCGAGGCGATCGAAACCCTGCTCGACAACTTCGGACCCTTCGACGGAATCCTGCACTTTGCCGCGTTGATTTCCGTCGCCGATTCCGTCGCGGACCCGCGCGCCTACTACGCAAACAACGTCTTTGCTGCGGCGAGCCTGGCGGACGCGGCGGTGAACCACGGCGTGCGGGCCTTCGTGCTTTCCTCGACCGCCGCCGTCTACGGGCACCCCGAAATCCAACCGATCTCCGAAGACACCCCGACCGCACCCATCAACCCCTACGGCGCGTCGAAGGCGATGATCGAGCGCTACCTCGTAGACGTCGAGCACGCCCACGGGATGCGGACCACGGCCCTGCGTTACTTCAACGCCTGCGGGGCCGACCCGGAAGGGGATCTCGGCGAATGCCACGACCCGGAAACCCACCTGATCCCCGTGGCGTTGGAAACCGCCGCGGGGCTTCGCCCGGAACTCCAGCTCTACGGCACCGACTACCCCACGGACGACGGCACCTGTGTGCGCGATTACATCCACGTCACCGACCTGGCCGATGCCCACGTGCGCGCCATCGAAGCGCTACTGGAAGACGGTCCGGGTGGCGCCTACAACCTGGGCACGGGCACCGGGCGATCGATCTACGAAGTACTGGCGGCGGTCGAACGGACGATCGGTGAACGCCTTCCGGTCGCCAAGCATCCGCGACGTCCGGGCGATCCCCCGGTGCTCGTCGCGGACTCGACGCGCTTTCGGCGAGAATTCGGTTGGGAGCCGCAGCACTCCGACCTCGACACCATCGTGTCGACCGCCTGGGCGTGGCTGCGTCACTGGAAAGATCTCTAGGTTTCGGAGTCCGTCAGCCCCAGGCGCTTCATCATCTTCTGCAGGGATTGGCGGGGGATGCCCAAGCGCGTGGCGGCTTGGCTCTTGCTGCCGGCTTCTTCGATGGCGGCGAGGATCATGTGGCTCTTCAGGGCGTCGACGGCGCGGTTCAGGTCCGGATCATCCGGTGCCCATGCGGGTGCGATGGCGCCGCTCGGTCCTTCGCCGCGGATATCTTCCGACAACATTTCGACGCTGATGGTTTGCGCGTCGCCGGACAACACGATGGTGCGCTCGATTTCGTTTTCGAGTTCGCGCACGTTGCCCGCCCAGTGATTGGCCATCAAGCGTTCCATGGCCCCGTTGGTAAAGCCGCGCAGATCCTTTCCCATCTTCTTATTGAATCGATCCAAAAAGTGATGCGCCAACACGGGAATATCGATTTGGCGTTCGCGCAACGGCGGCAGCGTGATCTCCACCACGCGCAAGCGGTAGAAGAGATCTTCGCGGAAGCGCCCTTCTTTGACGTCTTTGCGCAGATCGCGATTGGTGGCGGCGATGATCCGCACATCGACCTTGCGGGTTTCCGCAGCACCCAGGGGACGAATCTCACCATCCTGCAGCACGCGCAACAAGCGCACTTGCATGCCGGGTTCGGTTTCGCCGATCTCGTCGAGGAAGATCGTCCCGCCGTTCGCGACCTCGAACAACCCCAGCTTGTCCGCGTGGGCGCCGGTGAAGGCCCCGCGCTTGTGTCCGAAGAGCTCGCTTTCGAGCAGGGTTTCCGGGAGCGCGCCGCAATTCTGGGCCACGAAGGGCCGATCCTTGCGCGTTCCGGAATAGTGAACCGCCCGCGCCACGAGATCTTTGCCGGTTCCCGTCTCACCCGACAACAACACCGTGGCGTCGGTTTGCGCGACTTTCTCCAACACGTCGAAGACGCGATTCATGGCGGGACTCGAACCCAGGATCTGATCGAAGGCGTAGCGTCCCTCGATCTGTCGCCGCAGATACACGTTTTCCTTGCGCAGACGTTCGTTGGCATCCGCCAGGGCCGAAGCCAGCTGCACGTTTTCACCGGCGAGTTCATAGGCTTCGAGAGCGCGCTTCACGTTCTGGCGCAGGTCATCGGGTTCCCAGGGCTTGGCGATATAGCGGTAGATGCGCCCTTCGTTGATGGCGCGCACGATGGAAGACAGATCCGCGTAGCCCGTGAGCATCAGGCGCATGATGCGCGGATCGAGTTCGATCACCTTCTCGAGAAATTCGACGCCCGACATTCCCGGCATCACCTGGTCGGCGATGACGAGGGCAACGGGTTCGCGCTCGAGGATTTCGAGCGCCTCTTTCCCCGTGGGCGCGGTCAGGACGCGATAGTCGCCACTGAGCGTCAGACGCAGCGATTCAAGAATCGCCTCTTCGTCATCGACGATCAGAATCCCGTAGCGTTTGCTGCCCGCTTCGGGTCGCGCGCCTTGGATGGCGCGGTCTCGGTCGGTGGAGTCGCCCATCGGTTTACCCAGCATACCAGTGGGTGCCCCCCCGGCAACGCTCGGTTACCTGTGCGCGTCCGGCGGCGGCTTCACCGCCGCCGGACTGGGCTACACGGTCTTACGCGCGCACCCGATCGGCAACTGCTGTGCAGCGCCCCGAGTACCGCACCCGTAGGGCGGCCAAGGTCTTGCCAATGGCAAACCCATGGCCCACCGACTCGATCAGCGACGGCGAGCCGTCTTCTTGCGCGCGGTCTTGCGCGCCGGGCGCCGGGCTGTCTTCTTGCTGGCCGTCTTGCGACGCGTCGTCTTCTTGCGAGCGGTCGTCTTCTTCCGAGCTGTCTTCTTGCGAGCCGTCGGACGGCGCGCAGGCTTCTTGCGAGCGGCTGTCTTGCGCTTGCGGGTTCCGGCGCGCTTCATCTTCGCCTTGGCGATATCACCGTCGCGATCGATGAAATACAGGAACCCGTCTTCGCGCTTGACACCTGCCTTGGCGACGACCTGCGGCTTGCCACGTGCGGGCTTGCCTCCGCCGCGTGCCATGCGTGTGCGACTCACGTGCCCCTTTTTATCGAGGTAGTAGAGCCATCCCTTTTCGCGCTTTACACCAGTTCTTTCGACTTTCGTGGCCATAAATGACCTCCTTGTTTCCAATGCTGGATTGCCCACGCGCCCGCGGCGCGGTCACACCGTCGCCGCAGCACGCGCTTCGAGGAGGAGTCGTCACCGTCGGAAGGAGGGTCGGTCCCCGACGAGAACAGAGTTTAAGATCTCGGTTTTTCCGTCGGTGTCAAGAACAACAGCCGTAGTCAAATGATGGGACAGAGTGCGCAGCGCGACGTCCTACCCCGAATTGCCGCCGACGAGGCCCTCGACGCGGTCCAGGATTTCGGCCTCGAGACAGCGATTCTCGAGGGTATTGATCTCCTGCACGCCCGTCGGAGAGGTGACGTTGACCTCCGTGAGCTTGCCCCCGATCACGTCGATACCGACGAAGAAAAGCCCGTCTTCTCGCAGGGATGGAGCGATGCGGGCGATGATCTGCCGGTCCACCTCGTCGATCGAAGCGCGTTTCGGTTGGCCGCCCACGTGCAGATTGGCGCGGGTTTCCTTGGGCGCCGGCACCCGGTAGAGGGCTCCGATGGGCTCACCGTCGACGAGCAGAATCCGCTTGTCCCCCTCTCGAACGGCCGGCAAATAACGCTGCGCCAGGGTCCAGCGCTCGCCGAAGCGGGTCGCCTGCTCGAGGATCGACGACAGATTCCGATCGCCGCGGGTGATGTGGAAGATGCCCTCGCCCCCTTTGCCATCGAGGGGCTTCACGATCATCTCCCCGCCCATTTTCTCGAGGAAATCCAGCAGCTCGGGAATGCTGCGAGTGACGCGCGTTTCGGGCATCAGCTCGGGAAACAGCAGGGCGTAGAGCTTCTCGTTCGCGGTCAGAATGCCCGCTGGGCGATTGAGCACCCGAGCCCGCCGGCACAAGCCGAGAATCTGGGTCGCCACCACGTAGGCCTCGTCGACGGGCGGGTCCTTGCGTTGGAAGATCACATCCAGCTCGTCGAGGGCGACGGTCTGGAGCGGACCGAGATCCGCGTAGTTTCCGGCCTTGCGCTGGACCCGTACCTCCTGGAGGCGCCCCACGGGCGCCCCGGCGTCGACGCCCAGGTCGCCGGGTTGGCAGTACAGAACCCGATGGCCCCGCTGCTGGGCTTCGAGCATCAGCACGAAGGTGGTGTCGGCGTCGATCTGGATGGATTCGATCGGGTCCATCACGAACGCCATGCTGAGTTTGCGGGCCATTCAAGGATCTCCCGGGGTGTCCCGATTCGGTAGCGCAGGGGAGCGCTGCTCGGCTACGGTGACCGCGACTCCCCGAGGCACCATGAAATCGAAGCGCCGACGAGCATTTCGCATCCTGCTCGCCCTCGCAGCCCTTGGGGCCGCGGGCGTTGTCGCAGCCTGGGCAGCAGTCTACCTCACCCTGCTTCGCGACTTGCCGGACCTTCGCAGCGTCGAAGATTACCGCCCGCCCATCACCTCGCAGGTCCTCGACCGAAACGGTGTGCCCGTGGGCGAATTCTCCGCCGAGCGAAGGCGCCTGAAAACCCTCGAACAGATCCCCGAAACCACCGCCCTGGCCTTCGTGGCGGGGGAGGACGGCGGCTTCTTCGAGCACAGCGGAATCGATTACGTCTCCATCCTTCGGGCGGCCTGGGTGAACCTACTGGCCGGCGGGGAAATCAAACAAGGCGGTAGCACCATCACGCAACAGATGGTCAAGGGACTCCTGCTGACACCCGAGCGCAAGATTCAGCGCAAGATCAAGGAGTTGATTCTCGCCCGTCGCATCGAGCAACAATTTTCCAAGCAAGAGATCCTCTATCTCTACTTGAACCAGATCTACTTCGGACACGGCGCCTGGGGGATCGGCGAAGCATCCCGGCGCTATTTCGGAAAGGAAGTGGAAGACATATCGATTTCCGAATCCGCGATGTTGGCAGGTCTGCCGCAACGCCCTTCGGCCTATTCCCCCATTTCCAATCCCAGCGCCGCCGAGGCCCGACGCAAGTACGTGTTGCGGCGCATGCACGAAGAAGAGTTCATCGACACCGAGACGTACGAGGCCTCCCTCGAAGAAATTCCCGTGCTCGCGGAACCGGCGGAATACGCCAACTACGACGACGCGGGCTATTTCAACGAAGAAGTTCGCCGGGCCCTCTACGACGCGCTGGGGGGTGACACCGTGTTGGGCGGCGGTCTCGTGATCGAGACCACCTTGGACATGGATCTCCAACGCGCAGCCGTGCGCGAGATCAAGCAGGGACTGCGCGAACTCGACCGACGCCAAGGCTACCGGGGTCCCGTGCGTCGCGCGGATCCCCTCGCCCTCGACGAAGAGAAAGTGCGCGTCGCCGAAGAGAACAAGCTGCTGTCCGACGAAGCGGAGCGAGCGGGCCCGCCGTCGCCGGATCGGGTTCTACACGGTGTCGTGGTCGAAGTCGACAGCCAGGGCGACCGAGCGCGAATCGCCATCGCGCCCGACGCCCAGGCCTGGATTCCCCTCGAGAGCGTGTCCTGGGCCCGCACACCCGACCCGAGTTCGCGCCCCCGATCCGTCCGCAACATCGAAACGATTTTCGCCGTGGGTGACGTGGCGCGCTTCAAGGCCACTTGGCCCGAAATCAAATCCGAGAACCCCGTCGAGATCCCCTGGCGCGACAATCTGCAACTCACACTTCATCAAGAACCCGAAGTTCAGGGCTCCTTGGTATCGATCGAAGTCGCCAGCGGAGACGTCTTGGCCCTGGTGGGCGGCTACGAATTCCGGCGCAGCGAATTCAATCGCGCCACCCAGGCCCAACGCCAACCCGGGTCGGGCATCAAACCGCTCCTCTATGCGGCGGCCCTCGAGAAGGAATACACCCCCGCGTCGATTCTCGTGGATCGGCCCGTCGTCTACGAAGACCCGGACTCGGGGTTCGTGTGGCGCCCGGAAAATTATGGTCGCCGCTTCCTGGGAAAGATCACCCTGCGCGAGGCGCTCGCGCGTTCGATCAACAACGCAACCATTCATCTCGTCCGCGATGTGGGAATCCGCCATGTCTTGGATTACGTGAGGCGGTTGGGCATCGAATCCCCCATGGAACGCAATCTCTCCATCGCACTGGGCGCCAACAGTGTGAACCTGCTCGAGATCACGCGCGCCTACGCGGTCTTTCCCGCGGGTGGACGCGCGGTGGTTCCGCATTTCATCCGTCGCGTCACGGATCGCGACGGAAACGTGCTGCTCGAGAACATTGCGCTCGGCTCCGCCAATCCCTTCCGGTTTCCGAACGACACAAAACGAACCGACGCCCGCGGACCCGATTTGGCGGGAGAAGTTTTCGGCGACCTGATTGCCGACGAGAAGCGCGTCGTTTCTCCCGCCCACGCGTATCTCGCCACGGACTTGTTGCGCGCGGTGGTCGAGGACCCGCGCGGAACGGGACGCAAAGCCCAAGCGCTGCGCAAGCCCGTGGGCGGCAAGACGGGCACCACGAATGAAGGCGGTGATGCCTGGTTCATCGGTTTCTCGCCCGACGTCGCGACGGGCGTGTGGGTGGGGTACGACGAAAAGCGCGTGCTCGGCCTCGGCGAAACCGGCGGGCGCGCGGCCTTGCCGATTTGGACCCAATTCATGGCGGACGCCCTCGCCCACCGCTCGGCGCGCGACTTCCCGGTTCCCGAAGGCGTGGTATTCGCCCGCATTGATCGCACGTCGGGATTGCTCGCCGATGCCACGAGCCGCGGCACCTACTTCCAAGCCTTTCTCGAAGGCACGGAACCCACGGAAACAGCGGATCAAGCCATGGCGGCTTCCGAAAGCGACCGTTTGCTTCGACTCGATTCCTTCTAGGCGAACAGTTTCGTGAGATCGTCGGGCTGGGTCACGAAGTGGTCCGCACCCGCTTCGCGAAGCTCCGCCTCGCTCCCGATCCCCCAAGCGACTCCCACGGTCAAGAGTCCGTGAGCCCGTCCGGCATCCACGTCGTGATGCCGGTCGCCCACCATGGCGACCTGGGCGGGACGGGAACCGCAATCCCCCAACGCCTCGAGCGCGCGAGCGACGGTTTCCGACTTGGGCTCCGAGCGCGCTTCGACGCAGGGCCCCACCACCGCGCGAAAATGCGTCGCCAGGCCCAGGGTCTCCAGAATCGGGATCGCGAAATCCGTCGGTTTGGAAGTCGCCACCGCCACGGGCATGCGTTGGGCCAGGCCGGCGACCACCGCCGCCATACCCGGAACCAGTTCGGTTTCCTCGAGGGATGCGGTGCGATATCGCTCCCGATAGGCGGCCACGCAGGCCCCTACGAGCTCCTGGGGAGCTCCCTGGGCCTGGAGAATCACCGTGTAAGCATCGGCGAGCGGTGGGCCGATATACCGATAGAGAGACTCGGGGGGCTCTGGGCGCAGACCATTGGCCTCGAGACCATGGTTGAGGCAGCGCGTAATCGGAACGCGTGAATCGACCAGAACACCATCGAGGTCGAAAAGTATGGCGCGCAGCTTCGACGACACCGGATTGCGGACCTCCGTTGACAGGCTTGGGTTCGGAACGGTAGCAACAGCCAGGTGAGCGAACGCACCCCGCAATCGAATCTCCCGCGGCCCGTCGTACGTCCGAAACGCCGCGGACGCGAAAAACGCCCGCCGGAAGCGTCCCCGGAGCCGATTCCCGATCAGGAATTGCGCCGCCTCGACCAACTGGCCAGCCTGGGCGACTTGGCGGCGGAAATCGTTCACGAAGTCCGCAACCCGTTGGTCTCCATGAAGACGTTCCTTCAACTGTTGC
Source organism: Deltaproteobacteria bacterium (assembly GCA_029261875.1). Taxonomy (GTDB): domain Bacteria; phylum Myxococcota_A; class UBA9160; order UBA9160; family JAJDAL01; genus JAJDAL01. Next base: position 44,564 of record JAJDAL010000027.1, read on the forward strand.
CCGAACGGTTGGACGATCCCGAATTCCGCACGCGCTTTCTCGACGTCGTCGGCGATGAGGTCGAGCGCATCGAGCGGCTCCTCAATGCGCTACTCGCCCACGCGCGTCCCGCCTCACGCGCTCCGCAGGGCACCCGCACGGCGGTCGACGCCGCCCTGCGTTCGGTTTCGTTGCTACTCGAACATCGCGCCGCCGAGCGTTCGCTCCAGCTCGAGTTCGACGTTCCCGACGGGCTTCCGGGGGTCACGATCTCCGAAGACGGTTTGCGCCAGGTCGTCCTCAACCTGACCATGAATGCCATCGAGGTAACACCGGGCGGCGGAACGGTTCGCATTCGCGCCCAGCATGTCGCGCGCGGGGTCGAGGTGTTGGTGGAAGATCAGGGACCCGGCGTTCCCCAGGCGCTCCGGGCGCAAGTCTTCGAACGCTTCTATTCCACCAAGGATCAGCGACCCGGCGGCCTCGGCCTGACCATTTCCCGTCGCATCATCGAGGAATCCGAAGGCACGATCCAGCTGACGGATCGCGCGGGCGGAGGCAGCATCTTTCGAATTCTGCTGCCCGTCAGCCCAGCGTAGAGCGCATTCGCACCAGATAGTTCCCGACGATCTTGCCCACATCCGCGAGTCCCATCGCGAAGAAGTGATCGGCTTTGGGAATCGCGTGCACCTCGACTCGCTCGAGGTCCGTCACCGCTTCGGAGATCGCAGCCGGCGGGGCGTAGCGATCGTGTTCTCCCGCCACGATCACGATGCCACCCGCGAATTCGCCCAGCACTTGGCGATCGATCAGCGCAACCGGGGGCGCCACGAGAACCAGATCCGTCACGCGCGCTTCCTCGGCCGCCACGCGGAGCGCCGCTGCCGCACCGAAGGAATAACCGCACGCGACGAGCGCCCCCTCGGCGGTTTCCGCGAGCTGGCGCAGCGCCGCGCGATAATCGTCCGCCGCGGCGTCGAAATCGCCGGTCGGTTCGCCGCGACTACCCCCGACACCGCGCCAATTGAAGCGCAGGGATGCCATGCCGAGTTCACTGCAGGCATGGGAGACTTCGCTCACCACCGGAGAATCCATACTTCCACCCATCATCGGATGGGGGGGCGCAATCACGGCGGCCCGCGGGTCATCGCCGCGCGGCGGTACGAACAAACCTTCGAGGGCGCGCTCTCCCCCGTCGGAGTCCGCCAGGGGAATCGGAACCGCGCGCTCTTCTTGCCAACGCATTGCGGCAGTGTCGGCGCCGGACCCGCACAGCGCAAATCCCCTCGGACGGACCGGCTCGCTATCCTGAGGATGTGGCCCGGGAAAACACAGAAGCCCGAAAAAAGCGAGCGCGCAAGATCGCGCGCCGGCTGGAGCGCGCGTATCCCGACGCGGACTGCGCACTCCACCACGAGAACGCCTTCGAACTCCTCATGGCCACCATTCTTTCCGCCCAATGCACGGACAAGAAGGTCAACGAGGTGACCCCGGACCTGTTCGAGCGCTTCCCCAACGCCAACGCGCTCGCCAACGCGAACCCGGAAGAGGTCGAAACGCGGATCAAACAGACGGGTTTCTACCGCCAGAAGACGAAATCGCTGATCCGCGCGGCAACGGACATCGTCGAGCGCTTCGGAGGTCGGGTTCCGGAAACGCTCGAAGAGCTCATCACCCTGCGCGGCGTCGCGCGCAAGACCGCCAACGTCGTGCTGGGAAACGCGTTCGGGGTTCCAGGCCTGACCGTCGACACCCACATGAAGCGCATCAACCAGCGACTCGGCCTCACGCGCCACGAGGACCCGGTCAAGATCGAACGCGACTTGATGGAGCTGATCCCCAGGAAAGAGTGGACCCATTACTCACACCGGGTGATCCACCACGGTCGGGTTTGCTGCAGCGCGCGCAAGCCCCAGTGTGAAACCTGTCCCGTTGCTCCCGAGTGCCCCTTCCCGTGAGTCGCCCATGACGACGAAACTCCTGCACCGGGGGCGGGCCATCGCGCTGTACCTCGACCGCGTCACACTCCCCAACGGCGCCGTGGCGGAACTCGAAATGGTGCGTCACCCGGGTGCCAGTGCGGTCGTGCCCTTCGTATCGCCCGACGAAGTCGTTCTGCTGCGCCAGTTTCGCCACGCCACCGCGGGCACGATCCTCGAAGTTCCGGCCGGAAAACTCGAGCCCGGTGAAGACCCGGCCGTGTGCGCGGCCCGGGAACTCGAAGAAGAGGCGGGGCAGCGTGCCGGACGCATCGAGCACCTGACCACGATCTGGACGACTCCCGGCTTCACGGACGAACGCATCCACCTCTACGCCGCCTTCGACCTCGAAAGCGTCCCCACCCGGCGCGACCCGGACGAAGTCATCGAAGTCGTTCGCGTCCCCCTGGCCCAGGCCCTCGACTGGGTGTGGAGCGGCGAACTCAGCGACGCCAAGTCCGCCCTGGCGTTGCTTCACGCGGCGCGCCGGATCGGAGTGCTCGCGTGAAGCTCTCTCTGGCATTGGGATGGCACACCCTGCGTTGGAGCGAGCGTCTGACCCTGGCCCGGCGCGCCGAGGCCCTGGGCTATGACGCACTCTACGTGGACGGCGACATCTCGATGCTCGGCCGCGATGACGCACGCGAGGTGCTCGACGGTTGGACCGCCACCACATCGCTGATCCACCAGACCGAGCGGATGGGGATCGGTTCGATCCGTCTGGTGGAGCATTGGAATGCCGCGCGACTCGCCCAGGCGACCGCAACCCTGGAAAAGATCGCTCCGGGGCGACAACGCTTCTTCATCTCGGTGGGCGGTCAACCTGCGGATCGGCGTTTCGGGTACCCCCGCTTGTCCCCCAGCGAGCGCATCGCGTGGCTCGACGAAACCTTGACCGCCGTACGAGGGTTGTGGCGCGGTGAAGTCGTGACGCACAACGGGCGCTTCGTGACGCTCGACGGCGCGCGCATCCACCCGGCCCTCGTCGCCGGACGGATCCCGATTGCGATCGGGGCCCAGGGTCCGGAGTTGCTGCAAGTGGTGGCCGCCCACGCGGACATTTGGGACATCAATCTGCCGCCCGTGCCAGAACGCGTCGAAAAAGCCACGGAGACGCTCGCCAAAGCGTGTGAGGAGAAGGGCCGCCCGGTCGAGGAGATCGCGCGTTCGATGTGGATCTTCACCCGCCCGGACCGAGACCCGGAAGACCCCTCCCTACGCGAGGAATTCCGGCGCTTGAACCCCTGGTACGGTCACATCGAGGATCGGGAACTCCCCCAGTCCTTCGTCGCTGGCAGCCCGGACGATTGCCGACGGCGTTTGGCGGAGATCTGCCGCAACCTCGCGATCGAGCGCCCGATTCTCGACCTGAGCGGACTCGATTTCACCGCCACGGCCCGCGCCATTGACCGCCTCGCGCCCAAAAACGCTGTTGACGCTAGCAGTTAGGGCCCCTAGGCTGAATGACTGCGCGGGGATGCGCGCCCGTCCCGCCAACCTTTGGACCTGACGCGGCACCTATTATTGGTGCGGCGTGCGATCGAAAACCGCCGAAGAGAACTCGTACCACGACAACTCTGTGGGGGTCGGAGAGACCAGAGGAGAGGCGATTGGCTGGACGAGGCTACCAGGGTGGTGGAGGCGCGGGATTCGGTGGAACCGGATTCGGGCCGCCGGTAACACCGCCGATCATCAAGCAGATCATGATCGTCAACGCGGCGATCTTCATGCTGACGTTGCTGTTTGGCTCACTCGACCCGCGCAGCAACCCCATCATGGCCTACGCGTCCGCCACGCCCGCCGCCTTTTGGCAAGGCGGCATGCTGTGGCAGCCCTTCACCTACATGTTCTTGCACGGCGGCCTCGGCCATATCGCGATGAACATGTTCGCGCTGTGGATGTTCGGCTCGCCGGTCGCCATGGCGTGGGGCGCGCGGCGCTTCCTGCGTTTCTATCTCGTGTGCGGTTTCGGCGCGGGGTTTCTGATCGTCAGCATCCCCTACCTCGCCCTGGCAACGGGATGGGGGGCGAATTCGATTCTGATCCCAACGGTCGGCGCATCCGGCGCGGTGTACGCGGTGCTGCTCGCCTACTCGCTCACCTGGCCCGACCGCACCATCATGCTCATCTTCCCCCCGGTCGCCTTCAAGGCGATCTGGCTCATTCCCCTGCTGTTCTTCATGGAGATCTACTTCGGCTCCCAAGGCGTGAGCCACGTCGGCCACCTGGGCGGCGTCCTGGTGGGGTGGCTGTGGTTGCGCCGCGGCTCGGGCATCGGCGGATTCATGCCCTCCATGAACAAGATCAAGTACCGCTGGCGGCGCTACCGCATGCGTCAAAAGCTTCAGGCGGTCCGCAACGACGAAACCACCCGCGAGCGGAGCCGACCGCGGCGCGATGACGACGACCATCAAACGCTTCACTAGAGCACCCGTCGAATGAATTCCCCCCCCGAATTCAACCTCACTCCGGAGCTCGACGCCGAAATTCGGCGCGCGGCGGAGCTTCTGTGCGAGGCGCGGCATTGCGTCGGGCTGACGGGCGCGGGGCTTTCCGTGGAAAGCGGGATTCCTCCGTTTCGCGGAAAGGGGGGACTCTGGACGAAACACGGCGAACCGCCCCTCGACGGGTACCAGCGCTTCCTGCGGGATCCCGCCGGCGAATGGCGCAAGCGCTTGGCCCCGACCGAGTCCTGGGCGATCGCGCTGCACGAAACGCTGGGCAGCGCGAAACCCAATGCCGGCCATCGCGCCTTCGCAGAACTCGAACGCCGCAGCCTGCTGGCTTCGCTGATCACCCAAAACGTCGACGACTTGCACGGTCAGGCGGGCAGCCACCAATTGCTCGAAATTCACGGCAACTTCCGTCGGCTCCGCTGTCTCGAATGCGTCACGCGCTTCGACCCCAAAGACATCGCCGTCGACCCCGAAAACCTGCCGCCCCATTGCCCGGAGTGCGGTGGGGTTGTGAAGGGCGACACGGTCCAATTCGGTGAACCCATTCCGCGCGACGTCCTGGAGTGCTGCCAGGAAACCGTCGCCCGCGCAGATTGCATGCTGGTCGCCGGCACTTCCGCCACGGTTTTCCCCGCCGCCGAGTTTCCGATCGATGTCCTGCGCCGCGGCGGGTGCGTGATCGAGGTGAACCCGGAACCCAGCGAACTCACGCCCCTCGCCACCCTTTCGTTGCCCGGTCCCGGCGGAGCGTTACTCGAGCGCCTACTCCACCACAGCGCAGCGATTGCGGGGGAGGTCGCGTCGTGAAGGGCCGATTTCACCGAGACCGCCCCCTCTTCGAATCCGGGGATCGCCACACCCTGGGTGACTTTGTGCGCAGCCTGTTGGCGGGCATCCCCTGGAGCGAGCGCGCCCAGGGGGATCAGAAGTTCAACCTGAAGGCGCCGGCGGGCCGCACGGTGCGCGTCGACAACACCAACGGGCGCACACGGTTGTTTGGCGAAGAACGCGACGATATCGAGGTATCGGTTTCGAAGTGCTCGCGGGCCGAATCGCCCGAGGCCGCCAAGAAACTCCTCGAAGCCATCCACGTCGAGAGTTCCGAAGCGGAAGGCGAGCTGGTGCTCGACGTCGTGATCCCGCGGCGCTGGAACCGACGCGGGCATGCCAACCTCGACCTGCGGGTGCCCCGCGGTACCTCGGTGCAGATCAACGCCACCAACGGCTCCATCGCCCTCGAAAACCTGCACGGCTCCGTGCGCGCGCGCTCGAGCAACGGATCGATCAGCGTTCAGAATGTAACGGGCGACGTCGACGTGCAGACTTCGAACGGAAAGATTTGCTGTGCGTGCACCTGCGGCCGACTCTTCGCGCGCTCGAGCAACCGCAAGATCGAACTCAAACAGCACAAGGGATCCCTCAACGCCATGACGTCCAACGGCTTGATCCAAGCCTCGCTGGAAGCGCTCGGGGAAGAAGGGGTTCTGTTGTGCACCAGCAACGGCCGCATCGCCCTGGAGCTTCCCGAAGACACCAACGCGGAACTCGACATGCGGGTGGACAACGGCGTGATCCGCAACGCGCGGGAACTCGATCACGTTCAGCGCGAATCGAGCGGCCGAATTCACGGCACCCTCGGCCGCGGCGGCAGCATGGTGAAGCTCCGCACCTCGAACGGTTCGATTTCGATTCGCTAGTTCGATCTCGGCTGTCGGCGGCAGCGCGTGTTTCCCGCTACTTCTTCGAACCGATCCGTCGACGAACTTCGACTCCGTTGTGAAGTAGCACGACCGCCGCCGGTTCGATCTTCACAACCTTGGCGGTCCCCACCGCGTCGCCCTCGCGGACCTGCACCGGATCGAGTTGCCCCGAAACTTCCAGCATCGCCAGGCGCCGCTCGGCATTGGGGTGCCAGACCGTCTTCGTGACGCGGACCTTCGGAAATGGATCGCGTTTCTTCACCGGCCTCGGAGCGGGTTTCGGGGGGGCGGCGGGCGGCGGGGAATTCTTCACGGTGGCCGACACTGTCGCTTCGGCCGACACTGTCGCTTCGGCCTCCGCGACCGCGGGTTTCGCCTGCCGAGGCGGAGCGAGTCTGGGCTCCGGTTTCTCCGGCGCCACGCGGGCCGCGGCCTCCTGCACGGGTTCCCGCACTGCCCCGGCTGTTGGAATGGCTGGCTGCGCGACGGAACCGCCCGCAACCGCAGGCGTTTCGTCCGCGGCGTGGGTGGGGTCGGGCACTTGCACCGCAGGCGGTTTCTCGGGTGCTACGCCGGCGGGTGGGGCCGGAACCCGCTCAGGCGCAACTTTCGCCACGTCGTCGCCGACCGTGGGAGGCGGTCGTTGCGGCGGCGGCGCAATGGGGCGTTCGAGTGGACCCTCGCGCTTTGCCGCAACGCGGCGAGCGAAGCGCGCGCGCGCTTCCTCGGGCGTCAGGGCCCGGGCGGGCGCCGTCTGGGAATCGGGGCTCGGCGGTAACGCGGGCTGGGTGTCCATGTCCGACGAGGGCGTGGGCATTCCCGAATCCTGTGCTTGCGGATTCGCCGGAGCGCTTCTCGAGGTTTGGCGTCCCGGTCCGGTCGGCCGACCCCGCGTGGGCGGTGCCACGCGTTCCGGTGGTAGCGGCCGCGGACGCGGTTCGGAGGGCGCGACGCGGGTCTGCTCGACACCTTCCGCTTCCCGGGCCTCGGCAACGCGAACCGCCTCGCTGGGTTCGGGACTCTCGTCCCCCGCTTGCCCGTTCCAGAAGTAGGCCCCGGCCAACAACGCGACCCCCGCAACCAACGTCAACCAGATGCCGGTTCGACGCGGCTTGCGCGGCTGCGGCACACCGGGCGTGAGATCCCCAAAACTCGAGCCGTCGGGCGGCTCCGGTGTCTTGGGGACATCCTTCTTGTCGCGGTCCAGGCGTTGCAGGGCCTTCAGGATCGTACTCATGAGAATGCTCGCGGCCGGACGAGACGCGGGACGCTATAGCGTTCGACTTCGGCGTAGATCGCCATCTTCGTCCGCGGGCCCACATGACCGTCGACGTCGAGTTGATGGCTGCGCTGGAAAGCCCGTACCGCCTCGGCCGTTGCAGCGTCATACAGGCCCGAGGAGCGCCCGGCGTAGTAACCCAACTGTGTCAGCGATTGTTGCAACCAAGCCACTCCCGCTCCGACGTGACCCGGTCGCAAAATATGCGGAAGGGCTTCGAATTCCCGCCAGATCACGAACCCGTTGCCGTTCCAGCGGTTCGCCAGCTCCGCGCGGGAAATGCGCAGGTTCCCTTCGACCCAGAGCGTGGCACTGGCGGCGTCCAGGGCCTGCAGGGTCACCAGCCGCGAAGAACCGTCGAGGCGTTGGAGTTCCAACCAGACCGGATGATTCAGCGCTTGGAGCATGGAGAGGTCCGCGGCTTCGATCGGGAACGCGGCCAACCCCCACTCACCGATTTCCGCCAGCGCGTCGGGGAACGTATCCACCGGGTCTTCCGTTGGCGGAAGGTCCCAGGAAACGAGCACGGCCTGGGTCGCGGCCGCCGTCGCATCGCTGTCGGCGATGCGGGCGAGGAACGAATCCAAACGAAACGCCGAATCCCGATCTTCCGGCGCGAATTCTTCGATGGGCGTTCGGGTCGCAACCTGGGGCGCGGCTACGGACGCCGCGAGCGGTTCTTGCACGTCGCTGCCAAGTCCGGGCGGGCTCGCCGACACATCCTCACCGGTTGCGCCGCCGCGAACTCCGTACAACTGCCATCCCAACCCACCCACGGCCGCCAGCGTAAGCAGCGCAAGTGTTGCCGTGGCAGCCGGAAGCGCGCGCCGAAGCCAACTCTCGCGCGGCTTCGGAATGACCTGTGTTTGAATCTCTCGCGCCGCCTCGGCGACCAAGCGCCCGTCGATCTCTTTTACCCCGGCGGCGTACCCCGCGAGCAGTGCCCGGTCGCACAAGACGTTGATGACGCGCGGAATCCCCGTCGAACGGCGGTAGATCTCACGCAATGCGCCTTCGCGAAAGATCTCGCGCTCGGCGCCGCCCGCAATCCGCAAACGATGACGCACGTATTGGTGGGCCCCCGAAGAACTGAGGGGCTCGAGTCGCCAGCGCACGCTGATGCGTTGGCGCAGCTGTCGAAGCGAAGGCGTGGCGAGCAATGCATCGAGTTCCGGTTGCCCGATCAGGATGATCTGGATCAACTTCGAAGTCTCGGTTTCCAGGTTCGAGAGCATGCGAATCTGTTCGAGGGTTTCGGGACTGAGATTCTGCGCTTCATCGATGATGAGCAACACGCGACGACCGTCGCGTTTTTCCTGCAAGAGAAACTGATTGATCTCTTCGATCAGCTCGCGACGCGAGGGCCCCCTGCCCTCGAGTCCATATTCCGCGCAGACCGCGCGCAACAGGTCGTCGGGAGAAAGGTCGGGATTGAAGAGAAAGGCGACGTCCGTCCCGGAACCCAAGCGCTGCAGCAGGGTGCGGCACAGGGTCGTCTTTCCGGTCCCCACCTCGCCCGTCACAGCGATGAAGCCCTCGCCCTGTTCAACGCCGTAAAGCAGGTGGGCGAGCGCCTCGCGGTGCGATTCCGCGAGGTACAAGAAGCGCGGGTCTGGACTCAGCGAGAAAGGCATTTCACGCAGGCCATAGAACGCGGTATACATCTTCAGCGTTCCAACTTTTGTTCAGATGTCGATTTCGGCATCGGTTCCGGCGGGGGGCGGGACGTCAACGCTCTCGGAGTGAAACTCCAAGCGGAACTTATCACGAGGATCCCATCAGGGAAACGGACAGCGCCATGGGGAGCCAAATCCACGCGGGTATCGACATGGGCGCGACACTGGCAAAGCTGGTGTTTCGCAACGCTTCCGGGGACCTGCGGTTCGAACTCCTGCCCTCCAGAGACCGCGCCGCGATCTTGCGCTGCGTCGCAGCGGCCGCTCCAGCCCAGATCGGACTGACGGGAGCTGGAGCCGAGTCCCTGCGAGGGAGCCTCGCCAACGCCACAGCTCCGCTGGTCGAGTTTCAAGCCTGGGCGCGGGGCGCCCACGCGTTGCTCGCAAGCGCGGGAACCCCCATCGAAGAGCGCTTCCTCCTGGTGTCGCTCGGAACCGGCACGTCGGTCCTGTCGGTCGACGCGGGCGAGGTCGTGCGTGTGGGGGGTACGGCGTTGGGCGGTGGAACCTTGTTGGGACTGGCCGCCTTGCTGATTCCCGATTGCAAGTTCGAAGGCCTCACGGAACTCGCGCGAAAAGGCGACCGTGGGCGCGTGGATCTGCGCGTGGCGGACATCTATGCAGGGGATTCCCTGCCGCTGCCCGGAGAGTTGACGGCGTCCTCCTTCGGAAAAAGCGGACGCGAAGGCGCACCGAACGCGGCGGGCTCCGATATTGCCGCGGGGCTCATGGGATTGGTGGGCGAAAACGTGGGCCTGATCTGCGCCGGCATCGCGAGCGCCGCAGGCATTCGAAAAATCGTGTTCGCGGGATCGACGTTGCGTCACAATCCGATCCTTGCGGAAATCCTGGAGCAGGTCGTTGGGGTGGTGGGCTGCGAGCCACTCTTTTTGCGCAACGGCGAATACGCAGGTGCACTGGGTGCCCTGCTCGCCGCGGATGACTAAGAGAGCGACCCTTTGAGTCGCCCGACGCTGCAAGCGTATCCTCGCCAGCCCGATGCTGCCGTTTCGTGCCGTCGGCCCGATAGCAGCGTGGGCGGGGCCAACAAAGCCCGCCCCCCCCCCAAGGGGAACCAAAACACCGCCCAAAGCCAAAAAAAACCAAACCCCCACCACGA
>JAJDAL010000028.1 GCA_029261875.1 Deltaproteobacteria bacterium
CTTCGACGTGGCCTACACCTCGCCAACTCGCGGCACCCTCGAATTGGGCTGGGAAGGTCCGATGGTGGTGGACGGCGCGGATCACGAACTGTCGGGATATCCGCGAATGGACAATCCCTTCGCCTCGGTCGGTTTCGATGACACACGCTACGAAATATCCGACGGCGATTATTCCCTGACCCTCGACTTCAGCACGGACCAGCGCGACGTCGCGGCTCCGGAGGACGCCTGGCTGGCTGCCCGAGCGGAGTTGATGGGCGTTCTCGCGTCGGTGTTCGGGGCCCTCTCGTCCGAATGAATCGACTGCCGCCGGCCCTCATCGTGCTCGCTCCGCCCCTGAACCGTGGTCTGTTCGATACCGCGCGCCTCGAGCGCGCGGCCGATCTGTGTGATCTGCTTGCGCCCGAGCCCGTTCCGAATTTCGCCGACGCTTGCGAGAAGGACTGGCTCGAGCGCGTCGAAGTGCTGATTACGGGCTGGGGCGTTCCGCGTCTCGATTCCACGGCGCTCGCCTCCATGCCCCGCTTGCGCGCCGCCTTTCACGCCGCCGGGACCGTCAAGAATCACGTCACTCCGGATTGTTTCGCCCGCGGGATTCGCGTTACCTCTGCGGCGGCCGCCAACGCGATCCCCGTCGCGGAATACACCGTGGGGGCGATTCTGCTCGCGAACAAACGCGCCTTCCGCATCCAGCGGCGCTACCGCGAGCTGCGTGGCTTTCGAATGTGGCCCCGGGAGTTTCCGGGACTCGGCAACAAGGGGAAGGTGATCGGGATCGTGGGCGCGTCGCGCATCGGTCGCTTGGTGCTCGAGCGCCTGGCGCCCTTCGATTTCGAGTTGCTCGTGACCGACCCGTACCTCGATGCGGCGGAGGCGAAGCGTCTGGGCGCGCGGCTTTGCCCGCTCGACGAACTGTTGGCGGCCTCGGACCTGGTCAGCCTCCACGCGCCCGCGCTGGCGGAAACCCGGCACATGATCGATGGGCCCGCGCTCGCGTTGCTGCGAGATGGGGCCATCCTGGTGAACACCGCTCGCGGCGCGCTGGTGGATCATGAAGCCCTCACCCGAGAACTCGTCTCGGGGCGCATCGAGGCGGTGATCGATACCACCGAGCCCGAACTTCTGCCGGCGGACTCGCCGCTCTTCGATCTCGAAAATGTCTTCCTGACTCCCCATATTGCGGGCAGCATGGCGGGGGAAACCGCGCGGATGTTGGATCTCGCCCTCGATGAACTCGAACGCTTCGTCTCGGGGCTGCCCCTGGAACACGAAGTGCGCGCCGAGGATTGGGATCGAATCGCGTAGCGCTCGGGATTAGGATCTCGCGGGCTGCGATTCGTGTTGCGAATCGCCGCCCGCACAGACAAAGGAGTTTTCGTGCCCACCATCGGCTTTGCGAGTATTTCGGCCCTGCTCTGGCCCCTGGAAGAAGTGGCGGCGATGGCCGCACGCTGTGGCGTGGACGGCCTCGAAGTCACCGCGCGCGACCCCCACCTCAAGGAAATCGCAGACCCCGAATCCGCCGCTCGCGCCGGCGACCAGATTCGCGCGGCGGGCCTCGAGGTGATCACCTACGGGTCCTATTTCTCCTATGCCGGGCCGCAATCCGCAGGGGAGATCGAACTCGAGATTTCGCGGGCGCGGGCGCTCGGTGCGAAGCGCATTCGCGTCTGGGCCAACCATGTGGAGGGGGTCGACGGAGACGGGATGAAGGACGTGGCGGATCTGTTTCGCCGCACCGCCGATGCGGCGGGAAACGAGCTGCAGGTGTTGGTGGAGCGCCACGATGGAAGCTATGCGGACACGGCGCCGCGTTGTCTCGAGTTGCTTGAGGCCATCGATCGGCCCAACGTCTTTCTCAATTACCAGGTTCCGGATCTCATCTGGCCCGCCATTCGCGAGGGGCTGGTCGACGACGCGCGTCGCCTGATTCCCCACTCGCGTTACTTCCATCTCAAGAACTATCGACCGAACCCGGACGAGAAGGGGCCGCTGTTGCCGGGCGGCGCGCTCGAGGGCGGCGTTTTGGATTATCGCGAGCTGCTCGGCGCGGCGCTGCAAGCCGGCTATGACTCGCCCTACACGATCGAGTTTCTTGCCTTCGACGCGCGTTCGACGGAGGAAAAGCTCGCGGCGGATGTCGCGTACGTGCGGGGACTTCTCGAGGAACTCGGCGCGCCGTGAGCGAGCGCTTCCCGCGCATCGCATCGCTGCGCACACCCGCACGGCTGCGCGCTCACCTCGACCGCCTGGGTGTGGCTTTGCCCTGCGACGAGACTCCGGAGTCGGGAGCCACGTCGCCACTGGGGAAGCCGCTGCTTCTCGGCGCGGGCCGGGAAGGTCCATTGTGCGCGGGAAATCGATTCGTGGTTCAGCCGATGGAGGGTTGGGACGGTACCCGCGACGGGCGACCCACGGAACTCACCCGGCGTCGCTGGCGCCGATTTGGGGAGTCGGGCGCGGGCTGGATCTGGGGCGGCGAAGCGGTGGCGGTCCACCCGGACGGTCGGGCCAATCCCAATCAACTGGTCGTCGGCGCGGAAACCGTAGATGACCTTGCCGGCCTACGAATCGAACTCCTCGAGGCGGCCCGGCTGGCGGGGCACGCCCCTCCGGTTGTGGGCTTGCAACTGACGCACAGTGGCCGTTGGTCGCGTCCGGAAGGGGAGGGTCGGCCGCGCATCGCGTTTCGGCATCCTCTTCTCGACCCGCGCGTGAACCTCGACGACCCCGCTGCGATGTTGAGCGATCCAGAAGTCGACCGCTTGATCCAGCAGTATGGGACCGCGGCGAAGCGCGCGGAGCAGGCGGGCTTCAGTTTCGTCGACATCAAACACTGCCACGGTTACCTGCTTCACGAATTCCTGGCGGCCCGGTCGCGCACGGGGAAATACGGTGGAGAGAGCCTGCAAGCGCGAATGGTTCTGTGCGGCGCGATACTCGCGGCGGTCCGCGCGGCCGCGCCGGGATTGCGCATCGGCGTGCGTCTCTCGCTCTTCGACAGCGTGCCGTACGCGGCGGGAGCAGGCGGGCAGGGCGCCATGGAAGCGCATTCCGCTCCGTATCGGTTCGGCTTTGGCGTGAACGCGGAAGACCCAACCCACGTCGATCTCGCGGAACCGATTCGATTCGCCCGAACGCTGTTGGAGTCCGGGGTCAGCTGGGTGAACGTCACGGCGGCCAGCCCCTATTACGCACCCCACCTGCAACGGCCGGCCCTGTTCCCGCCCAGCGATGGCTACGACCCACCGGAGGATCCCCTGTTCGGAGTGGCGCGGTTGCTTCGGGCCGCGCGCGATCTCAAACGCGCACTGCCGGAACTTACGGTCATCTCCAGTGGCTGGAGCTACCTGCAGGAGTTCGTGCCGCATGTCGCCCAGGCCTGTGTTCGCGAAGGATGGTTCGATGCGGTGGGTCTCGGCCGCATGGTGCTGAGTTATCCCGAACTCCCCGCAGACGTTCTGGCCGGGCGCGCCGTGGCGCGCAAGAAGATCTGTCGAACCTTCAGCGATTGCACGACGGCTCCGCGCAACGGTTTGGTGTCGGGCTGCTATCCGCTGGATTCCTTCTACCGCGAGCTCCCCGCAAGGAAACAGCTCGAGGCCGCAAAGCGAGACGCGCAATGACCCTGGAACTCCGAGCCACCTTCGATCGACTGGCGCCCCGCCCCGTACACGGGATCGCCGCGGTATTGCTCCCGTATCTCGGAACCGGCGAAATCGATTGGGAGAGCTTCGAACGCCAGCTGGTGTTTACGCGGGACGCGGGACTCGATTGCGCGGTGAATATGGATACGGGTTTTGGTGATTTGCTGTCGCCCGCGGAGCGTTCGGCGGTTCTCGATGCCGCGCGCGAGGCCCTCGGGCCGGGAACCCGCTTTTATGCCGGTGCCTACGCGGATGCAGCACCGGATCCGGCCGACGGGTACGCCGAGTCGATTGCGCAGATCGAGCGCCGGGGCGCCACGCCCGTCATCGTTCAGTGCCGGGCCATGCACGCCATGCCATCGGTGGAAAAAGCAAAGCTGTATGCCCAGGCGGCGGCGCGTACCGAAGCCGGTGCGTTGGGCTTCGAACTCTCGCCGCGTTTCGCCCCCCACGGAGAAATCTGGGACGACGAAAGCTTCGCGCGAATCCTGGAAATTCCGCAACTGCTCGGTGCGAAGCACTCCTCGCTCGATCGGAGTTTGGAGTTCTCTCGGCTCGCGACGCGGGATCGGACGCGTCCCGAATTCCGGATCTACACGGGCAACGACCTGGCGATCGACATGGTGGCCTACGGGAGCGATTACCTGCTGGGCCTGGCGACGTTTGCACCGGACCGGTTCGCGGCCCGGGATCGTCTGCTCGCCCAAGGCAAGATCGGATTCCTGAAACTCAATGATGCGCTTCAACACCTGGGCAATGTGGCGTTCCGGTCCCCGATTGCGGCGTACAAACACGCGGCCGCCCAATTCCTTCACCTGTGCGGACGGCTTCCCGGGGATGGGGTTCATCCCAAAGCCCTACGCCGTCCGGGAAGCGAACGGTTGATGCTGCTGGATTGTGCGTTGCGGCTGGAGCTCGTCCAGGATGTCGATGCGGTACGCGATCAGCGCGTGACGCCCTTCCTCCGACAGGTGGATTAGAGCGCCCGACCGTCATCGGTTCTTCCGTCAGAACGGTGCCCCCCCCGAGACGGAAGGGGGCGCACGGTAGGCAAGAGAAGGGCTTAGGTGTTGCGGCCCCGGCGTCGGGCTGCGGCGAATCCCGTCAGCGCGATTCCGATTCCGAACACCAGCATCGCGCTCGGTTCCGGGACCGGTTCTCCCACGCGGTATTTGACTTTCAGCGCCGACGCGAGGGTGACGTAGTCGCCTCGGCTGGTCGACATCGCGATATCGAGCTTGCGGTCGTCGAGCAGCGCGGGGTCGATGATCTTGAAGAAGAGATTGAGTGTTGCCTGTCCGTTCAGGGTGTCGCCATTCTCGACGGTCACGATCGCGGACTCGCCTTCGAAGAGGGGATCTTTCCACCACGGGTGCCCGTCGTCGATGACCGAAACGATCAACCAGGCACCCAGGACTTCGGCGTCGTCGTGCGCCGGGTTGAAATGGTGGCTGTACGCGAGGGTGTTGGAGCTCGACACGTAGCCATTTCCGAGGCCGGGGCTCGATTGGCTCCCGGCGAAGGTGATGTCGAAGGGGTCGAAGTCGAAACCCAGGTCGATGCTGGCCCGGCGATCGCTGAAGATCGGGAGTTGCTCCGAGGTCAGGACCTCGGCGAAAAAATGGAAGGAACTCGCCCGCGCTTCACCGCCGGCAACGGCCGCCACAAGGAATGCAAGCGCGGCGCCGAGCGCGCGCGCCCAGATCAACGGTCTCATTGATGTCCTCCGCGTAGGGGGGGATTATGCCCCGAAATCATTGTCGGAGGTGAAACCCTACACGTCAACCGTATCTCGCGAATGGTCCAAAAACCTTCCAGTTTCAGGGTCTTGGCGGCACCTGTTCGGAGGAGTCGCTATCTCGCCTCACCGAATCGTTCGGCGATGGAGATCGCGAACGCTTCCGTCGGGGGCTTGGTGACGAAATCGCAAACGAGCGGGAACGCCTCAGCGCGCCCGCGATCCCGCGGATCCGAGGAAGAGGTGAGCATCACGACGGCGGGAGATTCATCCCCCCAGCCGGCTTCGCGGGCGAGGACGTCCAGACGTTCGAGAAACTCGAACCCGTCCATCCGCGGCATGTTGATGTCCAGCAGGATCACGACGGGAGGGAAGCAATCGGGATCGGCGGCTTTCGATTCTTCGTAGCGCTCGAACATCGCCGCCGCGCTTTCAGCTTGCGAGGCCTCGAGGATACACGGGAAGCGTCCCGATTCTTCGAGCGCCATCTTGCACAGCAGAATGTCGCCGGGGTTGTCGTCGACGATCAACACCGAGCGGACGGTCTTCATGTCACTTCCCGGCTGCCTTGGATTCGCCGCTGGCACTGCGGTTCGGGAGGTAGACGAGAAACGTGCTGCCGTGTCCCGGCTCGGATTCGACCCAGATTCTTCCTCCGTGTCGGAGCGTCACCTTCGCGCACACCGCCAGTCCGATTCCGGAGCCCGCGAATTCCCGGGTGTCGTGGAGACGCTTGAAGGCTCCGAAGATGCGTTCGCGATATTGGGGTTCGATTCCAATGCCGTTGTCGGCGAATCGCAGGAGCCAACCGCCTTCTTGCTCCTCCGCGCGAATATCGACGCGCGGCGCAGTTTCTCCGCGGAACTTGATCGCATTCCCGATCAGATTCTGAAACAACTGGAGGAAGCCCGTCGGATCGCCATTCACGGTGGGGAGCGGGCTGGCCGTGACGCGTGCGTCGGCTTCGCGAATCGCTTCGTCGAGATTCTCGAGGGCGTTCTCCAGGATTGCATCGAGGGCGACCGGCTCCGTTTCCGAATCGCGCGCTCCGGCTCGCGCGTAGTCGAGGATGTCGCGGATCAGGTGCTGCATTCGGTCGGCGCCGTCCATCAGATAGTCGAGGTATTGGCGCCGTCGTTCGTCGAGTTCGTCGGCCATGTCCCGTTTGAGGAGTCCGGCGAAGCTGCGCACCATTCGGAGGGGCTCTTGCAGGTCGTGGGAGGCCACGTGCGCGAACTCCTCCAGCTCCCGGTTGCTCTGGGCGAGTTCATTGGCGACGGCCTCGAGCTGCGCGGTTCTTGCGGTCACCTTCGCCTCGAGGGTTTCGTTGAAGGTCTTGAGTTGTTCCGCTGCTTCTCGGACGGTTGCCTGGGCTGCGGCTTCGTTCAGGATCACGAACCAAAGAGCGACGCCAAACGCCGTGAGGCGCAAGATATGCCAGCCCCACCACGGCAGGTCCCAGAGCTGCGATTGTTCGAAGAGGGTCGCGGCCGCCCCGAACAGCGCGGTGTGGAGACAGAAAAGGAGGTCGTCGACATTTCCTGTCCGGCGGTAGGACTGAACGAGCGGAATGCTGGCCGCGAGGAAGAGCACACCGCCCACAAGATTCAGACTCTTCGCCCAAATACTGAATTCCAGTGCGCCAGACTCGACATGGACCAGCATGGGAGGTGTCGCACCGGGAAACAGCATCGAAGCGACACCCAGGGTGAAGGTTCCCGCCGCCACGAAGCCGACCCAGCGCTGAGTGAGCCGCGCTTGCCATTGCGGGGGCGCCCAAACCAACGCGAACAAGGCGCCGCCGATCAGGGTTGCAACGCTGTGCAGCCAGACGAAGGTTTGGCCCGCATCCACGAGCGCGTGCAGGCCGTCCAGCAATCCCATGCCCACGAGGGCGCCAGCGATCCAGATATTGAAGTTGGTGCCCGCTCCCCGCCGATCCACGGCCAGGAGCATTCCGGCGACCAGAATTGCGATCAGGGCCCCCGACATTTCGACGGCGCCGTGAACCGCGTGACTGGGCCAACGCCAATCCGCCATCCATGTCCCGCCGGCGAGCAAGAAGAACCCGTGCGTCGCGAGGCTCACGGCGATGATGATCTTGAGTGCTGTGGCGGTGGCACGCCCGGCTCCGAGGCGATGCACCGCGCTCGTCGCGACGTTGTGCGACTCCGTTGCGTTTTGGTTGTCGGCCGCCGCCATGGAGGACCCGCCGGTGCCCGGAAGCATTGACGCCGCGCAAATGCGGCGCGAATCCAAGCCCATAGAGGACTATCGACCTAACGGATTCGCAGCAAAGCAGGTTTTTCACCACATACCTCGATCGTGGAGGCGGCGTGACGGGATGCGGATCGCCTTGGGACTGCCTCGACGGTCGCGTGGGATCGCTTGTTACCCTCATGCCGAATTCAATTCGGGAGGGTGGAGCTTGGGCGGGCGCGAAATCGATGGTCAGAAACTCGGCGAATATTCGCTGCGTCTATTCGGATATCTCGGCGGGGCGATGACATCCGCGATGGTGTGCCTCGGCGATCGGTTGGGGTTGTATCGGGCCTTGGCGGACGGGGACCCCGTGTCGAGTGCCGAGCTGGCGCAGCGTGTGGGGCTGGAGGAGCGTTGGGTTCGCGAGTGGTTGTTCAACCAGGGCGCCGCGGGGTTGCTCGAACACCACGAGCCGGACCGTTTCTCTCTTTCCGCCGAAGGCTGCGCGGTATTGTCGGACGAGACCCATCCCGCTTTTGGGGCCGGATTCTTCGACGGACTGCCGGCGAACCTTCGGGCCGTGGAGAAGCTCCCGGAGGCGTTTCGAACCGGGCTCGGCTTGAACTACGACGCGTTCGGCGAGGATGGAGCGCGGGGCGTCGAACGCGGGCTGGCGCCGTGGTTTCGAGCGCTGCTGGTTCCCGGCGTGCTTCCGCGGATCACGGGCGTTCCAGAGCGGCTGAAGACGGGAACCCAGGTCGCGGATGTGGGTTGTGGCGCAGGCGTCGCACTGCTCGAGATCGCGAAGGCGTTTCCGGCGTCGGAGTTTCACGGCTATGACATCTCGCAGCACGCTCTCGCCCGGGCGGAAGCCAATCGCCGGGAATCCGGAATCGAGAACGCCGAGTTTCACGACGCGCGTAGCGAGGGGTTGCCCGAAGATGGGCGTTTCGGGTTCGTCACGACTTTCGATTGCCTGCACGATATGGCGGACCCGGCGCGCATCATCGCGCAGATTCGCCGTGCGATTGCAGCGGATGGCGTCTGGCTCGTGGCGGACATCAAGTGCTACCCGAGCTATCGGGAGAACGTAGAGCGCAATCCCATGGCGGCAATGATGTATGGAACGTCGGTTCTCTCGTGTATGTCGTCCGCGCTTTCGGAACCCAATGGGCTGGGACTGGGAACGCTGGGTCTACACGCAGATCTGTTGAAGGAAATGGTCGAGTCCGCGGGATTCACGCGCTTCGAGGCGTTGGATCTCGGGCACCCCGTCAACGCCTTCTACCGGATCGAACCCTAGGGCCCACGCGTTCAGACGAGAATCTTGCGGCCTTCCTGGGCAATCTTCTCGGCTGGGTCCTGGGGGGCTTCCCGGGCGAGCGATGCCGGGTCCGGGACGGCGCGTCCCTTTTTCGCGGCTTCGCGCGAACCGACGGCGTTGATCCAGCGCGTGAGGTTTTTCAAATCTTCGGTTTCGACACCCGCCCAGCCGTGGAGCGTGACCCAGGGCCAGGTCGCGATATCGGCAATCGAGTAATCGCCCGCGAGATATTCAGCTTCGCCGAGGCGACGCTCGAGCACCTCGTAGAGACGGCGCGTTTCCTTTTGGTAGCGCTCGATCGCAAAGGGAATCTTTTCCGGGGCATAGCGGAAGAACACGTTGGCCTGGCCCTGCATGGGACCCAGGCCGCCCATCTGAAACATCAGCCACTGCAGCGCGACCGATCGGGCCTTGGGTTCCGTGGGCAAGAGCTGGCCGGTCTTTTCCGCCAGATAGAGGAGGATCGCGCCGGATTCGAACACGGCGAAGTCATCGTTGTCCCGGTCGACGATGGCGGGGATGCGACCGTTGGGATTGATTTTCAGGAACCACTCTTCCTTCTGTTCGAGCTTGCCGAGGTTCAAGGCTTTCAGCGTGTAGGGGAGTCCGACCTCTTCCAGCATGATGGAGGCCTTCCAGCCGTTGGGGGTCGGTGCGGTATAGAGATCGATCATTGGGGGCTCCCGAAGGTTTCAAGGATTCGTTCTCGATAGCGCGCCTGGTCGTCCGGGGAAAGCCCCGTGCTGGGAACAGTCAAGATCAGCGTGTCGAGGTGTTCGCGACGCGCGTCGATGGCCTCGCAGACGCGATCGCGTGCGCCGACGGCGCAGAAGGCGTCGACCATCTCTCGCGGCACCACGCGCGCCGCGTCGAGCCCGGCGCCCGACTTCTGTGCGTCGCGAACCCGCGACACGACGTCCTCGAAGCCGTGGGCGGAAAATACGGGGTCGTAGATGCGGGCCCAGATGCTGAACAGCAATGCGCGAGCCGCTACTTCGTACGCGGTATCGGGGTCCTCTTCGATCACCGTGAAACACTGCCCCATGAGTTCGAGGTCCGCGCGCGATCGGTTGGCCCGCGCCAGGCCTTCCGCCACGGCAGGCGCAACGACGTCACGTACATGCTGCACCGAAAACAGCGGGTTGCCGATCAATCCGTCCGCGACTTCGCCGGCCAAGCGCGCCATCTGGCGTTGAACGGCCGCGAGGTAGATCGGAACACGGGGTCTCGGTTGTCGCGTGGGACGCGCGAAGAAATTTCGTGCACGAAGCCGGTAGAACTCGCCCTCGTATTCGAGCTCGCCGCCCACCTGGGCCTTCTCCATCACCAACCGTGAGACTTCCACGTACTCGCGCAGCTGTGCGATCGGTCGCCCGGCATCGCGCCCCGCGTACCAATGGTTGTTGCGATTCGGGTGCGCGACGCCCAGGCCGAGTCGAAAGCGTCCGCCGCTCGCCAGGTCCATGTCCATGGCGGCAAAGGTCAGCATGACGGGGCTGTGGGTAAACGCCAGAGCGACACCGGTTCCCAGGTCGATGCGCCGGGTGGATGGCAGGAGCGCGGCGAGGGGAATCAGCGAAGAGTTCATCAACTCGCCCTGCCACAGGGAGGAGAAGCCCGCCGTTTCGTAGCGGCTCGCCCAGGCGGTCCACTCCGCAGGCTGGCTTCCCGGAAGAAAGGCTGCGTAGTGCACGTTCTACTCCGGGAGTTCGAGCAGGGCCGCCTCGGCGAAATCGAGGCGGTCGTTTCCCCAGAAGAGTTGGTCGCCGACGAAGAAAGTCGGGGCGCCGAAGCTGCCTCGCGCTACGGCTTCGTCGGTGTTGCGGCGCAGGGCATCCTTGATTTCGGGCGTGGCCGCCCGTTCGAGGATGTGTTGAGCGGCGAGTCCGGCTTTTTCGAGCACTTCGCCAATGGCCGCCGCATCGCCCAGGTTGACGCCGTCCTGCCACATGGCTTTGAACATGGCGGGGTGATAGCGGTCGAAACCACCGTCTTCGAGGGTCACCAGGGCGCCGCGCATCACCCGCACGGTGTTGACGGGAAAGGCGGGGTTGAAGGTGAAGGGCAGGTCGTACTTCGCCAACCAACGTGCGATGTCCTGTGCCATGTACTTGCCCTTGGCGGGAACCGATGCGGGCGGGGAATTGCCCGTGGCGTTCATGACGCCACCCAGGAACAGGGGGCGGTAGACGAGTTCGGCTCCGGTGCGTTCGAGCAGGCCTTCGAGCTGGCTGTCGGCGAGATACGAATAGGGGCTCACGTAGTCGTAGAAGTATTCGATTCGTCTGGCCACGGAGGGCTCCTTACGGGGCGCCGATTTGATTAGTTCTGTTTTGGAACTTATACTTCGTTCCAATTTGGAACGCAAGACGACGAAGGAGTAAGTTGAAGCGCAATGCGTTGGGACGAAATCGGCCGCACCCATTGTTCCGTCGCCCGCACCCTTTCCGTGGTCGGCGATCGCTGGACCCTATTGGTGCTGCGCGAAGTCTTCCTTCGCACCCGACGCTTCGAGGATTTCCAGAAGCATTTGGGCGTCACGCGCCACGTCCTGGCGGACCGACTCAAGAAGCTGGTCGAGCACGGGATCCTCGATCGCGTCGTCTACCAGGATCGACCGCGCCGCTTCGAATACCGACTGACGGACAAGGGCAGCGACTTGTTTCCGGTGATTGCCGCGTTGCTGCGCTGGGGGGACCGCTATATGGCGGACGAGGCGGGGCCGCCCCTCGAAATGGTTCATCGCGAATGCGGACATGTCGGAATACCGGAACTCGCTTGCCCGGAGTGCCGCTGCGCGGTGACGGCCCGGGACATGAAGGCGCGCCCGGCCCCCGCATTTCGCCAGCACCGGGAGGAAAGCGAGTGAGCGCGCAGGATCCGATGTTTCAAGGCGTGATCGAAAAACTCAAGCGCGACGGCAAGTGGAGCGATTCCAACTTGGTCGATCTCGCGGACGCCATGTCCCATCCCGAGGCGCCGATCACGGTTCGGGAGATCATGGCGCGGGAAGCCAGCTCCGTTCGACCGGGCGATCCGGCTCCGGACTTCCGACTCCCGCGTCTCGAGGCGGATCAAGACACGCAAGTGTGTCTGTCGGACCACTTCGGGAAGCGGCCCGTGGCGCTCATCTTCGGCAGCTACACCTGACCGCCGTTTCGGGCCCAGGCTGGGACCCTCAATCGTATCTACCGCGCGCTTGGTGACCAGGTCGATTTCTACGTCGTCTACATCAAAGAGATTCACCCGATCGATGGCTGGCAGGTGAAAGAGAACGAGAGCGATGCGGTGTTGTATCGCCAGCATCGGGATTTCGACGAACGCGTGGAAGTCGGTCAGGCGTGCATGTTGAAACTCGCCCTCGAAATGCCCGCCGTCGTCGATGCGATGGACGACGCTGTCGCGTCTTCCTACAACGCCATTCCGGAGCGCTTGTACCTGGTGGGGAAGGATGGCCGAATCGCCTACAAGGGTGGCGTCGGACCCATGTTTTTCGACCCGCCGGAATGGGAACAGGCGATTCGCGCGTATCTATCGGATCAGTGATCCAATTCGAAGCCGTGAAGCGCGAGGTCCCGTACGGCGGCGTCCGGATGTTCCTCGCGAACCCGCGCCAGACGCGGATCCAGCGGGTCGAGACCGAGCGAGAAGAGTAAGACGAGCGCGTGGCGTTGCGCGTCTTCCGGGCCGTCGAACACGATGCCGACCAGCAGGTCCGCTGCGGGGCTTCCCCCGATTTCGTAGATCGCCTGAGACGATTTTTGTCGCAGCGTCCGATCCGGGAGGACGAAGGTTTCGCCGAGCGTAGGGAGTGCATCGGGGTCCCCGCTTGCCCCCATCGCCTCGATTGCGGCTTCCCGTACCGCCAGATCCGGGTCACTGATCGCCATTTCGCGCAGGCGTTCCACGCCGAAGGTTTCCACCAGGAGGGGAATTGCGGACACGCGCTGTTGCGGATCCGGATCCCTTCCCAGGCCGTCGACTTCCTTGGCATCGGGAATGTCGCCCAGGCTGCGGCGGGCGCGGAAAGCCGCCGAGACCACGCGTGGGTCGTGATCCGCGATAGCGCGCAAAGCCGGAAGTTGGGAGTGGAGGCGGGCGGATTCGATTGCGCGGACCAACCGCTCGCTCACCCGTGGCGGCAGATCCCTGCGTCCAAGCGCCGTACTCAAGGTCCGCGATTCCTGGCTGCTCAGCGTGTCTTGCAGATCGGAGAGATTCGCGATGCCCTGTACTCCGTCTTCCACGAGTCGCGGGTTGGCGGACGCGATCTCCGCAAACACCAGTGAGCGAATCTCGGTCTGTTGGGTCTCGGGTTCGCGGAATGCACCGCGTGCCAAGGCGGCCCAGCGTTCGATCAGTGCAAGTTCCGCCTGGGCTGGGTCTCCCTCCGAGAGTTCGAGCCAGCCCCAGCGCCCGTGGGCGGTTTGATAGAGGCTGCCGCGGGGGAGGGTGCGTCTCAATTGTTGGGTGGCTTTGGCGCGAACGAGAAACGCGACCCCATGCCGATCGTTCTGTAGTACCGGGGGAACCGACGGGAACTCGCGGCTTTCGACGACCGTTGCGGTGGGTGTGTCATGGGTGCCCTTGAGCACCCGTCCGATGCTGAGCGTTGCGCTGCGCAAGCCTTCGTCGGTGTGCTCTTGCGCCTTGGAAGTCGTGGCGGCGACCGCAAGCGAAGCGGTGCGCAGCATCGCTGCGATACGCGGAACCGAAGCGCCCGCGTCCGAGCCGAGGGCCGGGCGCGCGACTCCAACGGCCGCCCAGACGCAGCAGAGTAAGGCGAGGTGCTTGCTCACGATCTAGGGCGTGATCTGAACACCCGGCGGATCGAAGTCGCCGTCCGGCGATCCCCCGCTGCCGTCGTCGAAATCGACGTAGAGGGGATTCGTGAACGCCAGGGCCGTGATGCCGTCCTCGCCGAGGTTTCCGTCGGTCAGGTCACCGAGGGTCGAGTTGCTCCCGGTATCGAGACTGTTGGGCACCATGGGGAAAAGCGGCTTCGAGATCCCGTCCGTGCCCTTCACCATGACGACGATCCAGGTGTCTTCGGTGAGCGCGGGGTTGAGGGTGCCGTCGAGGGTCAGCGTGGCGGTGGCTTCGATCCGGTCTCCCGCGGGCACCGTGCCGTCGATGGCGACCGTGGAAGCGGTGAAGTCCGTGCCTTCGGTCAGCACGAAGTCGGGCGCGATGGCGTAGCGTGCGACCGTCACCGGACCGGCTCCACTCTCCTCCATGCTGGTGCTCTTGGTGGTGGCGGAGTTCATGTAGAACTCGATGGAATCGAATTCCGCCCAGCTCGGGCTCTGAACGTCGACGGTGATCTCGACCTTGCCGTCGTCCGCGGCGACGAGAACGCTGTCGCCGTCTTCCAAACTCGCCGTCAATCCGCTCGTCAGCGCCTCGAGGGTGACCCGCAGCATGGGGCCGTTGGTCCCAAAGGCGCGACCCGATTTCAAGCTCGTGGCGAGGGTTTCCGCGTCCAGAGCGGCCACGACGTCGGTTCCCGAGGCGATCATGGTTCGCGGGTTCCCGGCTTGGGTGAGCTTGCGCCGATGCGTATCGGAATCCGCGATCCCCACGCGCAGGATTCCCTGGTTCAACAGGTTGAACCAGTCGCCGGCGTTCTGTCCCAGGAAGTTGGTGAAGATCTGCGCGCGGCTTTCACCGATCCAGATTTCGAGGACGTCGAAGCCGTCGTCGAAGTAGCCCTTGGAGACGTCTTCGAGTGCGGGATCGAGCCGTCGGGCGGACGCGGGGACGGCGGACTTCGGCGGTTCCACTCCGGTGTCGATGGCGAGTCCCGAACCGCCGTCCAAGCCGAAATGGCTGTGAATGTGATTGACCTGAACCACGTTGGTGCCCGGGTCTGAATCCGCAGTGGTAAAAATCTCACCCGGGGTGAGGCTGTAGTTGCCGGCCGACGGGAAGTCGAGTCCGTCCGGTGCCGCGCCTCCGTGGTCGACGGCGCCTCCATTCACGAAGCCGGGGTCGATCGTCAGCGGCCAGGCGTTGAAGTGGCCGTAGTCGAAGGTCGTGATCTCGTTGTTGGTGGTGCTCGTCACGATTGCGTCCCAGCCATTGGAGATGATCAACGGCTGGAAGTCGGAGCGGAACTCGTGGTCCGACGGTGTGAAGAACTCGAGACCGGCGCTCATCATGGAAACGATGCGCTCGAGGGGCAGGACTTCCGAGTCGGGGCTGTCGACGGAATGGACGTGGAAGTCGCCGCTGACGAAGCCCGAGCTGTCGATCACGGGAGCGATCTTGGCGCTGGCGGCCGTGGTGAGGTTGGCACTGACCACGACCGGGACCGAATCGATCGAATATTCCGGTCCGCGGTCCACCACGACTTCGTAGCTCCCGGGTTCGATGGGGATGGTGTCCGAAACGCCCGTCGGGTCGATGAACAGCACTTCCGTCACGCCGAAGGGGTTGCCGTCGGAGAATTGATCCGAGAAGACGCCGGTCGTATTCGAAATCAGTCCCAGGATGGACTGACTGTTGAGCGGGTCCTGGCTGGGATCGAATCCCACAACCGAGGCCTTGGCGGGCAGGGCCGCCAGGGCACCGTCGGTGACGGTGACCATCAGCGAGCCGGCGTCGGGTAGGGTGACGTCCAGGTTGGTGCTGCCAAAGGCCGGGATGGTGACGGGGTTCAAGACCGGCGTTGCACCGCCGCCTTGGAAACTGTGTCCTTCGAGATTGAATACGACGTCGTAATCGCCCGGCGGCATGTCGATGGAGTAGTCGCCGAACGCATCTGTCACCGTGTGGTTGACGACGTTTCGCGTGAGGGGCGCGCCGAGCGTGCTGGGTCCATCGGCGGGCAATCCCAGGACGGCCACCTCCACGCCGGCGGCAGGACCGCCGGTCGTCGTTTCGACGGTTCCTTCCACGACGCCCGTAGCGAGGGATTGGATCTCATTGCGGGCCGAGAGCACCGAAGACACGCTTCCATCGCCGACGATGAAGTAGCGGGTGAAGCTCAATTGATCGCCGGGCGTGCCCATGGCTTCGAGGGTGAAGTTCGGAGGTGCGGCGCCGATCAGGGCCAGCGTGATCTCGACACCCAACAGCGGAACCGAAACACCCGAGGTGGTGAACGCGGTGGAGCCCGGGATTTCGTGCACGTAGCCGTAGGAAACGTCCGCGGCCTCATCGACGCCGCGATAGATCACGACGTTGCACGGGTTGGGTGCAGCAGCCGGACAGCGATTGGTCACCAGGGGTTCGCCGAAGCCGTAACCCGATTGGAAGGTTTCCACTTGTCCAGACCCGTTCATGAACTCACCGAAGAAGATGTCGTAGCTCGAACCACCGTCGATGTTCTGGATACGCGTGTCGACACGCACGTAATTGCGCCCGGGTTCGAGGGTGTAATCCGTGGTGATCTCGACGGGCAAGTCGACATCGTCGGCGGAAGCCGGCAGGGGGAAGCCGAAGGACGCGATGGTCGAGCTGGGATTCAAGGTGTCGAGCAGATCGTCGACCCCTGTCGCGCGAATGATGGCGGCTTGTCCATCGCTGCCGTCGTTGATGATCGAGAGTGCGGTGTAGTGTGCCGTGCCCTCGATGTTGATGTTGGTCGCCCACTCTTCGAAATTGTCGATCTCCGGGCCGCCGCCTCGATTGAGGTCCGCATCGATGATCTGGCCGCCGTAGAGACCGACGGAGTTGATGCCGCGCTGAATGTCTTGAATGACGATGCGGATTTCATCGTTCTCGAGCAGATAGTCGCCGACGCGACAGCGCGAGAGCGGACCGTCGACGCAATCGACCGCGCTGGTGATCTCCTTGGCCAAAGACGTGCCTCCGCCGGGGCCCATTCCATATTCCGCAACGATCCAGGCATCGCCGGAAATCTCGGCGACCGACAGCAGACACTCGGCCAGGGCGGCGCCATCCGCGGGGAAATCACACGGAGCGCCAAACGGAAGGGTTCCCAGGAGACCCGCGGTGCAGACTTTCGCGATGGTACTGGCGGCCCTGTCGCGGTTCTTACTGATCGCCAAAGCGGTCTTGGCATCCGCGGAACAATCGGTTCCCACCGGAAGGGAACCGCGGGCGACGCGATCTTTGCAGCGCTGGAGTTTGACGAGGCGGGTCTGGGCGAAACTCCGGGTCTTGGATCCGGCCTTCTTCTGGCATTTTCTTTCGCTGCTTGTTCGCGCATCGTCCGTCGCGTAGGCGGAGTCGACGATTCGGTCCACCTCCGACTCGTGGACCGCGAGACTGCAGGCTTGGAGTTCTGCGAGGGTTTCGACACCAAAACAAGCCCCACCGAAGACGAGCGAGGAGATCACCGGGTCGGCGCAATCTTTGGCGATCCCGCTCGCGAGCTTTCCTTCGGCCGTGGTGATCTTGGCGGCGGTTCCGGGCTCTGCGCGGCAATCCGTGAGCGCCGGAAGGCTGCCGGTCGCGATCTTGTCATGGCATTTGTTGAGCTGCTGCAAGCTCTTGGAGACGAATTTCTTTCCCTCCCGGGCCACGCGTTTCTGGCACTTCTGCTGATCCGTGGTGAGTGCCGCGTCGGCCGTTCCCGCGGGGAGCAGGAAAAAAATCAGGGTCAGGAAGCAAAAGAGCCGAGTGGTGGTCGACATGCAGACTCCTAATGGGCAAGGGAGAACGGCGCGGCTTGGGTTGCCATCACAAAACCGTTACAGAATTCTCACGAACTACCGTACGCGCCGTAAAGGTAAGGCGTCAAGCCTTCAACTCTCCTCACATTTCCCGCGGGGCTGCCTTTCGCCTGCCGGACGCCTGCGCGAACTCTCAGATCGGATCGATCCGGCGACACTTTTGGGCTGTGAACAGGCACTCATCGGCGGGTACATATCGCAATTCGCGGAGGACCGATGTTTCGTCGATTTCGTCATGGGCGGCGCGCCGTGCTCGCGCTCGCCTCGGTAAGCGTCCTCGTTCCGGTGAATGCCGGACGGGTCAGTGCAGAATCAGTCGCGGACGGCGCGCAGGCGTCCGAGTCCCGCTCCCAGCGTACGCTCGACAAGATGGCGCGCGGCGTCGCCGGCATGGCGACGGGTGTGTTGGAACTTCCGGGCCAGATGGTCGAAGAGACCCGGGAGAACGGCTTGGCTTCGGGCCTGACGGTCGGCGTGGCCAAGGGACTCGGAGGCGTGGTGACACGTGAGCTGGTGGGCTTCTATCAGTTTGCCTCTGCGCCCTTCGACAAGCCCGATGGTCTCGATGCAGCGCTCGCCCACCGCTATCCCTGGGACTACTTCCATTCCTTCTTCGACGTGTTCGATCGGGGCGAGTCGCGCGATCTCGCCAAACAGGAGCAGGAGTTCCGCTGGATTCGCGGCGCGGAAATCGAACGCCACGACGACTACCTGCGGATTCGCTTTCCCAGTGAATTCTTGTTCGGGTTGAACTCCTCGACGTTGTCCAGCCAGGCAGACCCGCGTTTGATCGGTCTCGCCGAGACGTTGAAACGCAACCCGGGAACCGTTGTCCGAGTGGTGGGCTACACGGATGCCTCGGGAAGTGTGGACTACAACCGCATGCTCTCCGAGCAACGTGCGAGGGCGGTGAGCGAAATGCTCGTTTCCAAGGGGATTGCCGAAGACCGCATCGAGATCGACGGTCTCGGCCCCGCAGCCCCCGTTGCCGACAACGAAACCCGCGAAGGTCGCCGCCGCAATCGGCGCGTCGAAATCGAAGTTCGCCACGCGTCCCAGCAGGGATAGCGGCCCAGCGGAGTCGTCGAAGGCCACGCAATCGCAGGTCAAGCGAGCGCGGGCAATACCTTGGACGCCACCAATTCGAGATACGGCCAGGCGAGGTCCGGCGGAATTCCCCCGCACATCGGTTGCAACAGGAGCATGCCCCGGGTGCGAATCTGTTCCACCGCCTCGTCGGGTGTGAAGATCCGGTAGGCGCCGTTTTCATCTCGCAATTCTTCGATGCTCTTCGCGCTGGATTTGCTGGCCGCCGCGGCCTCTCCCATCCAGGCCGCGTACGCGGTTGCGTCGTGGAGGAGGTAGGGCCCGATCTCGTGCCACGCCCGATCGGGATCCTCGGCGACGAAGGCCGAAGTCGCGCTTCCAGCCGGCGGGTGAATGAATAGGCCCGGCTGCGTTCCGGACGCCGCACACGCTTCGCGGTATTGGGTCTCGAGACTCGCTTCGCCGCCCTGGGTGATCATCCCCAGACCGAAACGAGCGGCCCGACGCACGGCGGCGCGGCTCCCGCCACCGAGAAACAAGAGTGGACCGTTGGGTTGCAGGGGGCGCGGGGTCACGTGGACGGGCCGCCCTTCGAAGGTGAAGACTTCGCCACGAAGCGCGCGCTGCAGGGCTTCGAGACAGAGATCCATCCGCAGGCCCCGCTTCGAAAAATTGCGACCCCGCATGGCGTACTCCTCGGGTCGGTAGCCGACGGCCAGTACGTAGGAGACACGGCCCTGACTCACGATATCGAGTACGGCCATCTGTTCTGCCAATTCGATGGGGTCGTGGAGGGGGAGAATGAGTGCGGCGATCTGGATCGGGAGCGTTCTCGTTCTCGCGGCCAGGGCGCTCGCCATGACGATCGGGGCGGATAAGTACCCGTCCGGGGACCCGTGATGTTCCGACACCAGTGCCGCCGCCGCGTTGTGCTTCTCGCCCCAGGAGGCCATCTCGAGTGCGGCGGAGTAGATCCCCGATGGATCCCCTGACTCAGACGGACCCAGTCTCAAGTCGAATCGTAGTGTGAACATTGGGTTTCGAGGCGTTTAGCGCATTCGGATCCTATCGCCAGCGCGCAAGGGTGAATCCTCAGCGCGCAGGCTGCGCGATATCCGTTGGACTTTCCTATCGTTTTGTCCGTCCGGGCGGAAACTCAAGGGGGCGCAACAAGCGGTCGATCCTAGTTTGGATCCCAGCACTGTCGAGGGAGCTTCGCGCGATGTCCGTGGAAATACCCAAAGCCGGAGAACTCGATCGTTTGCGGAAACGCAACGATGAACTCGAAGTCATCTTCGAAACCATCCGCGATCTGATCTCCACGCTTTCCGTTCACGAAGTGATGGAGCGACTTCTCGACCGCACCCTTCAACACCTGAACGCGGAAATCGGATCGATCCTCGTTCTCGATCCCGACAGCACCCTACGCATCATGTTGGCTCGCGGTCTGCCCGAGACCGTCGTCGAAGAAGCGCGTGTAAAACTCGGTGAGGGAATCTCGGGCTTCGTCGCCCAGAACAACACCTCACTGCTCGTGACGGACATCGAAAACGATGGGCGTTTCCAGGGTCGAAACCGCGAGCGCTATTACACCAGTTCGTTCCTCAGCGCGCCCTTGCGACTTCACGGTTCGGTTCGAGGTGTCATCAATGTCAACAACAAGGCGACCCGCGAGCCATTCGTGGACGATGATCTCGAATTATTGGAAGCCCTGGCCGGGCATGCGGCGGTGGCTTTGGCCAACGCGCATCGATATGAGGAAGCCCTCGCCCAGGGCAAACGCGATTCCCTGACCGGCTTGGCGAACCACGGACATTTCTGGTCGAGCCTCGATCTCGAAATTCAGCGCGCCCAGCGCTACCAACGTGAATTCAGCGTGGTGTTGCTGGATGTCGACCACTTCAAGCGATACAACGATCGCTTCGGACACGTGGCCGGCGATCAACTCCTCGTCTCGCTTTCGACCCTGATCTCCGAGCGTTGCCGCGCGACGGATCTGGCGGCCCGCTACGGAGGGGAAGAGTTCGCCATTCTGCTGCCGGAAACCCGCCTGGACGGCGCGGTTACGTTTGCGGAGAAGATTCGGGCGACCATCGAGCACCAATCCCACGACCCGTCCGGCGAGCGGGGCGTTACGGTCAGCATCGGCGTTGCAGCCTATCCGACCGATGGTGAAGCTCCGGCCGATCTGGTGAAAGCGGCGGACGCGGAGCTCTATCGCGCGAAATCCGAAGGGCGCAACTGCGTCCGTTCCACCCGATAAGCGCGGCAAGCGCGGTCTCGCCCCCTCGCCATCTGCCCCATTCCCAATTCCCGGTTCGCTCTTGTGATTCTCCGGGCGGGCCTCTAGCCTGACGCCTCGCTTTCGGGAGGGGCTGATGACGTTTCGTATCGCTGGGATGATTGGGGCCATCGGGGCAATGGCGGTCGTGGGGCTGGTTTCGCGGATGGGCTTTGCGGAAGATGCGCCTGCAACGATCCAAGGTGCGGTCCCGGAAGATGCGCTGCCCGAAGACGCGGGGCTCAGCGGGCGCGACATCTACGAACGCGTGCTCGACAATCGCTTCGACACCTATCGCCAGGAAACGCGCATGGTCTCCGGCGATGCCGGCGGAAGCGAGCAGAATTCGAAGATCGAAATGTGGTACAAGAATTTCCGCGGCGAAGACGACGGCAAGATCCTGTCTAAGACGACCTCGCGCTACCACGAACCCAACGACATGCGTCACTCGGGGTATCTGATCATCAACAAGAAGGACGAGACGAACGATCAATTCGTCTACCTTTCCGGCCTGCGTCGCACGCGGCGGATTAATCTCGAAAGTGAAAGCGTGTTTGGAACCGACTTCGCGTACGAAGACGTGGTTCCGCGCGAGCTCGAGGATGCCACCTACGAGCGTAAGCCCGACGAATACATCGATGACACGCTGTGCTTCGTGGTCGAAGCGATTCCCACGGAGGAATCGAATTCGCAATATTCCCGGTTCAAGGTGTACATCGAGAAGGAGCATTACGTTCCGCTTCAGACGCTGTATTGGAACGAGCAGGGGACTCTCATCAAGAAACTTCAGTCGCCGAAGTCCGCCATCGCGAAATTCACGGGTAGCGGCGCGTACGAGGGAAAGAACGTCTGGGTGCCGATGAAAGCGCGGATGGACAACCTCATCCAGGGGGGATACACGGATCTCAGCGTCGAAGAGCTCGAAGACAACCCGGAATTGAAGAAGCGAAAATTCGGTATCCGGGAATTGGAGTCCAAAGGCCACTAGTCGGAAGCCTTCTCTCCGGCTTTCCCGCTACCCGCCGAGCCAGTTCGACAAGTCGCGTTGGATCAAATCCGCGAGCGATCGAACTTCGTCGCGATAGTCCGATCGAAGGCGCTCTTCGACCGCGGGCGCCAAGACGGGATGCGTGAGGTTGGCCTGCAAGAGTCGCGGGATGGCCCGCTCCCGCAAACCCTGCGGAACGAAACCGCGCAGGCGGGGGAAGCGAGTTTGCAGGATCCGGTGGACCCATGGGCTCCGGGGAATACCGGAAACGTTGTGTCGCAACGACGTGTCGAAGTCAAAAGCGGGATCGACTTCCAAAAACGAACAAAGGTCCGCGAGTAGCGCCGCGGGGTCTTCGGAAAGTTCCTCATAGAGGTAGATCCGGATCTGTTCGCGTGGGAACAGCGCGAAGAAACGCCTGAGTTGCGCGCTGTAGAAACCACAAGTCCGGTAGTGGAAGTGATGCGCCCAGCCGCGGCGGATGCGCTCCGGCTCCGCGTCGAGTGCGGCCGAGAAGTCCGCTAGGGGTTCACGTGCATCGCGCCGCATGTGAAGGTAGTTCGAATGCGCGCGTTCGGTTGGATCGCGAAGGACGGCGATCATTCGAACCGAAGGGAGTTGGCGGTGGATTTCCGGGGCTGCGCTCGGAAGGTAGAGGTAGGACGTCGATGCCTCGCCCCGGGCGCGGAAGCGTTCGGCCCCGCGCCACAACGCGGCATAGTCGTTCGCCTCGGTGACGAGGAAACGCGCGGTCTTGTCATCGCCAGGGCCGCGAAGGTCCGGCGGGGAATTCGCGAAGGCGAAGTATTGCGGTTCCTTGCTGGGGCTCATGAAGATCTGCGGATGTTGACGCAGGTAGTGGTAGAGCGAACTGGTTCCCGCCTTCATGGCGCCGATGACGAGGAAGGTGGGGTCGGTCATGGCGTCCGCTCCGCGTTGCGGAAGCTCGCGATCACCGAGAATCGCAGGCCGAGCCGTGCGACGGCGATGCGGTGAAGCCAAACCTTCCAGAGCGCGGTGGAAAACGCGGTGGCGAGGGCCGCTCCCGTCATGCCGAATTTCGGAATCAACAAGGCGTTGAGCACCACATTGATGGCCGCCGTGGCGGCGAGAACTCGGGCGCATGCGTTCTGTTCACCCGCGACGCTCATCAGCACCATGACGGACCCCAGGGACAGATTCACGATACGACCGAGGACGAGGATGGAAACCTCTTGGCGGAATCCCGTGAAATCGGGACCGAACCAGCTGAGGACGTGATCCGAAAAGGCGATGACGCCGAAACCGACGGCGAGGGATGGCCAAAAGGACCAGCGAACCGCCGTTCGAAGTAACGATTCCAGCGCCGGGCGATCGCCGCGCGTCCAGGCGGATGCCAGGAGCGGTGCGGCAGCGGCGTTGACCGCGACCACCACGAGCGCCATCAAACCGACTGTCCGTGAAATCGCGCTGTACACGCCCGCCGCCTCGGGCCCGGTGACGGTGCCGAGCATGATGACATCGAATTGAAGCATCAGCGTTTGGGCGCCTTCGGCAAGGGACATGGGAACCGCGATCGCGAGCCACGCGCGAAAATCGTAGCGCGGTTTTGCGCGCCGAATTTCCGGCTTCAGCCCGCGCCAGAAGAGAGTTCGCTGCGCGACGCAGGTGACGGCGACGACGAACGCCGTGACCCACAGAATATCGCGTGCATCGAGAACCCGGGCACTGGCGACCGCGAGCGCTGCAAGCAGCATCACGCCCAGGGGGCGCGCCAGCGCGGTTGGGGCGTGGGCGAGTCCCATGCGGTTTACGCCGCGTGCCATGGAATCGTAGAGTGCCGTCAGGGCGAAGAGGGGAATCAACCAAGCGGCGACCCGCAACGCTTGCGCGTAGGGCGTGGCATCCGCCAAGCCGGCCGCCAGGCCCGCCTGGATCACCAGAGATAGCCCGACGCTCGTCGCGAAACAGAAACGCGCGCTGCCCCGAATTACGCCCTGCGCGGTGCCCCAAGCCTCTCGCGTGGTCAGTTCCGGGAGCAAACGAACCATCGCCCGGGGCCATCCGAGCAGCGCGGGCAACGTGAGGAGGGACATCGTCGCCAGGGCGAAGGCGAGCACGCCAAACTGCTCGACACCGAGCCAACGCGCGAAAAGGATGCGTTGCAGGTATCCGACGGCCAGGCCCGCCACCTGAATTGCGAGGGTCAGCCCCGCACCGCGCAGCAGTGCGTCGGTGATGTTCCGGGGCGCGCCCCCGAGCGAAGTGCCGGAGAGGTCGCGGGGCGACGCCTCGGGGGGGTCGCTAGGCACGTTTTCTCTCGCCGTCGAAGAGGTGTGCGTCGTCTTGTACGCGCAGCACCGTACGATAGAGCTCGAAGCTTCCTGACTTCAGGGTAAAGAGCGTTTTGAAAAGCGCTGCAATGCGACTCCTGAACGATGGCCATACGGAAGCGGGAAGGCCCACACGTTGTTGGAGCTGCTTGCGGAAATACAGATCGTCGCGGCGATTCAGAAAACGCGAGCGCAGCTGGGCCCAGGCCATGCGCGGATTGGCGAGCCGGAGTAGATCCAGATTCAAGGGCCCGTTCTCGAGCTGCGCCCAGAAGACGCGCTGAATGCGGTCCGTGGAATCCGGATCCAGGTCCAGGCGGTCGAGGCGCCGAATCCCTTGCTCGACGCCTGGGGTTCCACCGAGCCGGTCGAGAATCTTCCAGAATGCCAGAAGGGGCGGCGCGAGGTCGAGTTCGACGGCGGTCGAGATCAGGGAGTCCAGATCCCAGCGTCCGGGGTGAACGCTCCACCAAGTGGAGAGATCGCACAGGTCTTTTACGAGGGATGCGGGAGCGAAATGATCGTGAAGCGCGTGATAGACCGTCAAGCATTGGGCGTCTTCCGGGGAGACGGCGCGCAGCGTACTTCCGGACCATGCGACGGATTGGCTGCGCGCGAGGAGGGTTGCGGTCTGATCCAGGGAGTTGGGCCCGGCGCCGACCCGCCAGTGCAAGTCGAGCTGCAATCCATCGGGGCCCAGCAATACCAGGTAGGCGTTGTCGATGTCCGTGCGGCGCTCGAGATGTGCGAGCCAGCGGTCGAGGGACGTGCCGCAGAACGGTTCGAAACCAAGGGGGGCAAGCGTCTTGCAGATGGGTTCGAGGTCGTCTTTGCGGACCAGCACATCGACGTCGCGGACCATGCGCTGCGCCGCGCTCCCGTAGGCCTGAGCAATGGCGGCGAGTCCCTTGAACGCGGCCGCGGGGATATTCGCGTCCTCCAGGGCCGCCAGCGCTTGGGCGCCCGTATGGCAAACCCAAGTGGATCGAGCGGCCGCTACGAACATCCGGTCGCCCATGGGCAACGCGGTCCCGTCGTCGGCGTGCGCGCTCGCGCGCCGCTGAAGTTGGGGGAGTACGCGCCAGGCTTCCGCCAACTCGACGCCGTTGGACCCGGCGCGCGCGAGGGTCGAAAGCCCGCGTGTCGCGGTTTTTGAATCCCCCAGGAGCAGCTGAACGAGGGCAACCCGGAGGCCCGCGAAATCAGGCGCCGGGCGGGTGGGTGTAGAGACCACGCGTGCGTCCTTCGAGCTCGAGTTCAGGGGGTTCTTCCTGGATGGCACCATCGACGCTCACCCAGGCATGCCCGCGCAGACGGTCGGCGGAGCGGGGCTCCACGACGAAGTGAATGCGGAGTTCGCGATCGCCCACGCCGAGAAAGCGGTAGAGCGTAAGCGCGCGGATGTAACACGTGTCGTGTCCCCGCAGTGAGGGGAGGCCGAACCAGGGGCGACGCAGGCGCGCGATTCGTTCGATCTGGGTGTTCGTGTCGGCTTCTCTTTCCCGGTTGTCTCGGCGAATTCGATCCAGTACGCCGGGAAGCGATTCTCGCTCGAGCTGCTTTGGGATCCTCCACATGAAATGCGCGATGCGAAGCGTGAGCAGGATGTCTTCGGGGGCGTGGATCAGCGCCTGGAAGCGGCGAACGATTCCCGCAGGCGTCCAGGACTTGACCGCTGTCGCCTCTACCACCGTACGCGTTCCGAGGGGTTCCAGAAGCTGGCAATGGATCCGAGCCGTTGGGCGGAATTCTTGCAGAAGGTTCCGCGCGCGATGAGGGCGGCCTCGCCCTGACTCTCCCGCAACGCCCGGATTCCGTCTTCCGCCACGCTACCGATCGCGCGGAGTTCGTTGGCGAGATTCCAATGAACCTCATTCCGGTGCTTCAAGAGGAATTGTCCGTAGCCGCGGCCATAGCCGAATTGTTGTCTCCAATAATCCGTCCAGGAACGGCGATGGCGGTGGAGAACGATGGCGGCGGGGACGAAGACAAACGGCCGTTTCTGGGCACGCTGGATGCGCAGGTGGAGGTCGCAGGCATCGTAGGTGGTGAAGCGCTCGTCGAATCCGCCGACGTCTTTGAGTGCGGATTGCAGATACATGGAGTTTCCGAGGGGTGCGAAGGGGAAGCGCGGGTGCGACAGATGCCGCTCGGCATCGAGGCCGCGGCTCAGATCGACGAACTGGGCGGCGGGCGAATCGGACTCGAAGCCCAATATCGGGCCCGCGGCGCCGACGCATTCTGGGGCCCGGTCCACTGCGCCCAGGAGTCCCGCCAGCCAACCCCGCGACGGAATGCAGTCACTGTCCGTGAACGCGATCCAGGGACCGTGGGCGCTGTGAATTCCGACGTTGCGTGCCGCCGGGGCGCCGCCGTGTTTGCGGCGAATCAGCCGCGCGCCGAATTGTTCCGCGACCGCGGAGCTGCGATCCCGGGATCCATCGTCGACGACGATGATCTCGAACTGCTCGGAGGGGAGGCTCTGATGGACCAGTGCCTTGAGGCAATCCGCCAGTAGGTCTTCGGCATTGAACACGGGAATCACGACAGATACCCGAAGCGTCATAGTCTCTCCGCCCGGCGGTGAAGTCCCATTTTAGCACTGCACGCCCGCGGTTCGGCCCCGTGGATGCGCGGGTGGAGAAACCCGTTCACCACTGCGATACCAGCTGAAGAAGCCGCGCCACCACCACCAGCTCCAAAGGGCGTGATAGCGAGCGAACTCGCACTGGGATTCACTGCAGAGTCCGACGCGGAAGGCGGCCCGATGATAGGCGGCGGACAGGCCACGCGTAGCCAAGATCCGCAACGCGTTGACGCGCCCGTGAAGGTTCCAATCCGCGACCTCGGGATAGCGCCGGTAGAGTTGCGCGGCCCCTTCTCCGTAGGTCCAGGCCTGCACGCGCAGGGCGGCGTCGGTTTGCCGGTTCCGGTGGAAAACGATGGCTCGCTCGCGATAGGCAATTTCACCCGGAAACTCCCGCAGGATTCGGAAGCAGAAGTCCACGTCCTCTCCGGTCAACATGTCTTCGCACCAGCCGCCGATGCGAATTGCGGCAGTGCGACGCACGGCGAGATTCTTCGAGGGTGCAAAGGGGAAGGGGTGGCGGCGGCGGGAGGTTTCGACGTCGAGGCGGCCGGAGGCCTCGACATAACGTTCCGGTGCGGTTTCCGGCGCGTAGCTGATCGAGCGCCCCGCTGCGATCACGGTGTCGGGGTCGTCGAAGGCCCCCAGGAGTTCCCGCAGCCAATTTCGGGTGGGCAGCGTATCGGCATCGAGATGCGCGATGATTTCGCCGCGTGCCGCGCGCAGGCCAAGGTTGCGAGCGGCGGCCGGGCCGAGCTTGGTCTCGATCAGCACCTTCACGGGAAAACTTTCGGCGATCTCGCGGCTTCGATCCGAGGAGCCGTTGTCGACGATCAGGATCTCCGCGGATTCCGGCGTCGCCTGGTGGACGAGGCCCTGCAACATGTCGCCGAGCGTCGCTTCCGCATTTCGCACCGGGACGACGATGGACACACGCGGTAGAGCGGTCACCGGAACAGCGCCTCGAGTGTCTTGAGGCACTCCGGGTCATCGTAGGCGCCTTCGGGAAGCATGGCTTCGAAACCGTGGAGTGCCCGCGCGGTCTGGGCCACCGTGTCGAGAATCGAACGAGCCAGTTCGCGATCGCGGGGGAACACGGTCTGGCGCAACAGGACCGACAGGGTTTCGTCGAAGGAAAGCGGCCGCAGTGTGAGGGAGGTACCGGCGTCGCCGCGTTGGAGGGAAATGAGATGACTGGGTAGCGCTTCGCTGCGCGGAGCGTCGGGCCAGTAATCCCGGATTGCGACCTTGCGCTTCTGCGTCCACGCCGAGTACCGGGGAAGTAGTGAGAGGTCTCCCACTTCGGGGAACCAGCTGCGGGTCTGGGGATGGAGATTCATGTTGTGAACCAGGGCCCGCGCCCGGGGGCCTCCGTCATCGATTCGAATCAGGAGTTTGTCATCCCCCAGCGTTTCGGCGCCGCGCCGGATCAAGCCCGCAAGCAATGTGCTCTTGCCGCCGCCGGAGGGTGCGCAAACGAGTGCGCAATGCTCTCCATACAGCACGCCGCCAGCGTGGAGCGGTACCCAACCCAGCTGTCGCCAGCCCGTGGTGGCGATCAGTAGCGTGAGATGCTCGGTGTCCTCGGGAATCGGCTTGGGGAGCGAAATTCGCCAGGCCCCCCGCTCTCGGTCGTACTCTGCATGGGCGCCGGACTCACAGGTGGCGCGCAAGCCCGTCGGGGTCGTATCCGCACGCATTTGCCCGCAGACCAGGTAGTTGCCAACGGCGGGTTCTTCGGGAGTTGTCGCGTATCGCACGGATACGGAGATGGAGTGGGGATCGCTCCAGGGGACATCGTGGAGCAAGAGCGTCTTCGCGATCGCATCGCGAAGCGCCGGCGAGTCCGCCTGCAACTCGATCTTCAACGGGCCACAGGGGAAAGCTTCAGGGAGCGCGGTCATAGGACGCCCGAATCGGGGGCTATTCCGCCAACGGAACGCTTGGATCGAAAGCACTCGTCATGACGCGTTGGAGGGGATCTTTGTGCTTCTCGATGACGGGCCGTATCCAGCTGCTGGGCGGTGCGATTTGGGATTCCCCGATCGCGCCGGAAGCCTCCACCAAACGATCCTTGCGCAGAACGTCGACGAAGAGGCGGACGGATTCGAGGTCTCCGTCGGGTGCGCCCCAATCGCGGCTTTGCTCCGTGACGGCGCGCAGCGATGATCCCGCCTCGAAGCGTTGCACGATGGACCAACCCGTCGAATTGACGGAATAGAAGTACTTGCTTTCGAGGTCCAGCAAGAGAGCGCCTTCTTCCAGTACCGTGATGACGACGTCCGGGCGCAGGGCAAAAGCTGTATCGAGATCCGAGGACATGGGGCTCCGCTCTGGGACGCGTTTCAGCATAGAGCAGCCGCGAAAATCGCGTCGCGTAGTATTTTTACCACATCTCGGGATTTCGGTGCGGGTCCCGCTTGGCCCTGGGCCCGGTCACGACCGGGAATGTGCAGGCAAGCGGAATAACCCTCTCAAAACAATGAGTTTGAGCGGCAGATCGAGTCGGAACCGCAGCTTTCCCGGGGACCCGCGTGATAGGCTGACCCTGTATTCCAGGAACCGGTCCGGAGGTCTCCGTCGTTGCAGCGAATCCTGGTGGTTGCACCCGAACCCTTCTATGAGGATCGCGGAACCCCGATTGCGCTTCGGCACCTCGTGCGCGCGCTGGGGGAGCTCGGGTTCGGGGTCGACATTCTGACCTTTCCGGTGGGTCGGGAACTCTCCCTGCCGCACGTTCGCTATTTCCGCACGCCGAACCCACTGGGGTTTAAGAGCATTCCGATCGGGTTTTCGCTTCGAAAGCTGTTTCTCGATGCGTTTCTCGCGCGCGAATTGCTGCGCCGGCTGGCGCACGGGCGTTACGCGGGCGTGCACGCCGTCGAAGAGGCGGCCTACTTCGCGGTGCCCCTGTGCCGGCGCGCCGGTGTTCCCGTTCTCTACGACATGCAATCGTCGATCCCCGAGCAGCTCGAGAATCACTCGCTCTTGGGGAAATCGGGAATGCAGCGCCTCGAACGGTGGATCGAGCGTTGGGTCGTACGCCGCGCGGATCTCACCGTATGCAGCAAGGGGCTGGGGATCAAAGTGGCGACCCTTGCGCCCGAAGCCGCGTACGAAGAGTGGGATTATCCGAGCGATGTACACGATGCGGATGCGGAAGAGGTTGCGGCGCTTCGCCGGGAATTGAAGATTGCGCCCGAGATGCGTGTGGTGACGTACTGCGGGAACTTCGAGCCCTATCAGGGTGTCCCCTTGGTTCTTCGCGCCATTCCGATCGTGGCGCGCGACATCCCCGATGCCATCTTCGTGTTCGTCGGCGCCAAGGATGAGGCGCAACGCCTCCAGTGGGAACGAGAGCTCGATCCGGCGATTCGCGATCGCGTGCGTCTGGTGGTTCGCCAACCCCGGGAGCGTATTCCCATCTATCTCGCACTCGCCCGTGTGCTCGTTTCGCCGCGGATCCAGGGCGGAAATCTTCCCCTGAAAGTCTTCGACTACATGGCTTCGGGGCGCCCGATCGTGGCAACGGACATTCACACCCATCGCGCACTGCTGGACGACGACACAGCACTTCTCGTACAGCCCGAAGCCGAGGCGATCGGAAAGGGGATTCTCGAACTCCTGCAGAACCCCGTCTATGCGGAGCGATTGGCGGCCGCGGCCAGGAGCGCTGCACGCGGCCAGGGGCAGTGGTCCGAATTCGTCGCCAGTGTGAAGGGGATCTTCGGTCGCTTGCTCGCCCGAAGACCCGGCGGAGTCCTGACGGGGGAAGCAATTCGATCGGTATCCGTCGTGATCCCGGTTCGAGATTCGGAATCGAGCATCGGTTCGCTCGTACGCGAGATCAAAGCCCAGGTGCCGAATCCGATTCGTTGCGATGTCTGGGTCGTCGACGACGGATCGACGGACGAGACGGCACGCCGTGCAGAAGAGGCGGGCGCGACGGTCTTGCGGCGCGAACGCGCGGAGCGCGGGAATCCCGCGGCAGCGCGGAATCTGGCTGCGAGCCGAGCCTCCGGCGACGTTCTGGTATTCCTCGATGCGGATTGCGAACCCCATCCGCGGTGGCTCGAGGAAATCGTTGCGGCCCACCGACGCGGCGAGCGGCTCGTGGGCGGCGCTTTGGATCTGCCGCCGGGCCTGCCGTTTTGGGCGCGCGTCGACTACTACGCCGGTTGGTATCACGTTCATTCGGCTCGCCGCGCGGGCTACGTTCCCAATCATCCGCCGGGCAACCTGAGTGTTCGTCGCGCGCTGTGGCGCGAAAGCCAGGGGTTTCTCGAAACGGGGCCCGCCGCCTACGCGCACGAAGAACTCGGCTGGCAGGCGGAACTCCAGCAGTCCGGACACAGGCTGTTCTTCGAGCCCCGGGCGGCAGTCGATCACCGAAACCGGCCGGGCTTCGGCAACCTGTTGGCGCGGAATTATCGCTGGGGTTACAGCGCCGTCGAATCGAAGGCGAGCAGCGGTGCCGCGCGCTGGAGCTGGGTCTATCGCTATCCCCGCGCACTGGTCTTCTTGGCGTTTCCCCTCGTCTTGGCGCAGACGGTCTACATCCTGGGCTGTTGGGCGCGCGCGCGAAAATGGGAAGCGATCGTCCTGGCACCGGGAATCCTGGCGGGTCGACTCGCCTACGGGGCTGGACTCGCGGTGGGGACCAGCCGTTGGCTGGCGCGTGGCCAGAGTGGAGGCCCGGGCGAACGCCCGCGGTGGGAATAGCGCCTTCGCCGGGCTCCTTCGCCCGCTTACGCGATTTGATTCCGTACGAGCAAGGGCGGACACCCGAAGGTGTCCGCCCTTTTTTTCGAGCCAGCGAGTGGCCCGTCTAGCGGAGTTCGACCCGTCGGTTCTGTGCGCGACCGTCGGGGGAATCGTTCGGGGCGATGGGCTTCGACTCACCGAACCCACGCGCGGTCAGGCGCCCGGAGGAAATGCCCTTGCTGACGAAGTACTGCTTTACGGCAGCGGCGCGCCGGGCAGACAGACTCTCGTTATAGGAATCGGGTCCGATCCAATCCGTATGGCCTTGAACTTCGATGGCTACGCTCGGGCAACTGCGAAGATGTTCGACCGCGACATCCAGAACCACTGCGCTGCCGCTGGTGATCTCTGCGCGATCGAAGGCGAACTCGACGCCGCGCAAGCGCACGACGCCTTGGCAGGGATCCGTGCCACGGGCACCGACCGCCGGGAGGCCCGCAGAACCGAGGAACACTTGCCGCGAGAGGGACGCCACCATGGCTCCGCTGGTGAGCGACTCGGCGTTTCGGATGCTCCCGCAGTCCGTCAGATTGGAGAGGTCCGACAGGAATTGGCGACCCGTCGCATCGCTTCCGGTCTGAACCGTGTGAATGCACACGCCTTCCGGAATCGCATTGACGAGGTTCTTCGCCACCGCCATGGCGCGAGCCGGGTCGTCGGGCAATCCGTCGGAGAAGACCACGAGCGCGGCGCGCCCGGATCCATTGGCGAGCGATGCCTGGGCTTCCTTGAGGACGTTGTGGAACGGAGTATGACCGCCGGTCCCATCGATGGAGCCGAGGACCACCAGGCTGTTGGCACTGCTGGACAGACCCTGGCGGTTGAACGGCTGAAGGTTCGAGGTGATCCGATCATCGCCACCGAAGCCGATGCTGCCCGCGGTGTAGCTGTCGGAGTTCTTGCCCGGGACGTTGCGTTCGGGCATGGCGGACACGAAGGACTGGGTCAGCGCTTTGGCGGTGGGGAACGTCGCATTGGCGTATTGGGTTCCCGAGGCATCCGTCAGGACGACGATTCGGTCGATGACGCGAACTTCGTTCTCGCCCGCCGTGATGGGCGAGACATTCAAAGGTGCGCGGGTGGGGAGCGTCGTCGCGCAGCCCATCGCGAAAACAGTTGCGAACGCAATCGTTCGAAGCTTCATGGGGGTAATCCTCTTGGTTGGTTTTCGAGTTCTCGATTGCTGGGGCCCTGCCGCAGCGCATAGGGTGTGGGGGAAACGAATTCGATCCGCCACTCACGTGGACTCAGCTTAGCACGGCCCCCGGGGCCCGGGGTCAAGACCCCAGCTGACGAAATGGGGCCCGAGTGCATTCAATAGACAGGAGACTTGCGATTCGCCGCCACAGCGCGTATTCCGAGTCGAGGAACGGCTGAGATGGGGAGACTATCGGCGT
Source organism: Deltaproteobacteria bacterium (assembly GCA_029261875.1). Taxonomy (GTDB): domain Bacteria; phylum Myxococcota_A; class UBA9160; order UBA9160; family JAJDAL01; genus JAJDAL01. Next base: position 32,930 of record JAJDAL010000028.1, read on the forward strand.
CAGGTGCTGCCGGACGGTGAGCCCGTCGAGGCGGTTGGGGATCGGGGCGTGGTGGAGCAGGTGGGTTCCATCGGTACGGAACTTCGCGACGGCGATCGCACTTGGAGCGCTCCCCATGTTCGCCTGGCTGAGGAAGTGATCAAGCGGTGAAACTGCGCTGGCTGAACGATGTTCCGGGGCTATTGAAAGAAACCTACCGCGAGTGGAGCGAAGACAAGTGCCTGCGCCTCGGCGCGGCGCTGGCGTATTACACGATCTTCTCGATGGCGCCGCTCCTGGTGCTCGTCGTAGCGATCGCGGCGCTGGCGTTCGGGCAGGATGCCGCGGAGGGGCAGGTGGTCGAGCAGTTGCGCGAGATGCTGGGCGAAAAGGGCGCGGCGACGGTTCAATCGATGATCGAGCAAGCGAGCCGCCCCGCTTCGGGGATCGCGGCGTCGGTTCTGGGTCTGGTGACCATGATCTTCGGTGCGTCGGGTGTGTTCGGGCAATTGCAAGGCGCGTTGAACGACATCTGGGAAGTCGAGCCCCCTCCCGGTGCGGGCATCCTGGGAATGATCAAAGGACGCCTGGCGTCGTTCTCGATGATTCTCGTGATCGGCTTTCTGTTGTTGGTTTCCCTGGCGCTGAGTGCGGCACTGGCGGCGTTCGATCAATGGCTTGCGGGGCTGTTTCCCGGTGCCGACCTGTTGCTGGAATTCGCAAACGTCTTGCTCTCGTTTGGAATCGTCACGCTGTTGTTCGCCATGATCTTCAAGATATTGCCGGATGCGAAGATCCAGTGGAGCGACGTGTGGGTGGGGGCGGCGTTTACGTCCGTTCTTTTCGTGGTGGGGAAATTCCTGATCGGCTTGTATCTGGGGAACACCGGTGCCGGGTCGGTATACGGTGCCGCCAGTTCGCTCGTCATCATCCTGCTGTGGGTCTACTACTCTTCCCAGCTTCTCTTCTTCGGAGCGGAGTTCACACAAGTGTACGCGCGCACTTACGGATCCTGGGCGGGCGGTCGTCCGGATTCCGACGGGTCGGTCTAGAAGGCCCCCCCCCCCCTCCACCGCACGCGTGTTCTCGCGGCCTGTCCTCGCCGGCTAGTTCTCGACGCTTGCGAGAAACGATTCCGCCTCGCGGATCGAGGCGCGCATTTCCTGGATCAGTGCCGCTACGTCGTCCTCGATGGCGACCACCTCGCTCTGCAGTGACGCAATGGCTTTGGCGTTGAGGTTGTGTTTCAGAAACAGGACCTGGTCCCGAAAGGCGCGCAGGACCGGATCCATGCGCTCCTCGGCGCGCCGCATGGCGCGAACCAGCGTCGCGTAGCGCTTTCGCGTTTCGGCGAGGCGTTTTTCGCTTCCGCGCCGCAGGGAGGCGCTTTCGATCAGGGAGATCTCGGCTTCCCACTCTTCGAACAGGTCGCCCGCAACCTGTTCGATCGAATCGATGCGGGTTCGCACGCGCTCGGCGCGGTCTTCGCTGCGTTGGTACGCGCGATCCATCTTCGTGTAGGTGTCTTCGAGATCGCCGCCGTCGAAGCCGGTGGTCTGCTTGAAGAGTTCGAAGGTGGTCAGGAACTGTTCTTCCGCTTCGCGCTGGTCTTCTTGGCCTGCGCGGACGCGGTCCGCGAGGATTTCGCGTTTGGGCTTTCCGATCTGCTCCATGGCGGCGTAATAGGCGCTGCGAAAGCAGCCGCTGGTGATGAGGAGAGGGATCGCGAAGGCGGCCGCGATCCGCAGTCGAGAATGAGCGTGTTGCATGGCGCGGGAGATTAGCGAATCACACAATTGTGTTTGCAGGGATCCGAGGTCAGAGGTATAGAGGCCGTCGTGAAAGCACCCGCCACCCCCTCTCCTCAGGAATTCGAACGCCTGGGCGCCTTCTATCTGGGTCGCGTCTACGATGCCGAGCGACAAACCGCTGGCGAGGAGCTGTTGCTCTACGACGCCAAGGATCTGACGACCCACGCGATCTGCGTGGGGATGACGGGCAGCGGCAAGACGGGCCTTTGTGTCTCCCTTCTCGAGGAGGCGGCGATCGATGGGATACCCGCCATCGCGATCGATCCAAAGGGGGACCTCGCCAACCTGGCGCTCACGTTCCCGAAACTGCGGGCGCAGGATTTCGAACCGTGGATCGACGCATCCGAGGCAGCGCGCGAAGGCGTTTCGCCGTCCGCGTACGCGGGCCAGGTGGCGAAGAAATGGAAGCAGGGCCTGGCGGGGTGGGGGCAGGACGGTGAACGCATCCAGCGCTTTCGCGATGCGGCGGAGGTTGCCCTCTATACGCCCGGGTCGCGGTCGGGGCGACCGCTTCGCGTGTTGCGATCGCTCGACGCCCCGAGCGCCGAGTTGTTGCAAGACGCCGACGCGCTTCGCGATCGGATCGAAGCCGTCACCGCGGGGCTGTTGGGACTGCTCGGCGAGGACACGGACCCCATTCGCAGCCGTCCCCACATCCTGATTGCGAATCTCCTGGACCGGGCCTGGACCGCGGGGCGCAACCTCAGCCTCGGCGATTTGATCGGGCAGATCCAAAGACCTCCCTTCGAGCGCTTGGGTGTGATGGATCTCGAATCCTTTTTCCCGGAGAAAGAACGCTTCGAACTCTCCCTGCGCTTGAACAACCTGCTGGCGTCGCCGGGGTTCAGTGCCTGGATGGAGGGAGAGCCGCTCGACATCGGTCGTCTCCTCTGGACCGAAGACGGACGGCCGCGCATTTCCGTGTTGTCGATCGCGCACCTCGGTGAAGCGGAACGCATGTTCTTCGTTTCGCAATTGTTGAACGAAGTGTTGAGTTGGGTTCGCAGCCAACCCGGTACATCCAGTCTGCGCGCGTTGCTCTACATGGATGAGATCTTCGGCTATTTCCCGCCACTGGCGAATCCGCCGTCGAAAAAGCCGATGCTCACGTTGCTCAAGCAGGCGCGCGCCTACGGTTTGGGGGTCGTGCTCGCAACCCAGAACCCCGTCGATCTCGATTACAAGGGACTCGGAAACACGGGAACCTGGTTCCTGGGGCGGTTGCAGACCCAACGCGACAAAGAACGCGTCCTGGATGGGCTCGAGGGGGCGGCGGGCGCCGGTTTCAACCGCGCGGAACTGGATCCCTTGTTATCGGGGCTCGGCAGTCGCGTTTTCCTGATGAGCAACGTTCACGACGACCGGCCGGAGCTGTTCCAGACGCGCTGGGCGCTTTCGTATCTGCGCGGTCCCATGACGCGGTCGCAGATCAACACGTTGACCCGGGCACCGGTTGTGGCGGCCGCTCCTGCAGCGCGGGAAACGCGGCCGAAAGGCCGCGAGAAGTTGCAGGGGGAGAAGAGCGAACGGCCCGTATTGCCGCCCGAAGTACCCGAGGGGTTCTTGTTGCGTACGCGACCCGCGCCCGACGGGGCGCGACTCCTCTATCGCCCGGCGCTCCTCGGCAGCGCGCGATTGCATTTCGTCGATCGGAAGTCGCAGCTCGATCGCTGGGACAGCATCGACCTGCTGGCGCCGCTCGGTTCGCGTATCCCCGCGGACCCATGGAAAGATGCGGAAGAGCTGGACCAAGTAGCGACACTCGAAGCGGAGTTCCGCGAGGACGCGAGTTTCGAACCGCTTGCGTCGGCGGCCATGCGGGCCACGAGTTTCCGGTCTTGGAAGAAAAGGCTGGTGAGTTCTCTCTATCAGGGCCAGCGGGTTCGATTGTTGCATTCGCCCGGGCTGAAACGCTACTCGGACCCCAACGCATCGGAGGGTGAATTCCGGGCGCTCCTGGAGCACGCCGCACGCGAACGCCGCGACCTCGCCATCGGAAAGCTGCGCAAGCGATATGCCCCGAAACTCGCGCGCCTCGAGGACCGCATTCGCCGCGCCCAGGCGAAGGTGGATCGCGAGCGCGAACAACATCGGCATCAGAAGTTGCAGACCGTCGTATCGCTCGGCGCGACGGTGCTCGGTGCCCTGTTTGGTCGCAAGACGGCAAGCGTGGGAACCGTCGGGCGAGCGGCCACGACACTGGGTCGTGCGAGTCGCACGTCGCGCGAGCGAGCCGACGTCACGCGCGCGGCCGAGCAGTTGGAAGATCTCCGCATCGAACTCGAATCGCTCGCCGCGGAGTTCGACGCGGATACGGCGCAGGTCCGAGCCGAGCTCGATCCGAGGGAGTTGCGGATCGAAGAACGCCTCGTTCGACCCCGAAAATCCGACATCGAGATCGACACGGTCGTGCTTGCCTGGGTGCCGTGGTGGGTCTCGCCAGAAGGGGTCGCGGAACGGGCGTTCTGAATATTGTGTGACGGATACGCGCGACCCTGCATTGACAGGGGAAAGATCGCGATGCGAACTCGAAAGGGGTGACTATGTTCAAGGAATTCAAAGATTTCGCGATGCGGGGCAACGTGCTCGATATGGCGGTGGGTATCGTGATCGGGGCCGCTTTTGGCAAGATCGTGAGCGCCTTCGTCGATGGCCTGCTGATGCCCCCGATTGGGCTGTTGCTGGGTGGGGTCGACTTCTCGGATCTCTTCATTACGCTCTCGGAAGGGGACTTCTCGACCCTCGCGGCCGCCAAGGAGGCCGGGGCGGCCACGCTTCAGTACGGTTTATTCATCAACACGGTGATCGATTTTCTGATTGTAGCTTTCGCTATCTTTCTGCTCGTAAAGCAAGTCAATCGATTCAAGCAGGAAGAAGAGAAGAAGCCCGCGGCGCCTCCCAAGCAGGAAGTATTGCTGGAAGAGATTCGCGATTTGCTGCGAACGCGGGCCTGATCGAACACGGGATTGCGTCCTGATGACGCGGAGGAAACCCATGAAACGAAATACACGAATACTCGCAATGACTCTTTGTTTTGCCCTGGCGGCTTGCGGCGGCCAGGAGAGCGATACCGCAAGTACGTCCGATAGCGGATCGGCCGGAGCCACTGCGGCGAAGGCTTCGAAAGACACCGCGGAAGCGAAGATGCCCGAGAAGGCAGCCAAATTGCCCGATGTGGCAGCTCCGGCTGTGGATCCCAGCGTGACGGGATGCCTGGATCTGGTGCGCCAGTCGCAGTTCGCCGATGCGGTCCCGGTTTGTATCAAGGCGGCCGGAATCGATCCGGAAAATGCCGACGTGCAAGCCGCGCTCTCCAAGGCGCAGTCCGAAGCCGGACTCGAAGGCGCGCAGGACGCGATCAAAGGTCTGAAGGCTGTCGGGGGTGAGGAAGCCGAGGGACTCGGGGCTTCGGCCAAGGGACTCGGTGATCGCCTCCAGTAGGAAGCCGGTGCTCGAACGCGCACGTGCCGTCGCTGCGACTCTTGCAGTGGTGGCGTGCGCGTTTGGCTGTGCCGGTGGCACTGGGTTGGACGGGCTGACGGACGCTCTCGAGCGCTCCGTCGGCTCGTCCGATTCCGTCGCGCTCGATGATTCCACGATCATCGAGGGACTCAAGGATGCGCTGAAGGTCGGTACCGAGCGCGCGGTGGTTCGGACGTCGGCCGTCGACGGTTTCCTTGGGAACGAGAAGATCCGGATTCCCCTGCCGGAATCCCTCGACACGATGGCGTCGGGCATGCGGACCATCGGCTTGGGAAGTCAGGTGGACGAAGTCGAGGTCGCGATGAATCGCGCCGCGGAACTCGCCGCGGCGGAGGCGGCCCCTGTTTTCTGGGAAGCGATCCAGCAGATGTCGTTCAGCGATGCGCGGAATATCCTCGACGGTGGCGACAATGCCGCGACGGAATACTTCCAGCAGGCCACGCGCGCTCCATTGAAAGCCCGCTTCGAACCCATCGTGGGTGAAAAAATGAACGAAGTGGGTCTGGTGCGTACCTACGACGGTCTGGCGGCGCAGTACAACGCCATCCCTTTCAAGACGGCGCCCGCCGTGGACCTGCGCGATTACGTAGCCGACCGCGGGCTCGACGGTCTGTTCACGATATTGGGCGAAGAAGAGAAACGGATCCGAAAGGACCCCTCTGCTCGGGCGACCGACCTGCTGAGGGCGGTATTCGGGGACAGCTGAGCCGCTACCCCGCCATGGCGGCGGCCGCCGCCTGGTTCATTTCCTGAATTTCTTTGCCGATACTTTCGCGGTTCCCCACTCGGGTGATCCAAGCGGCCAGGTGCGCGTGGTCGGGCGCGACTGGCACGCCCAGGGTCACGGTCGTGGAGAGCATGATGTAGTTCCCGATATCCGCCACGCTGAACGCACCGCACAGGAACTCGCGGCCAGCGAGTGCTTTGTCGAGCAGGCCCTGATAGGCGTGGATCGGAGCCTCGGGATAATTCGTGGCATCGCTCCCAGCGGGATCCGCGGGATAGAAGCGGCTCTCGATCAGACTCCAGACGTGGGGGAAAAGAATTTCGTCCGCCGCCGCTTCCCACTGACGACATTCGGCGCGGCGACCGGGATCGCTTGGGAAGAGCGGGGTTTCCGGATAACGGTCTTCCAGATATTCGAGGATGAGTGTCGAATCGTAGACCGTGAGATCGCCGTCCACGAGAACCGGGACTTCCGCTTTCGGGTTGAGGGCGACGACATCCGGGTGGTGGGGCCGGTAGCGGTCCGCGCGACTCCAGCCCACCGAGATCTTCTCGTACGCGAGGTTCTTCTCGGCGAGGGCAACGCGTACCTTGGCGGTGAAAAGACTGAGGGGTCCGGAATAGAGTCGCATGGGGTCTCCTTGTTCGAATTCATGGATACTCGACGTGACTCCCTTGAGCAAAGCGCGTGCCAATGCAGGTCGCGGCAAGAGGCCGCTGCAATCCCGAGAGGGTGAGTCGCGTTGCATGCTTGCAACACGATGCGTCGGGGCGCAACACATCGAGGCCTCTTGACGCCAATTGCCCGGCTCCTGCAGAGTACCATTCGTGCAAAACGGGGTGTCGTGATGAAGCAGCGCGTAGGGCTCGTCATTGGATGGTTGATCTGGGGGGCCTCGAGCGCGGTCGCGGCACCGAATGCGCCCTGCGGCTCCGCGGTCGACTGCGACGCCAGCGAGGCGTGCTACAAGGCCAATTGTGGTACCGGGGTCTGCGTGCCGGCGTTTCACATGCCGCAATTCGTGATCGATGGCGCTACGCCCTATACCGCACCCATTACTTCAGTGCTGGATCACACGGACGCGTTCTATCAGCGTTGTTGCGATACCAACATCACCGCGTACTCCGGAGAATCCGCCGATCGCGACGAGAACGCGGTGTTCTGCCCCGAGGAACCAGTCTTTCCGGCTTGTGTGTTGGCGAATTGTCTATGTGGATACATTCATCCCGAAGGCGAAGACTTCGCGGTCAACGGCAGCTATTCGAGCCCCTTCGGGCCGGAGTACCTGTATTACGCGGGGCACGCCGGCTACGACTTCACCTACGGTTTTGACGTCCCGATCGTGACGCCTCGGAGTGGGATGCTCTGCAAGGCGGTCGAGGATTTCGTGAACGGTCATTTCGGCGCCGCCACGGCCTGGGACAAGTTTCACACCTTCTATGTGGACCACGGCGTCATCGCAGGGCAGGGATGGTCGACGTGGTACCTGCACGCGAGTGATCTGAGCGGCTTGGATTCGGAAGGGAATCCGCTGACGGACTTGCTGCCTGGCGAATGCGCGCCCGTGGATGCGGGCCAGGTGGTTGCCTTGGTGGGGAACGCGGGGACCGTGATTCCGCATCTGCATTTCGAAGTTCGTCGCTACGCCGCAAGCGAAAACCCCGAAGCGCCGAGCACGAAGATCGTTGACCCCTACGGTTGGAAGGGCGAGGGCCCGGACCCCTGGTCGGATCCGACGGAGAACGCCCAGGCGGCGAGCCTCGTCGATCCGCTTTGGATCGGTTGTGGCAACGGACGAATCGAATGTGGAGAAGATTGCGACGACGGAAACCTCTTGGCCGGGGATGGGTGCTCCGCGCTGTGCGTCGACGAAATCCAACCGGTTCCCGCATTGCCCCCGGAAGGGGTCTTCCTGTTGATCGTGGGTTGGGTGGCCCTGGGTACGGTCTTCCTAAGCGCGCGCGCTGCCCGGTAGGCGTCCCGCCAGTACGTCGGCGACCGGGCGTGTCGCGTCCAGGCGCGCCAGCAGGATCTTGAGCACGGCCGTGAGCGGGACGGCGAGGAGCATCCCGACGATTCCCCAGAGGGTTCCCCAAATGATGAGGGAGAGTAGGATCGACACGGGGTGCAGATCGAGGGAATCGCCCATGATCTTGGGCTCGATGACGTTTCCGATTCCGAACTGAACGATTCCGGGGATGGCGATCGCGAGGACGGCGGCCCCGGAAGAAATCTGGTCACTGACCAGGACGACGGGCAGCGGCAGGAGCGTCGCGACCAGGGATCCAATACTCGGAACGAAGTTCAGCAGAAAGGCGAACAAGCCGAAAACGAGCGCCAGGTCGACGCCCAAAAGCGCCAGGGTGGTTCCGACCAGCACACCGGTAAAGATCGACACCGTGGCTTTCGTCCACAGGTACCCCTGAATCCGGTCTTCGATTTCATCCCAAACGGGATTCGTTCGTTCGAAGTTTCGGCCCAACATCAAAAAGACGACAAACAGGAGTACCAGCAGGGATTTCGACATGAGGTCGAGAATCGCGTTGCTCGTGCGCATCAGAAGGTTGCCGATGGAACTGGTGGGAATCTCGGACCACATGGCCGCGGGGCTAGCCGCGCCACCGGGCAATTGGGCGGTGATCCGCGCGATCAGCTCCGTCAGTTTCTGGTTGTAGAGGGGCGCGTTTTCGGCGAGCTGCGCCACGGAGATCGAGATCATCCAGCCGATGCCCGCGAACAATCCGATGGACAGTACGAATGTAACGAGCAGCGCCGCCCAGGACGGAACCTTGAGATGGCGCATCTGCAGTTCGACGATGGCCGACAATCCCACGGCGATCAGGACGGCCAGGACGAAGGGAATCATCACGCTTCGCAGCCAAAAGAGGGCGGCCCCCAGCGTAACGGTGGTGATGATGAGCAAACAAACGGTCTGTATGCGATCGTTCAAACAGGCCTCGCGCGGGGGCTGGGTCAGGCTAGGGGATCCCCGTGATACTCGCCAAATATTTGCTCTTTCAGATTCCCGGCTGGTTGGCGGGTGCGGTCATCTTGGTCGCGCTCGTGGAATTCGACGTACTGCCACGCTGGGGAGCGGGGCTCTTGTTCCTCGGGTTGCTCGCGAAGGACCTCGTTCTCTATCGCTACTTTCGGATTGCCTACACGCCGGCGACCCTGCACGGAACTGCGGCGTTGGTGGGCAAGGAGGGAACCGCCGAGGAGACGCTCGATCCGGAGGGATACGTGCGCGTGAGTTCGGAGCGTTGGAGGGCGCGTTTGATTCAAGGGGCAGCGCCGGTCGCGCGCGGTTCGAAGGTTCGAATCCGATCCGTAGAGGAGCTGACACTTCGGGTCGAGGGCGCGGAGTAGGGGGCGTGCGGATCTTCTAGCGGCCGAGCAGAGGTTCGCTCCAGGCGGCGATCGTCGCGGCGAGTTCCTCGAAGATCGACTCTTCGCTGCGACCCGCGCCCGGTCCCTTGCGTTTCAACACCCGAAAGGAATGGTCGCCTCCCTCCACCACGTGAAGGCGCGATCGATTGCCCAGGTGCGCGCACAGGGTCCGAATACGTTCGAGGTCCGCCAGGGCATCGCGCGTTCCTTGGAGAAACAGCATCGGAAGCGGAACGTCGTCGAGGTGGATCGCGCGTTCGCTTCCGGGTTTCTTCGGTGGGTGGAGGGGGAAACCGAGAAACGCGATGCCGCGCACGCCGGGCAGGGGGGACGCGGCGGCCGCCCGCGAGGTCATGCGCCCACCCATGGATTTTCCCCCGGCCAAGAGCGGGAGGTCCGGCGCCAGCCGGATCGCCGTAGCGACGGCGTCGCGAACCGTAGCCTCCAGCACCGGCGCCCGGTCGGGACGCCGGGAAGCAGCCTCCGCGTAGGGGAACTGGTAGCGCAACGTCGCAATGGCGTGTCGCCCGAGGTGTCGCGCCATCGCGTCGAGAAACGCGTGACGCATGTCTGCACCGGCCCCATGGGCGAGTACGTAGAGGCAGCGCGCGCCGTCCGGGCGCAACCAGAGCCCCGATACTTCGCCGCCGCCCGTGCGGGGGATGGAAACCGGTTTCGCGTCCGCGCTCACGTTGGCTCGTCCGAGGCCGACGCATCGCGGGGAAGAGGGATTGCCGCCGCGCGCGCATTTTCGCGGACCACAAGCAATAGGGAACGGGGCGATCCCCACCACAATCGGTTCCGCTTCAACCCCACTATTGCATCCTCCTCTGACAACGAGGCCATTGTGCCTCAACTTTTCCAAACAGGGCACCGGCACCGGGGGTCTGTTAGCGTTTTTCGCCGTGGAACTGCGCACCGGTACCAGTGGATTCAGTTACAAGGAATGGAAGGGGAGCTTCTATCCGGAGAAGATCGCTCCGGGAGACATGCTCGCCTATTACGCGGAACATTTTTCCGCAGTCGAGATCAACAACACCTTCTACCGCATGCCCAAGCGTGAAATGCTGGCGAGCTGGGCCGAGCAGGTTCCCGAAGGTTTTACTTTCGTCCTCAAGGCATCGCGTCGAATCACGCACATGAAACGTTTGGTCGATGCGGGCGACGAGGTCGATTACCTCTACCGGGCCGCAGAAGTGCTTGGCGAGAAGCGCGGACCGGTTCTATTTCAACTGCCGCCTTTTCTGCGCAAGGACACCGAGCGCTTGCGCGGATTCCTCGAAGTCCTGCCCCGGGACCACCGGGCGGCACTCGAGTTTCGCCACAACTCCTGGCAGGATGCGGAAGTTCACGAACTCCTCGCGGAGTTCGGTGCCGCGCTGTGCGTCGCCGACACGGGCGATCCAGAGGCGATGATCCCGACGCTCGAGGACCGCGGGACCTTCGGCTACCTGCGACTTCGGGATGCCGACTACGACGATGCGGCGCTCGGCGATTGGGTGCAGCGCGTGCGGGGTGCAAACTGGGGCAGTGCTTTCGTCTTCTTCAAACACGAAGACGAGGGAAAGGGACCGGCTCAAGCCGCGCGCTTCAGTGCGCTCTTCGACACCTTTGCACCCAAGCGGGTTGCGGCGCGCAAGGCACCTGCTCGAACCAAGAAACAGCGCGCCTGATTGATTGCAGCTCGAGCGGGACAAGCGCGGGGCCGGAATGCGCTTTGCGACGACGGGTGCCTATTTCCCCATGAGCTTTCGATACGCCTTCAAGTGCTGGACGACTTCGGTGGCCCGTCCCGCACAATCCGCCAAGCGCGCAAGGTTGTAGTGGGCATCCGCGTACCCGGAGTCGATACGTAGGGCTTCGAAGTACGATTCGCGCGCGCCCTGGGCATCGCCGGAGTCTTCGAGCGCGACGCCCAGATTGAAGTGCGGTGTGGGGTCCTGAGGGAGCGCGATTCTTGCGATGCGGTAGTGGCGGACTGCGTCTTGAAGCTTGCCGGCGGCGTGGTCCAGGTAGCCGAGCTCCAGGTGCGCGTCGCCGTGTTCGGGATCCAGCTCGATGGCGCGTTGGTAGGCGTCGCGCGCGCGCATGGGGTCTTCGTCTTCGAGGGCGCGACCGAGGTCGTACCAATCGTTGGCCTGCATGGCGACGCTGGCGCGTTCGATCGCGTCGGAGCGCAGCGGGAGGGAAACCACCGTCGCGGGCGCCGTGACGCCGGATTCGAAATCGAGCAGATACTGACCGGATTCCGCGTTCCAGACGCCGCCTTCCTCTCGGACCACGACCTGCGATCCGGCGGAGTCGAGTCTCAGGTCCGTGTGCGCACCCGCGGATGCGCTTCGACGGCGCGCGGATTCGATGGCGCGGCGCACACGTTGGGGTTGGATCCGGGCATCGGCCAGGCCTTTGACGATTCGCAGAAATGCGAGGTCGCGAAAAGCGAATCGGAGTTCGCCGCGGGGTCCGCGCTCGGGTTCGACGAATCCCGCGCGCGCGTAGCGGCGGATCTGGCCGACGCCCAAGCCCAGGAGTTGGGCGACTTCTTTCACGCTGTAGCTCGTATCCGGGGAGGTCGGGGCCACGACAGACTACTTCTTCGAGGCCTTGCTCCGCGATTTGGAGCTGGCTTTGGCCGCCGCTCGTTTGGGGCCTTTGCGCACGGCCGCACTCTTCGCGTCTCCGTCGAGGCTGGCCTTCAAGGCTTCCATCAAGTCGATGATCTGGGCTTGTGGTTCCGCGGCCGGCGCGATGGTGATTTCTTCACCGTCGACTTTCTGCTGGATGACTTCTTCGAGGCGTTTCTTGACCGCGTCCTCGTATTGTTCCGGGTGAAACTCCTCGCTTGCGATTTGCTCGATGAGCGAGATCGCGAGCTTCAGCTCGGCGGGTTTCGGGTCTCCGGCACCGCGATCGACTTCGTCGAAGGACTTGACCTCATCGATGTAGCGGAGTTGCTGCATCAGCAGGCCGTCTTCGTAGGGACGAAGGAGTACGACGTATTGCTTGCCGCGCGCTGCATAGGTCGCCAATGCGCAGCGCCCGGTCTTCCGCATGGCCAAGGCGAGCAGTCGGTAGGGCTTGGCTCCGCCCTTGTCGGGTCCCAAGTAGTAGGCGCGCTCGAAGAACAACGGATCGACTTGTTCGACCGGGACGAACTCGGAGATCTCGATCAGCTTCGAGGCTTCTTCCTCGAGCCCTTTGATTTCTTCGTTGCTGAACAAGACGTATTGTCCCTTGGCGAATTCGTAGCCCTTGACCATTTCGTCGCGGGGCACCACGACTTCTTCCTTGGGGCAAACGTATTGTTGCTTCAAGCGTGTTCCACAGCGGTGGAGCATGTTGAAATGGATGCTCGCCCCGCTTTCCGTCGTCGTGAAGAGCTTGACGGGAATCGAGACCAGGCCGAAGGAGATGGTTGCGGTCGAGAGAGCGCGTGCTGCCATAGTGTGGAGTAATAGAGAGACGCTGTTCGAGCGTCAATCCGAGAAAACCCCAATGAGGGGAAAGGCCGGCGGCTTTTGGCGGAGTCCCGCAAGAAAACCCGAGACCTCGAGCGCTACCGGGCCAAGCGCAGCGCAGGGCAGACCCCGGAGCCCTTCGGGGGCGAGCGTCAGCGTCCCCACTTGTTCGTGGTTCAGCAGCATGCCGCGCGACAGCGGCATTTCGACTTCCGCCTGGAATGGCAGGGCGTATTGCTCTCCTGGGCGGTCCCGCGTGGCCCGTGCCTGGATCCCTCGGTCAAACGCCTCGCCGTGCACGTGGAGGACCATCCCGTCGAATACGCGGACTTCGAGGGCTCGATCCCCGAGGGGAATTACGGTGCCGGAGCCGTCATCGTGTGGGACCGCGGGCGCTGGTTTCCGGTCGAGGATCCCGGGCCGGGCCTCGAGCGCGGCAAGCTTCTGTTCGATCTCGAGGGTCACAAGCTGCGCGGTCGTTGGACGCTGGTCCGCAGCGGCCGCGCGGCGCGGGAAGGCGCTTCGGAGTGGCTGCTGATCAAGAAGAGCGATGCGTTCGCGCGTGCGCAAGAGGAAGCGGCTCCCGAGGGCTTCGAAGCGTCGGTTCTCTCGGGCCTCACCCTCGAGCAGCGAGCGGAGGGGACGACGCCCGGTCCCGAGATCGAACGGCGCTTGAAGCGCGCCAAGGTGACGCGCGGTCGCGTCGAGGCCGCGGAGGTTCGCCCCATGTTGGCCGAACGCTGCGACGCACCCTTCAGTCGGCCGGGTTGGTTGTTCGAGATCAAATACGATGGCTACCGCGCCATCGCGTCCAGTTCGTCGGGTGAACCGCGCCTGCGCAGTCGCAACGGCCGTGATTTGACTGGGCGTTTTCCGGAGATCGCGATCGCGTTGGCGGCCTTCCCCTATCCCCATCTGGTGATCGACGGCGAACTCGTCGTCAGCGATCGGGAAGGGCGGCCGGATTTCGCACGCCTGCAACAGCGCGCAAGCCTCTCGCGCCCGCGCGAAATCGACCGCGCCAGCGTCGAGCTGCCCGCGACCCTGTTCGCATTCGACCTGCTGGGATTCGGGGATTTCGATCTGCGGGACCGACCGCTGGTGGAACGAAAGGCGCTGTTGCGCCAACTCGTTCCACAACTCGGCCCCGTTCGGTATGCGACGCATTTCGAAGAGCGCGGCGAAGAGGTGTATGCGCAGGTTTCGCGCTTGGGATTCGAGGGCATGCTGGCCAAGCAGGCCGACTCGCGATACGTCCCGCGTCGCTCTCCGAGTTGGAAGAAGTTCCGCGTTCTCGCCACCGAAGACTTCGTCATCGTGGGATACACGAATCCGAGAGGGGCACGGCAGGGGCTCGGTTCCCTGCATCTGGCCGCCTACAGCGGGGATTCGTTGACGTATTGCGGGCGCGTGGGAAGCGGGCTGTCGGAAAGCGAACTTCGCGAACTCCACGCACGACTCGAGGTGCAACGCAGACCGGATCCGCCGTGCGGGGGGCCGATCCCTCAAACGCGGGGTCACGTCTGGGTCGAACCCGAGCAGGTGTGCGAAGTCCGCTATGCCGAGGTCACGCGGGAGGGTTTGTTGCGGCAGCCCGTGTTCGTCCGGATGCGCGACGACAAGGCTCCGCGGGAGTGCAAAAGTGAATCGGAGGCGTTGCTCGCAGACGATCAACCCGTGCACTCGGTTGCGCCCGCGGTAGAGGACGCGCGCCGCATCGAGTTCACCAACCTCGACAAAGTGTTCTGGCCCGAGGAAGAGATCACCAAGGGCGACCTGATCGAATATCACCGCGCCATCGCGCCGTGGCTGCTTCCTTACCTCGAGGCCCGCCCGCTGGTGCTCACGCGTTATCCCGACGGCATCGAGGGGAAGTCGTTCTTTCAAAAGGATGCGCCGAGCTGGGCGCCGGAATGGGTGCGCACGGAGCGGCTCTGGAGCGAACACGGCGGACGCGAGATCCGTTACTTCATGATCGACGACGTGGATGCACTGCTCTACGTGATCAACATGGGGACGATCCCGCTGCATGTCTGGTCGAGTTGTATCTCGACCCTGGCTACGCCGGATTGGTGCATTCTCGATCTCGATCCCAAGGGTGCACCGTTTGCGGATGTGATTCGCGTGGCGCGTGAGATCCATCGGATCTGTGAGGAGATTGAACTTCCCAATTTCGTGAAGACGAGCGGATCTTCCGGGCTCCACGTATTGGTGCCCTTGGGCCGCCAGCTCACCTATGAACAATCGCGGACGCTCGGTCAATTGATCGGAAGACTGGTGGTGGCGCGCCTACCCGAAATCGCCACCCTGACGCGTCGCGTTCAGTCGCGTGGAGGAAAGGTTTACGTCGACGTGCTTCAGAACGGACACGGTCGCCTGCTGGTGGCTCCCTTCAGCGCGCGCCCCTTGCCGGGTGCGCCGGTTTCCATGCCGCTGCGTTGGAGCGAAGTGAATGCGCGCCTCGAGATCGGTCGCTACACGATCCGCAATGCCGTGCGACGCATGAAACGCCTGGCGGGCGATCCCTTGCGGCCGGTGTTGAGTACGTGCCCGGATGTGATCGGCGCGCTCGAACGTTTGGCGACGCAATTTTCCGCGCGCTCGAATCCGAGTGGAGATTGAATCCAACTAGGGGAGCACGGGCGTGTCGGAGCGGTGTGGATTCTCGAACGCGACGATCTGCTTCCACGTGTCGATCTGCTTCGAATAGTGACCGTGGGTCGAGGCGACTTGCTCGCGAAGGCGTGCGAGGGTCATGAGGGGGAGATCGCGCATTCTTCGATGGATCAACCACCGCGGAATGGAGCCGCCCGGATCGACGCTGACCCGGTACTCGACATGGGTGAGGCCCGCTTCGCTCCCGGCGAGGTGGTAGTAACCCTCGAGCGTCTCCATCCGAACGACGTCCTCGACCCGGGGAATGTCGTCTTTCTCGACCGCGCGAAATCGCAGGAAGATGCGCGCGCCCTCCTCGCTGATTTCGATCTGGCTGCGCAGCACAACGTCTCGGTCGGCGGCCGGCCAGCCGGACTCGGTTCGGTTGTAGACCACGTATTGCAGCGGTCCCATTTCTTCGACTCGCCGTGCTTCGACACAACGGTCCATCCACTCGGAATGGCGCGCGACGTCACGCAGGACGGCGAGCACCTCATAGGGGGTAGCGGGGATGGAGACTCGCCCGCGGAAAGTCGGATGACTGCTTTCGTCGGATTCGAGCTGGCTCACGACGATGCCGTCACTGCGAACGATCTCTTCCCAAATCGGAGCCGGCGATGCGTCGCCGGAATCGGGGATCAACGCGCTATTGGATTGGGCCGTGCCCGAGGCGAGGATCAGCAAAAGTGCCACATAAATCGAAAACGCTTCTACAATGCGGTTCTTCAGGTGAGACTGCAGCATCCTGAAGAAGTTTTTCGGTCGCGAAAGGTCCGGGCTTTAGGCGTGCCCCCCCGCGCGGACCGGTGAGCCCATGCAGCTACCGAGGGAGGAACACCCGTGGCCGATGAATCCTTGATTGCCGTGTTCGTGGATTTCGAAAATCTCGCCATCGGCGCGCGCCAGAGTAAGATGCCGTTTCAGATCGACCTGGTTCTCAAACGCCTGCTCGAGAAGGGGCGAATTGTCTACAAGCGGGCGTATTGTGACTGGAGTGGGTACCGGAAGGATTCGCGCGAGTTTCATCAGCACGGGGTCGAGATGGTGGACATTCCCCAGACTCGGGTGGGGGGGAAAAACAGCGCTGACATCCATATGGTCGTGGACGCCATCGACCTTTGTTACGCGAAGGACCACATCGACGTCTTCGCCTTGATCTCCGGGGACAGTGACTTTTCGCCGCTCGTTGCGAAGCTCAAGGAGAACGACAAGCGTGTCCTCGGCTGTGGCGTCAAGAAATCGACCTCGAATCTCCTCGTTTCCGCCTGCGACGAGTTCATCTACTACGACGATCTGGTTCGCGCCGCCGCCAAGCCGCGGCCAGCCGCGCGCAAAGGCAGCAAGAAGACGGAGAAGAAGGACGAGGCGGGCGGGCACGTCCTCGAGATCATTCAATCCCTCGAACGCGACTACGACCAGATCTGGGGATCCATGATCAAGCAGACCCTGCGCCGGGTGAATCCGGGATTCAACGAGAACTACTACGGCTATGGATCGTTTTCCGAGGTGCTGGAAGACCTGGCGGAGTCCGGCCGGATCGAACTCGAGTTCGATGAGAAGCGCGGAAACTACTTGGTCCGCCCCAAGTCCCGCTAGAGCGTCCGCGGGGCCCGACGGGCGGTACCCGGGCACCCTCCGAGGCATTTGCGCGGGGAAAACACTCCTTCGAGCCTTGTGGATCGAGAACCCCTCGGCAGGTGAATAATTCGCCCGGCTGCACCGCCGGAAGAATTGCGTTCGGAATCGGCCTCCCCGGGGTCAGGCGAAGCTCCCGGGCTGCCGAAACCGACACCGTGCATCGGGGTGCAACGGCTCGCCAGGGCCGGCTGCGCTACGGTGCGCCTTCCCATGTCGAGCGAGGACGCTCGAGAAAGTTTTTGGAGGTCCCAACGTGAAAAACAGCGCAGGTCCGATCATTGTTTCCGCTCTGATCCTCGCGGCGGCGGTCGTCTTCGGAAGTTCGATGCTCTCGAAATCCGTCGACCAAGCGACCGCGGAGCTCGCGGGCTTGAAGGCGTCGATGGGCGAGATGAAGGACGCGGTGAAGACCGCAGCCACCGCGGCGGCGAAGCGTCCCGAACCGAGTCCCCAGCGCGCACGGCGCGGGCCCGACCCGGAGAAGGTCTACACCGTCAACGTCAAGGGTTCGCCCGTCAAGGGGCCCGAGTCCGCTCAGGTGACGTTGGTCGAGTTCAGCGATTTTCAATGTCCCTTCTGCTCCCGCGTGACCCCGACCCTGAACCAGATTCGGGAAGAATACGGGGACAAGGTCCGGGTGGTGTTCAAGCATCTGCCCTTGGACTTTCACACGAAAGCACCCGCCGCCCACGCGGCCTCCGAAGCGGCCCACAAGCAGGGCAAGTTCTGGGAAATGCACGACAAGATTTTCGGCAACCAGCGCGAGCTGACGAACGAGAAATACGAAGAGTACGCCGCGGAGTTGGGACTCGACGTCGCGCAGTTCAAGAAGGACATCGCTTCGGCATCCGTCAAGCAGCGCATCGATGCCGACAAAGCGGAGGCGACGAAGCTGGGCGTGAGTGGCACGCCGGGGTTCTTCGTCAACGGTCGCTTCCTGTCGGGCGCACAACCGCTGGCTTCCTTCAAACGCTTGATCGACGCGGAGCTCGCGAAGAACGGCTGAACGCCGCTTCGCACGGGTTCGAAAGGGCGGGATCTTTCCCGCCCTTTTTTTATGGGCGGCACTCCAATGGGCGGAGCCTCCGCACGGATTCCCGCCGCCAGTAGTTTCCCGTTTTCTCGCGCTCGGCAACACTCGTGAAGCGATAGCGGGCGAACCCCAGACGCACGGCTTCGGGCGCCTGGGGCGGCGGGTCGGCAAACAGTGCCGCGACACGATCGGGATCGGAACAGAGCCGCGCCATGAGGTTCGCCACGTATTGGGGCGCACCGCGCCGATCGTTGAGCCCGTAGAACCAAAGCTGAAAATCCACGCGGGGTTGGTGGGGGGCCACGAAGGGCGGCGGGCGGTTCTCGGGACCGGGCTTGTAGCGGAACGCCAATTCCCGCCAGCCTTCTTCTGTTCGGACCTCGAACGCGGGTTCGATTCGTTCGCGCGTGACCGACGCGAACAGGTGGTAGCTGTTGACCCATCGGAAGGGAACGTAGAGTCGGCGAAACGACTCGATCTCGGGCCCGAAGCCGCGGTCGTGGATCAGGCGCGCACCTTCGATCGCGGAAAGGCCCAGGTACGTCATGGCAAACGCGGTGGCGCCGATTCCCGCGGCGATGCGCAGCCCGCGCGGCCGGTTTGGGGGCGGGGGCAGGGCGGCTCTGTACCCGCGCGCGATGTCTTGCTCGTCGAGTAGAAAAACGTGCAGCGCGAGGGAGAGGAAGCAAAAGAATCCGTAGTTTGCCGTCGCGGCGTTCAGGAGCTGAAAACCCGTCAAGGCCGCGAACGCGATCCGGCGCGCTGGTTTTGGCCCGAATGCAAATAGTGGAAGCACGAATTCGAGGACCAGCGTGGCTCGGCTCTCGAAGTGGTGCCAGCCGGCGGGCAGATTGTGGGCCCACCAAGCCAGCGCCGTGGGGATCGGGGCCGTTTCGTAGTAGAACGTCATGGCCGACCCGTCGCGCCAATCGAGCAGCGGCGAATTCCATTTCGCCAGTCCGGATTCCCAGTAGAGCTTGAAGAGCAAGACGCGGAACAAGAAATGGATCCACGCTGCCGGGCGGTCGCGCGGGAGCAATACGGCGAGCAGGCCGCATTCGAGCAAGAGATTGTCCCACTGGAAGCTCGTGAAATCCCGGCACGCGGTCGCGTAGCTGAGGTAGAGAACGACGAGAGCCGCGAATCCGATGCGCGTCGCGTATCCGAGGGCCGCGACGGCCGACAAACCGATGCCAAGCAGAATCCCTGCATTCAAGATCGCGTCGCTGGCGGACAACCAAAAGACCGTCGGGAAGTTCCACCAGGCGATGCTCTCTTCCTGGGCGATGGAGTCGATGAAGGGCGCAATGGGCAGTAGACCCTGGGAGCCGATCAGAAGCTGGATCTGAACGCCCAGCGAGGCGAAGGCCGCGATGAACACGAGTCCCAGCAATCCGTGGAACAGGCGCGCGATTCGCGGGCCGCTGGCGGAATCGAGTTTCCAGAGATGCCCTGCCATCGGCGCTGCACCCTAGGTGTCCGTGCTCTGCTTCACAAGGGACCCGGTTTCGGAAAACCCCGAGTCCCGGGATCGGGGTTTCGATGGGGCTCCTGAATCGCGCGCGTGCCGATCCACTCTCTATGGGTGGGCGAACCGGAGCGTGGATACTGGGTGGGCTGTTGCTCGCCTTGCTTGGGATTCGCGCGGCTTCGATCCACACCGAGAGCATCAACTGGGATGAGTTCGCCCTGCTCAACAGCGCGGCCCATACGGCGGAAACCGGTGAGCTGCACGGGGGCGGTCGCCCAGGGCTCGCAGTGCTGCTCCTGCAACCCTTCGTCGACGGGTGTGCGGACGAGATCGCGGTCGCGCGCAATGCGCGCTGGCTGTGGCTCGCGATCGGCGGAGTTTTTCTGCTGGGCTTGGGTGTCTTGCTCTACCAGTTGGGGCCGCAGGGTCCCGGGCGCAGAGCGACGGCAGGGCTCGGCGTCGCGCTCCTGGCCCTCACGCCCGCGTACCTGCAATGGTCGCTGCAAGTTCGTACGGACTCGCTGGCGCTCGCCTGCGGCATCTGGGCCAGCGTTGCGCTGATCGCTTCGCGCCAGCGCCCGGTGTTGGCGCTACTGGCGGGGCTGTTGTTCGGCATGGGCTATCTGGCCAGTCAGAAGCTTCTCTACCTGGGCGCGCTCGCGGTCGTTCTGCTGGCGGGAGAGGGGTGGCTGCGGGGAATGCTGCGGCCAAGGCGGGATGCGGCGCGAATTCTCGCGTGTGCAGGAGCGATGTTCGTCGCCGTCGCGGTCTACCCGAACCTCCTCACGGTGGATTATCACGGTCCCGCGTTGCTCCCGGGAGCCCGGGCACTCGAGCATGTGCTGAAGCCGACGCTCAACACGTTCGAATTCTATCGTCAGTCGCTCGGCTTCTCGCAATTTGCCCAGCTCTTGCCAGGCTTGATCCCGCACGCGGTGTTGCTCGTGGGTTTGTTGTTCGCGACGTTCTTTCCCCCGGGAGCGTCCGACAGCCGGCGTCGGTTGGCGATCGCGTGGGCGATTCTATTGCTCGGCTGCGCGGTTCTGTGGTTTCACGCCGGCCGCTTTTTCTACTTCTGGATGACCTTGGGAATCTTTCCCGCAGTAGCACTGGCTTGCGCCTACCCCGCACTTCGCGAGTGCGCCCGGGATCGGTTCTCGCCCGCGGTCGGGCGCGCACTCCATGTGGCGCTTTGGGGGATTCTGCTGGTTCAGTCGGTCGGCGCATTGTCGATCACGTTGATCGACACCCAGGCGGTGCAACGCGAGAGTCTCGCGTTCGTGGCCCGCAACTTCGATCGATCCGACGCGGGATTCCACCCCGAGAGCGCGCTTTTCTGTCGGCGGGATCCGCGACCGTTCCCGACCTATTTCTCCCAACACATCTTTTTCGAATTCGGCGGAGAAGAGCGAGCGCAGAATGTTTCGCGCATGGTCGAACGTTTTCGCGAAAAGCCGGTGAAATACGTCGTCGATTCCTTTCGACTCGAGCAGTTCCCCAACGAGCTCAAACGTTTCTGGAGCGAGAACTATCACCCGTACTCGGAATCCATACGGGTCGCGGGGCGCTGGCTGGAGGTCGACCCGGGCCCCGCATTGCGCTTCGACCTGATCGCGGGCGGAACCTACCGCTGGCTTCCGGTGGAGAATCCGACCCCGCTATGGGTGGATGGCCGAGCGCTTGCGCCCGGCGCAACGCGTGTGCTCGAGGCCGGAACCCACGAGAGCGCCGCGCGCGACGGGCCGGCCCATGGATTGTTGGTGCTGGCTTTGGAGGAGCCGCCGAAACTGCCGTTTCGGCCGTTCTATCGGACGTATCCGTAGATCATTCGCCGACGACCAGGACCCGCAACATGTTGGTGGTACCGGTTTGCCGGGTTACGCCGGCAGTCACGATCACGACGTCGCCTTTTCCGATGTAGCCGAGTTCGATGGCGCGCGCGATCGCGTAATTGACCATGGTTTCGTCGGAAGAATCGTCTTTGTAGAGAATCGGCGTGACGCCCCAGTTCATCGAGAGTTTGCGCACCACGTCTTCGGATCCGGTCAGCGCGAGAATGGGACAATCCGGGCGATATTTGGAAATTTGGCGCGGGGTGAATCCGCTCTCGGTCAAGGTCAGGATCGCCGAGGCCTCCATGTGGTTCGCCATGGTGATGGCGGCTTGACTGATGGCCTCGGTCACGAGATTCGAGGGGTGCGGGAGGATGTGCTGCAAATCTCCGTAGGCGGGGAGGGACGCTTCGGCTTGGAGTGCCAAGCGCGCCATGGTCCGCACCGCATCCACGGGATACAGCCCCGCAGCCGTCTCCCCCGAGAGCATGACGGCCGAGGTCCCGTCGAAGATCGCGTTGGCGACGTCGCTGACCTCCGCACGCGTGGGCCGCGGTTGCCGTTCCATGGAATCGAGCATTTGGGTTGCGGTAATGACGGGTTTCCCATTCATGACGGTGGCGCGAATGATCTGTTTCTGAACCACCGGGACTTCTTCGAGGGCCAATTCGACGCCGAGGTCGCCGCGGGCCACCATGGTTCCATCGGCCGTGGCGATGATTTCTTCGAGGTTCGCGACGCCCTGCTTGTTCTCGATCTTCGCGATGACGGGGATCGAGCTGCCGTGTTCGTCCAGGAAGTTCCGAATCTCGGCGACGTCGTGACCGTTTCGAACGAAGGATGCGGCGATGTAATCGGCCTTGTTCTCGACGGCGAAGAGCAGGTCTTTCTGATTCTCGGGTTGCATGCCGCTCACTTTGAACGCGACATCCGGAACGTTGACGCCCTTGTTGTCCTTGAGGCGCTCCCCGCGTGTGACCTCGCAGCGAATTTCCTCGGCGCTCACCGAGGCGACCCGCAGTTCGATCATGCCGTCGTCGATCACGATGCGGCTTCCCGGGCGAACGTCCTGTGATAGGTCGGGATAGGAGATGGAGACGCCGGTGGAATCACCCGGGCGGTCGTCGTTGTAGAGCGTGAATTGTTGCCCGGTGGTGAGTTCCGCGGTGCCGTCCCGCAGCTTTCCGGTCCGGATCTGGAAACCCGTGGTATCCGCCATGATGGCGATGTTGGCGTTGATTTCCGCGGCGGCGCCCCGGATGCGTTGGATGCGCTCGCCATGTTCGGCGCGCGTTCCGTGAGACAGGTTGAGGCGGGCCACGTTCATGCCCGCTTCGATCATCTCCTGGATGGTTTCGGGGGAATCGCAGGCGGGTCCAATGGTGGCGACGACTTTGGTTTTTCGGATTCGGCGATTTCGAGCCAAGAAAAATTCTCCCCGGGCGGAACGTACCGGAAGCCACCCATCCCAGCGAGTTCTATCGGTTGAATTCCGCGACCACGGGAGCGTGATCCGAGGGCTGCTTGCCTTTGCGTTGATCGCGATCGACGTACGCGCCGGTACAAAGCGCCGCCAACGGCTCCGTCGCAAGGATGTGGTCGATGCGGAGACCGTCGTTCTTCGGAAATGCGAGCTGACGGTAATCCCACCAGGAATACAGCCCGCCTTCGGGATGGAAGCGGCGCACCACGTCCGTCAATCCCCAAGCGAGCAAGCGCTCGAATGCCTGGCGGGCGTCGTGGTGGCACAAGACACTGTCTTTCCAAGCCTCGACCTTTGCGACGTCGAGGTCGTCCGGCGCGATGTTGAGATCGCCGCACAGAACGAGCGGTTGATCGGGGCTTTGGGATTCGAGGTACGCGTCGAGGGCGCGCAGCCAGCGCTGCTTGTACGCGTACTTGTCGCTGTCCACCGTGGAACCGTTGGGCACGTACGCGCAAAGGACGCGGACCCCTTCCACGTCGGCGGAGACGAAGCGCGCCTGGGGATCTTCCAGGGCTGGGGCCAGCCCCAGCTGGACGTCGCAGAGGGGCTTTCGACTCAAGATCGCGACGCCGTTGTAGGTCTTCTGACCGAAGTAGGCGGTGTGGTAACCCGCTTCGCGCAGGGCGTCTTCGGGAAAGTTTTCGTCGATGGACTTGGTCTCCTGGAGGCACACCACGTCGGGCGAGTGAATCGGAAGCCAAGCCAACAGCCGCTCGAGTCGAATTTTGATGGAGTTCACGTTCCAGGTGGCGATCTTCACGGTTTCTCCGCTGGTTGACAGTCGCGTGCCAACATTTCCAGAATTTCTTCGCGATAGGGGACGAGGTCCGCGATCAGGGTGAAGTTACCGAACACCGCGCTTTTCGATTGTCCGGGTTCGGTCCCGACGCCGAACAGGATGCCGGCCAATTTCCAGGCACCGTCGATGTGTGCGAAGGCACCTCCGCCCGAATCTCCGATGGCAGCCTGGGCTTCGTGTTCGGTGCCGCGCCGACGGTCGAAGCGCGTCGCGAAAGAGAGGGTTTGAGTGCCGTCCTTGGTGACCCGCAGGCCGATTTGCGCCACAGCGTTGGTGCCCCAGCGCAACTGGGTCCCCTTCGCCCATGGAAACCCGAGATAGGCGTGTTGGCCGCGTTCGGCGGGCGCCCACTCGGCATCCCAGGCCTTGGGGCTCGGTCGGCGATTGCGCCCGTATCCCACCAAGATGACCCGAGCCCCAAGCGGCAGGGGCGTCGCGGAAACCGCAAGCGGGGCGAGGTCGGTGGGGGGCTCGACGCGAAACATCGCGAGATCCGCCGGTTCGGGGAAACGGCCAGCGCCCAGGACGTGTTCGGAACCGCGGACCAGGCGATGCGTGCGACCGGCGAAATCAACCTCGAACCGGGCATCCGGATTGTGGGGTCGCCGAATGGCGTGCCAGGCCGTGAGGACACAGGATCCCCCCAAGCCCACGGCGCTCACGCTCCCCAAGCGACCGAGGTGCGCCCAGCCGAAATCGTCCGCAGGAGGACTCGTGTTGCCGCGCCCGTCGCCGCTGGCAATCACGACCCCGGACGCGGGGACGCCGCAGAACAGCAGCAGGCAAACGGCCAGAATCATCTCTTTCATGCGCAACAGGGGTCCCTCGGGGGTAAATCCATCTTTCACCGGGGAGTTTGACTCAAGTTTCCACCGGATACACCGAACAATATGAGGTCATTTCACCGCGATTTATTCCGGTGATGGAGAAAGAACGCTCGGCGCAGGTAGGACGATGTTTCGCCTGCTCCTCGATAAGAGCAAACCCGTCGCAAGGCGGGGACGCAAAGCCAGTGCCCTTACTCGGTCAATCCGAACGGGTCGAACGGCTGCCGAAAGGAGTTACGAATGTCATCCCGCGCCCCCCGTACCCCCCTGGCGGTTCTTCTTCTCTGCTCCCTGCTTTCGGTATCGGCCCACGTTGGCGCGCCCCTCGACCCGGCGTTGGCGGAAGCGCGCGTGCTGGAGTCCGTCGCGGCGGGTCGCGCGGCTTGGGTTGCCGACCGCACCGCGGAAGTGGCGGACTTCATTCGTACCCAGCCCCACACACTGACGAACGCAGAGGTCGAAGCGGTCGCGGAGACCGTCGTGATCGAAGCCCAGCGACGAAACCTGCCGGTGGCCCTGGTGCTGGCGGTGATCGAGGTGGAGAGCACCTATCGCCACGAAGTGGTGTCCCACGTGGGTGCGCGCGGCTTGATGCAGTTGCTCCCGGATACGGCGGCGTGGATCGCCAAGAAGAACAATTTGCCCTGGGATGGCGAGGACACGCTCTTCGATCCCGTCGTCAATGTTCGGCTCGGTACCGCGTACCTGCGATACCTCGCGGATCGCTTCGAAGATGTCCCGACCGCGATCGCCGCCTACAACGCGGGCCCCGCGCGCATTCTTCGCTACCTGAAGCGCGGTCGGAATCTGCCGGAAGATTATTCGGCGCGCGTGTTGGGAACCTTTCAGGTCACTGCGGCGCTCACGGGGGATTCGGGCGTGGCTTCCTAAGCCCGGTAGCGCGTTTTTGGGGATGGCCCCCCGGCCGGCTTGACCGGCTGGCGGGGCCTCCGTACCCTCGTTGCGTGGCTATCCCCCTAGAACTACAACAGAAACAGGAAGCGCTGCGGCACGGATTGCGGGCCGCGGGGCGCGTGATCGTGGCCTTCTCGGGCGGCGTCGATTCGTCGTATCTGGCCTGGGAGGCCAAGCAAACCCTGGGCACCCACGCGCTGGCGGTGACCGCCGTGTCGCCCTCGTATCCCGAATCCCACCGCGATATGGCGCTGCGGATCGTGCGGGATTTCGAACTCGAACATCGCTTCGTGGACACGCGCGAGATGGAGAGCGAAGCCTATCGCGCCAACAATCCCGACCGCTGTTACCACTGCAAGAGCGAATTGTTTCGCGTGCTGGGCTCTTTGCGGAAAACCGAAGGTTTCGACGCCGTCGCCTACGGGATCAATTTGGACGATCGCAGTGACTACCGCCCGGGCCACCGCGCCGCGGACGAGGGCGGCGTGCTTTCTCCGCTGCTCGATGCGGGGCTCACCAAAGCGGAAATTCGCAGCCTCTCGCGCGAAGCGGGGCTTCCCACCGCGGAACTGCCCGCATCGGCTTGCTTGTCCTCGCGGCTTCCCTACGGGACGGAAGTCACGGAGGAACGGTTGCATCAAGTCGAGCAGGGCGAAGCGCGTTTGCGCGAACTCGGATTTCTGCAGGTTCGCGTGCGCCACCACGGGGATTTGGCGCGCATCGAAATTGCGCCGGAGGAGCTACCGCGCGCCCTGGACGCGCGCATGGCAAAGGCCATGTCGGAAGCCCTCAAGCCCCTGGGCTTTCGGTTCGTATCCCTCGACCTCGAGGGCTATCGCATGGGCTCGCTGAATTCGGGACTGGAGATCATTTCGTGAGCAGGAAGTCGGGAAGCAATCGGCACAGTCGCATCGTGACCCAGGGTGACGAACGCGCGCCGAACCGCGCCATGTTGCGGGCCGTGGGTTTCGGAGATGCGGATTTCGACAAACCCATCGTAGGCGTCGCCAACGGCTACAGCACCATTACGCCGTGCAACGCGGGTCTGGACGACCTGGCCCACACCTCGGTCAAAGCCATTCGCGACGCGGGCGGCATGCCGCAGGTGTTCGGAACCATCACCGTCAGCGACGGGATCTCGATGGGGACCGAGGGCATGAAGTGCTCTTTGGTGAGCCGGGAAGTCATCGCCGATTCGATCGAAACCGTGTGTCGCGCCCAAAGCCACGACGGCGTGATCGCACTGGGCGGTTGCGACAAGAACATGCCCGGCGCCATGATCGCCCTGGCGCGACTCAATATTCCTTCGATCTTCGTGTACGGCGGCACCATCAAACCGGGGCATTTCGCCGGGCGCGATCTCACGGTGGTGAGCGCCTTCGAGGCCGTGGGCGAATTCGGTGCCGGTCGAATTTCCCGCGACGACTTCAGCGAGATCGAACGCCGCGCCTGCCCGGGCAAAGGCTCGTGCGGGGGCATGTACACCGCCAACACCATGAGTTCCGCGATCGAGGCCATGGGGATGAGTTTGCCGGGTTCGGCGAGCATGGCGGCAGAAGACGCGGAGAAGAATCAGAGCGCGGGGGAGAGCGGACGCGTGCTGCTGGATCTGATCGACGCCGATCTGAAGCCGCGCGACATCCTGACCCGGGAAGCCTTCGAGAACGGGATCGCCGTGGCGATCGCCCTGGGCGGATCCACCAACGCGGTCTTGCATCTGCTCGCCATCGCCCACGCGGCCCAGGTTCCGCTCGAGATCGACGACTTCGAGCGCATTCGCAAGCGCGTCCCCGTGATTGCGGACATGAAGCCCTCCGGGCGCTACGTGGCGACGGACCTCCACGCCGTGGGGGGGGTGCCCCTGGTCTTGAAGATGCTCTGCGCCGAAGGGTTGATTCACGGCGATTGTATGACGGTGACGGGCAAGACCGTGGCCGAAAACATCGCCGCGGTTTCCGAGACGCCGCCGACCGATCAGGACGTGGTGGTGCCGTTTGCGAAGCCCCTCTACGCCGAAGGTCATCTCGCGATTCTGCGCGGCAATCTCGCTCCCGAAGGAGCCGTCGCGAAGTTGACGGGCGTGAAATCGTCGACCATCCGCGGTCCCGCGCGGGTGTTCGATTCCGAAGAAGCCTGCATGGAAGCGATCATGAGCGATTCGATTCGCCCCGGCGATGTCCTGGTGATTCGCTACGAGGGCCCCAAAGGCGGGCCGGGCATGCGCGAGATGCTGACGCCCACCAGCGCCATCATCGGCAAGGGGCTGGGCGATTCCGTGGGACTCATCACCGATGGGCGTTTCTCCGGCGGCACCTACGGTCTCGTCGTGGGACACGTGGCACCCGAGGCGCAAGTCGGTGGTCCCATCGCTTTGGTGCAGGAAGGCGATTCGATCACCATCGATGCGACGCGGCGCGTGATCGACCTCGAGATCGATGCGGACGAGTTCGAACGCCGCCGCGCGGCCTGGACTGCGCCGGCTCCGCGCTACACCTCCGGCGTGCTGGCGAAGTACGCGAAGCTCGTGTCGAGCGCTTCCAAGGGCGCGGTCACCGACTGAGCGTTAGAGCACTTCGTCGTCGTCGACGGCCTGCAGCACAACCGGGTTGGGGGAATAGGGGTGGCCGTTGTCCCAGCCGGGAATTTGTTTGGCGTGGGCGATCCAGGATTCCGCCAGGGACTCGTCCAGGAGTACGGCGTTGTTCTCGAAGCCCTCGATGATGCTGTCCCACAGGTCCTGGCCGCCGTTGTCCCACCATTCGCGCGATTGATTCTCGAAATCGATTGCGAGCCGAACCAAGTCGGTCTCCTTCCTACGGGCGATGCCCGCGGCTTTTGGGGCCTAGGTTTTGGCAAACGATGTCGTGGGCGCGGCGCGCCCAATCCACGAGCAGGGGACGCGTCTCTCTTGGGTCGATGATTTCTTCGATCCCGAAGGCCTCGGCGGTGAGCAGGGGCGAGCGCATGGAGGCGTATTTGGCTTCGAGCTCCGCGCGCAGGGCCTCCGGGTCGTCGGACGCTTCGAGTTGGCGCCGGTAGGCGGCTTCGACGCCGCCCTCGATGGGGAGTGAGCCCCACTCGCCCGAGGGCCAGGCGTAGCGCAGGTTCAAGCGATGGTGGGCGCCGTGTCCCGCTCCCGCGACGCCGTAGGCCTTGCGCACGAGAATCGAAACCCAGGGAACCGAGGCCTGGTAGACGGCAGTCAGGGCGCGCACGCCGGAACGGATGGTGCCGCGTTTCTCGGCCTCGACGCCGATCAGAAAACCGGGATTGTCGACGAAGTTCACCACCGGGAGGTGAAACGTGTCGCACAGGTCGATGAATCGGACCATCTTGTCTGCGGCTGCGTCGTCGATGGAGCCGGCGCGCTGGGTGGGATCGTTGGCCATGACGCCCACCGGGATTCCGTCGATCCGCGCCAGGTGCGTCGTCAGCGCGCGTCCGAAATAGCGTCCGATTTCGAAACGGGAACCGAGGTCGAGTACCAGGTCGAGCAGGGTTCGCACGTCGTAGACCTTGCGTCGATCGCGGGGCACGAAGGAGAGCAGCGCTTCTTCCCGGCGCTCGGGATCGTCTTCGCTCGGGCGGCGCGGTGGGACTTCGAAGACGGACGCTGGTAGATAGGACAACACGCGGCGAATCTGCGCGAGGGCGTCGTCTTCGTCGCTGGCTTCGTTGTCCACGGCCCCGCTGCCGCGGGCATGAATGTGGGAGCCGCCCAGATCTTCCTTCTCGATGTCGCGACCGAAGGCGCGCCGCACCACCGGTGGGCCCGCGACGAACAGCTGGCTCGTTCCTCGCACCATCACCGAGAAATGCGAGGCCGCGACGCGCGCGGCACCGAGTCCCGCCACGGGTCCGAGGGCCGCGGCAATGACGGGAACCGTCGAGAGTAGCTCCACGGAGACGTCCCAGTCCGGCAGATACGGGACGTAGGAACGCCGAATGGTGCTCTGTTGTTTGACGCTCCCGCCGCCGCCGGTTCCGTCCACGAGACGCACGAGGGGCAGTCGCAGGTCGCGGGCCGCTTTCTCCGCCCAGCCCATTTTATTCCCGATCGCGCCGTCCGCGGCTCCGCCGCGAACCGTGAAGTCATCGCCACCGACGATGACGCCGCGTCCCGCGATGCTCCCGCGACCGCAGACGAAATTCGATGGACGAAAGGCTTTGAGTTGGCCCGCCTCGTCGTATTCCGCGGCGCCAGCGAGGACCCCGGTCTCGTGGAAGCTCCCGGGGTCGAGCAAGCGGTCGATGCGTTCGCGGACCGTGAGTCGGCCGGCCTCGCGCGCGCGCGCCACGCGTTCGGGGCCCCCCATTTCCTGGGCGAGCTCGCGGCGGCGCTCCAGTTCCTCGAGTTCCGGTTTCCAGGACATGGCGGGATTCTAACGGCTCTAGCTGGTCCTGGCGGATGGCGCAACGAGGCCCGCAGACATGACGAGCTTGAATGCGTCTTCGACCGAAAGGTCGACATCGATGATTTCATCCTCGGGGATCAAGAGGTAGAAGCCCGAGGTGGGATTCGGCGTGGTGGGGACGAAGCAGTTGATGGAGCGCGGGGGAACGGACCGAGCCAGGATCGCTGCAGCGGGACCCGTGGTGAACGCAATGGCGAAGATCCCTTTGCGCGGGTACTCGATCAAGACCACGCGGCGAAATCGACTCTGGGCACTCGATTGAAAGATTGCTTCGGCGAGTTGCTTGACGGCGCCGTAGATGCTGCGAGCGACCGGGACGCGGCCGAGCAAGCGCTCCCAGGCGCGAACGAACTCACCCCCGAGGAAGTGCCGCGCGATGATTCCGAGCAGGATGATGCCGATGAAGATGACCAACAGGGAGAACAAGCTCCCCAGCACGGGAATGATGGGGACGTCTTGCTTGGGAACACCCTGCCACCAGCCGATGATGGTCGGAAGAAAGCCGTCGAGCAGACCGACGATCCAAATGACGAACCAGATGGTGATTCCGATGGGAGCGAACGCCAGCATCCCGGCGACGAAGTAGCGCCGCGTGGCATCCCTCATGAATTGGTAGGCGCGTCGGATCACGTTGCTGCTATAGCAGTTGTGGCGGCCCGTTGCAGCGCGGGTCAGCCCGCGTCGCGCGAGCCGAGTTCGATGGCCGAAAGCAGGGTCTCGCGCGTGACCGCGCCTACGATTCGGCCTCCCTCCAGGATCGGGATCTGGTTGGTTTGCTGGCGCCCCATTTCGACGACCAAGTCCCTGACGGGTGCGTCGGGCGACGCGGTAAGGACCTGGTCCATGGGGGTGGCGATGCTTTCGATCCGGGTGGTCGCTGCCAGCGAAGCCGACACCTTTCGGACGTCGGTCAAGGTCACCAATCCGAGGGGCCGGTCTCCGTGTTCCACGATGGCCCAGCGTTGGCCCCGCATGACCCGATCGCGCGTGAAGTCTTCGACGGAAGCACCGGCTTCGATGCGCGCGACGGACAGGGCCATGACGTCGCGCGCACACAGGCCGTGAAGGCTCTGGTCCACTTTCGCTTGCCGAATTGCCGCCGCGGATGCGGAATAGAGGAACCATCCGATGAAGCCGAGCCAGATACCCGCCGCGGTTTGTTGGAACGCCAAGAATTGCAGCGCGCCGATGCCCATGAAGCCGTACGCGATGTACTGCCCGGCGGTCGCGGCGGTGCGGGTCGATCGCGCGGCGTCCCCGTTGCGGGCCCAGAGTGCGGCCCGCAGCACGCGTCCTCCGTCCAACGGGAATCCCGGTAGCAGGTTGAAGACCGCCACGGCGAGATTGATGTCCGACAGCCAGCCGACCAGGGAATGAATCGAGCTCTGGGTCTCGACGGCCGCGGCCAGGGCGCCGAATGCCAGCGCGAGCAGAGCGCTCACCAGCGGGCCCGCAATGGCGATCTGGAATTCCGCTCGCGGGGATTCCGGCTCGCGATCCATCAGCGCGACGCCGCCGAAGATGAACAAGGTGATGGAGCGGACGCCCACGCGGTGGCGCAAGGCCAGTAAACTGTGGCCGAGCTCGTGCAGCAGGATCGAGGCGAAGAACAACACCGAGGTAGAAACCGCGAGCAGGAGCCGTGTGCTGGCATTCCAAGCGCGCGCCGTCAATCCGAGATCGGTCCAAAGGAACAACGTCACCAGCGCGAAGACGATGAACCAGGTGGGGTGTAGATAGATCGGGATGCCGAAGATTCGGCTGATGCGAATTCCGCCGCCCATGCTTCGGTCTAGCGCAGCAGAACGTCGCAGACGAAACGAATGCGTCGAACCAAACGACCGAAGGCGTTTTGGTGGATGTTGCGCCGCAAGCTGACGAGCAATCTCCGTTCCAGAGCGTGGCGGTCCAGCGGCCGTTTGCGCGGGGCTCCGGCGGTCTTGGCCGCGGACTCGAGCTCGAGCGACAGGCCGCCGGTGGTGTACCCCCAGTGTTCGAGGTCGGCGTCCGAAAGGCCGTCGAGGATCTTTCGCGCCACCGCGAGGGCCGAGGGGTTGGCGGCAATGTCCTCCATCCAGCGGGATACGGATTGGGTGGTGGGGCGCGATTCGCGCGCCACGGTGACGGGATCGCCCAAGCCCCGCGCGGCGACCTTCTCGGCCCCCGGTGCTTCGCCGTAATTCACCATGTTGGGTTCGAAGGGAATGCCCAGAAACTTCGCGATCGCGCCCACCTGGGCTTCGGGGTCCGCGACGAGTTCTTCGTATCGGACGTGGTGCTTGGGTACGTCGCCGTTTTTCAAGAAGCGCGTGAGGGCCGGGACGTAGCGTTCGAGAAGTGGGTTGTGGGCGTGGGCCACCGCGTGATCGCCGGCGAAGAACGATTCCACGTAGGAGGACCAGATGGCGAAGGGGTGGCGCGTGAGGACGACGTAGCGCGCCTTCGGGTACAGCTTGGCGATGAAATCGAGCTCGAGCGCGTAGGCGGGTGTTTTCTCGAGCAGATACTGGGCGCCCGCATCCGCGAGCAAGGCCGAGTAGATCGCGTCGCTGTAGGCGCGCAGGGCGTCGAGATATTGCGCTTCGCCGCCCGGCAATTGGCGGACCAATTCGCGTGCGGCTTGTTGCGTGATGATGGGATCGTAAGGAGCCTTCTCCACGGCACCGTAGAAGCCGAGGTTCGCAAGCGGCGTCAGGAGGTGGGGCTCGGCGGGCGCGTGCACGTCCGAGTGTGCACCCAGCATGCGGGCCAGCAGCGTAGACCCCGAACGGGGCGATCCGATCACGAAGAAGAGACGTTCTTGCACTTTTACTAAGCTCCGGGCGTGGAACTCTACGTCATTCGCCATGGAATCGCTGAGGATCGTGGCCCCGATGGTTCCGACGCGTCGCGTGCGCTGACCGAGGTCGGACGCGAGCGCATGGCGGACGGGGTTCGGGGATTGCGCGCGCTCGATGTGCGCCTCGATGCGATCTTCACCAGTCCCTTGATCCGCGCGATGGAAACCGCGGAGATCCTGAGCCAGGGTCTGCCGGGTCCCGAGCCCGAAATCCTGTCCCTGTTGGGCACGGGGGGGGCCAGGGCCGAGTCGATCTTGCGCGAGATCGTGGGCGCGGGAGAGCGCGTGGCGTTGGTGGGCCACGAGCCGACGCTGGGGGAGCTGGTCAGTGTTGCGATCGCCGGTGTCGCGACCGGGGCGACGCCGCTCAAGAAGGGTTCCGTGGCGCGGGTCGACCTTCCGCCTTCGCTGCGTCCGGGGTCCGGCCAGCTCGCGTGGTTTCTCGCGCCCAAGCAACTGCGCGCGCTCGGGGCCGCCCGCTAGAAGCGTGCCCGCTCCGCGTCGCTTCCCCGTTAGCCGTCGAAACCGTTGTTCGCCGCGACTTCCGCCAACCAACGGCCGGAGCGTTTGAGGGTGCGCTGTTGGGTTGCGAAATCCACGTGGATCAGGCCAAAGCGCTGGTCGTAGCCTTCGGCCCATTCGAAGTTGTCCATCAGGCTCCAAGCGTGATAACCCCGCACCTTGGCACCGTCCGCAATCGCGCGTGCGACGGAAGTGAGCGCGCCTTTGTAGAACTCTTCGCGCCGTCCATCGTCGACGGCGCCCTGGTCGTTCGGCCCATCGCCGTAGGAGCAGCCGTTCTCGGTGATCTCGATCAGGGGCGCATCGTAGTCTCGCGTCACCTGCATGATGCTTTCGTAGATCGAATCCGGCCAAACCTCCCAGCCGAAGTCGGTTTTGGGCCCGACCTTCTGGCCGGCCGTCGGACCCCCGGGAAGGGCGCGCAGATCTTCCATTTCCGGGGCGTGGCGCACGAAGGTGCGCGTGTAGTGGTTGATGCCGATGAAGTCGAGGGGAATGCGAATCGCATCGAGGTCGCCTTCCTCGATGCCCATGACGTCGAAGGGCGGTGCGTCGGGGAACGCCTCTTCGGGGTAACGGCCGCGCAGCGTCGGCTCGAGGAACCAGCCGTTTACGTAGTGGTGCCAGCGTTGGGCCGCCGCGCGGTCGGCGTCGGTGTCCGCGGCGGCTTCGCAGGGCGAGAGGTTGAAGGCGGTCCCGATCTCGAGTTCCGCGTCGCAGGATTTCATGGCCCGAAAGGCCTGGCCCTGGGCGAGATTCACCGTGTGGGTGGATCGCCAGTAGGGATCGCGCTCCGTCATGCCCGGCGCGTGGATTCCGATCCGATGCCCGATCACCGTGAAGACTTTCGGTTCATTGAAGATCAACCATTGGCGCACGCGATCGCCGAGCGCGCGCACGGCGATTTCGGCGAAATCCGCGAATCGGCCCGCCGTATCGCGGTTGGGCCAGCCGCCCGCATCTTGAAGCGCTTGGGGGAGGTCCCAATGGTAGAGCGTCACCATCGGTCGAATGCCGGCGTCGAGCAGCTCGTCCACGAGCCGGGAATAGAAATCGATCCCCTTGGCGTTCGCGCTACCGCGACCCTGGGGTTGGATGCGCGGCCACGCCAGGGAGAATCGATAACTCGAAAGGTTGAGTTCGCGCATGAGCGCGACGTCTTCGGGGTAGCGGTGGTAGTGATCGCACGCGACATCGCCCGTATCGCCGTTCTTGATCTTGCCGCTGGTGTGGCAGAAGCGGTCCCAGATCGACTCTCCTTTGCCGTCTTCCTGCCAGGCCCCCTCGATCTGATAGGACGCGGTCGCCGTGCCCCAATGGAACCCATCCGGAAATTGAATTTTGGCCAAGTCGATCCCTCCGCGAGATCGCAAGGGTGCACGCGATGGGGTCGCGGATCAAGCGAAGATTGCGGGGGGTGGCGGTGGCTAGATCGCGCTCCGCAGGTGGACCAGAAGATCGTGGGCGCGGCGCGCGTAGGCGGCGGTGACGGCCTGGGCGAGGCGTTGGGCGAGCCAAGGCTTGGCGGTGCAGAGATACGTGTACGCACTGCGGTCGATTTCCAGCAGGCGAACTTCATCTTCAGCGATTGCGCTTTCGGCGTTGCCGACGGCGGCAAACAGAGGGAGGCCACCGAAGATTCTTCCGGCGTCGAGGCGGTCGAAGGGTGTGTCCTGGTTTGCGCTGCCGCGCATCTGCAACGTGACCGTGCCGCGGTAGACCATGAAGATCGAGTCTTCGCCGGGATCGCGGGAGTCCTGTCCATAGATCAGGCCGCCCGCGCTGACGGAACGGATCCGCGTGATCTGGGCGAGTCCCATCGCGTCCTCGATACCGAAATCGCGCAGATCGGATTTCGTGTATAGAAAGCGAGCCAGGATCTTTCCGCGGTCGAGAACGAAGTCCCAGAGCAGCGAGGCCACGTCTTCGGGCGTGTTCGGAAAATCCACGCCGGTGAGAATGATCTCTTCGCCGGGGACACCCCGCTGCCAACGGCCGGCAGCCTGCAGTTCCAGGGGGCCGCTCGGGAGTGTGACGATCACTCGGTCGATGGTTTTGAACTCAAACTCCTCCGGCGTCGCGACGCAAAGACCCCCAATGCCCAGATCGCGCGTGCGACCCAGGAGTGCGGTGTCCCCGCCGGAAACAAAGACTTCCACCGGAAAGTCGGCCCCGACACGCGGGAGCGTGCGGGCCTCCAGCGGCGGCCGCAGAGATGAAGAAACGCTAGACATCGGGCGTAAGGCCTCCGGGGTCGCACATCGGCGTCGCGTAGGCAGAACTTGAACTTAACCCGGGAAATCACCGGATAATCTCCGAGATCCAGCTTTTGGCCATGCAATCGGACAGCTCCCTGGAGACCGCGGACCCCGAGGGACCGCCGCCCCGGCTTCCCGCCGTGGGTCTCGAACCCTTCGAGTGGTTCCTCGCGATTCTGCTCGCGCTGGCGGCTGCCCCCGCCGTCGTCGAGATGGCGGGAATCTGGTCGACGGTCGACTACTACTCCCACGGTTTCCTGGTGCCTCTGGTTTCGCTGGGGGTCGTGGTGGCCACGCGCGAAGAGCGTCGGGGCTTGCCGCGACAGCGCTCGAAGCTGGGACTCGGGGTCTTCGTGGGGGCCCTGGTCGTGTACGCCTTCGGTGCCGGTGCGGGGTTGTTGGTGGTTCAGGGGGCGGCCTGTGTGGCCGCCGCGGCGGGTGCAGTGTGGTTGGCCCGGGGAGGGGCCTGGGTTCGCGCGCTTTCCTTTCCAC
Organism: Deltaproteobacteria bacterium; assembly: GCA_029261875.1. Lineage (GTDB taxonomy): Bacteria > Myxococcota_A > UBA9160 > UBA9160 > JAJDAL01 > JAJDAL01. The sequence continues at coordinate 68,960 of JAJDAL010000028.1, forward strand.
TGGGTTTTGCCCTGTTCATGGTTCCGCTGCCAGCGAGCTGGCTGGCACCGGTGATCGTTCGGCTTCAGCTGTTCGTGAGCGAAGCCGCCGTGGCGTGCTTGCATTGGTTCGACGCGACGGTGGCGCGCGAAGGGAATGTGATTCTGTTGCCCGGGGGCGAGTCCTTGTTCGTCGCCGAGGCTTGCAGCGGTGTTACTTCGATCGTCACCCTCACGCCCATCGGGGTCTTTCTCGCCTACTACACACTCCGCACGGTGTCCGCCCGAATCCTGCTGGTGGCGGGTGTGGTGCCCATGGCGATGCTGGGCAACCTGCTGCGGGTGGTGGGGACCGTGTTCGCGGCGCGTTCCATGGGCGTCGAAGCAGCAACCCAGGGGACGATTCACGACACCGCGGGACTCCTCGTCTACGTGGTTGCGTGCGGAGGCCTTCTCGGTCTGGGATCGATCCTTCGACGCGTTACTCCCGGCGAATGATCTCCGCCGAAGGCGTACACGATCTCGCGAAGAATCTGGGATTCGATCTGGTGGGAATTGCGCCGGCACTGCCCTCGCCGGAAACGGAATTTCTGCGCGAATGGGTCGAGCGCGGCTATGCGGGGGAGATGGGGTACATCGAACGGCGCGTCGAGGAACGCGTCGATCCACGTCGCGTGCTCGAGGGTGCGCGAAGTGTGATCTCCGTCGGTCTCGTCTACGACCCGGGCGCGAAGCGGTCCGCCGGGGGGCCTTGGATCGCGCGCTATGCGGGCGGTGACGATTACCACGATGTATTGGGGGATCGCCTGGAAGCCCTCGTGTCGGCCCTCGAGGCCTGGGCCGCGAAGCCCATTCGCACGCGCGCCTATGTGGATACGGGGCCCGTGCAAGAGCGCGTGTTCGCCGCCTACGGGGGGCTCGGATGGATCGGAAAGAACACCTGCCTCATCCACCCACGCCTGGGTTCCTATCTGTTTCTCGGCGTCGTTTTGACGGACCTCGATCTACCTGCGGGGGAACGCGAGCCCGATCATTGCGGGACGTGTCGCGCCTGTCTCGACGTCTGTCCTACGGATGCGTTCGTGGCGCCGTACGTGCTGGATGCGACGCGCTGCATCTCCTACACGACGATCGAAAGCCGGGAATCGATTCCCCTGGAGTTGCGCGACGACCACGGGGGGCACGTGTTTGGATGCGATCTATGCCAGGAGGTGTGCCCCTGGAATCTTCGGCGCGGACGAAGCATTCCCGAAGACGGCTACGGACTTCGCAAGCGGTTGCATCCGAGGGAGTCTTGGCAGCAGCCGACGCTGTCTTGGCTGCTGGGCCTCGATGAGGAGGCCTGGCGATCCGTCACCCGCGGGACCGCGTTGCGACGCACGAAATATCGCGGTCTTCTGCGCAACGCCATGGTGGCGGCGGGAAATTCCGGCGATCGGTCGCTCATCCCGCAGCTCGAACGCCTGGCGCACGAGTCCGACCCGATGTTGGCCGAGCACGCGAACTGGGCGCTCGGGAAGTTGCAATCAGGTCTTGCGGGCGACCAGGCGAGCGAGTGACTCGGGGCGGGGCAGGTCGGTCCGGAGCTCTTCGTAGGCCAGGGTTTCGAGCTTCCCGAACATGCGCTGCAATTCCTGGGGTTCGAGCAGGAACGCCGGATTCTTGGGCCCATAGCCCAGTTCTCTTTGCTGAATCGTAAAGGTCTCGTACACGAGGATTCCGCCGGGCTGCAGGACGTCGATCAGGTCTTGGCTGCGTTTTCGGTCGAGAAAGCGAAACACCAGAACACAGGCGAACGCTGACCGCGCGAGCGGGAGTCCGCGAGTCTCTTCGACATCGCAGCGAACCGTTTGAAGGGGCAGGTCGGCCGCCTTGGCGCGGTCCGCGAGTTCCCGGAGGAAGCCGGCATTGCGATCGAGACCAACCGTGTGGGCGCCCCGCTCCGCGCAGGCGACGGCATGTCTTCCGCGTCCGCACGCCAGGTCGAGCAGGGGGCCGCGCGTGGCGGCCGCCCGGATCGTGGCTTCGTGCGCACGAAACCAGGGGGAGGGGGCGGTGAGCTCGCTCACGAACGGGCGGCGACGACGGCCGCCAGTCGCGCGGGAAAATCGGACATGATCCCGTCCACGCCGACGTCGATCAGGGTCTCCATGCTCGACGGCGAATTGACGGTCCAGACGTGGATCTCCACGCCGTGACGATGGGCGTACTCGACGAGCTTCGGGGTGGCGACGGGTCGACCTGCGAATTGTTCCGGGACCTGGAGCGCCATGCTGTCGGAAGGCGGCGGACCGTCCTGTAGCGCGGCTCGAATGAATCCCACGACGTCCGACGCGGATGCGCCGAGGGCGGTTTCGATTCCCAAGCGTCGGCGTTCGCTTCGGAGCTCCTGCATGATGGCGTCGTCGGCGGACGTCAATAGCGTGGTCGCTTCGCGTTCGGCATTCGCGATACAACGTCCCACGCACTCGATGAATTTTTCGGGTGCGGCCTTGAGTTCGAGGTTGAAGCGCGCTTCCGGAAAAGCCGACAACGCCTCTTCCAGGGTCGGTACGCGGATTCCCTGGCCGCGGAAGGGAAATGTCCGTCCGGCGTCCGGTGAGAACGTGTGCCCGGCGTCGAGGGCTTGAAGTTCCGCGAGGCTGAGTTCTGATACCAAGCCGTGGCCGTCGGTGGTTCGCTCGACGCGTGGGTCGTGGAGCAAGACCGCAACCCCGTCGCGGGTGGCGTGGAGATCGCTTTCGAGCATGACGGCGCCCGCCGCCAGCCCTTGCTCGAAGGCCAGCAGCGTGTTCTCCGGATACTCCCCGGACGCCCCGCGATGGGCGATCACCATCGGCTTTCTGAGGTCGAAGTACGGATGCCGCACGATCCATACGTTATCATGCGCGCCCTCATGGCTGTGCTGACCAAGGACGCCATTCTCGAAGAGCTGAACACCGGACGCCTTCGCATCGAGCCCCTCGAGCCCGAGCAGGTAGGTCCGGCTTCGGTCGATTTGACGTTGGCGGACGAAATCCGTGTGATCCTGCCGGGAGGCGAGCCCATCGCGATTCGCGATGAGGTCGATTTCCGCGAGCACACCCGCGCCCAACGGCTCGATGATCCGTTTCTGCTCGAACCCGGCGTAACGATCCACGGCATCACGCGCGAACGAATCTCCCTACCCGAGAACCTGTGTGGATTCCTGGAAGGCCGCAGCCGCTTCGCTCGCCTGGGGTTGATGATTCACGTTACGAGCGCCTTCGTGCAGCCCGGGGTTTCGAACCGCCAGGTGCTCGAGATGAGCAATGTTTCCGGTCACCCGCTGCGCATCTTTCCCGGGGTTCGGCTGTGTCAATTGGTGTTGATGCGCACGGAGGGCAACGCCGTCTACCGCGGCCGTTTCGCGGACCAAGAGCGTCTGTGATGCGAGCGGTGGCGCAGCGCGTACGGCGGGCCGAGGTGCGGGTGGCCGACGAACGCATCGCCGCCATGGGGGAGGGGTTGCTGGCGCTGGTGGGTGTCGGGCAGGACGATGCCGAGCCCCAGGCGCGCGAACTCGCGCGGCGCCTCGTGGCGTTGCGCATCTTTCCCGACGCGCAGGGCAAGATGAATCGGTCGCTGTTGGACGCGGGCGGAACGTTGGGGGTGGTGTCTCAGTTCACCCTGTACGGGGATACGCGCCAGGGTAGGCGTCCTTATTTCGGTGCGGCGGCGGAGCCCGCACGAGCCGAACCGTTGATCGATGCGCTGGTCGCGGCCGCCCGGGAGGAAGGCGCGACCGTGGTGACGGGGCGCTTCGGCGCGATGATGGACGTGAGTCTCGTCAACGCCGGTCCGGTTACGATCCTCTTGGACACGGAAAAGCATTTCTAGCCAGTCCGCCTTGACCCCGGCCGTGAACGCGGCAGTATCCGGGAGTCCGCACTTCGCTGGGGGGTGAGAGCGTGAGACGCAAATACCGAAATTGCATGCGAAATCTGCCTGAGACGCGTTCCGCGGGGAATTCCCGAAGGAGACGCGGCTGGCTGCTGCTCGTCGCTTTGGTCTGGGTTCTTCAGGTGCCGACGGCTTCAGCGGCCGAGAGCGCCGCCGGGGAAGCCAGCATCGGGGCGGCCTCTGCGGTGGCCTCGTTGATCTACGGGCCGACCAAAATCGTCTACGCCACGCTGGGGCTCTTGTTCAGTGGTGGGGCGTGGTTGTTGACCGGTGGCGACGAAGACATCGCCGGGCCGATCTACCACGCTTCCGTGCGCGGTGACTATGTGGTGACCCCAGACCACCTGAAGGGAGACCGGTCCCTGGAATTCGTCGGTCGGGATCCCCGCGACGGAGAGGGCTTTTAGCCTTCCCGCAGCCACACCGGCTATTCTGGGACGAAGGATGCTGGTGTCGTGATGACTGAGTTCAGCTCCGTCGCTTCCTTTGGAACCGCCTTCGCGGCGGGCCTACTATCCGTGTTTTCGCCTTGCGTTCTCCCGCTGATGCCCGCGTACCTCTCTCTGGTGTCCGGTGTCTCGGTCGAAGAAATGCAGGACATGGCGGACGATCACGGATTGCGTCGCCGGGTGCTGCTGTCCTGCACGGGATTCGTGGCCGGCTTCTCCACCATCTTCATCGTGTTGGGCGCGGGCGCGGTGATGGTTGGACACGTCTTGCGCACCTGGCGCGGCGAGATCTTCGGATTCGATTTCGGTGTGGCGCAGCTGGCGGGCATCGTGCTGTTCCTGATGGGGTTGCACCTGACGGGGATTCTTCCGCTCCACCTGCTGTACCGGGAGCAGCGCATCCATTTGAAAGGACGGCGCACGAGCTTCTTGTGGACCTACGTGGCCGGGGCGGCCTTCGGCTTTGGCTGGTCTCCCTGCATCGGGCCGATTCTGGCGGGGATTCTCAGTATCGCGGGGAGCCGGGAGACCGTGGGGCAGGGCGTTGCGTTGCTGGCGGTGTATTCGGCGGGGCTCGGCGTTCCGTTCTTCTTGGCGGGCTGGAGCATCGAATTCTTTTTTCGAACCTTCGAGAAGGTCAAACATCACTTCCGAAAAGTCGAGATCGCTTCGGGGGGGTTGCTGATGATCGTGGGGATGTTGATCCTGAGTGACAATCTCACGAGCCTGAATCGCTATTTCATGTTCCTCAATCGCTTCATCTACGCCGTCGAAGAAGCGATCCTGTGAAGCGGTTGCGTGGCGGGCAAGGACAGGCTTGCGGCGTCGGTTGACCCTCGTGGGTCTCCCTCCTAGTTTTCGATAGAGCGAGGTTCGGTGTCCATGGTTTCTGCAAAAAGCTGGAGTGGGTTGTTCGCCGGCGCGGTATTCCTGGCCGCGACCCTCGCGTGCGGTGCTTCGGACCCCGATGCCGCGGGGTCGGGCGCCCACGAGGTGCGCCGCGCCGCGCCGCAATTCGCGTTGCCGGATCTGGCGGGCAATACGGTGAGCCTGGAAGCGTTGCGCGGCAAGATCGTCGTGATCGACTTTTGGGCAACCTGGTGCCCGCCGTGCATCTTTCAGATTCCCATTCTCAATACGCTGTACGAAGCCCGCAAAGACGCCGGGGTGGTGGTTCTGGGTGTGTCGGTCGATACCGAGGGGCGCGACGTCGTGGCCCCCTACGCGGAGGAGAACGAAATCCTCTACCCGGTATTGCTCGGCGATGAGAGCCTGGCGCGCCAATTCGGCGCCCCGGGGTTCCCCGCACTGGTGATCGTCGCGCCGGATGGCACTATCGACACGGTGCACGTGGGCTTGATCGAGCTCGCGGAACTCGAAGCCGCCCTCGATCGCGTGGCAGCGTCGGAAATCGTTCTCCCCGAAGAGGTCTGATCCAGCGCGCGGCCTGCGATCCCCGCGGTATACTGCGGCCCGTGGGGAGCCGTGTCGCGCAGTGCCAGTGGATCGAGTCCGCTTTCCCGTGGACCCCGCTCCTTGCCGTTTGCCTGACCCTTTGGGTTCTCGGGGTCGGGAACGCGTCCTTCGCGATCGACGAAGAAAAGCGCATGCCCTTCGACCTGACGGCAGTCGAAGTCGAATATGACCGCGGCCGCGAGCTCTACATCGCGAGCGGCGACGTCGTGATCGTCCAGCTCGAACCCAAACGAACCCTCACCGCAGATTGGATCACGTTCAGCAATCGCACCCAGCAGGGGATCGCGAGCGGGAACGTGGTTCTGGTGGATGGGCTCGACACCCTGAACGCCGATTTTCTGCAATTCCATGTGAGCGAGTCCCAGGGCATCGTTTTCGATGGGCGGCTGTCGTCGGGCGAACGCGGCTACCGAATGGAGGGCGCGGAGGTTCGCCAAACCGCCAGCGAACAATACGAGTTCAAGAAGGGCGTCTTTACGACCTGTCGTTGTCCGGACGAGGGGCGCGAGCCCTGGCGCATTCGAGCCGAGAGCGCGGATATCGAAGTGGGGGGGTACGCGGTGGCGCGCAACACCACCTTCGACGTTCTGGGTGTGCCCGTGGCTTGGATGCCGTGGATGATCTATCCGCTCAAGACCGAGCGCACGACGGGATTCTTGTTTCCCGAACTCAATGCTTCGAGCCGGGGAACCGGGGATATCGGGATCCCGTTCTTTTGGGCCGCCCGGGAAAACATCAACGTGACCTTTACGCCCGCCATCGTCTCCGGTCGGGGTTTCAAGCCGAAGTTGTTGGTCGACTACGTGTTCGGCGAGGAATCCGATGGAAGCCTGTTCGCGTCGTTCCTCGACGATCACCGAACGGATCCCCCCGACCCGTCGACACCCTTCGACAAGGAACGCTGGGCCTTCGATCTCAACCACGACCAATTCCTACCCTGGGACATGCGATTGCAGGCGGATATCCAGTTGGTTTCCGACAACCAGTGGCCCTTCGACTTCCGCCGTTTCAGTGAACACCGGCCGGATCGCTATCTCGATTCCGTCGCGTTCCTCACCAAACACTTCGAAGGCGAAAGCGGGGCGTATGCGGTGGTGCCTTCGGTCCGCCTGACCGACGACCTGCAGAGCCCCGACGATCTCGATCGCGATCGCTTCATGCTGCAGCGCTGGCCGGAAGTCGAGTTCACAGGACTTGCGAAACCGGTTGCAAGGAGTCCCTTCGTCGGCAGCTTCGACGTGGAGTATTCGTTCTTTCAGGGTTTCCGGAAGGCCGATGATCGCTTCGAAGGGGCGATCGACGTGGACAAGATCTTCCTCGATACCGGTATCGATGCGCGTCCGGACGGGACCGAGCGCGATGCCGGCGGGCGCTTCGTCGTGGGCGATGGAAGTCTCGACAACGCGGCGCTCGGAGGGCCCGAAGGCGACGGGCGCTTCCAGGAAGGAGAGCCCCTGGTCGACAACGGCAATCGGCTGATCTTGAATCCCCGCGTGGCCCTTCCGTTGCAAGTGGGCGAAATCCTGGAGCTGCAACCGGAGCTGGGCGTGCATCAAACGTTCTACGAGAGCGATGAACGCAGCTTCGAGAGCCGCACCCTCTTTACGGGACGCATCGACGCCCAAGCGCGCATGCGCCGCACCTTCGATCTGCCATTCGGGATGGGAAAAGGGGTTCATATCCTCGAACCCCAATTCGGTTACGCGATCGTCTCCCATTCGTTCCAGCGCAAGAACCCGATGTTCGTGCCCCGCACCGCGACACCGCAGAAACGCATTCGCCAATTCGACCTCGACAACGTGACGCGCGACGTCGCGGATCGGATCGAGAGCTATCACGGATTCACGGTCGGTTTTGCGAATCGACTCTACGGTGAGGGGTTCCTCGAGTCGATCGTTCCCGATTGGTTGCCCGACGTTCGGCCGATTCGGCTGGATGACGAAGAAGAAGACGGCAAAAAGGAAGAGTTGGAAGAAGAGCTTGGGGTACGGCGAGATACAACGCGACTGCTGGTCGAAGGGACGCTTTCGGCTTCCTATCAGCTGTCTCCGAGTCAGCCCGGGAGCATCTATTTCGAGGGGCGCGCCTACCCTGGAGGCGGCCTCTTCACCCGGACCATTTTCGGGTACGACCTCGATCAGGCGGTGTTCGCGGAGGGCCTGGCGCAGTTCGGGTACTCGTCGCCGTTCGGGCACGATTTCGTCATTTCACACCGATACCTGCGCGAGATCCCGCGCTTCTTCGAGTCGTTTCGTTTCAACCGGGAGCGCTTCGACCAATTCGAAGAAGGCTTCGATCGCGTCAATCAAGCGAGTCTGTTCGCGCGGCTTCCGTTGTCGCGAAACTGGGCAGTTTCCTACAGCGGCGCGTATAGCTTCGAGCAAGCGATCTCCTTGGGGAACCAGGGTGCCGTGGAGTACATCTCGAGCTGTCGTTGCTGGGCCGCCCAGCTGCGCGTCACCGAAGACCGGGTTCGGGGCCCGCGAATCGACCTCCAATACACCCTGGTGGGGCTGGGGAACGACGCCATTCGACCGTTTAGCGGGGGCTTGTCCCAGAGTGTCCGGCTCAATCAGTTCTTCGACGAGCGAGACGGAAATTAGGGCCTGCTTGACGCGGTAAGGCGCTGTTTGATACCAAGCCCGCAGGCGCCGATTCCGAGCGCAGAGGCTTCCGTGTCCTTCTCCCAAAATTTCGACGCATTCGCCGAACGCGACCACCGGGGCGCGAGCGCAGCGAAGGCGTGCGTCCGGGTGCTGGTCGTCGATAACTACGACTCGTTCACCTACAACCTGGTGCAGGCGATCGACGCGTTGGGCGCGCAATGCATCGTGCGCCGAAACGATTGCTTGCGGGCCAGCGCGGTCGCGGACTCCGATTGCGACGCGGTGCTGATCTCCCCGGGGCCCGGACGCCCGGAAGCGGCGGGGAGCACCCTCGAGATCGTTGCCCAATGCGCGGCATCTCGCAGGCCCTTGTTGGGCGTATGTCTCGGCCACCAGGCCATCGCCCGTACATTCGGTGGGCGAATACGGCACGCGCGCGAGGTGATGCACGGCAAGACCTGCGCGATCCATCACCGGGAGGCGGGGGTGTTTCGCGGGCTGCCGAATCCCTTCGACGCCACGCGCTATCACTCGCTCGCCGTGGACCCCGCCGAGCTGCCGCCGGAGCTCGAGGTCACCGCGTGGACGTCCGACGACGAAGTCATGGGTCTGCGTCATCGCACGCTTCCGATCGAGGGCGTCCAGTTTCACCCCGAATCGATCTGTACGCCGGCGGGCCAGCGGCTCCTGGGGAATTTTCTCACGTCGGTCGAGGCCCAGCGATGAGCCTGCAATCCGCGATCGCGACTGCGAGTTCGGGCGCGCAGGTCCCCGCCGATGTGCTGGAAGCGGCGTTCGGCGAGATCGTGGACGGCAAAGCGTCGCCGGTCCAGATCGCAGCGCTCCTGATCGCCCTCCGCACCAAAGGTGAGAGCGTGGAAGAGATCGTGGCGGCGGCGCGTGCCCTGCGCGCGCGCGCTGAAACCGCCGTGGCCTCGAACCCCGGAGTCGTCGATACGTGTGGGACGGGGGGCGATGGAAGCGGGACATTCAACGTGTCGACGGCCGCGGCCTTCGTGGTTGCGGGCGCGGGGGTGCCCGTGGCCAAACACGGCAACCGGGCGGCCTCCAGCCGTACGGGGAGCGTCGATGTCCTGGAGGCTCTGGGGGTTCGCGTCGACGTGGATGTCGCGACGGCTGCAGCCTGGCTCCGCGAAGTGGGGATTGCGCCGTTTTTCGCGCGTCGCGCGCACCCCGCCATGCGCTACGTCGCCCCGATTCGTCAGGAACTCGGAGTCCGAACGATCATGAACTGCCTGGGGCCGCTGCTCAACCCCGTGGGCGCGAAGTTTCAAGTCGTCGGTGTCTACTCGCCCGACCTCGTGCGTCCGATTGCCGAAGCGTTGGGGGCGCTGGGGGCCGAGAGTGCGCTGGTGGTGCACGGAGACGATGGCCTCGACGAAATCACCACCACCACGTCCACGCGCGCGGCGCGCCTGGAAGCGGGTGGCGTCCGGGAGCTGACGCTCGACCCCCAAATTCATGGAATTGATCGCTGCGAACCCGCAGCGCTGATGGGAGGAGATGCCGCGGAGAACGCCGCCATCATTCGTAAGATTCTCGATGGCGAGAAGGGGGCACCGCGCGACATCGCCGTCGCCAATGCGGGCGCGGCGCTGTGGGTGGCGGGCGCGGCGGACGATTGGGGGGCCGGGATTGCGGCCGCCGTCCGCAGCCTCGAATCGGGTGCGGCGCGCGAGCGGCTAGCGGCCTTGGTGCGTGTGGGCGAGCAGGTAGCGACATCGTGACGACGCTTCTCGACGAGATCATTGCCCACAAGCGCGTGGAAGTGGCGGCCGCGAAGGCCGAACGCTCGGCGGATGCCCTCGAACGCGCGGCGGACGCCGCCGTCAGTCCGTTGCGTGGATTTCGCGCGGCCGTCGGGGAGGGCGAGGCACCTCGGGTGATCGCCGAGGTCAAGCGTCGCTCGCCGAGCAAAGGCCCGATCCGTCCCGACCTCGATCCGGTCGATTGCGCGCGCGCCTATGCGACGGGTGGAGCGGTGGCGATTTCCGTGCTTACGGATCACAAGTATTTTGGCGGCGAGCTGGGCTACCTCGGCAAGATCCGCGAAGACGTGGACCTGCCCCTTTTGCGCAAGGATTTCGTGATCGATCCGTACCAGATCGATGAGGCGCGTGTGGCGGGTGCCGATGCAGTGCTGCTGATCGTGGCGGCGCTTGCAAGAGAGGAGCTGGAAGACCTCTCGCGGCGCGCCCGGACGCGTGGGCTCGATATATTGGTGGAAGTTCACGAGGAGTCGGAGCTCGAAACCGCCCTCGCCGCGGGAGCGGACTTGATTGGAATCAACAACCGGAACCTCCATACTTTCGAAGTCGATCTCGCGACGACCGAGCGTTTGGCGCCGCAGATTCCAGCGGGAGTGGTGGTGGTCGCGGAGAGCGGCATTTTTACGTCCGGCGATGTCCGGCGGCTCGAACGAGCGGGAGCCCATGCGTTCCTGGTCGGCGAGTCGCTGATGCGCGCACCCGATGTGGGTGAGGCGCTGGTCCGGCTACGGGGGATTTCGTGAGCGGCAGTGTTCGAATCAAGATTTGCGGAATTACCCACGAGGACGATGCCCGTGCGGCGGTGGACGCGGGGGTGGACCTGGTGGGGCTCAACTTCGTTCCCGGCTCGCCGCGCGAGCTGGACCTCAAGTCTGCCGAGGCGATCGCGGGAGTCATCGACGGCACTCCCACTGAGCGCGTGGCGGTGTTTCGCGATGCCCGCCCGGATGAGATCGAGCGCGTGCTGCGCCGAATCGAGTTCGAACGCATCCAGCTCCATGGCGACGAATCTCCCGAGGCGGTGGAAGAGCTGGATCTTCCGGTCATCAAAGCCGTGCGGGGGGCGGATATGGCGGCGGCGGAACTCTTCCCCGGGACGATTTTGTTGCTCGACCATCCTACGGCCGGGGGCGGTTCGGGGAAAACCTGGGAGTGGAGTGACGCCGTGGATCTCGTGTCCGCCGGACACGATGTGATCTTGGCGGGTGGACTCGACCCGGAGAACGTGGGCCAAGCGCTGGCGGATCTGGGCGAATGCCTGCCCTGGGGCGTCGACGTTGCAACCGGCGTCGAAGGGGAGTCCCATCGAAAGGACCCTGCGAAAATCGCGGCGTTCATTGCCGCCGTGCGCGCGGCGGAGGACAGCGAGTGACGGGTTTTCTGAAAACCCTTCGCGCGAGTCTGCCCTAGCGGGGCGCGTTCGCGGGCGCTGCGAATCGCCGAACCAACGCTTCGACGGCCCGGCGGGTTTCCTCCGGACTTCCATTGTTGTCGATGATGACGTCAGCCAATTCGCGTTTCGTATCGATGGGCATCTGCGACTCCACGCGCATCGCCGCGTCCTCCCGACTGCGGTTGTCACGTTTCATGAGTCGCTCGATCTGCACTTCCGGTGACGCGTAGACGAGCACCACCGTATCGAAACCGAGCAGGGCGGCGGTGCCAGTTCCGGCGGCTTTCCCTTCGAGCAAGAGGGGGATGTCGAGGACCACGAGGGATGCACCGCGCGCGCGGGCCTGCTCGACTTGACGCACCATCTCGGCCCCGACCCGGGGATGCATGATTTTTCCCAGCCGAACCCGCGCCTCCGGATCGGAAAAAATTCGCGCCCCGACCGCCTCCCGGTCGAGGTTTCCGTCGGCGTCGATCACCTGGGGGCCAAAGGCCTCGGCGATCTCCGTTAGAGCTGGGGAGCCCGGAGCTTGCAGCGCATGGGTGATTTGGTCCGCATCGATCACCGTAGCGCCGAGCTCGGTGAGAATTTTCGACACAGAACTCTTGCCGGTGGCAATTCCACCCGTCAGGCCAATAAGCATTGTCATTCCGCGAACATGACAGTCCGGGCGCGGGGCCTCAAGTCCCTGAGTTGCTGGACGATGCGGAGTTTCGAGGTAACTCCTTGCAATATCGAAGTAAATTCGATTTTCGGTGTTTGCAAGGCCGCGGGGCGTCAGATATATTGCGCCAATGTTTTCAGGGGGTTAGACGCGCTTTCGCGAAAGCGCCGTCCTGCCCGCTGCGCATGACTCCCCAGCACGATGTGAGTTTCGAACGCGAACGTTCGAATCGCAGCGATGCGAGAGGCGAACGATGAAACGACGTCCGTCGTCGGAAGCAGAGAGTGCATCCGAAAAGCGCGTTAGCGCCCTCGACGAATTGCGTCGTGAAATCGATCGCGTGGACCTGGATATTCTCGAGAACCTCAACCAACGCGCGCGCCTGGTTTTGAAAGTCGGGGAGTTGAAACAGGCCGACCAATCTCCCGTTTATGTCGCGTCCCGAGAACGCGATTTGGTTGCGGATCTGGTCGACCGCAATGCGGGACCGTTTCCCAGCGCCGCGATTCCCCATGTGTTTCGGGAGGTCGTGTCGGCCACGCGCTCGCTGGAAGCGCCGGTGCGCGTGGCCTACCTGGGGCCCGAGGCGAGCTTCAGTCACCTGGCCGCCCTGCAGAATTTCGGCAGCGGTGCGGAACTGGTTCCGGTTGGATCCATTGCCGAGGTCTTCGAGGCCGTCGAGCGCGGGCGCGTCGAGCTCGGCATGGTGCCGATCGAGAACACCACTGAGGGCGTGGTGAATCAGTCCCTCGACCGCTTCGCGGATTCGCCCCTCGTGATCTGTGCGGAATCCCTGCTCGCGGTGTCCCACGATTTGATGTCGTTGTCGGGACGCCTGGAGGACGTGCGCCGAGTTGCTTCGCATCCTCAACCCCTGGCCCAGTGTCGGGAGTGGTTGGATCGCAATCTCCCCCAGGCGGAGCGAGTCCCCACGGCGAGTACTTCGGTTGCCGCTTCGCAGGCAGCCGCCGACGGGGAGCTCGCAGCCATTGGCAGCTCGATTGCGGCGGAACAAGCCGGGCTTCGAACGATTGCGGCTGGGATCCAGGACCGGGCGGACAACACCACCCGCTTCGTGGTCGTGGGAACCGAATCGCCGGCACCGAGCGGCGACGATCTCACTTCCATGGTCTGCACCTTGCGCAAAGATCAAGCCGGGGCGCTCCACCACTTGCTGGAACCCTTCGCGCGCAATGGCGTGAATCTCACGACAATCCAGTCGCGCCCCATGCGGGGACGGCCCTGGGAATACCTGTTCTTCATCAACCTCCAGGGGCACCTGGATGACGCCGGTATTTCCAAAGCGCTGGCGGAAGCTTCGGGACAAGCACATTGGTTTCGCGTATTGGGCTCTTATCCGCGGGCGACGCAAACCGGGCCGCGCGGGGCAGAGCGATGAGCGTGTCGCGTCGGGTGAAGCCCCACATCGCGGGACTCGAGCCGTACCAACCGGGCAAGCCCATCGAAGAGCTCGAGCGCGAACTGGGCATCGAGGGGGCGGTGAAACTCGCGTCCAACGAAAGTCCCGTGGGCCCTTCGCCGAAGGCCGTGGCCGCCATGGCGCAAATCCTGCCCGAGGTGCATCGCTATCCCGACGGCGGCTGCTTCGCGCTGCGCGCGAAGTTGTCGCGACGACTCGATGTCTCGGGCGAACAGTTGATCTTCGGTTCGGGATCGGACGAAATTCTCGAGTTGCTCGCCAAGGCCTTCTTGGGCGAAGGAGACGAAGCCGTATTTGCCTGGCCGTCCTTTGCCATGTACCCGATCGTGGTCCAGGGAGCGGGAGCGCGCGCGGTTTCCGTTCCGCTGGATGCGAACCGGGCCCACGACCTGGTCGCCATGGCGAAATCCGTGACGCCCCAGACGAAGCTCGTATTCGTCTGCAATCCCAACAATCCCACCGGGACGAGCGTGGGAGCGGAGGCCTTCGATGGCTTCGTCGAGGCGCTGCCAGCGGACGTCATCCTGGTCGTCGACGAGGCGTATTTCGAATTCGTGCGGCGCGACGACTTTCCCGACGCGCTCGGATGGGCGCAGCGGCGCCCGGGAACCCTGGTGTTGCGCACGTTCTCGAAGATCTACGGCCTGGCTGGCTTGCGCGTCGGCTACGGCGTGGGCGACCCGGAACTGATCGGGTACCTCGAGCGCGCGCGACACCCGTTCAACGTCAGCCTGGTGGCGCAGGTGGCTGCGGCGGCGGCGCTCGATGACGACGCACACGTCGCGCGGTCGCGGGAGGTCAACGCCCATGGCCTCGCGTACCTGGAACGCGAACTCGGACAACTGGGAATCGAGACCTGTCCCAGCGACGCGAATTTCATCCTGGCCCAGACCGGCCCGGGTTGCGCGGACGCGTTGCTGCAGGCGGGCGTGATCGTTCGTCCCATGGGGGGCTTCGGTCTCCCCGACTTCGTGCGGATCAGCGTGGGATTGCCGGAAGAAAACGAACGCCTGATCAAAGTGCTGCGCCGTCTGCGCGAAGGAGGGGGGTCGTGAAACCCTTTCGTCGCATGGCGGTGCTCGGCCTGGGTTTGCTCGGAGGATCCGTGGCGCGCGGCGCGAAGGTTCGCGGCCTGGCGGAATCCGTGATTGGGTGCGGGCGACGCGAACAGGCGTTGCAACGCGCCTGCAACGAAGGGGTGATCGACGCGACGGCATCGCCTACCGAAGCGGTTCAGGGAGCCGACCTGGTGGTCGTTGCGACTCCGGTGTTTGCCATGGAGTCCGAGCTGCGCCGCGTGGCCGCCAAGCTCGCACCGGGCACGATCGTGACCGACGTGGGCAGCGTGAAGGGCGTTTTGAGCGAGACGCTACCGGCCCTGCTGCCCGCGGGAGTTCACTACGTGGGGTCGCATCCCATGGCGGGGAGCCACCGCCGGGGTGTCGAGTATGCGAATCCCGATCTGTTCGAAGGCGCGCCTTGTGTCGTTACGGCAACGCCCGAAACCGATGTCGATGCAAAGTCGCGCTTGGTCGCGTTCTGGTCGGCTCTGGGCGCGGAGGTCGTCGAGCGGAGTCCCGCGCAACACGATGCGGAAGTGGCGTGGGTCAGTCATGTGCCCCACGTATTGGCGTTCGCGTTTGCAAGAGCGCTGGCGTCCGCGCCGACCGAATCGCGCGCGTTGCGGGGCAGTGGATTTCGAGACTTTACGCGAATCGCGCAGAGTGACGCGGAATTGTGGAGCGATATTCTGGGTGCCAACCGCAAAGCGATTGCTGGCCCCCTGCACGAAGTTTCCGAGCGACTCGGGGAGCTCGCGAGAGCACTCGAATCCAATGATGGCGATGCCGTAGAACGTTTCATTGCGGCGAGTCGGGAAAGCCTGGCTGCGTTGCGAAGTGACCGAGAATCCGAGTCGCCGGCCCCGTCCGGCGACTCCAACAGGAGAACGAAACACCAAATATGACGGAACAATTGGAAAAAGCCGGCGGCACGTCGTTCGCCGAGCTCTTCGAAAACAGCACTCGCAACATCAAAGAAGGTGAAGTGGTGCGAGGAACCGTGCTCGCGATCGACGACGATCACGTGCAGGTGGATGTGGGCTTCAAGTCCGAAGGAATGATTTCGGTTTGGGAATTCATGAACGAGAACGACGAGATCGGGATCAAGCCCGGCGACCTCGTCGATGTGCTCGTGGAAGAAGCCGAGGACGAAGACGGCCTGATCGTACTTTCCAAGGAGAAAGCCGATCGCTTGTTGGTTTGGGATGACATCAGCAAGGCCTACGAGGCAGGCGAGTCCGTCGAGGGCACGATCGTTTCGCGCGTCAAGGGTGGCTTGTCGGTCGATATCGGGGTCAAGGCGTTTTTGCCGGGATCGCAGGTCGACCTGCGACCGGTTCGAAATCTGGAACACAAGATTGGCGAGCGTGCGAACTTCAAGATCATCAAGTTCAACAAGCGGCGCGGCAACATTGTCTTGTCGCGCCGAGCACTGCTCGAAGAAGAACGTCAGAGCCTGCGTTCGTCGACGCTCGAGATTCTGTCCGAAGGTCAGATCGTGGACGGTGTGATCAAGAATCTCACGGACTACGGCGCCTTCATCGATCTCGGCGGGATCGACGGGCTGCTTCACGTGACCGACATGTCGTGGGGCCGTGTGAATCACCCGAGTGAGCTTTTCCGAGTGGGCGACGAGCTCAAGGTGAAGGTTCTCAAATTCGATCCCGAAAGTGAGCGCGTCTCGCTGGGTCTCAAGCAGATCCAGCCCGATCCGTGGATCGACGTGTCGATGCGATACCCGCTGGGCAAGCGGGTCCAGGGTCGCGTCGTTGCGGTGACGGATTACGGTGCGTTCTGTGAGCTCGAAGCGGGCGTGGAAGGGCTGATCCACGTATCGGAGATGTCCTGGACCAAACGGGTCAAGCATCCGTCGAAGGTCGTGAACATCGGCGATGCCGTAGAAGCCGTGGTGCTCGACGTCGACGAGGGGAACCGCAAGATCTCGTTGGGAATGAAGCAGATCGAGCCGAATCCCTGGGACCTCATCGAGGACAAGTACCCGGTGGGAACCCACGTGTCCGGAGAGATTCGCAACATCACGAACTTCGGTGTCTTTGTCGGGCTCGAAGAGGGGATCGATGGTTTGGTCCACGTCTCGGATATTTCCTGGACGGAGCAGATCAAGCATCCCAGCGAGAAGTTCAACAAGGGCGACGAAATCAACGCCATCGTGCTGAAGATCGACCGGGACAACGAAAAGTTCTCGCTCGGCATCAAGCAGCTCGATCCGAATCCCTGGGACGACATTCAGAAGAGTTACCCGGTGGGTACAGAGATCACGGGCGAAGTGACGAACGTGACGGACTTCGGCGCGTTCGTTCGGCTGCAGGAGGGAATCGAGGGGCTCGTCTACACCTCGGAACTCGCCAAGGAGCGCGTGGAGAAACCGTCGGACGTCATCAACGCCGGCGATTCCGTCAAAGCGTTGGTGGTGAAAGTGGATCCCGCAGAACAGAAGATCTCGCTCTCGATCCGCGCAGTAGACGACAAGCAAGAGCGCGAGGCCCTGAAGCGCATCGCTGCGGAGCAGAGCCGAACGCAGACAGCGACCCTTGGGGATTTGCTTGCGGAGAAACTCGCAGAGAAGAGCGAAGAGAATTCGGGCGAATAGCGGCAACACCGAGGTGCCCGAAAACGGGCACCTCGGACGCCGCCGGAGGGGGCCGGTGACGAAAAGTGGACTGATCGAGAAGGTTGCGGAGCGCACGCCGCATATATCCAAAAAGGATACGGAGATCGTGGTCAACACGATCTTCGATACGATGACCGAGGCCTTGAAGGGGAACGAGCGAATCGAAATTCGCGGGTTCGGAAGCTTCCAGGTCAAAGTGCGTGAGGCGCGTGAGGGCCGAAATCCGAAGACCGGTGAGGAGGTCCATATTCCGGCGAAGCGGACGCCTTTCTTCAAGGTCGGCAAGGAGCTCAAGGAGCTGGTCGACGGCGAGGAAGAAGGCGGCGGAGGGGACGGTGCCGATTAATCGGTAGCGTCGTCGATTATCTGCGGGGCTTGCCAGCTACGGGCAGGCTTCGATCGATTCGAAATCCAGCGGGGGGAAGTTGAAGATGCGATGGATCCGTCGTCTCGTGTCGCTTGCGCTATTCGTCGCCATCTTGGTGGGTGGGTGGCTGTTCGCAAAAGAAAACCATGAGCTACTGACTATCCACTATCTCGCTGGCGATTTGGCGGGTGTGCCCCAGTGGCTCGCGCTGATCGGTGTGTTCGCTGCGGGGGTCGTGCTGGCTGCGATTTTCTTCCTCTATCAACTCACCAAGGCGCGTTTGGTCACTCGCCGCTATCGGCGGGATACGCGCCGGCTCGAATCTGAAATCCACCAGCTGCGAAATCTTCCGCTCATGGGCGAATCCGACGTCGATCCTGCTCCCGGACTCCGTGACGAAGCCCTTTCGACACAGTCCGGGGGAGCCGGAAGCGGAGTCTGACGGGCGTGGGTTGGTTCCAGCGCCTGAAACCGTCGTTGCTTCCCGGTCGATCGTCCGGAAACGCCGATGGGGCTCTGCGCCGGGCGCTTCTCGCCTTGCTCGAGCAGGAGCTCGACGAGACCGAGCGCGCGCTGGAAGACGCTGTGCGCGCCGACCCCGACGATACGGTTGCTTATTTCGCCCTCGCGCGCCTGTACCGCCGTCGCGGGGAAATCGGTCGCGCAATTCGGATGCACCAGAATTTGCTCGTTCACCCCACCGTCGACGCGGCGATGCGCGACACGGCGCTTTCGGAACTCGCCGCGGATTTCCGACGCGGCGGATTCCTGCGCCGGGCGATCGCTTCCTACGAGGAAGTGTTGTCCAAACGTCCCCGGGACGCGGATGCCTTGCGCAACCTGTCGCGACTTCTACCCAGCGTCCGCGAATACGAACGCGCGATCGAGATGGAACGCCGCTTGGCGAAGTTGGAGGGTCGAAAGGCGGCTCCCCGGGAGGCGAGCTTGTTGGTCGAGATGGCGGAGGCCGCCCATGCGGAAGGCCGCACGGACGATGCACGGCGTGCCCTGCGCCGGGCTCTCCGCAAGGACCGCGAATGCGTTTCGGCGTGGATTGCGTTGGGAGAACTCGAAGCCGAGCGCGGGCGCACCAAAGCCGCATTGAAGGCTTGGCGCCGAGTGCCGCAGCTCGATCGCAGTAGCGCGCCGCTGATCTACCCGCGCCTCGAAGCCACCTACGCGGCAGCGGATCGTTCGCGCGAATATGAAACTCTGCTGCGTGATCTGCTGTCCGAGAGTCAAGACGATACGGAGGCTCGGCTCGCTCTGGCGCGAACCCTGGCGGCACGCGGCGAGGTGACAGAGGCCGTGGCCGAATGCCGACGGGTTCTGGAACGTTCGCCCGACCATTTTCGCGCGCGCGTCGTGTTGGGAAGAACGCTTCTCGCCGAAGGGCAGGATGCCGAAGCCCACAAGGCGTATGCCGAGCTGCTGGATGCGATCGAAGACCACGGTGCGCCTCCCGTGCGGGGATCACTCGAATGAGTGCCAGCGCGCTCGACACGCCGATGATGCGCCAGTTTCTGGCCATCAAGGCGCAGCACCCGGACGCGATCGTTTTCTATCGCATGGGCGATTTCTACGAAATGTTCCTCGAAGACGCCGAACGCGCTGCGCCGCTGTTGGAAATAGCGCTGACGACCCGCGACCGGGGTAAGGCCGATGCCGTCCCCATGTGTGGCGTTCCGGTGCACAGCGCCGACGGTTACGTGCGCCAGCTGGCGGAAGCCGGGCTCCGCGTGGCGATTTGTGAGCAGGTCGAAGATCCGCGCAAAGTGGGTGGGCGTCGCCTCGTCAAACGCGAGGTCGTCGAGGTCATCACACCGGGCCTGGTGGGCGATCCCGAAACCATCAGCGCGGCGCGCGAGGTGTCACTCGTCGCGATCTGCGCCGAAGGACTTGCCGCGTTCGACGCATCGACCGGAGACTTGCGCGCCACGGCACACGAAGCGACCGAACGCCCCGGCGAAGTGCTTTCGACGACACTTCTCGCGGAACTCGAACGTATCGGTCCGCGCGAGGTCCTGATTTCCGATGCCGCCGGCGACGAACTCTCCGATGGGCTGCAGGCCGCGTTTCCCGAATTGACGGTGACGCGGGTACCGGCGGAGAGTTTCGATCCGGCTGGCTGTCCCGCAACGCCAATTGGCTTCGATGCGATCCTGCGCGACCCGGAGACCCAAGCCACCGCGGCGTTGCTCGCCTATGTGGCGGCCAATCAGCCCTTCGCGCTCGCCCAAGCGGAACGGCTGCGCCGCTATCGGTTGGCGGACACCATGCGCTTGGATGCGGCGACCGTGGCGCATCTCGAGTTGTTCGAAAACAGTGAAGATCGAACCCGCCGGCGGACCTTGCTCGAGCGCTTGGACGAATCGGTGACGCCGCTGGGGGCACGCCGGATGCGCCGCCTGATCGCGTACCCCTTGTTGGCGCCGGATGCGATTTCCGAGCGCCAGGACGCGGTGGCGTATCTGTCTTCGGACGACCGATTGCGCGGTCGCCTGCGCGAGGCCATGCGAGGGGTGCGCGACCTCGAGCGGATCTTCGCAAAATCCGCGCGACCCACGGCGACGCCGCGCGACCTGGTGGCGTTGCGCGCGTCTCTCGAAGCGCTCCCGGGGGTCCGGGATGCGCTGGCGGGAGGCGCCGATGCGTTGTTGAGCGAGGCGCCCGGGCTTCCGTCCCTCCTCACGGCGCCGGAGCCGGTCGACGATGTGGCGCGGGTCATCCAAGAAGCCTTGGTGGATGATCCGCCGGCTCTGTTGCGCGGCTCACGCGGAGCGGGCGAAACGGGCTACATCCGCGAAGGCTTTCGCCCGGAACTCGATCTTCTGCGGCAAAGTGCCCGCAAGGGGCGCGAGTGGATTGCCGACCTCGAGCTTCGCGAGCGCGAGCGAACTGGAATTTCGAATCTGAAAGCGCGTTTCCACCCGGTCCACGGTTATTCCCTCGAGGTGTCGAAGTCGAACCTCTCGCGGGTTCCGGAGGACTACGAACGCAAGCAGACGCTCGCCAATGCCGAACGGTTTACGACGCCCGAGCTACGGGAAGTCGAGCAGAACGTTCTCGGTTCCAACGATCGAGCCGCCGCACTCGAGCGCGAGGTTTTCGAAGACCTTCGCCGCAGCGTGTCCGAACGCGGTGCGCCCATTCGGCGGGCCGCGGAGGCCGTCGCGATGCTCGACGCGCTGGGCTCTCTGGCGGAGGTTGCGCGGACCGGGGGGTGGATTCGTCCCAGCGTCGATGCGGAGGGCAGCCTGGTGATCCAGGGCGGGCGCCATCCGGTGCTCGAGACCCTGCTCGATGCCAGTGGGGGCGCGAGTTTCGTTCCGAACGACACGACGCTTTCGGTCGACGATGCCCAGATCCTGCTTCTCACGGGTCCCAACATGTCGGGCAAGAGCACCTATCTGAGGCAGGTTGCGCTGTTGGTGTTGCTCGCGCAGATCGGAAGTTGCGTACCGGCCGAAAAAGCGCAGATCGGTGTGGTGGATCGCATCTTCACCCGCGTGGGAGCCAGTGATCGTCTGGCCCGCGGTGAATCGACCTTCATGGTGGAAATGCGTGAGACCGCGGAGATTCTCGACCAGGCTTCCCCCCAGAGCCTGATCATCCTCGACGAGATCGGTCGGGGGACGAGCACGTTCGACGGGCTCTCCATCGCATGGGCCGTGGTCGAGCACCTCCACGACGCCACGGGGCTCGGGGCCCGGACGCTCTTTGCGACCCACTACCACGAACTGACCGGACTCGAGAGTCGGCTGGGGCGCCTGCGGAACGCCCATTTCGAGGTACGCGAATTCAATGACGACGTGATCTTTCTGCGGCGCATCGCAAGCGGGGGGGCAAATCGCTCCTACGGCATTCAGGTTGCGCGCCTGGCTGGGCTGCCCGTGGGCGTCACGCGCCGCGCGCAGCAGATTCTGAAGGACCTGGAAGGCGGGCGTTCGACGGACGTCGAACCGGTGGAAGCGCGCGACCAGTTGGCGCTGTTTCAGGCCCCCTCGACGCCGGTCCTGAGCCCCGCCGAGAAGGAAGTTCTCGACGAACTCCGCAATACGGATTCCTCGCGCACGACGCCGCTCGCGGCCCTGGAATCAGTCGACCGCTGGGTCCGCATCCTGGACCAGGAGAAACCGTCGTGACGGTTCGTTTGCAAACGCTCGGGTTGCTGCTGATTCTCCCGTTCGCCCTCGGTGCGGATCGACCCAAAGGGTTGGGGGACGTACGCGAAGTTCGTCACTGGTCCTACCCCGACTACACGCGGGTCGTCGTGGAGCTGACGCGACCCGTGGATCCTCGGGAGCACCGCCTGGTAGCGGATCGCAAGGGCGGCAAGCCCGAGCGGCTGTTCCTGGACTTCGACGGAATCTGGGTGGGGCGAGAATTCGCGAAACCGATCGGAGTCCACGACGGGCTCCTCCACCAGGTACGGCTGGGGCAGAACACGCTCACCACGACACGTCTGGTCATCGATCTGGCACGCTATGAACGACACCGGGTGATGCGCCTCGCGTCACCGGATCGCGTGGTGGTGGACGTGTATGGCCGCCGCACGCAGGCCGAGCCATCCGAGGCGCCGCTATTCCACGACGGGCGACCGATCCGCACGGTCGTTTTGGACCCGGGGCACGGCGGGCGCGACCCGGGGGCCATCGGTAAAGGCGGTTTGCGCGAAAAGGACGTCACCCTGCGTCTGGCCCACGAACTCGAGGCCCGTCTCAAATCGCGCGGGTTTCGCGTGGTTCTGACGCGCAAACAAGACCGAACCGTAGGCCTCGAAGAACGCACCGCGATTGCGGAAGCGGCCCGGGGCGATGTCTTCGTCTCGCTCCACGCCAACGCCTCGCGGCGGCGCGATCTGCGCGGGATCGAGGTCTACCACCTCGACAAGAGTTACGAGCGTCACACCGTGACGGTCGCGTCGCGCGAAAACCACGTTCCGCGCGGACAGGTCAACCCGCTGCAGCGCGCGGTGGCGAGCCTGCGGGTATCCGAAGCGTCCGTGCGCTCGGCCAAGCTCGCCCATGCGGTCCACGGCCAGCTCATGGATGTCTTGCGGGCGCGCTACGACGAAGTTGCGGATCTCGGCGTGAAGAAGGGGCCATTCTACGTGCTGTACCTGTCGAGTATGCCGTCGATCCTGGTCGAGACCGGTTTTCTCACCCATCGCGACGAAGTGCGGCGCTTGAAGAGCAGTGTCTATATCGATCACCTCGCTGAGGCGATTTCCCGCGGTGTTTCGGACTATCGTGCGTCTGCGCTCCAGGTGGCGGCAAACCACAAGCCGTGACGGATCAGCCGGCCTTCGACCGCTATTTAGTCTCCGCAAAATCGACGGGTCCCGGCAATGATGGGGTGGGAGTCGCGGTTCGCGCCTACCTGAAGGCAGGCCACGAACATCTCGAATCCCTGCACCGAAGTGGCTCGACGGGAAAACAGGTCAACGACGCGAATTGCGACATCGTCGACCGAATGGTTCGGGGTCTGTTTACGCGTTCGGAAACAGAAGCCTATTCCGTGGAGGCGGGCGATTCCGAAGGCTTCGCGCTGGTTGCGGTCGGTGGATACGCGAGGCGGGAAATGTCGATCCATTCCGACGTCGACCTCTTGTTCCTGTATCGAAAGAAGTTGACCCCCTACGCTCAACGCCTGGCGGAGCGACTTCAGTATTGGCTGTGGGATTCCGGCCTGACGATCGGCAGCGCCCTGCGAACCCTTCAAGAGACCCTGGACATGATGCGTGGGGACATCACGATCCGCACCGCGGTGTTGGAAGCCCGCTTCATCGCCGGAGACGCAGACGTATTTCACGAGTTCACCAATACGGTGCAAAAGGATCTGACCGCCGATGCTGCGCGCTTCATTCAAGGTCGCCTCGAGGCGATGCAAAAGCGCCATCTCGAGTTTGGCGAATCGCTCTACCTGCTGCAGCCGAACGTGAAAGAAGGGGCAGGAGGGCTGCGCGACTATCACGCAGCCAGCTGGTGCGCGCGCGCGGTACACCCGGCTTCGCGTGGTGTGAATCGCTTCCTGGATTTTGGGTTATTGACCGATGTCGAGATGGACGAATACCGTTCGGCTCTCCATTTCCTGTGGTGGGTGAGAAACGAACTCCATCTGGTGTCGAAGCGCAAAAACGACCAGATGAGTTTCGAGCTTCAAGAGCACGTGGCTTCCGCGCGTGGCTACGGCGAAGTGGCGGATGCGGAGTCCGAGTTGCCCGTGGAGCGTTTCATGAGCGAGTACTATCGACACGCTCGTGCGATTCGTGCGTACTCGGAGATGATCCTGGAGCAATGTCACGCACGCGGGTCGCGCCGATCCAAGCGGCGCAAGCGCATCGAAGTCGAGGATGGCTTCGCCGTGGTCGATGGACATCTCGAAATTCCCCACGTGGCGCATTTGCGGGATCGACCCGTTCGATTGTTGACGGCATTCGCGGTCGCTCAGGACCACGACGTGCCCCTTTCGAGGACCGCGCGCAGGTTCATCCGGGAAAATCTCGACCTGGTCAGCGACGAAATGCGCCGGGACCCGGAGGCGTCGGCGGTCTTGATGCGGATTCTTCGATCCGAAGAGCGTGTCGCGCGGACGCTGATGGCGATGAACGAGGAGCGCCTTCTGGGGCGCTACCTGCCGGAATGGGAGCACATCGTCTGTCGTTGGCAGCACGTCGTCTATCACACCTACACCGTGGACGTGCACACCATCTTTCTCGTCGAGCAGCTTCGACGTTTGTGGCGGGGGGAGTACACGGAATCGCTACCCGACTTGACGGCCTTGATTCGCGGTCCAATCGATCGGGAGGTGTTGTTCCTCGGGTGCCTGCTTCACGATATCGGTAAGGGGTTCGGAGGGAACCATTCCAAGAAGGGGGCGGACCTGGCGATCGATTGTCTGAATCGGATCGGGATCGACGCGGAACGCGCGGAGCGGGTGGTGTTTCTGGTAGCGCAGCATCTTTGGTTCTCCCACGTTGCCCAGCGCCGCGACCTTTCGGACCCGCGTGTCGTGGTGGAGATGGCTCGTCTGGTGAAAGATCGCGAGAATCTCCGAAACCTCTACCTGCTCACGTTCGCGGACACGCGCGCTTCATCGGAGCACGCGTGGACCGATTGGAAGTGGCAGCTATTGCGCGAGCTTTTCGAACGGACCGCCGAATACCTCGAAGCTGGAGAAGACGATCCCCAACGCGCGTTCGATCAGATCGAGGCGCGGGTCGAGACCCGTAGAGCATCCGCCCAGGCAGACTTGATTGGTCATGGCGTCGATGAGGCCAGGGTCGTCGAATATTTCGACCTCATGCCGCGGCGCTATTTTCTGTCCCATACACCCAAGCAGATCGCGCGCCACGCCGAGGTGGTGTTTGCGCTCGGGCAAGACCGTGTATTTTCGTCGGCTGTGCGTGCCATGCGCGGCGACTTCTCGGAGTTCATCGTCTGCACCCGGGACGTTCGCGGGCTCTACGCCAAAGTCGCTGGCGTGTTGACGGTAAAGGGCGTGAATATTCTGGGATCCCACGTGTACACGACGCGATCGGGCTTGGCGCTGGAAGTCTATCGCGTGACCACACCGCCCGGTGGAGAAGAGGAGCAGCGAGAAACCTGGCGCGGTGTCGACTCCATGCTCGAAGTCGTGTTGTCGGGAGTGTCGACGGTCGACGATCTGATTCGGCGTCGGGGCAGGCCCATCGGCGGCCAGGAGCGGCTGCCTTCCTCGCGCCCTTCGTCCGTCCGCATTTCCGCGGATGAATCGGATTTCTACACCATCCTCGATATTTCGACGGACGATCGCCTTGGCTTGCTCTACGACCTGACCCGGACGATCGCGAAGAACGAATTTGAGATCTATATCTCCAAAGCGTCGACGATTCTCGACCAAGTAGCCGACACGTTTTATTTGAAGGAGCCCGGCGGCGCGAAGTGCACGGATGCCGACCGCCTGGCCGCGTTGAAGGCGGACCTGGAGCAGATACTCGAGAATCCCGGAAACCTTTATGATGGCTAGCGCGCAATCGCCGCTCCGAAAGTCGATGTCCGCCTACCTGAACTACGCGGGGGTCGAGCGCGGCTTGGCTCCGCGTTCGATCGACGCGTATCGCCGGGATCTCGAACGCCTGGCGGAATCCCTGGAGGCCCGCGGCGTGGAGCGCGCGGGCGACGCGTGCCGCGAGCACATCAGCGCATTCCTGCAAAGTCTCGGCCGTCAGGGGTTGGGGGCGCGCAGCCGTGCGCGTGTGCTCGTTTCGACACGTCGTTTCTTTCGGTATTGCGCGGAACGCGGAATGGCGTCGGTGGATCCGACGGACGGCGTCGTGACGCCGCGCTTCGACCAGCCGCTTCCCCGTATTCTCCACCCCGAAGAAACTGAGGCGTTGTTGGAAGCGGCGGATCCCGCGACGCCGATCGGTCTGCGGGACCGGGCGATGCTGGAGGTGCTGTACGGGTCGGGGCTGCGCGTCAGTGAACTGGTGGCGCTTCCGCTCGGAGCTCTCGACCGGCGTTCGGGCGTATTGCGGATCGTCGGAAAAGGCCGTCGCGAACGACTCGTACCCATGGGCGAGCCGGCGCTCGAAGCGGTAGCCGCCTACCTGGAGTCCGCGCGCCCGAAACTGGCGTCGGCGGGCCGTCGCCGCTCGGACGCGGTGTTTCTTTCCCGGCTTGGGGCGCCGATGTCGCGGCAGAATTTTTTCGATCGAATTCGCCAACTCGCACGGCTTGCGGGGATACCGCGGGAACGCGTGTCGCCGCACGTTCTGCGCCACGCGTTTGCGACGGATCTGCTCGAGGGAGGGGCGGATCTGCGATCTGTGCAATCGATGCTCGGGCATTCCGACCTTTCGACGACCCAGATCTACACCCACGTCAGTCGGGCACGGCTGCGGGAAACCGTGGAACGCCGCCATCCGCGCGGTGCCGGGTCGGGGAAGCGATCGCAGTGACGGTTGGATCCGGGGCTCTCTCGAAGTCGCTGCCGAGTGGGTTGCGACCGTTTCTGCGGCGGGTAATCGACGCAGCCCGTGCGCGGAATGCCGCGCTCTATCTCGTCGGGGGACCGGTGCGCGATTTGTTGCTCGGGCGGCCGATTCGCGATGTCGATCTGGTCGTAGACGCGGTGGATGCCGCAGGGGTCGCGTCCTTGGCCCGAGCGGCCGCATTTCCGGGGAGTCGGACGATCCGTCACGATCGGTTCGGGACCGTCCAGCTCGAGACCGGTGTCGCCGGGGCGGGGCTGGACCTCGGCATGGCGCGGCGCGAAATCTATGCCCACCCCGGAGCGTTGCCGGGCGTCGAGCCCGCTGGCATCGAAGAGGATTTGGCGCGGCGCGATTTCAGCGTAAACGCTTTGGCGATGCCCCTCACGCCCGCGGCGCGCAAGGGCCATTCCGCGCTGATCGACCTACACGGGGGCTTGGCGGACCTCGAAAAGCGAAGCTTGCGAATCTTGCATCCGAAGAGCTTCCACGACGACCCGACACGGGCGCTTCGCGCGGGCCGCCTGGCGGCGCGACTGGGATTCCGCATGGTCACGGGGTCGCGAAATGCCCTGCGCAATGCCTTGCGCGATGGTGCGATCGGGCGCGTCAGCGGGGATCGACTGCGGCGCGAGATCGAGAAGATCTTCGAAGAGGTATCCCAAGAAGCCGAGCCGCTTGCGGCGTTGCGGCTCCTCCACGATTGGCACGTTCTGCCTGCCCTCGAGCCCGGGCTGGAGCTGCCGCGCAGCGCGCGCTCGCCGCTTCGGCGATTCGGGAAGTTCCTCGTCGAACCGCAGTGGGAATCCGACGCCTACCGCCCCTGGGCGGTCGGTCTGGCGGTTTGGTTGGCCCCGCTGCCTGCCGCCCTGCGCCGGCGAGCGTTGCGGCGGTTTTCCGTGCGCGGAGCGGCCGCCAGTCGCTTGGCGGAATTGCCGACCTCCCGGGACCGGGCGTTGCGGCAGCTCGAGAAGGCGCGCGGTCGCGGTGGTGTCGATGCGGCCTTGGGGGAACTGTCGGACGAGGAACTCGTGGCAGTCTTCGTGTGGGCACCGCCGGCGACCCGTCGCAAGATTCTACGCTACGCCGCGCAAGATCGCGGTCGGCGCCCTCCCATCGATGGACGGGACCTGGTGGCCGTGGGGCTACACGGCGCCGATGTCGCCAAAGCCCTCGCGCGGATTCGCAGCGCCTACCTGGACGGTCTCGTGGCCGATCGACCTGCGGCGCTGGCCCTGGCCCGGGAGCTCGCCCAGCGACGCCGCGGCCGAGCGCGCAATGCGCGAAAGCGTGGCAAGGTGGGACGAGATTGACGATATTGGGGGTTCCTCCCCGCCGTCCTCCATATTGCTTTGAATCGATGGGAATTTGATGCTGGATATGCCGACACAAGAGGGCAGCCCTTCCCCGGACGCGATGCCTTCGCTCGACGGGGATGCATCGTCCTACGCGGTCAAGCTGCCGATCTTCGAAGGTCCGCTCGATCTGCTCCTGCATTTGATTCGCGTCAACGAAGTTGAAATCACCGATATCCCGATTGCCCGCGTGGGCGAGCAGTATCTCGAGTTTCTCGAGATCATGGATGAGCTCAACGTCGATATCGCGGCCGAATACCTGTTGATGGCGGCCACGCTGGCCTGGATCAAATCGCGCATGTTGCTCCCCACCGAGGGAGACGAAGACGACGAAGAGGGCGGCGACCCCCGCGCCGAGCTGGTGGCGCGCTTGCTCGAGTATCAGCGTTTCAAAGAAGTGGCAGACGGGCTCGGCGAGCGTCTGCGCCTGGGGCGCGACGTATTCGAGGCGCGCTTGCCGCAGCCCGATGCGCCCTCGCTGGACACGCGCGAGGTCGAGGTCGGCATCTTCGAGCTCCTGACGGCGTTGCGCGACGTGCTGAAGTCCACGCCCCACAGCGGTGCCGCCCATTCGGTCGAAGCCGAATCCGTCACCATCGGCGAACGCATGGCGGTCCTGCTGGAACTGCTCGATGTCAGCGAATCCGTCGAATTCAGTCACGTGTTCCGGGATCCGAACGGCGGTCGGGTCACGCGCGAACTGGTGGTGACGACGTTCCTCGCCATGCTCGAACTCGCGCGCATCGGCGCGGTCAGCATCTATCAGGGAGTGACGGAGGAGGGCGTTCCTTCGGGACCCATCCGATTGCGAAGAGCGGCGTCCCGGGACGATCCGGAAGTCGCCGACGAACTCGCCCGGCTTACCTAGAGCCGTCGACCGGAGAAAGCCATGGATCGCGACAAGCAAACCAAGATCATCGAGGCGTTGATACTCGCCTGCCCGGAGCCCCTGACGCCGGGACGCATCGGACAGATCGTGGCGAAGTGCACACCGGCGGTGATTCGCGAATGCGTGGATGCGCTCAATCGCGCCTACGAGGCCGAAGGGCGAAGTTTCGAAATCTGGGAAGTGGCGGGTGGGTACCAGTTTCGAACCCGGCCCGATTACGCGTCCTACGTGCAGGCCTTGCAGCAGCAACGGCCGTCACGATTGTCGCGCGCGGCACTCGAAACGCTCTCGATCGTCGCGTATCGCCAACCGTTGACCCGGGCGGAGATCGAGCATATCCGCGGGGTCGATGCGGGGCCGGTGCTTCGCAATCTCGTGGAGCGGCATCTGGTCAAGATTTCGGGGCACAAAGAAGTTCCCGGACGCCCGATGCTCTACGCCACGACGCCGCGCTTCCTCGAACTGTTCGGGCTCACGAATCTCGAGGACCTTCCGACGCTGCGCGAGATCGACGAGTTGGTCGGGGGGGCGGAAGAAAACGATCTCGACGCGGAGAAGCCCGCCGGCCTTCCGGTCGAATCCGTCGAGGAAAGCGCGTCTCCCCCGAACGGCGACGCGAGTCCCTGATTCCCGCGCGATAAGCAGCGCGTTCGTTTAGGGATTGCGGAACGTGATTCGTTCCCGGCGATCATTCCAATACACGTCGACCGGCTGGCTGAGATCCATGCGCTCCGGGATCACGACGTACCCGAGGACGACCTCCTCCCCGCCAAGGGCACCCAAGCGGCCCTGCAGCACCGCCATCTCCGCGTGATTGCGGTGGTCGGGCTGGAAGGAGAGGTGGCCTTGAACGAAGGTGAAGTTCGCGTGGAAGCGCGCAGCTTCGCGGGTGGCGACGGTGAAGAGGATCGCATGCCCCGCGACATCCGGTCCGAGCCGCGCTTCGAAGGCCTCGGAATACGCCATGGCGATTCGCAGGGTCTCCCGTCCGTCCGCGGTTTCGCGCACGAACTCCGCGGGAGCGACGTCCTGGGAATACTCGACGATCAGAAACAGATCCTGCAGCTCGCCGTCCGTCAGCCCGAGGTCGCTGGGGCCGCGTTCTTTCCACTCCTGCGTGGGCGGCACGTAGGTGGGTTCCACGGCTCGTTCTTCGCTGGCGGTTTTTTCGCGCAGCGCCCGGGTTTTGCGCGCTGCGTCGACCAGGTTGTAGGGATTGTTCGGGTCCTTGGCCTTACGGTGGATCTCCCAGGCGTAGGGCCGCGGCAGGTACTCGGGGCGCAGGGGCGGTACTTCGTTGGGGGCCACGCGCTTGGCGCCGCGACACGGAATGGAGTCGCTGCGCTGCACGATGAAGATGCTGCCGTCCGGACAAACGCCGGTGATCGATTCGGCGCCCGCGGAAGACGCGGCGGTGCAACCCGCGAGCACGATCGCGCACGCGACAGCAACCCAAAGCTTGGGTGTTCGTGGGGTGAGTTCGTCGCGCAATTCGACCACCGAGAATTCGTCCCGCCGCCCGCCAGGTAAGGGGAACCGATTGATAGGCAACCGTATTCTAATCGAAAAAAATCTTCTAAATCAACGAGATAAGTCTCTAATCGGAGGGGCTACTCGACCTTTGCGGCGCGACCGCGCGCGCGCGGTCGCTTCTTGCGCGTCGCCTGCCGGCCGCTGATGCGCGCGCCGTGTTGCACGGCGTGGTCGAGGAGTGTGCGGCGTTCCGCGGTGTCGAGGCGCCGCGCACGCCGCGGTTCGAGATCGCCCAAACGCAACGTCCCCATGCGGTCGCGCAGAAGTCGAACGACCGGGTATCCGAGGCGGTCGAGGGCGCGCCGAATCTGTCGATTGCGCCCCTCACCCAGCGTGAGCCGAAACGTGGACTCATCGACCTTCGGGTCGTGAACGGGTTTCCCGACGCGAGCCGGAGCCGTCACCCCATCGTTGAGTCGTACGCCCCGTGCCAAGCGCTTGAGCGCCGATTCCGTGGGTTGTCCGCGGACGCGGACCCGGTAACTGCGCTCGCTTCCGCGCGATGGATGGAGCAGCGCCTGGGTGACCTCACCGTCGTTGGTGAGCAGGACGAGTCCTTCGCTGTCGACGTCGAGGCGACCCACGGGATAGAGACGACCGGTTTCGGGAGGGAGGAAATCGATCACGCTAGAGCGTCCGAGGGGATCGTGGGCGGTACACAGCACACCCTTGGGTTTGTGGAGAATCCAATAGTCGAGGCGTTCCGGACGGATCGATTCGCCGTCGAGCTGGATGACATCGACGGCTGGATCGGCGGACTGGCCGAGCGTGGCCACGCTGCCGTTGACGCTGACGCGTCCGTCGCGCAGCAAGCCTTCCGCGGCGCGACGAGAAGCGACACCGGCGGCGGCAAGGATTTTCTGAAGACGATCGGCCATGGCCTGAGGGTAGGGGGTTTAGCGCGGACGTGTGAGGTAGAGCTGGGTGAAGTACAGGGTGCCATCCAGGGCGCTTGCGACGCCGATTCCCGTGGTGTTGAAGGCGGACCCCAGGAGATTCTCCCGGTGGACGGGCGAGGTGAGCCAGCCGTTCACGATTTCCTGGACGGGTTGGGGACGGCTCGTGAGTCCGACGTTCTCTCCGACCAGCGTGAAATTCTTTCGGCCCGCGCGCTGGAGTCGCGCAACCGGATTCTCTCCCTCCGGGTTGACGTGACTCAGGTAGCGGCGGTGGGCCATGTCGCGGCTGTGGCCGCGCGCCACGTTGTCGATCTGTGCGTCGCGGCTCAGTGCGATCATGCCTTCCCGCGCGCGCGCCCCGTTGATTGCGGCGTGAAATTCCGATTCCAGCATGTCGAAGGCGGACGGAGCTTCGAGACGTCGATTCGAAGGCGGCCGCTTGGGAGGCGGGGCGCAGGCCGCTGGGCCGATGATGCAGAGGGAAGCGAATCCGAACAGGAAGCGACGTCTGCCGTCATCGATCAAGGTTGCGGATCCTCGTGGGCGCGGAAGACATCGGGCACGAGCGGCATTGCGGGATTGGTTTCGACCTGACTGCCCGCATCCGGTTCGATGACTTCGCGGCGCGCCAAGCGGCCCTCTTTGTAGTAGGAGCGCATGTCCACGATGCCGTCGCCGTCCGTGTCCTGGTCGACTTCGGAGATCTGTTGTGCGTCGTCGAAGCGTGCAACCCGGTCGAGGCGCCCGTCGCCATCCGTATCCTCCTGGGTCCGGACCAGCCGCCCGCGGTCGAAGTAACTGGTGCGCGTGCGAAAGCCCTGGCCCTGGGTGTCTTCTTCGTGGCGATAGAGTTCCCCATCGCGGAAGAAGCTCCAAGTATCCACCTTTCCGTCGCGGTCCGCGTCGGCGCGGCGCCGCGCGATCTGGCCCGATTCGTAATACGCCCAGCTGTCGGCACGGCCGTCGCCATCCGTGTCTTCGGCGGCTTCCGCAATCTCTCCATTGCGGCGTGTAAGCCAGCGATCGGCGCGTCCGTCGCCGTTGGTGTCCGAGACCTGGTCGGCTACGGAAGCGGAATTCGGAGCGCTCCGGTGCGCGGTCGTCTGTGTTCGCGGTGCGCGCTGCTGCCTCAATGCCGCGAGTTCGTCGGCGATGCTGAGGCTCGGGGATTCCCGGGTGCCCAGCCGATTCTCGACGCGCGTCGGGAAGGTGGCGGGTGTCTGGGCACGAGGCGGGTTGGGTTGTTCGAGCTGACGTTCGAGCGCCTCGAGCTGTTGGCGCTCGTAGTCGCGCGCGACCTGATGTTGGGGTGCGTGAACAGCACCGGTCTTGGACGGAAGGGCCGGGCCGGGTTCGGGCGCGCCGGCGACCACGTCATAGAGTTTGACGAACGGGTAGGCGACGAGCGCAAAGGGTGCGACGACGTATTTCCAGAAAACGGGCTCGGACTCGAAGGTTTGATGCTTCTCCGCGTCTTCCTCGCCGCCTCCGATGTAGGTCATGTTTCCCCCGCTGCCGCTCGAAGGCGGTGTCGCGTTCGCGGTCTGCGGGTTCGATGTGCCGTGAGGCGCGCTGCCCGGTGTGGCGGGCGCGCCGGGCTGGGCGGTGGTCCAGGCTGGCATTCCGACTTGCCCGCCCTGGTTCGGCATGATGATGGTGGCCGAGGTTCCGTGGGCGACTTTCGGGTGCCGATCCGAGTCTCCCTCCGTGTCCGCGAACCCGATACATCCCGCGAGGAGCGCGCTCATTGCGCAAACCGCCAGTCGAGAGAGGAATTTCAGCATGGTGAGCGACTCCTTGGCAAACGGGTGCGCACGGTTCTGTTGCAAGAAGCGTGCGCTCCGTTTTCCGTTCGGCAACGAAAGGGGAAGTTTGCAACCCCGTCTCGCTGTCTCGGTCGACAACTGCGCCGCGGGTGCGCGTGCGTGAATGCGTTGGGTTGGGAACGAACGTTCCGCGTGTTGGAAAGAGTTTTCCGGGCGGTGCGGTCAGGCGTCTTCGGGGTTGCGCCCCAGGCGGGCGATCCCGAGTGTCATTCCAAGGCCTGCGAAGATGAGCGCGATGGACGCGGCCACTTGACGGGGTTCTGGCGAAAAACGACGCACGGGCCAATCTTCGGCGTCGATGTCGGATCGGTTCTCCAGGGTGACGGGGCTTCCCTTGATGATTTCGCCTACCTCCGGCTGGACGCCTTGCTGGAAGGGCCAGAGTCCGAGGATCGCACCGAAGAGCAGCCCGAGCAGGAATCCGAGCGTGGGTTTCGAATAGCGGCGCAAGAACCACTGAACCAGGTTGCTGACTCCCACCACGCCGACCAGCACGCCGATCCCCACCGGGGCAACGACTTGCGCGGCCTGTAGGATGAGTTCCGTATCGCGGGATTGCAGTCCCAGTTTGAGGACGTCCACCGCGCTGAGGATGGGGACGTATTGGCCGAGGAGCAGCAGGAGATAGCCCCCGCTGACGCCGGGGAGAATCATCGCGCTGGCGCCGGCGACGCCTGCGGTGAAGAGGAGTCCATAGCGGGCGCCTCCAGCCGCCTGGTCGGGCGGGTCCGACAGGGCCAGCAGAATCATCAGCCCAAAGCCGACCAACGCCCCGATCACCACGCCCGGAGACAAGGGACGCGCGAGGCGCCACACGACGGGAACGCCGCCCAGGGTCAAGCCAATGAAGAGGCTGTACATGATCCATCGCTGCTCGACGACCAGCGTCTTCGTGGGCCCGGCGAGGGTCAAGATGGCGAGGGCTGCGCAACCGGCAATCGAACCGAGCGCCACCAGGGAGGGGACGCGAAATCGCAGCGTGCTGAGTTCCGCAATGGCGCCGACGAACCGCGTGTACACGCCTGCGGCCAGCAACATGGTTCCGCCGCTGATTCCCGGCACCAGGTTTGCGAGCCCCATGAGGACGCCGCCGATGGCGCCGCGCAGGGCCAGCACGGGCAATGCCACCTCGGGGTGCGGAGAGACGTTGCTCGGGGGAATCGAATCTTGCGTTTCAGGCATGAACCACTTCGTCTATTTGGAATTTCGCGCAATGGACGCGACGCGGTAGTGTAGCAACGAAGCATGTGTGGGCGCTTCACATTGACGACGACCGGGGAGACGGTGGCGGAGTGGTTCGAACTCGCGGATCCGCTCGTGCTCACGCCGCGCTACAACATCGCGCCCTCCCAGCCCGTCGCCGTCGTACGGGAGGAGGGCGGACGCGTGTTGGAAGCGCGGCGCTGGGGACTGATCCCGTCCTGGGCCAAGGATCCGCGCATCGGAAACAAGATGATCAATGCGCGTGCGGAGACCCTCCTCGAACGCCCGGCCTATCGCCAGGCCTTCCGCCAGCGTCGCTGCTTGATTCCCGCAGATGGGTTCTACGAATGGCGGCGAAACGCGGCCGGTCGACAGGCTTTCTATATCCGCGACCGGGAACATCCGGTTTTCGGGATGGCGGGTTTGTGGGAAGAATGGCGCGACCCCGCTGGGAAACGCGTCGGCTCCTGCACGATCATCACGACCGAAGCGAACCCCGCGGTGGCGTCGGTGCACGACCGCATGCCGGTGATCTTGCGACCGGCCGATTATGGGGCGTGGCTCGATCCCGCGTGTCGCGAACCCGAGAAGCTCGAGACGCTGCTCAAGCCGTGGCCGGGGGATCGGACCCACCTTTCCCCGGTGAGTGACCACGTGAACAATCCGGCCCACGAGGATGCGCGCTGCAGCGAGCCCGTCGAGGTTTCCGGTTGAGCGCCGCAACGTCCGTCCGTCGCCGCCGGTTTCGGTGGGTCGCCTTGGGGTGGATCGGCGTCCTCTACGTCGCTTCGATTCCGTGGTATCGCGAGACCGGCGCGGTTCCGGATTTGATTTTCGGACTTCCGGATTGGGTGGTGGTCGCGATCGGTTGCTACCTGGGCGTTGCCATCGTCAACGCGCTCGCATGGTTGGCGACCGAAATTCCGGATTCCCTGGAACGCGATGATTCCGAAGGCACGGACGAGCCATGAGCTTTTCGACCCTTGGCGTGATCGCCCTGGGGATCTACATCGGCGGCCTCGTCGTAATGGCGGTGTTCGCGCGCCGCGCCCGGGTCGACCTGGGTCCCGCAGATCATTTCCTGGCGGGTCGTGGGCTCGGGGCGTTCGTCTTGTTCCTCACCCTCTACGCTACGGCATACAGTGGGAATTCCCTCCTGGGATATCCCGGCGAAGCCTATCGGCGGGGCTACTCGTTCATCATGGCCACGGGATTCATGATGTCCATCATCGTGGTTTTTCACGCATTGGTTCCGCGTTTGCGGCCGGTTGCAATCACGCACGGTTTCGTGACGCCGGGGGATTGGGTGCGCCACCGCTTTGGCGCGGAGCCGGCTTCGGATCGAGTCGCGACGGCGGTCTCGATCCTGATGGCGATCGCGCTCGCGAACTTCCTGTTCGCCCAATTGGTCGCCATGGGGATCGTCGTCGGTCACGTGACCGACCATGCGATTCCCGAATGGGCGGGTGTGATCGGACTCGCGGGTTTCATCCTCTTCTACGAAACCTTCGGCGGGATGCGGGCGGTGGCGTGGACCGATGCGGTCCAGGGGATCCTGATGCTCGTGGGGTTGGCATTTCTGTTGAGCTGGTTGTTGGGGGAATCCGGCGGGCTATCGGGCATCACCGCGGAACTCGCGCGCGTGCGACCGGAAGCCCTCGCGGTTCCCGACGCCCGGGAATGCGCGAATTGGGCCAGCACCGTCGCGCTCCTGGGGCTCGCCAGCGTCGTGTATCCCCAGGCCATCCAGCGGGTCTACGCCGCGCGCAGCGGGGCCTCGCTCAAGCGAGCCCTGTCGCTGATGTCCTTCATGCCCCTCACCACGACCCTGGTCGTGACCCTGATCGGGATCGCGGCGATCCCGCGCTTCGCCCATCTCGATCGATTGGGGGCCGATGCGGTCATGCCGAGCCTTTTGGCGGAGTGGGCGACCGCCGGACCCGGGGCCACGCTACTCGCCATTCTCGTCTTCGTCGGGGCCCTGGCGGCCATCATGTCGACGGCGGACTCGGTGCTGCTGTCCCTCGGGTCGATTCTGGCCATCGATCTATTCGGGCGGTCGAACCGCGACCCGGAAACGACCCACTTCGGAAAGCGGGCCGCCATGGCGGTGATGTTCGTTGCGGTGATACTCGCGTTGGTGCCGGGACTCACGCTCTGGCGCCTGCTCGAACTCAAGATGGAATTGTTGATCCAGTGCGTACCGGCATTTCTGCTCGCCCTCCACTGGCCGGGACTGCGCGCGAGCGCCACCTTCTATGGGATCGCGGCCGGCGGTGTCGTGGCGATCGGGGGCGCTCTGGTGGGTTTCGGCCGAATCGGGGGCGTTCATATCGGCGTTTTGGGTCTCGGAGTGAATTTGTTGGTTGCGGTCGGGTGGAGCGTGATGAGCGCTCCCCCTGGGAGGAAGACAGCGTGAAATTTCCCAAAGACGGAATGGATTCGGAAGCTCTGTTCGCCGACATGCGGGAGCGGAAGAAGCAGGACGCGGATTGGGAGGGCGGTAGGACCTGGAGCCTGTTGTATCCCGCGGGCAAAGAGGTCGACGACGTGTTGCGCAAGGCCAACGAACTCTACGTCTTCGAAAACGCCCTCAATCCGTTTCGTTTTCCGAGCCTTCGGCAGATGGAAGTCGACGTCGTCGCCATGGCGGCGGATCTCTTGCACGGCGGTGAGGAAGCCGGCGGCTGCATGACTTCGGGGGGAACCGAAAGCATTCTGATGGGGGTGAAGTCCGCTCGCGAGCGCGCCCGTGTGGAGCGGGGTGTGACGCGACCGGAGTTGCTCGCACCGGTTTCCGCGCATCCGGCTTTTGCCAAGGCGGCCCACTACCTCGGGCTCGAGCACAAGCAGATTCCCCTGGGGCCCGATTTGCGCGCGGATGTCGACGCGGCGGCGTCGCTCATCAACGACCAGACCGCATTGGTGGTGGGGTCGGCGCCCAACTATCCCCACGGTGTGGTGGACCCGATTCCCGAACTCGCGGGGCTCGCCGCCGAACGCGGGATTTCGTTTCATACGGACTCGTGTCTGGGCGGTTTCCTGTTGCCCTTCTACGAGCGCCTGGGTGAACCCGTGCCGCCCTTCGATTTTCGGGTTCCCGGCGTGACGACGATGTCCGCCGACGTGCACAAATACGGCTATGCGACCAAGGGGGCGTCGGTGATCCTGCACCGGGATGCCGAGCATCTAAAGAAGTATCAGCTCTTCATGTACGACCGCTGGCCCGGTGGGCTGTACGGCTCCTTCGCCATGGCGGGAGCGCGCCCGGCGGCGCCGATTGCCGCTGCGTGGGCGATTCTCCACTACCTGGGGGAAAGCGGATACGTGCGACTCGCCGGAGTCATCCGCGATACGGTCAAGAAACTACGGGCGGGCATCGAGCGCGAGACCGCACTTCGGGTGTTCGGAGAGCCGGTGATGAGCGTCATGTCCTTTGGCTCCGACACCCTCGATATCGGTGCCGTGGGCGACGTCATGGACGACCGCGGTTGGCATCTCGATCGCCAGGACAATCCCAAGGCATTGCACATGATGGTCTCGCCCCAACACGCAAAGGTCGCGGATGCCTTTCTCGCGGACCTGCATGCGGCGGTCGCGCAACACGGGGACTCGCGCGGAGTCGAAGCGCGCTACAGCTGAGGGAAATGGGGCCAGCGTCAGCCCGGACGGCGCGCCAACTAGGCGCCGACGGGGTTGGGGGTTTCGGGCAGCTCTTCGTCGACCGCGTGCCCATCGCGCTTGACGATGCGCGCGGGGACGCCGACGACCGTCGTGCGGGGCGGAACATCGCGCATGATGATGAACGAATTGGCGCCGATCTTGACTTCGGATCCGACGCGGATCGGGCCCAGCAAGGTGGCGCCGGTTCCCACCAAGACCCGGTCGCCGAGGATCGGGTGTCGCTGGCCTCGATGATGCCCGGTTCCACCCAGCGTGACGCCGTGGAACAGCACACAGTCGGCGCCGATCTTGGCGGTCTCGCCGATCACCACCCCGGCGCCGTGGTCGATGAAGAATCCCCGCCCGATCTCCGCCCCCGGATGGATCTCCACCCCGGTCCAGAATCGGGCGAGGGTGGACAAGAGGCGGGGTACGAGCGGCACGCGGAATCGACCTTGGAGGGCGTGGGCCACCCGGTAGGCCCAGATGGCGTGGAGGGGGGTGTGGCACATCAGGGTTTCGAGGGGGTTCTTGGCGGCGGGGTCGTTGGCCGCCACCGCGCGGAAGTCATCCCTCATTCGATCGAGCAGCATGGGCCCTGTGAATCCTTCTTCGGGGAGGGCAACCCAACTTAGCGGAAATGAAGTAATTTCCACTCCATGGCCGGCGAACTCGAGCTGATTGCGATGATGAACCGCAGCTTCGCGGCGACCCTCGATCTCGAGGTGACGCTGTCCGAAGCGCTGGCGAGTATCGTGGAATTGCTCGGGGCCGAGGCCGGGTCGCTCTTTCTCAGCGAGGGCGAGGAGATCGTCTGCCACGCCTGCGTGGGCGACGTTGACGTCACGGGGCTGAGGCTTCC
Source organism: Deltaproteobacteria bacterium (assembly GCA_029261875.1). Taxonomy (GTDB): domain Bacteria; phylum Myxococcota_A; class UBA9160; order UBA9160; family JAJDAL01; genus JAJDAL01. The sequence goes on from JAJDAL010000028.1 coordinate 107,945, forward strand.
ATCCGGTGCGGGAATCGTCGGCAACACCATCGATGAAAACCGCAGTCAAATCGTACGCGACGTAAGTAAGGATCCGAATTTCCAAGCCAGCGTGGACGAGAAAACCGGATTCACCACACGCTCGATCGTTTGTGCTCCCATGAGTGTCAAAGACGAACGCATCGGCGCCATCGAATTGATCAACAAACAAAGCGGAGATGGCCTGTTCGATCAACCGGACATCCACGCTCTCGAGGCACTCTCGTCCTCGGCGGGCCTGGCGATCCTGAACGCGCGACTCGCCCAGGGTCTCGTGGAGCAGGAACGGGTGCGGCGCGAACTCGAACTCGCCTCGGAAATCCAACGCAACCTGTTGCCCGATGCGGACGCGGCGGATTGGCTGATCCAGGGCATCAACGTACCGGCGCGGGAGGTGTCGGGCGATTTCTACGACTACTTCCGAATCGGGGACGGTCGGGTGGCGTTCAGCGTTGGCGATGTTTCCGGCAAGGGCATGAATGCCGCGCTCCTCATGGCCAAGACCTTGAGCGTGTACCGCTGTCTCGGAAAGACTGTCGACCAACCGGGCGAAGTCATGCGGCGCGTCAACGAAGAAGTTTGCGAGACCAGCGCCCGGGGCATGTTCGTCACGATGGTGGGGGGCGTCTTCGATCCGAAGAGCGGCATCGTGCGCCTCGCCAATGCGGGCCACGAGCCGCCGCTCCATCACACGAAAGCCGGTAAATTTGTGAGTATTCCCGCCGCCGCGCCGCCCATCGGTATCGCGAACGGCGCCGAATTTCCCGAGGTCGAGATCGATCTCGACGGGGGCTCGTTGTACGTGTTTACGGATGGCGTAACCGAGGCGCCTGGAATCGATACCCACATGCTGGGAAGCGATGGGTTCGAGAAGTTGGTGGGTCCCCTGGTTTCGCTGACCCTGGAGCAGCGCCTCGCCACGCTGGTGGCGCGCATCGCGCGCCCGCCACTGCGCGATGACCTCACCCTGTTGTGCGTCGAAGGACGAGCCCGCGAAGAGCGTG
>JAJDAL010000029.1 GCA_029261875.1 Deltaproteobacteria bacterium
CGACCAGGTCGTGCGTACGAGCCTTGCGCGCGATCACCGTTGGACCGGAGGCGATTGCAAGCTCAGCGAATCCCGCAGCGACTAGCCGAAAAGTGACGCGGCGAAGATTCGCTTGCGGCGTCGGGTGACCCACCAGGACACCCGCCTCTCTAGGCTTCGATGCGACAGATCAACCACTGGTAGTAGACCGAGGACCCCGCCGACGAGCCGCCGTTTCCGGTGGCGTAGATGAACTCCGGCGCCTCCGGCGCCGAGGCGATGATTTCCTTGAAGGCCTCGATCTTCCGTGCCGGGTCGTCGCGGTTCAAGCCGTGAAACACGAGGTCGACCCGCGGACTCTTTTCGATCACGTTCAAAACGAGGGTGGCGAGGGTGAAGAGTTTCCCGATGCCTTCCACCGCCTCGACCGCCAAGCGCGGCACTTTGACCTCGTCGAGTCCGAACTGATATTCAACGCGCATTTGAATTCCCCCCTGTTCCGATTGTGCGTTCGTTTGGCGTGACGTGGCTCGTCAAACCGAATCCTCGAGAAAACAGCGACTCATTGCGTCGCCCTTGAATTTCGGCGCGGGTTCTTCGCGCGAACAGCGGTCCATCACTTTGGGACACCGCGTGTGAAAACGACAACCGGCTGGCGGATTCGAAGGCGACGGTACGTCTCCGCGAACCTGCGCGACCACTCCCCGACGCGCCGGGTCGACGGAAGGTACCGCGGCGAGCAACCCCTGTGTATAGGGATGGCGCGGATGGTTGAAGATCTGCTCGGTCTCACCCTCTTCGACGATCTGCCCCAGGTACATTACCGCCACCCGCGACGCGAGGTAGCGCACGACCCCCAGGTCGTGGGTGATGAAGAGGTACGTCAAGCCCATCTCTTCCTGAAGATCCCTCAACAGGTTGAGGATCTGCGCCTGGATCGACACGTCGAGGGCGGAAGTGGCTTCGTCGCAGATGATCAAGCGCGGCTCGACCGCCAATGCGCGGGCGATACAAATCCGCTGCCGCTGCCCCCCGGAAAATTCATGGGGGTAGCGGTGCATCTGATCCGGGTCGAGCTGAACGCGCCGCAGTAGGGCTGCAACCCGCTCGGTTCGTTCCTTCGCATTCGCTCCGATCCCGAAGGCGTGCATGCCCTCGGCCACGATGTCCCGCACCCGCATGCGCGGATCGAGAGAAGCCATCGGGTCCTGGAACACGATCTGAATGTGCCGCCGATAGGGTTGCAGTGCCCGCTGGCCGAGTGCCGCCAGGTCCACACCGTCGAACCGGATTTCCCCGGCTAACGGTTCGACGAGTCGCAGCAACGTGCGCCCCACGGTCGACTTGCCACAGCCCGACTCGCCGACCAGTGCGAGTGTGCTGCCGGTGGGAATCGCCAGGTCGACGCCATCCACCGCGCGGACGTGCCCCGTCACCTTTTGCAGTACACCCGATCGAATCGGAAACCAGGTCTTGAGCCCGGACACGCGCAGCAACGCTTCGCTCACGACGCACTCTCGGGAATCGCAAAACAGCGCGCGCTGTGGGTGGAGGAGAAGTTGCGCGCGTCGGGCAGCTCGGACTCGCAACGCGGCAACACCTCGGAGCAACGCGTGCAGAAGCGGCAACCCGCGGGCCAATCCCGGGGCGGGGGAACGACACCGGCGATTTCTTCCAAACGTTGCCCGCGTCGGGCCAGGGAGGGAATCGATCGCAACAGTCCGCGCGTATAGGGGTGTCGCGCATGGGTGAGGATTTCTTCGCGGGTGCCCTCTTCCACGATGCGCCCGGCGTACATGACCGCGATGCGGTCGGCGAGTTCGTTGACTACGCCCAAGTCGTGGGTGATGAGCAGAATCGCGGTGTCGAATTCGCGCTGAAGTTCGCGCAGGAGTTCGAGGATCTGCGCCTGGATCGTGACATCCAGGGCGGTCGTGGGTTCGTCGGCGATCAGGAGTTTCGGGTGCAGGGCCAGCGCCATGGCGATCATCACGCGCTGCTTGAGTCCGCCGGACATTTCGTGGGGAAAGGAATCGAAGCGCACGTCGGGGTCGGGAATCCGCACGCGATCGAACAGCTCGATGCTGCGCCGCCGCGCGTCTCCCGCGCTCGTGCGTTCGTGCAACCGAATCGCTTCGGCGACCTGGGACCCGACGGTCTGCACCGGATTCAAACTGGTCATGGGCTCCTGGAAGATCATCGCCGCCTCGCGACCGCGCACGCGACGCATGTCGCCCACCGATAATTCCAGGAGATTTCGCCCATTCAGCGAGATCGTGCCGCGATCGATGTGGCCGGGCTTCGGAATCAAGCGCAGCGTCGACAAGGCGGTCACGGATTTTCCGCAACCGGATTCTCCGACCAGCGCGAGCACTTCCCCGGCCGCCACTTGGAACGAAACGCCGTCCACCACCGCGACCCGGCGGCTTCCCACGGGAAAACTCGTTTCGAGGCCATCGACGCTGAGTACTGCGGTCATACGTCTTCTCGGACCGTACGGGGATCCAAGACGTCGCGAACCGCGTCCCCCACGAAATTGACCGCGAGAATCAAACAAAAAAGCGCCCCGGAAGCCGCCAACAGATTCCACCAGACGATGGGGTCGCGCGAAAGTTCGTCCCGGGCCTGGTCGATCATCTGCCCCCAGCTTCCGTCGATCCCGATCCCCAGGTACGAGAGAATGGCCTCGGAGAGCACCAGTCCCGAAAACAGCAATACGAAGGTGATGACCACCAGGTGGGTCACGTTCGGAAGGATGTGGCGCACGAGGATTCGCGCGTTGGATACCCCGAGCGCACGCGCGGCCTGCACATAGTCGAGCTCCCGGAGCTTCAACGTCTCGCCGCGCACGACTCGGCAAAACCCGACCCAGCTCGTCACCCCCATGGCGAAGCACACCTGAACCGGCCCCCGCCCGAGCACCATCACCAAGGCGATCAGCAACAAGAGGCTGGGGATCGAGTTGAGGGTGGACATGATGAAGAAGATCACATCGTCGGAGCGGCCGCCGAAATAGCCGGCGGAGATCCCGAACACCAGCGCCAACGGAATGACGATCAGGCTCGTGAGCCCTCCGATCAAGAGTGCGATTCGGACGCCCTTCAACGTGAGGTGCAACACGTCGCGGCCGAGGATGTCGGTCCCCAGGAGATGCGAACCCGGATACCGCAGCGACGCTCCACCGTAAAATTCCGCATCCGCCAACGGTGCCGAATAGCTTCGTTCCTTGAAATCCGCGGGGAAGAAACGGTCGACGACCGTACGCGGCTGCGTCTCACTCAGGGTGCCCCCCGAGGCGCCATCCTTCGCGCCATCCACCCACGCCACGGAATCGAGCAGGCCGATCGCGATGAACAACAGCACCACTCCCAACGCGATCGGTCGACGGCGAGCGATCGTTCGCCCGGCTTCGCGCCACAGATCGCTCCGGCGGGCCGTCGCCAGGGCAAAGCCGGCCGATACCACGAGGGCAAGCGCTACGAGATTCGAGAAAATGTAGCCTTCCACAGCGCTACTCGAGACGCACGCGCGGATCGACCAGCGTGTAGCTCACGTCCGTGGCGATCTGAGCGAAGATGAAGAGCAGCGAACCGATGAAGACCATCACCCGCAGGGTCGCGAAGTCGTTGCCCTGAATTGCGTCCACCATCAGGGATCCCAATCCGGGAATCCCGAAGAAGGATTCGAGCAAGAGCGATCCCGTAAACAGAAACGGAATCGCGACCACGACCCGGGTCAAGATCGGAATCATCGCGTTGCGGAGCACGTGGCGCGCCATGATGCGCCCATCTCCACACCCTTTGGCCCGCGCGGTTCGCACATAGTCCCGACTCGTCTCTTCGATGAAGACCGTGCGGTAGAAGCGCAAGGATCCTCCGAGCCCCTCGGCCGTCGCGATCAGAATCGGCAGCGCGAGAAAGCGCAAGATCAAATCCGGCGATGGATCGAAGCCCGAGATCGGGAACCAACGCAACAACTTTCCGATCAAGAACTGGCCACCAATGATGTAGAGCAGCACCGACACGCTCATCCCGAGGACCGCCAACACCACACCCGCCGTATCGATGTAGGTCCCGCGAAAATACGCCACGAACAGCGAAAGGCCGATCCCCAGCACCAGTCCCAGGACGAACAACGGCAAGGTGAGGGACAGACTCGGCCCGGCGCCTTCGCGCAAACGATCGATGATCGGCGTGTCGTCCGCGTCGCTGCGCCCGAAATCGAACGTCAGCATGCGGCGATAGTGATCGACGAGCAATTCGTCCAACGGCCGGTTGTAGCCGTGATTTTCGATCCATTGATCGATCACTTCCTGGGGCGCCTTCTCACCGACGGCGCGCAGCGCAATTTCCTGGGGTGAGGCGTAGAGGAAAAACAGCGCGAACAGAATCGCGAGCACGCCCATCACGACGACCGCTCCGTAGGCGCTGCGACGCACGATGTAGGCGAACATCTACTGGCGCTCCCGGAAGAAGGTCACGACGCCGGGGACCGCGATGGCGAGCGCGATGGCGGCGAGCGCGTAGGCGGGCCAGACCACCGGGCGATTCCATTCGCTTCGCAACTCGGCGCGCAGCACTTGGTCGATGTCCTCGTACTTGGCCGCCGGCAGACTCAGTCCCGCCGGCTTCACGTTCTTCATCCAACCGTGATACAGGGCAAAGTTCTCGCTGTGGGTGAGTTCGATCCAGGGCCGCTCGCGTTCCAGGATGCTCCGCATGGCGCGAATCCGTTCCGCACGAGCGGGGCCGTTGGGCATGTCCTTCATCTCGAGGAACAGCGCGTTGTAGCGCGGATCGTCGAAATTCGCGGAATTCACGCCGCCGCCTTCGCGCGCCATGGGGCCCCACAGCAAGAAGAGAAAATTTTCCGGGTCCGGGTAGTCGGCGATCCAACCCCACATGAAGACCTGATAGGCCCCTTCCCGCATCTTCTCGCGGAACTTGTTGTAGTTCGTCGCCACGATCTCGACGTCGATCCCCAGCTGGTTCCAGGCGTTCACGAAATAGAGATATCGCACCCGGCCGCGCGCGGACGTGTCTCCGAGATCGAAACTCAGGTGCAGGGGCTTTCCGGTCGCGGGATCCACACCGCCCGGGTAACCCGCCTCCGCGAGCAAGCTCTTGGCGCGCTCGACGTCGGTCACGCGAAAGGGGTTGCGGTATTCGGGGTCGTAACCGTAGATCCCCGGCGGCAACGGGGATTGGGCCGCGACACCGCGTCCGTTGTTGAAGATCCGCGTATATTCTTCGACATCGATCACCGAACTCATGGCCTGGCGAAGTTTGCGACCGCGCTCCCCGGCGACGGCGCCCACGACCGGATCCCGCATGTTGAATCCGATGTACGAGATCGTGGGATCGACGGATTTCTCGAGCAGCATGCCCCGCTTCGCCATGTCGGGCGATAGACCGCCCTCGAGGACCACCTTGTCGAAGCTCTCCTGGATGATGCCGGACGCGTCGTAATAACCCTGAATGAACTTGTTGAAGGCGGGAATGGTTTCCTTTTCGAGGCGGAACTCGATGCGGTCGAGAAAAGGCAGCGGCTTGCCCACCAGATCGGCGTCGAGTCGACCGCGCTCGACATCTTCCGCTTCCCCTTCACTGGGATAAACGGTTCCCGGTGCACGCCATTGCGGATGGAGGGCGCCGTACCAATTCGGGTTGCGGGTCAGCACGATCAAACTGCGGCGCCGATACTCAGCGATCTGGAACGGCCCCACGCTGATGGGATGGTCTTTGAAAAAATCGCGGCCCTCCTGGCCGTCGTAATACGCGATGGCCTCCCAGGGTACGGGCGTCGTGAACGGCATCGCGAACCAGTAGAGGATCTGCGGGTAGCGTTCGCTGAGGATGATCTCGAGTTCGTGGGCACTCGGGGTTCGAACGCCCGAAATACCGCCGATCGCCGCATATTGTCGATCGATTCGCTGGGCCGCGAAGTCGGGATCGCTCTCGCGACGCTGCTTGAGTTGCTCGGAGAACGCACGAAAGCCGTCGATCTTGGCGAAGGTCGCGAACACGGGACTCGCCACGTCGGGATCCGCAATGCGCGAAAGCTCGAAGGCAATGTCCGATGCCAGGATCTCGCGTGTGGTGCGCCCTGCTTCGCCCAGGGCGAAGGCGGGATCGTCTTGGAAGCGCATCCCCGGACGCAACCGGAAAGTGTACGCCACGCGGCCGTCCGACAGCGTGCGGGGCTCGGGTACCGCTTCCGCGAGGGCGGGCATCAGCGTGTAGGGACGCTTCAAGTAGTGGTACTCGAGCAGCGTTTCGTAGACGTTGGCCGTGATCTTGTGTTCGAGGGACGTGTAGCTGACGGCGGGGTCGAGGGTTTTGAGCGGGGCCGGTAGCGCGCGGTAGCGAACCTTTTCTGTCTCGTCCGCGTCCGGATAGGGATTGTTCGTGCACGCAGTCAGTGCCGCGCAGATCGCGGCGACGGCCGCGACCCCTAGTCCCTTCACCCCGCTCCTCCAGGTTCTTCGGCGAATTCACCCTCGGGAATCCCGAGTTCGAAAATCCCTTCGGGCAATTCCGGATTGAGTTCGACTTCGCCGAACGTGAGTTCCGCTTGGGTTTCCCATAGCGGAAAGTCGAGATCGATGGAATGGGCGAAAGAACCCTGGGGGGTGTCCCGGTAGTGGTCGTAGCGAATGTGTACCCGGGTCTTCCCGATTCGGGAGCGATCTTCGACGCGGCGGAGATTTTCGTCGGCATCGAAGCCCAGGCGTTGGCGCACGGTGCCCAGGTCGTCGACCAGCTCGATCTCGACTTCGTCGTCGCGCGCGATCGCCGCGGACACATGCACGAAGGACGGGCGCTGGGGGGTCCCGAGCAAGAGACCCACGACTTGCTCGGGCTTGAGATCCACGCGCGCGACATCCCACAGGAGTTCCGGATAGACGGGACCTCGACGCCGCACGCGGTCCTGGGCTTGGAACAGGTCGTAGGTGCGCCCGTCGGTCACGAGCACCGCCAGGGTTTGATTGAAGAATCCCATGACCTCGACACGGAGGTTGGCGGGACGCTGGGCAATCAGAATTTGTTTCGTTCGCGCGGAGCCCGCGGGACTATCGACCGCCATCCGGACGACCCCCCGCATGGCGGTACGCGATGCCGCGCGGTTCTCTAGCTGCTCGAGCAGGCGCGCGGGGCGCGGATCGTCCAATAGAAGCGGAATTCCGGGCGGTAGAGAGGCGCAGCCCGCAACGGCCAGCAGCACGAGCGCGAAAAATCCTCGCTTCACTGCACTCCGAGTTCGCGCTGAAGCTTCTCGTACTTCTCGCGCAAGCGGGGCTGCTCTTCCGGTCGAGGTTCCTGGTCGAGGGCCTCGCGATAACTATCGAGGGCGCGTTTCTTCTCTTCCAGCTTGAGATACACGTCGCCCAGATGTTCCGAGATCACGGGATCGCCCCCCGTGAGCTGGGCGGCCTTCTCGAGTTCGCGAACTGCGCTGTGCAACAAATCGTGGGCGTCCTGGAGCTCTCCCCGGTCGAGCAGGGGTTGGGCGCGCATGTAATACACCCAGCCCAGACTATCGGTGATGTAACCGTCGTCGGGACGCAGGGCAAGCGCGCGCCGGATCATCTCTTCCGCGTGATCGAGATTCTCGCCACGCTCGGTCCAGGTGTATCCCACGTAGTTGAGCGCCGCGGCATTTTCCGGGTTGGCGTCCAGCGCCATGTGCATGTAGCGCAGGGATTCGTCGAATTGCTTGGCTTCGCCGTAGATCACACCGAGGTTGTAGAGCAGTTCGTCATCCCCGGGCGTTTCGCGCAGTAGACCGCTCAAGAACGCGATCGCGCCGTCGATATCGCCGGCTTTCGATTGCAAGCGCGCCGCGTAGAGTTCGAGCGCTCGCGTGGATTCCTTGTTCCGGGCGCGTTCGACCTCGACCAGGGCCTCTTGGAATTGACCGCGACTCTCGAGAATGGCGGCAATCTGGGTGCGCGCATCGCTGTAGCGCGAATGGGTTTCGGGAATCCGCTCGAAGGCGTCGCGCGCCAGATCGTCTTCATCCGAGCGAATCCGCGTCAGTCCCAGGAAATACGCGAACTCGTGCTCCGCGGGCTCGACCGCCAGCGCGCGCTCGAAATGCGGCGCCGCCGCCTTGTAGTTTTGCTCCTGGAACTCGAGCAACCCCAAGCGCACGGACGCCCGGGCATCGCCGGGGTGGTAGCGCTCGGCCTCCTCCAACGTCTCTTTGGCGGCGGCCACCTGGTTGAGCCGAATCTGACTATCCGCCAGCGAGAACAAGGTCGATTGATGATGGGGATAGTGATCGAGGATCTCGCGATACGCGGCGATCTCGCCTTCGTGGTCGCCGCGGTCGCGGCGACTGCGCGCGAGCTGGTTGTAGATGGTGAGATTCCCGGGGTGCAGGTCGAGGGCTTCGCGCAAGACGCGCTCGAGCTCGTCGTATTCTTCCTGGCGCTCGCGAACGGCGCCGACGGCCAGATACCCCCGCAATCCCCGGGGTTCCTGTTCCAGCACCCAGATCCCGAGCTTCAGTGCCTCGTCCATGCGGCCGGCTTCGTAATGGATGCTGTACAGACGCAGGGCGGCGTCGGTGTTCACCGGTAGTCCGGTTTCGGGATCTTCCAGAATCGCGAACACCCGCTCGGGCTCTTTGCGAATCCGGTAGAGGGTGGCGAGAAACAGCCGGGAATCGACGTCGTCGGGATCGAGTTCGTAGACGCGTTCGGCGTGCTCGAGGGACTGGTCGAAATGACCCTGCTGGGCGGCCAGCTCCGCCACCCGCCGATGCAGATACGGCGCATCGGGGTCTTTCTCGACCGCGCGCAGATAGGCCTCCAGGGCTCCGGGAGCGTCGCCTTGGAGTTCCAGATCGCGGCCCACCAGGAAATCGAAATCCGCGGACGCGCCGGGTTGGATCGCCGTCATGGGCGCGGGTTCGCGACCGAGCCCCGCACAGGCCCAGGTCGTAGCCGCTACTGAGATCAGCGCGACTTGGCGCAGCCATCTCATGGAATCGCGCTCCCCTCCGACGTCGCGATGCTGGTTTGTCCCCTCACCCCTCATCGGCCGTTCGCTCTCGAATCCGGAGGACTTCTGGGGTGAAGCCGTCTAACTGATGTAGCCCTTCTGCTCGAGGTAGCCCACCAGTGCCGCGACGCTTTGCTCGACGGATTGATCATTGGTGTCGAGCACCAGCTCCGGGCTCTTGGGCTCTTCGTAAGGAGCCGATATGCCCGTGAACTCCGGGATTTCCCCCTTGCGCGCCTTGGCGTACAGGCCCTTCACGTCGCGGCCCTCACAGGTCTCGAGGCTCGCCGCCACGTAGACCTCGACGAAATCGCCATCGTTCATGGATGCGCGCACGTTGTCGCGGTCCTCGCGATAGGGCGAAATGAAGGAGGTCAACACGAGGATTCCCGCATCGGTGAAGAGCTTGGCGACTTCGCCGATGCGCCGAATGTTCTCGGCCCGATCTTCCGGCGAAAATCCCAGATTGTTGTTGAGCCCGTGGCGAATGTTGTCGCCGTCGAGGACGTAGGCCGAGCGCCCGCGCTTCACCAATTCCTTTTCCGCCGCCACGGCGACGGTGGATTTTCCGGAACCCGAAAGGCCCGTGAACCAGATGGTGGCGCCCTTTTGGCCCAAGACGGATTCACGCTCCGCACGCGTCACGTCGCCCACGTGCCAAGTGATGTTCTTACTCTTGCTCTCGCTCAAAGTCTTTCGCTCGCTTTCTTCGTTGAAGTGGTCGTCTCGATTGAGGTTTTGGGCGGCCCAGCGTAGCGCAATCACCCGCCCCGGCGCGTCTGCGCGACACTTGCGCCCCGCCTGCGCTCGGCCCGAAGCCCGCGGACGCTGGCGATCACCTGCTCCGCCACCCAGTCGATCTCCTCCTCCGTGTTGCCGCGTCCGATGCCAAATCGCAACGCGCTGCTCGCCCGCTCGGCCCCACCTCCCAGTGCGAGTAATACGTGGCTCGGTTCGGGCGTGGCGGAGGAGCAGGCGGAGCCCGAGGAAATCGCAACGTCCTTGAGGGCGATCAGCAGCGAATCGGCCGTTATCCCCTCGAAGGACAGATTGAGGTTGCCGGGCAAGCGTTGCTGCGGGTGGCCGTTCAGCACGACGCCGTCCAGCCCGGACTCGATCGCCGCGCGCAACCGATCGCGCAGTCCCGCCGCCCGGGCAGCGGCTTGCGAGAGCTCCTCGACACAGATTTCGAGGGCCCGGGCCAGACCGACGATGAGGGGCACCGCGAGCGTGCCCGAGCGAAGCCCGCGCTCGTGACCGCCGCCGTAGAGCAGGGGTTCGAGTCGAATGCGCGGCCGCTTGTTGCGAACGTAGAGCGCGCCGCAGCCCTTGGGTCCGTAGAGCTTGTGGGCGCTGATGGAAACCAGATCCGCGGGCAAGCTGGCGAGGTCGAAGGGAATCTTTCCCACCGCTTGCGCGGCGTCGGTGTGGAACAAGACACCGCGTTCGCGACAGATCGCTGCAATCGCCTCGATGGGCTGCAACACGCCGATCTCGCTATTGGCGGCCATGATGGAGACCAGGACCGTCTCGTCGCACAGGGCCTCCTCGACGGCGCTCGGGTCGACCAGGCCATCGGAATCGACGGGAAGCCAGGTGACGCGCCCGCCGCTGGATTCGTGGGCACGCAGGGGATCCAATACTGCGCGGTGTTCCGTCACGGCCGTGACGACGTGGTTGCCCCGCTTGGCACGCGCGCGCACGACCCCGAGCAGCGCCGCGTTGTTGCTCTCGGTCGCACCGCTCGTAAAAATGATCTCGCGGGTCTCGGCACCGAGCGCACGCGCAATGCGTTCGCGCGCGTCCTCCACCGCCGCTTCCGCGCGCCAGCCGAACACGTGGCTGTGGCTCGCCGCGTTTCCGAAGTCGCGCTGGAAATACGGAAGCATGGCCTCGAGCACGCGCGAATCCACGGGTGTGGTGGCGTGATGATCGAGGTAGATGGGAAGCTCGATCGACATGGTTCTCGAATGCGGCGCAAGCCCGCCGCTAGGCGCTAAAGGATTCGCCGCAACCGCATGTGGACGATGCGTTCGGGTTTTCGATCTTGAACCCGGTCGCCATTAGCGAGTCTTCGAAATCGAGCGTGCTGCCTGCCAGATAGAGCGCGCTCTTTTCGTCCACCACGACCCGGACTCCGCCGGCCGCGATGGAGGCGTCGGTGTCCTTTTCGCTTTCGTCGAATACGAGCTGGTATTGGAGGCCCGAGCAGCCTCCGCCCACAACCTTCATCCGCAAGGCGTGAGATTCCGCCTTGCCCTCTTTATCGAGCAGCGCCTTGATGCGGTCGGCGGCTGCGTCGGTCACGTTTACGAGTGCCACGTGAACCTCCTTGGGCGCGGTAAGTAATTGAAATTTCGAACCATTTTCTTCTTCGACAAACTACCTCAGGCCTTGAGGGCCTTCAAGCGGCCGCCGCTGGCTCCAACAGGACGAAGACCTCCAAATTCCCCTTGGGGCCCGCTAGCCGGCTCTCCGCCTGTCCCACCTGCTCGTAGCCGAGCTGCGCGGCGGCCTCCACGACCCCGGCGACGGCCTGTGCGCGGAGTTCCGGATCGCGCACCACGCCCCCCTTGCCCACCTGGCCCTTTCCCACCTCGAACTGCGGCTTCACCATCACGAGGATTCTCGCCGCCGGCGCCAGCGCGTGGAGCGCCGGAAGCAGCAAGCGGACGGATATGAACGAAACATCCACCGTGATGAGATCCACGGGCCCCTCGATGTCACCGGGCCCGAGGTGCCGCGCGTTGGTGCGCTCGAGCACCCGCACCCGCGGATCGCGGCGCAAGACGGAATCGAGTTGACCGTATCCGACGTCCACACAGCAAACCCGCAGCGCCCCGGCTTGCAACAGACAATCCGTGAAACCGCCGTGGGCCGCGCCGATGTCGAGACACGCCAACCCGGTCGGGTCGAGGTCGAGGTCGCGCAGGGCGCCGGCGAGCTTTTCTCCCCCGCGCGAAGCGAAGGCCCGCGTCTCGCCGCGAACCCGCACCCGGGCCGCATCCGCCACACGGGTGCCGGGCTTGGTGGAGAGGACATCGTCGACGAGCACCCGGCCGGCGCGGATCAGGGATTCGGCGCGACTGCGCGTGGGTGCCAGGGCGTCGGCGACCAAACGTTCGTCGAGTCGGGTGCCCTTCAGGATTCCTTCCGATTGGCCGCGCGGCCGCGCAGCAAACCGCGAACCGTGGCCGCAATGCCATCCGCATCCAATGCGAGTTCGGCGTAGATCTGTGCGGTATTGCCGTGCTCGATCAGGCGATCGGGGATCGCGAGCGTGTGGACGGGGACGTTGACACCCGCTCGAGCCAGGGTTTCCAGGACCGCGCTCCCAAAGCCCCCCATGCCCGAGTGGGCCTCGGCGGTCACCACCGCGCCACAGCGCCGGGCGAGGTCGGCGATGCGGGTGGTGTCGATCGGCTTCACGAAGCGCGCGTTCACCACCGCGACCGAGATGCCGTCGGCGGCGAGTTGTGTAGCGGCTTCGAGGGCGGGGTGAACCAGCTCTCCCACCGCCACCACCACCGCGTCGTCGCCGTCGCGCAGCAGTTCGGATTCCCCCACCGGAATGTTCTTCATCTCGGGATCCAAGGGGACGCCGAAACCGCTCCCGCGCGGATAGCGAACGGCCGCGGGACCGGGATGTTCGATGGCCGTGCGCACCATGTGGCGCAGTTCATTTTCGTCCTTGGGCGCCATGATGACGATGTTGGGCAGCGTTCGGAGATACGCGAAATCGTAGAACCCCTGGTGGGTGGCACCGTCCGCCCCCACCACACCCGCCCGATCGAGGGCCAGGGTGACGTCGAGATTCTGGACGCATACGTCGTGTACCACCTGGTCGTAGGCGCGCTGAAGGAAGGTCGAGTAGATGGCGGCCACGGGCTTCATCCCTTCGGTGGCGAGCCCCGCCGCAAAGGTCACCGCGTGTTGTTCCGCGATGCCCACGTCGTAGAAGCGATCGGGAAATCGGCGCTGGAACTTGTCGAGGCCGGTTCCCCCGGGCATGGCGGCGGTGATGGCCAGGATGCGCTCGTCCTCTTCTGCCAGCGCGATCAGCGCTTCGGCAAACACCTTCGTGTAGGACGGCGGGCCCGGCTTCGACGGCGCCATCTTGCCGGAGGCAATCTCGAAAGCGGAAACCCCGTGGTAGGTGAGCGGGTCGCGTTCCGCGGGCTCGTAGCCGTACCCCTTGGCCGTCAACGCGTGAATGAGAATCGGGCCGTCGCCGTTGGCGAGCATCTCCTTGGCGTTCTCGAAGGTTTCGAGCAGCACTTCGATCCGGTGCCCCTGGAGGGGACCCACGTATTTGAAGTTCAGCGCCTCGAACAGCAGGCCCGGCGAGAAGAAGACCTTGAGCGACTCCTCGGCCTTCTGCGCCCAATGCAGCATGTCGCCCGGCATGGTGCCGAGGAACTCTTTGGCCCACCCCTTCATGCGACGAACCATGGGAGCCGAGAGTTTGCGCGACAGGTAGGACGACATGGCGCCGACGTTCGGTGAGATCGACATCTCGTTGTCGTTCAACACGACGATCAAATTGTTCTGCTTGAGCGCCCCGGCGTGATTGAGCGCTTCGAACGCCATTCCGGCCGTCATGCCGCCGTCGCCAATCAACGCGATCGCCACGTTGTCGCTGCCTTTGTGCTGCAACGCGCGCGCGGACCCGAGCGCCGCCGAAATGGACGTTCCCGCGTGGCCTGCGCCGAAGTGATCGTAGGGCGATTCTTCGCGTCGCAGGAACTTGCCGATCCCACCCTCTTTCCCGATCTCGTCGAACTGCTTGCGGCGGCCGGTCAGGATCTTGTGGGGATAGCCCTGGTGACCGACGTCGAGGATCAAACGATCGTTCGGCGTATCGAAGACGTAGTGGATCGCCGCGATCAGCTCGACGGCCCCCAGACTCGAAGCCAGATGGCCCCCGGTACGGGAAACGCGATCGACGATCTCCGAGCGAAGCTCATTGGCGAGCTGGGGCATCTTCTCCCTGGGAATCCGCCGCAGGTCCTCCGGGAAATTGACCTGGTCCAACAACTCGCGATTGCTCACTCCATCCTCCGCACCGAATAACACGCCAACGCGCGCAGCGCTTCGCCCTCGACCCCTAGATCCTCGACCTGCGCCAGCCCTTCGTCAAGGAGGCGCTCCGCTCGCTCACGAGCCGCGTCGGGGCCCAGCAAACCCACCAGAGAACACGCTTCCCCAGAATCGCGATCTAGCCAATCGTCGGCGATCTGGAAAGCGACACCGACCGATGTAGCGAAACGCCCGAGCTGCGCGAGTGTTGCCGCATCGGCGCCCGCCATACGAGCCCCGCTGGTCACGGAGGCGCGAATCAGAGCGGCGGACTTGCGCCGATGAATCGATTCGACGTGCGCCGCGGCCTCGGGATTCGTTGCCACCCGATCGGCGACGTGAAGATCGTCGTATTGGCCTCCGACCAGCTCACGACAACTGGCGGCGTGGGCCAACTCGGCCACACAGGCCAGCCCGCGTTCCGGCGGCGTCCGTTCCGCCACCACGCGAAAGGCCTCGGCCAATAGCGCGTCGCCCGCCAGAACCGCCACGTTCTCGCCGAATGCCTTGTGGACCGTCGGACGCCCGCGACGCAGGTCGTCGTCGTCCATACACGGCAAGTCGTCGTGGACCAGGGAATAGGTGTGGATCAGCTCCACCGCGCACGCGATCGGAAGCACGGAATCCGAATCGCCCCCCACCGCCTGTGCGGCCGCAAACGCGAAAGCCGGGCGCAGGCGCTTGCCGCCGGGAAACAACAGGTGACGCATGGCGCGGTGGAGCGTCTCCGGCGGTTCCGTCAGCGACGGAAGTTCCTTCTCGAGCGCTTCGTCGACCCGTTGCTTGGCCCGGGAAAGGTATGCGTGGATATCGGTCAGGAGGATTCCCCGTCGGCGGAAGCGTCGAAGGGCTCCTCGCCGCGATCCGAAAGCACTTCGATGCGGCGTTCCGCACGCTCGAGTTCCGCGGCGCAGCGGCGCGAGAGCGCGACGCCCTGTTCGAACACCTGCAACGCGGTTTCGAGGTCGAGGTCCCCGGTTTCGAGCTGGTCGACCGTGGATTCGAGCTGTTCGAGGGCCTCCTCGAAGGAGACCTCGGAGAGAGCATCCGAAGCACTGGGTTGGGCGCCAGCTGCCTTTTTGCGCGCGGCCATGGGAGCAGGCTAACGCGTTCGCGTGACCGAGGCTTCCACTTCGCCTTCGGACAGACGAATGTCGAGAGAATCGCCCGGCCGCAGGTCACCGCTTCGGCGCACGATCTCTCCCGCGGCATTGCGGACGATCGAAAAGCCGCGCCCGAGTACGCGCAGGGGCGACAGGGAATCGAGACGCCCGGCCAGGGCCTCCACCCGGGCGCTCTGGGTGCCGTGGTTCCCCCGAACCGCCGTCCAAAGGGCGCGGTCGAGGGCTTCCAAGCGGATGCGCGCGCCGGCCAGACGCGCAGCGGGCGCCAAGCGCCGCAGCGCCTCGCGCTGGGATTCCAGGCGCTCGGCCGCTCGGGACCAATGCAGGCCGACCGCTGAAACCAGGCGATCCCGCCGGGACTCGATCCGAGCCGCCACCGCCACACGGTCCGGAACCGCGCGCGCGGCGGCATCCGACGGCGTCGCCGCCCGCAGGTCCGCCACCAGGTCGCAAATGGTGATGTCCGTTTCGTGCCCCACGCCGCATGCGATCGGGGTCCGGGCCGCCGCCACCGCGCGCGCGAGACGCTCGCTATTGAACGGGCGCAGGTCCTCGGGCGAGCCCCCGCCGCGCACCAGCAGAATCACGTCGACGTCCTTCCCATCGAGTGCTTCCAGGGCCGCGGCAATTTCTTCTTCCGCGCCTTCGCCCTGGACTCGCGTGGGCGATATCAGGATGGGAATTCCTGGAAAGCGAGCGCCGGAAATTTTCAGAACGTCGCGAATGGCCGCACCGTCCGGCGAAGTGACGACCCCGATGCGACGCGGAAACTCGGGCAGATCGCGCTTGTGCGACGCGTCGAACAGCCCTTCGGCTTCGAGTCGAGCGCGCAGCTGCTCGAAGGCCAGCTGCAGAGCCCCCACACCCTGGGGTTCCACCTGGCGCACGACCAATTGGAGCTCGCCCCGCGCTTCGTAGACCGTTACATCCGCGTAGACGAGCACCTCGAGTCCGTCTTCGATCTCGAAGGGAATGCGGCGGGCGTCGCCGCGAAAGAGTGTGGCGCGCATGCGCCCGCGATCGTCCGCCAAACTGAAGTAGCGATGTCCGGATGCGGGTTCGCGCAAATCGCGAATCTCACCGGCGACCCAGACTCGGCCGACGTGGTCGTCGAGCAAACGGCGCAGGCCCGTGACGAGATCCGATACCCGAAAGATGCGGCGCTCGGTTTCGATTGGAAGCGCGGACCTGTCGCTTTCGACGACCAGTGGGGACCTCAGGGGATCTGAGTCGCGATGGCGGGATTGCCCGCATTCTGGCGGCGCTCGCGGAGCTGTTCGAAATACGTCCAGCTCTTCAGCACTTCCATGGCGCGCGACAGCTGCAAGTCGTTCTGCGGATCGTCGTCGTCGGATACCGATTCGTCGGAATCCGGATCCGCCTCTTCCTGGGTGAAGTGGCGCTCGAGGTCGCGCTCGCGAATTCGGCGCGGACGGTCGTCCGCTTCGGGTTTCGGAATCTCGCGCCGCTCGACGATGATGTCCGGCGCAATGCCCACTTCCTGAATGGAGCGATCATTGGGCGTGTAGTAGAGCGCCGTCGTGAGTCGCAAACCGGATCCATCCTCGAGGGGAATGATGGTCTGCACCGACCCCTTGCCGAAAGTCGGCGTCCCGAGGACGAGTGCGCGGTTTTGATCCTGCAACGCGCCGGCCACGATCTCCGATGCGCTCGCACTTCCGGCGTTGACGAGAACCACCATCGGATAGGCGGATTCGGAAGCTTCTTCGTGGGCGCGGAAATCCTGCCGTTGACTCTCGAGGCGGCCTTTGGTGTAGACCACCAGTCCGTCGGTCAGCCAGGTATCCGCCACCTTGACCGCCTGGTCGAGCAGACCGCCCGGGTTGTCGCGCAGATCCAACACCACGCCCTTGAGTTCACCGGAATTTTCTTTCCTCAGATTGGCGAGGATGTCGTTGAGATCTTCGCCCGTGCGCTCCTGGAACGCGCGGATGCGAACATATCCGTAGCCGGGTTCCAGCATACGACCGTCCGTGGATTCGATCTTGACGACGTCGCGCACGATCGAATAGGGCTGCGGGGACTCGAATTCTTCCCGGTGAATCCGAATCGTGACTTTCGTGCCCTTGGGACCCCGCATCAAACGAACCGCTTCGATCAGCGTCATGCTCTTCGTGGACCGGCAGTCCTCGCTCCAATCCTCGGGTTTTTCCGTCGGGCAAATGGCGACGATCTGATCCCGGGCGCGAATCCCGGCGCTGTGGGCCGGCGTTCCATCGATCGGGGACACGACTTCGATGAATCCATCCCGTCGTTTCGCGATTTCGATTCCGAGACCGGCGAACTCGCCCCGCGTATCGATTTGCATTTCCTTGTAGATCTCGGGCGTGAGATAGGAGGAGTGGGGATCCAGCGCCTCGAGCATTCCCCGCACCGCACCCTGGATCAGCGCCCGTTCGTCGATGGGCTCGACGTAATTCTTGCGAACCAGGCTCAGGACGTTGGTGAAGAGGTTGAGGTCTTCGTAGCGCGTCGCGGCATAGGAGCCGAAGGTGCCCGAAAGCCCGAGCACCAGGGCCGCCACGGCGACACCCGATCCAAAGGGTACGAGGAAGCGAAATCGATTGCGCATGCGGCCTCCTGCGGGGAGGGGCTTTCGCCCATCGCCCTCGAACATCCACGGTCGTGATCCTTGTCGCTTTCGGTCGTCCGAGGGCTGTTCTTGACGAAGCCTCACCCGGTGCAGCGAGTCTAACGTTTCAGCCCGGCGCGCAGCCACTCCGCGGGATCCTGCGCCTGTGCGCCGCGTCGGATTTCGAAATACAGGAGCGGTCCCGACAAACTCCCGGTTTCGCCCACCGTCCCGAGCCGGTCTCCCTCAGCGACCGTCTCCCCCAGTTCGGCATCGATTCGTTCGAGATGGGCGAAAACCGTGAAATAGCGATCCCCGTGATCGACGATCACCGTGTTCCCGTAGCCGCGAAACCAACCGGCGAACCGAACGTCGCCCGCGGCCACGGAGCGTACCCGCGTTCCCGCTTCGGCTTCGAAATCCACGCCTTTTCGAAATATCGCGGTTCGGAATTCCTGATCCACCACGCGCCCGAAGGAACGGATGATGGATCCGTCCACGGGCCAACGCAGCTTGCCCCGCATCCGGGCGAAACCGGTACTGGGACTCGGCGAGGGATCTCGATCGAGACGTTCGAGTTTCTCTTCCAGACGCTGGGCCGCCGCTTCGAGTTCACGCAGGGCCACGCGCTCCTGGTCGCGATCGGTTCGCAAGCGTGCCAGTAGGCTCCGCTTGGCCGCGCGCTCATGACGGAGTTCGCGCGATCGCGATTCCAGGTCCACCACCGCGCGATCCCGCTGGGCTGCGGCGCTTTGCAGTTTTTCCTGTGTGTCCCGCAATGCGCGCGCCTGTTCCGCAAAACGCACCAACAGGTCTCCGTCGTGATCGAGCAACGCGCGCAGGGAGTGACTGCGCGTCAAGAACTCCCGCAGATCGCCCGCCGAGAACAACGCCCGCACGGGACCGAGTTCTCCCGACTTGTAGAGCGAAACCGCCCGCCGGGACATGGCGGTTTTCAAAACCTTGCTTTTCCCATCGAGCCGCTCGAGTTCCGCGCGCGCCTCCGCGTGGCGGGTGCGCGACTGGCGGTGTTCGCGCCGCGCGCGTTCGAGATCCCGGGACAGGAGAGCCGCCGCGCGATCACTGGCTTCGAAGGCCTCGAGCAGGCCCTCTTCGCGGGACGCAAAGGACTCGATGCGGCTCCGACTCAGGGCGATGGCCTCCTTGATCTCTTCCAACCGGGCGTTGGAAGCGGCGTCTCCCCAGGCCGGGCCCGCCAACCCCAGCAGCAGGCAGAGCGCGAATCCGCGCCTCAACGACGTCCGCCCTCCACGAACGCGGCGGCGGATCCCAATGCGCCCACGAAGGCGCCGGACGCCACGAGCAGGAACATCTGAAAGGGAGAGAAGAAGGCGGGCGACGCGTGTCCCATCAGGAGTTCGATCCCCGCCGCGAGACTCGGCGTCAGGATCCGATAGAGGATGTAGAGCAAACCGAGCGCCATCAAGGCGGCCAACGTTCCCTGGGTGAACCCTTCCAACAGAAAAGGGATTCGAACGAACGAACGACTGGCGCCCACGAGGCCCAGGATTTCGATTTCGTCCCGACGCGCGTAGACCGCCAACTTGATCGTGTTGCCGACGATGAGCAACGTGGCCAGAGCCAGAACACAGGCCACCCCGACCCCCAGTCCGCGAATCATCGACAGCGCGCGCGCGTAACCCTCGACCCATTCCTCGCCGTAACTCAATTCCTCGATTCCCGGCAGTCCATCGAGGGATTCGACCACGACCCGCAACCCACCCACGGAACGCTGGCTTTCGACCAGGGTAATCTCGAGCGAAGCGGGAAGTGGGTTGTACTCCAACCCTTCCAATAGACCGCTGCGTCCTCCCAGACGCTCGTCGAAGATTCGCAGGGCATCGTCTTTCGAAATGGTTTCGACCGACGCGACGCCCTCGACGGTCTGGGTCAGCAAAGCCAGGCGCTTCAGGTCTTCGTCGGAAATGCCTTCCTCGAGATAGGCGGTGACGCGCAGGTCTTCTCCCACGCGATCGAGGAGTCCCTGCATGTTCGTCACCAGCAAACCGAACGCCCCTACGAGAACCAGACTCACGGCGATGGTGACGAGGGCGACGCCCGTGGTTACGGGACTCGCCCACAGCCCGCGAATCGCGCTGCGCGCGGCGTAGAACAAGTGGACGACGAGGAGCCTCATGCGGAGATCGCCGCCGCCCCGGCGTCGCGCTTCACGCACCCCGCCTCGAGGTGAAGCGTTCGCTTGGCATAGCGATCGATCAGGCTGAGGTCGTGGGTCGCGACCACGACCGTCGTACCGCGCGCACCGGCCGAGGCGATCAGGTCCATGATTTCCAGGGTCAGTTCGGGATCGAGATTGCCCGTCGGTTCATCCGCCAAGAGGAGTTCCGGATCGTTGACCAGTGCGCGCGCCAGGGCGACGCGTTGTTGCTCCCCGCCCGAAAGCGCTTCCGCTCGGTGGTAGCGCCGATGCTGCAATCCCACTTGCTTGAGCACACGAAAGACCCGCGAACGGATCTCGCGCGGCGGCGTGCCCCGCACCTCGAGCGCCATCCCCACGTTCTCTTCGACACTGCGGTGACCGAGGAGCTTGAAATCCTGAAACACCACACCGATGCGGCGGCGCAGGGCCGGAATTCCGTATTCGCGAAGACGCGTGATGTTGCGTCCGCGCAGAATGATCTGACCTTCACTCGGCCGTTCCGCTGCGAACAACAGCTTGAGGAGCGTCGTCTTCCCCGCGCCACTCGGCCCCGTGAGAAACACGAACTCGCCGCGATCCACTTCCAGACTCACGTCGTGCAGCGCGAAGGTCCCGGCCATGTAGGATTTGGAGACGTGGTACATGCGGACGAAGGGATCCGTCACCGGCGGTTCGCGGCGCATCAACTTCACTGGGCTTCCCCGTCCTTGGGCGCTTGCGAGAATGCGTCCGGGCCCAATCGCTCGCGGATTCGGTCGTCGAATTCGCCGCTCGCCAGATTGCGCAACACATCCTTGTGTTGCTCCTGCATGCGCCCGCGCACGGTCGCGAGTCCGTCCCGCTGCGCCAAGACGCCGTGGTAGCCCTGCTTCACCGACACGAGCACCGTCCCCGCGCGATACAACTGGGTCACGATCTCAGCGAAATCGGCTCCGCGATCTTCCGTTTGCGCGTGAAACAGCATGCCGCGGTAGCGGATATTGGTATTGAATCCTGTCAGCATCGCGGGTGGCGCCCCCCAAAAAGTCGTCCCCGCAGACGGCGAACCAGTTAGCGCGCTACGCGCCAACAACGCAAGCGGCAGCACGGGAAATCGCTACATTGGTTTCCCAGCCGCGCCCTACGGTGGGTTGAATGCGGATGTAGAGACCATCGCCCGTCGCGGGGGGACCGATCGTGCGAATCCGATTTGCCGCCGCCGCTCTCATCGCGGCCTCCACGATTTCCTTCGGTTGTGCGTCCATGCCGGACGACGACAGCGGGCTCGATTCCTTCAATCGCGCCAACCGAAGCTTCAATTTCTGGATGCTCGACCACGTCTTCGAGCCGGTTTCACGCGGCTACAACTTCGCCATGCCCAAGTGGGGCCAGGCCCGCGTCAGCAACCTGCTCGAGAACCTCCAGCGCCCGCGGGATTTCGTGAACAGCGTGCTCCAGTTCAAGCTTCCCCGGGCCGGACGCCATTTGGGCGCGTTCGTGGTCAACAGCACCGTGGGAATCGCGGGCATGTTCAACGTCGCAGACCACTTCATCGACGTGGAGAGCCCGGAAACCACAGGCGAAACCCTGGGTGTGTACGGCATCCCGCCCGGTCCCTATCTGATCCTTCCGTTCTACGGAGAGACCTCCCCGCGCGGTCTGGTGGGGGCCGTTGGGGACGCAGCCCTCAACCCGCTGTTCTGGATTCCCGGATCCGCGGGCGTGTACGCCAGCGCGGGCGCCCGGGGCCTGGACGGAATCAATCTGCTAGCGGGCCGCATGCCGCCCCCCTGCTCGAGCGATTCCGAATGGGACGCCTACTACCAGCTGTTGCGGGACCGAACGCCCTACCCCGATGGGAAGCGGCTCTATTTCGAGAATCTCCAGCTCGACGTCGAGGACTGACACCCCCAGCGGCGCTCCCCGCGGGGACCTCGTCTCTCGCATGCGCGGAATCCCCGCAACTGCGGTGATTATCCATTGACACCTTTTCACCTCACGTGCCACTTTACCGGTACGGCGGAGACTCGTTTGTCTCCGGTTGGCTTGGGCAAACGCGGTTCGGAGCTGCGACACCCGATCCGAGCGTTGCGAAAAAAGATTGAAACGACGGCCCACCTCGAGGCCGCGGAAGTGGAGACGGAGACAGATGCGAAAGCTGCTTGCCATTGCTCTTCTATGCGGATTTGCCCTGCCGGCGAGTGCCACGATTACGGACAGTGAGCCCAACGATCACCCGGACGATGCGATCGTCTTCAGCCGCGACGACGGAACCCTCGCCGCCGCTTTCTTCCTCGATGACTTCGATGTCGACTACCTGAAGGTGAGCCTTCTGGAAGGCGACATGCTGACCGTCGTCACCACGCCGATGGATCCCTTCTTGGAAGCCCCCGACACCCTGGTGGGCATCTTCTTCGTCGACGACCTGCTCGCCATCAACGTCCTGCTGGACGAGGATGATTTCGAGGGCCCCGGTGGAACCGGCTCGGCGCTCCAAATCACCGCAGACGCGGACGGGATGTACCTGATCGGGATCTCGGGCCTGGGCGACGATCTCGATGACGACAACAATTATCTGGGCGACCACGACGAGTACGGCAAGTACCTGGTCACCATCAACATCATGCCGATCCCGGAACCTTCGACCATGCTCCTGATGGGAGCGGGCCTCGCGGGTCTGCTGGCCTTCGGTCGCCGCGTTCGTTCCTAAGACCAACGAGCGGCTCGAATCGAAAACGCCTCGGCTTCGGCCGAGGCGTTTTTACTTGGTCTCTCCACTCCACGTTTCTCCGGATTTCGACGACGGGGTTAGAACGCATCAAGTTCAGCTCCCTTGCGCCGATGATCCCAATCGCATGCACCGATTCTCAGGGGTTCATTCGTGCGCAAGGTTGTCAGTTTGATTCTTTCGACGGTCCTGCTCGGGGCGAGCGGTTGCGCGAGCACCGGTGAGTCGGTGCAGTCCGGTGGCGCGATCTACCTTCCCGCCGTGCTCCACGGGGTTCCCATTGCGCCGCAGGAAGTCGATCCTTCCCAACCCCCGGTACTCGAAAGCAATCCCCCTCGCTGCTGGCCTCGCAGCTAGACACCGCCCCCAAAACCGACACCGGTTTACGCCCCCCCTCCCCAAGGGCTATTCACGGCCAGGATGACGTCCCGCGTCCCCATCTACGTGTGGTTTGCACTGATCCTCGTGCTGTTCACCCAGGACCAGGTCACTTCCTGGAACGACGCATCTCGCTTCGCCACCATCGAAGCCGTCGTCGAGCAGGGCACCTTCGCGATCGAGCGGACGCGCTTCGCCAAGACCGGCGACCGGATTTTTCACGCGGGGCATTTCTATTCCGACAAACCCCCCTCCCTCTCCCTGTTGGGCGCCGGTGTCTACGCGGGCCTTCGCGGACTCGGGGTCTCCCTCGATCGCGACCCCGCGCGCGCGATCTACGGCGTCACGCTGCTCACGGTGGGTGTGCTTTCCCTGTTGGGCCTCGGGTGCGGTGACCGCGCCCTGGGAATCCTGGGCGCCCGCGGTTCCGCGCGCGCGGTCGTGCTCTGTGGGCTTGCCTTCGGAACGCTCTTTCTCCCCTATTCCACGGTGATGAACAACCACACGGTCTGCGGCGCTCTGTGGGCGATTCACTTTTTCTGCCTGCTCCGAATGCGCGACAGCGCGCTCCAGGCCGCGTTGGCGGGCGCGTTGCTCGCCCTCGTCGTCGTCACGGATATCAGCGTGCTCTTCTTCGCACCGGCTTCGCTGATCGCCCTGGTCGGACACACGCGACGGGTTCAACTCGCCTACCTGGTTCCCTTCGCGCCGATTCTCGCGGCCTACCTGCTCGGAAATTGGGCGCTCACGGGAAGTCCCGTCCCACCGGTCATGAACCCCCAACTCTGGGACTATCCGGGAAGTCAATTTCCACGCGCAGAACTGATGGGTATTTTCTCGCACCCCGATCTCGCCGCGAACCTGATCTACGGATTCCACACTTTGTTCGGAGCGAGGGGGCTCTTCCTCTACTCTCCCGTTCTGCTGTTCTGCATTCCGGGCGGCTGGCGCGGCTGGTTTCGGAGCGACGCACACCAATGGGCCCTGCGCTACGCAGCCCTTGCGGCCCTGGGAATCACGGCACTCATCATCCTTCGCACCAACAACTACGGCGGCTGGAATTACGGCGTTCGCTGGTTCGCGTCGCTCAACTTCGCCTTCGGCGCGCTCCTGGTCGGAGCCCTCCCCTGGCTGGCGCGAACCGCCTGGGCCCGATCTGTGTTCGTGGGGCTGACCGCCGTCTCCATCGGCGTCGCCTTCCTCGGTACCGTCGCGCCCTTCACCCCGATGTTCGATAGCCAATGGTCCATGGGTCGCGCCTGGCAACAATTTCTAACCTGGGAAACACAACTCCAGGGACGACTCGCCGTCGCCCTGGTCGGAACCTGGGCCCTCCTCTTCCTGTACGCGCGATCCTGGTCGCAGTCGCTTCCCGACGAGCCGTCCGGATGAGGCCCACCGAGAGAAAACGCTGGATCGCCCGCGTGGCAGTGTGGCTCGACGTGGCGTGGTTGCTCGCGCTCGCCCTCTACATCGCCGGCGGCACATCGCTCGTTCCCTTTCACGGCGACGAATCGATGTTCATCGCCATGAGTCGCGCGCCCACTTTCGCCCAGCAGGCGAGCGACCCGCAGATCCAGCAGCTTCGAATGCTGAACGGGACGCTGCCGGTGGCGCTGATGCGCGCATCCTGGCGCTTTGCCGACTACCCCGCGCAACGCGTGAATGGGTCCTGGGTGTGGGGTGCGGGTTGGGATTGGAACCGGCGCAACGGACGCAAACCCGACGCGGAATTGCTCGCGTTGGCCCGGATGCCCCAGGTCGCGGTCGCTTGCCTGAGTCTTCCCATGCTGTTCCTGCTGGGCCTCTGGCTCGGGGGGCGCCCGGCGGCGTACACGGCGACGTTCTTGATCGCCACGCACCCGGTCGCACTCCTGAACCTGCGCCGCGCGACCCTCGAGAGCGGACTCTTTACCGCCAGCATCGCGACGGTGTTCTTTGCGGTCGTGTGGCTACGCGCCGTGGAGCGGCGAGGTGCGCCGACCGCCGCCGCGGTGATCGGGTTCGCGCTTGCCGCCGGTCTGGCGGTCGCGAGCAAACACAGCGGTCTCGTCCCCGTCGCGGCGAGTTTTCTCGTGCTCGGGACCGCGGCGATCCGCAAGCGATCGCTGCTCGTTCCCTGGCTTTCGAGCGGATTGCTCGCACTCGGGATCTTCATCGGCTTGAATCCGACATGGTGGTCGAATCCCGTCGCGCGTCCATCGGAAGTACTCGCCCTGCGCCAGGCGGTGGTCGAACATCAACTCGGAGCGTTTCCCGGCAGCGCCTACGAAGATCTGCCAGCGCGTGTGGCGGGCCTGACCCGACAGCTCTCGACCGCCCCTCCGGTCTACGCCGAGATCCCGGGATTCGGCTACGCGATCGCGCCGGAGATTCGCGCCTACGCGGCGTCGCCCTGGCGTGGGCTCCTGCGCCACGGCGGAAACGTCGCAACCGCCTTCGGTCTCGCCACGCTCGGCTTTTGCGTCCTCGGTTGCTTCGCGTTGCTGCGCCACAGAAGCCCCGCGGCCCAGGCGGTACTCGCCTGGGGGGGCGTCCTGGTCGCGTTTACGCTACTCGCCATTCCCCTGGCGTGGCAGCGCTATTACCTTCCACTGCTTCCCGTCGAAGCGTTGTTGGCCGCCGCCGGATTCGCCGCGGTCGCAAATCGGATCCAGGTCCGAAAACGGCCAGCCACGGCCGCCGAATGACCGATCCTCCGGACTGCCCACCGGAGGTTTCATGAAAAACCGAGCCATCGAATACGCGATTGCAGAATGTTCTCTCGGCTGGCTGCTCGTGGCCGCCACCGCGCGCGGCGTGTGCCACGTCCGTTTCGGCGATTCCAGCGACGAAGCCGAGGCGGGATTGCGCGCCGAATTTCCCTTTGCCGAGCTCGCCGAAAACGAGATCCGCCTGAAGGAATGGCTCGAACCGCTGTTGAGCTACATCGATGGCGGAAACCCCACCCTCCACCTTCCCCTCGACGTGCGAGGCAGCCGCTTTCAACGACGCGTTTGGGATGCCCTGTGCGCAATTCCGCGCGGCGAAACTCGCAGCTACGGCGAACTCGCCGTTTCCCTCGGCAGTCCCCGCGGCGCGCGTGCAGTCGCGCGGGCGTGCGCGACGAATCCCGTGGCCGTCGCGGTCCCGTGCCACCGGGTCGTCGCGAAGGACGGCTCGCCGGGCGGCTACCGCTACGGAATTGCGCGCAAGCAAGCATTGCTTCGCTTGGAAAGCCCCTAAGCCGACAGGGATTGCCACAACGCCATGGCGGCGTAGGCGCGCCACGGGCGCCAGGCTTCCGCGCGATCCGCGAGTGCGCGTGCGGTCAGAGGACCGCGCCCGTTTCCGAGCGCTTTTCGCAGACCCAGGTCGTCGCGCGGGAAGGCGTCGGGTTCCCGCAGGGCGCGCATGGCGATGTATTGCGCGGTCCAAGGTCCGATTCCCGGCAAGCTGGCGAGCGCCTCGACGGATGCGTCGAGCCCTTGCGAAGCGTCGAGCGCAACGTCACCGCGCGCGACGGCCTTGGACAATCCGGAGATCGCCTGGGCGCGCGCGCGGGTGACACCGATCTTCGTCAAATCCGCACGCGCCAGGCGTTCCGGTGTGGGGAAGAGATACAAACGCTCGCCCTCCACCGGCTCCGAGTCGATCGGGTCCCCGAACCTGCGCACCAACCGCCCCGCAAAGGTGGTCGCCGCGGCGACGCTGACCTGCTGCCCCAGGACCGCGCGCACGGCCAATTCGAAGCCGTCCCAGGCGCCGGGCACCCGCAACCCCGGGTGAGCGCGCAGCGGACCCGCAAGGTCGCGATCGCGGGAAAGTTGATCGCGAATCACTTCGGGATCCGCGCCGAGATCGAACACGCGCCGCAAGCGTTCAGCGACGTCGATCAACCCCGTGGCGTCGTCCATGTCGATCCGGGCCAACAACGCGTCTTCGTCCGCGAGGGCGCGAACTTCGATCTGCACGGCTTCTCCGTCCAAGCGCGCCGTGCGGCGGTACACACCCTCCGAAACCGATTCGACACCCGGAATCGCCCGGGCCCCGAGAAACCCCAACAGGGCGGGCCAGGGCAAGGGGCGGCGGTAGGGAAGTCGCAGGGTGATTCCCCGGCTCGAGCGGGAGGGATTTGCGCGCGAACGGCGCAGTTCACGGGGTGGCCGCCCGTAGACGCCGCGAAGCGCGTCGTTGAAGCGCCGCACACTCGAGAAGCCCGACGCCAAGGCGACTTGGGTCATGGGCAAGTGGGTTTCGTTGAGGAGCTTCTTCGCGAACAACACGCGACGCGTCTGCGCGACGGAGATCGGCGATGCACCCAGGTGTTGGGTAAAGAGGCGACGCAGGTGTCGCTCGCCGATTCCCAAGCGCGCGGCCAGGCTCGCAACGTCGCCGGCGTCCAACACGCCGTCGCCGATCAAGCGCAGGGCGCGCGATACCGTGGCCGACGTACCCAGCCAAGCCGGCGTTCCCGGAGAAGCCTCCGGGCGACAGCGCAGACAAGGCCGGTATCCCGCCTCCTGGGCCGCCGCCGCACAGGGGAAGAAGGTGCAGTTCGCGCGTTTGGGCGTGCGGGCGGGGCAAATCGGCCGACAATAGATCCCGGTCGACCGCACCGCGGTGAAGAAGCGTCCGTCGAAACGGGCGTCGCGCGTGCGCAACGCCCGATAACAGACCTTTTCGTCCAGTTCCACGAAGCCTTTGTACCACCTCGCGACCTCACCACTAGCCATTTTCGGACCTCTAGGCCGCGGCCCCCCCGGCGCGCCGGCGAAGGGCCAACAGGGCGACGAGAAATCCCGCGGCCAGCACCAGGGGCCGCGGCTCGGGAACCGCAAACAGCTCGACGCTTCCCGGAGTCGGCAGCGCAACGCCAAAGTCCGCCGCATTGTCCCCCGTATCCACGTTCGCGAAATGGCGCGCCAGACTGGAACCGGCCGGCGGATCGGTCGCCGCCGTCCCCTCGCCGGCAAAGACGTCGCCGGCAGCGAATTCTCCGTAGCCGACCGCGTCGAGCACACTGCCCGCGTCCCGCAACACGATGGAATCCGGTCCGTTCTGAAAATCGAAATTGAGGATCAAATCCGCATTGGCGACGTCCGTTCCCCCGTCTCCGCGATCGTCGGCCAGCACGAAGATGCCGTCCTGCGGAATGCTGCCCGACAAGGCGAGCACGGGGCCCACGCCACCGCCGCTGCCGTTGACTCCTTCCACCACGAGCCCGTCGAGCGGCGTTCCCGCCGCGCCGTAGAGTTCGACGAAGACCGTTCCGTTGTCGGACCCGGACGCGTCATAGAAAACTTCCGACAAGATCGGCAGCGCCCCGGCGGCGCCCGCGAACCCGTGGAAAAACAGACTCAATGCAATGGCGGTGTTTCGAATTCGATTCCTGAACATGGCGAATCTCCTGCGTGTGGGGGCGAGGGGGAAAGCGTTGCCCGACCGAACCAACCGCCCGTCCAGGCATCGATTCGCGCGGCCAGCTCGGCGGCGCGCAAGCGCAGTCGCTCGCGCGCCACGAAATCGCGCTCGGCGTGCCATTCGAGCAGCGTGCGGCGCCGCTCGAAGTAGTGCTGGGCGATCTCGTCGAGCACATCGTCGCGCAATTCGAGAAGCTCTCGCGTCTCCCGCGACACGTCGATCGATTCCGGGTGGAACGCAAGATCGCCCAGGTCCCAGGCGAGCGTCAGCGAGGCCCCGCTTTCGTGGACGCGGTCGCGATCGCGGTCATACAGCGAATACAAGCGGCCGGAGCTCACGACTTCGTCCCAATCCCGGGTCGTGCTGCGCCCGACGTCCCGATCGAGACGCAAACTCACGGTCGGAAACCATCCGCGTCGTTCGACGCCATCGCGCATGCGCGCAAAGCGGGACGGCGCGAGATCGAGATATTCGAGGGCGGTGGCGTAGACCCGCGCAATGGGTGGCTCACACCGCGCGGGCAAATCGAGCACGACCGAATTGGATTCGACCTCACCCTGATAGAAGACGCGGTCCGCGGCAGCCAGAACCGCGGCGCCCGCCTGAACGACGTGGCTCACGGCTGCGAACCCCACCGGTGCGGTGGCGCGACGCCAGGGACCGGCGAGCGATTCCGATCGCAACAAGCCGCGCTCCGAAGCGATCCAGAACGCCCCCGCCGCTTCGAACAAGCGCTCCGCGCGCGCCCCCGCCGGCAGGTCGAGGGAAACGTTCGACCACGGGCCTTCCGGGTGCTCGCGAAATCGAAGGCTGTCTTCGCCCAGGAGCGCGACGGCGGTGCCCGAAAGATCGAACACCACGTCGACCAACCTGCCGGCTTCGAACTCGAACACGCGGCGCGGGGCGAGTCCCGGGGCGGCGCGCCACAGGAGTCCGTCCTCGATCCACCACAACTCGAAATCTCCGGAAGCTCCGGAAGACGCGCGCAGGGACAAGGCCGTGGCATCGCCGCGCACCGACACGCGCTTCCACGCCCGAAAATCGCGACTCAGCAGGACGCCGGAATTCGTGGCGATCGCCGCGATCCCCCGCTGTTCCGCGATCCGGGCAATCCGCGATCCCGCGGCGGCGCGGGGGGTGATATCGCCGAGGTCACCGGCGGGCGACTCGAGCAGCAAGCGTTCCTCCGTGGCGACCCACAGACGCCCGTCCTCGAGAAAGCGCGCGTCCTGCACCGGGGACCGCGTGGCAAAAAAGCGCTCATCGCCGGGCCCGGCGATGAGCGCGATCCCGCGATCCGTCCCGAGGGCCAGCTTGCCGGTCGTGGCCTGCCAGGCCGCCACGCGGGCTTCGCCGCTGGGCGCGTCGGTCCGCGGCGTCCAACGCAATTGCGCAGCCGCGCCGAAACCCGGCAGCAACGCCGGGGCGAGAGATCCCAGGACCCCAACCACAGCGGCGAATGAGGACAGTCGATGTTGCATGTTCGGCCTCGCGAGGGAGCAAGCCCCGTGCCGAAATCGAAGATTCCCCGAAACCCGCGAATTCCAAAAGACTTCTGGAAGACGGGCGGTTGGGCGCGCTACTGCACGTGCCCAGGCGGCCCCGAGCCGGGCGAGTATCCGAGGACGCCCGACGCAACCCGCCCATGGCTTGACGCGCCGGGAGCACTCCAGAAGAATCGCCCTATGGGACGACGTTTCGAAAGCCTACTTCGCCCGCTCCGGAGGGCGTTCCCCCGGCTCCCCGCTACCGCGAGCGCCGCGCTTCGGGTCGCTCTGGGCGTCGCCCTCGCCGCTGCTGCGGCGGCCGACACCCCGACCATTTACAAGTGGGTCGACGCCAATGGGATCGCCCACTACACGACCGAACGCGACCAGATTCCCTCGCGCCTGCGCAACCGGATCCCGAAAACGGCATCGAACGCGGATTCGTCCGGCGGATTCGAAAGCGATTGGCTGCTGCAGGATGCGGATCCGACCCCGGCGCTGGGAACCCAACTACCGAGTGTCGGCGCCGGCCCCGAAACGATTTCGATCGATGTGGACGCCCCTTTCCGCGAGGACGGAGGCATGCCTGCCACCGCCTCCGCGCGCCCCCTCCCCGACGTTTCCGCCGAGCTCCTATCCGTCGAAACCCGCATCGCCCAATTGGAGAGCGCCATCGCGGCGGACCAGGAGAGCCTCAAAGGCTTCATCACCAATCCGCCCCAGGATGGTTCGGCCCTGGCGGACCGGCCGGAGTTTCGCGTCATCGCCGAACGCTTGCCGGACCTGCAGCAAGACCTCGCGGAACTGCGCTCCCAACGGGCGCGCCTCGAAACCCCCTAAGCGGGAATCGTGACCGATCGAGCAGCCGCTCGCCCGGTCGTCGCCTTGGCGGGCGGTGTGGGGGCCTCGCGTTTCTTGCGCGGCCTCGTGCGCGTCGTCGCACCCGCGAATGTCAGCACGGTGGTGAACACCGGTGACGATCGGGAATTCTACGGCGTCCACGTCGCGCCCGATCTCGACATCGTCACCTACGCGCTGGCGGGCGCCGTGGATTCTGCGCGCGGATACGGGCTTGCGGGCGACACCTTTGCTCTGATCGAATACCTCGAGCAGGCGGGACACGACACCTGGTTTCGTCTCGGCGACCGCGATTTCGCTCACTGCCTCGACCGCACCCTCCAATTGCGCGCCGGTGCCGGACTCGGGCAGTGCGCCGACCAACTCCGGCGTCGCTTGGGCGTCGCAACCGAGATCCTGCCCATGACCGAGGACCCGGCTCCCACGCTCGTCGCGATGCAGGACGGACGCGTCCTGCACTTCGAGGAGTACCTGGTCCGCGAACGCGCTCCGGACGGGGTCGCGTCGGTGGATCTGCGCGCGGCCTCGGGTGCGGCGCCGTTTCCCGCTGCCCTCGAAGCGATCGCCGGCGCCCAGACGCTGCTCGTCTGCCCGAGCAATCCGGTGGTTTCGATCGGACCCATCCTCGCGGTTCCGGGTGTGCGCGACGCCATCGCGGCCAACCCGAATCCAGTGGTGGCGATCTCTCCCATCATCGGCGGAAAACCCGTCAAGGGCCCGGCGGATCGCCTGTTGCGCGCCATCGGGAGCGAAGTTTCCGCACGCGGTGTGGCGAAGCTGTACCGCGGCCTGGTGCAGGGGATGGTGATCGATCGCGTCGACGCCGATCAGGTTTCCGAGATCGAGGCCTTGGGAATTCGTTGCCGCGCCGTCGACACCTTGATGCGCACCCCCGAAATTGCGGCCCAGGTTGCCAAGACCGCCCTCGATTTGGTTGCTTCTCTGCGATGATTTCCGCCCTCATCCCGGTCAAACAACTCCGCGCGGCGAAATCGCGGCTTCTCCCGGACCTCCCCTCGGATGTTCTCGAACGTTTGACGATCGCCATGCTGGAAGACGTGATCGAAGCCGTCCAAGCCACGCCGGGCATCGAAACCGTGGCGGTCGTGACGCCAGACCACGACGTCGCCTCGGCGACGATCCGCGCTGGAGCCCGGGCCCTGCTTCGCAACGACGACGGACTCAATCCTTCCCTCGAAGCCGCGGCCGGAATTCTCGTTGCGGAAGGCGCAACCGGATTGCTGATTCTCCTGGGCGACGTACCCAGCGCATCCCCGGCGGGCCTCAAAGAAATCGTGCAGGCACTCGAGGATTCCGGGGGTGCGGGCGTCGTCCTGGCAGCGTCGCGCGACGGTGGAACTGCCGCCCTATTGCGCTCGCCGCCGAATATCGTGCCCGTGGCGTTCGGAAAAGACAGCGCCGCGCGGCACCGACAACTCGCCCTCGAAGCCAACGTCGCCTACCGCGAAGTCACCCCCCAAGGCCTTTCGATCGATCTCGACGTATCTCAGGACGTCGACGACTTTCTGCGGGGCAAGGGCGGCCCGCGCACACGCGCACTGCTGACCGAAATCCGCTGGGGCGGTTCCCGATGAAGGCCCCGAAACGCCTCACCCTGGTTCCCCTGGCAGGCGTGCCCCGCATCGCCCACGGAGACGACTTACCGCAGTTGCTATCGGAGGCCGCGGCGCGCGAAAAGATCGCCCTCGAAGACGGTGTTCTCGTCGTGTGCCAGAAGATCATCTCCTTGGCGGAGGGACAGACCGTCGACCTGTCGGAAGTCGAACCCTCTGCACGCGCAATCGATTTCGCCGAAAAATACGACAAGGACGCACGCCAGGTGGAAGTCGTGCTCCAACAAAGCAAACGCATCGTCCGCGAAGGTCCCGGAATCCTGATCTGTGAAACCCAGCACGGGTTCGTGTGCGCGAATGCGGGCGTCGACCGATCCAATGCACCCGGGCCCGACATCGCGATTCTCTTGCCCGTGGATCCAGATGCATCGGCCGCGCGACTACGCGATGGGCTCGAGGCCCGCGGTGCGCGCAACCTGGCGGTGATCGTGAGCGATACCTTTGGTCGACCCTGGCGCGAAGGACTGGTCGATATCGCGATCGGCTCAGCGGGGATCGCCCCGACCGCCGACCTGCGTGGCGAACTCGATCTCTCGGGTCGCCCTCTCGAAGTCACGACCCCCGCGACCGCCGATCAATTGGCCGCCGCGGCGGGAATCCTGATGGTGAAGAATGCGGGGGTGCCCGCGGTTTGGATCGACGGAATTCGCCCATCGGGAGACGGACGGATACACGAGACCCTGCGCGATTCCGCGCAGGACCTCTTCCGCTGATCCGCGTCGACGCAAAGCGCCGACGCGACCCTCGATCGCTCTAGGCTTCGACCTCGAGAATCGAGCCTGCCACCGCCGGATCGACTTTCGTCACCGGGGCGTTCTCGCCAGCCTTGCTCTGCACCGCCGGGTGCAGCGCGAGTTCGGCGAGCGCGTTATCGGCTCGATCTTCGACCGCAGACGCTTCATCAACGTCTTTCTCGTCAACGGAGGGAGCCGCTTGCTCAGACCGCTCGACCAGATCGCCTTTGGCACCCTTTTCGGCCACGTTCTGCGCCGTACCCACCGGTGCCGGTTGCGGAGCCGCTGCGTTCCCCTCGATGGGGACCTCGCGGACCGGAACCAACGGAGCCGGAAGCTCGGGACCCGGGGTCGGATATTCGACCGGCGGGAACCCAACGCTTTGGGACGTTGCATTCAGTCGCTGTCGTTCCTGCTGAGAGGCGTCGCGAGACGTGTCTTCCTCGCGCTTTCCTTCACCGCTTACGTGGTCGGTGTACTGTCCGAGGACAGCGGAAGCGTTCTGCGGAAGCTCTGCATCGGAAACTACAGAGGGATTGCCACGAACGGTCGGCTGACTTAGCCGAGCCAGGCTTGTCGAAATATTGGTGACGGACATCCTTTCCGCCTCCCATTTCCTCGCTGTCGGACTTCCCCCCGGAGTCCGGATTCGAAAACGGGCTCCAAGCCCGCCGGACCAAACAGTATCGCCCGTGCGATCTTCTCTATTCGGTCCCTCTCGAACTTATGAATCGTCGCGACGGAATCGACCCTTAACCGGATTTTCGCAATCTTTTGGGGTCCGCAAACAGGCAAATTGCGGAAGGACTCAACGCCTTTCCGGAGACTTCGACGACTCACCCGCGATCTGATTGCACATCGCTTGCCAGAGTTCTTCGATCCCGAAACCGAGGCGAGCCGAAGTGGGGATGATCAAATTCGCGAACGCGCATTGGGCGCGCAACTCGCGTACGCGCTTGGCGCGACGCATGTTGGGGAGCTTGTCGGCCTTGGTGAGCGCCAATAGGAGCGGAATCTCCCGCTCTTTCATCCAATTTGCTAAATCTTCTTCTTGATCCGTTACGTCGCGCCGCAAGTCCTGTAACAACACCGCACCCCGCAACGATTCGCGATTCTGCAGATACGCTTCGACCAGCGTCTGCCAGCCCTTGCGCTCGGATTTCGCGACTTTCGCGTGTCCGTAGCCGGGAAAATCCACCAAGCGCAGGTTTCCCTCGCTGCTGCGAACGCGATAGAAATGCAGCAAGCGGGTTTTACCGGGCGTGCCACTGGTATGGGCCAGCCGTCGACGGTTCACCAACTTGTTGATCAAGCTCGATTTCCCGACATTCGAACGACCAAGGATGGCGATCTCGGGCAAATCTGCGGCCGGATATCCCTCGGGGCCGGCCGCCGCGGTTTCATAACTCGCCTCGAGAACGTTCACGACAACTCCGGCAGGGCGCGCCCGATCCGCTCCAACGCTTCGTCGATGGTGGCATCGGCCGCCGTGCAGGAGAAGCGCAACCAGCCCTCCCCGGCGGTGCCGAAGTCGATGCCGGGCGTCACCGCGACCTGGGCGGTTTCGAGCAAGCGGTTCGCCAAGGCGCGGGAGTCGCGGCTCAGAAAACGCGCGTCCGCAAAAACGTAGAACGCGCCGCGGGGAAGACTCGGCACACCGAAACCCAGAGAACGAAGCCCCTCCCCCAGGCGTCGGCGACGGCCATCGAACGCCCGCCGCAGCGTCTCTACGGTTTCGCCACCCTGTTCGAGCGCCGCGATCCCCGCGTATTGGACGAACTCGTTGGCGGAGATGAAGAGATTCTGCTGCATGATTTGCAGCGGACGCATGGCGGCCTCGGGCGCGATCACGTATCCCAAGCGAAACCCCGTCATGGCGTAGCGTTTGGAGAACCCGTCCAGTACGAAGGCCCGCTCACTCACTTCCAGTGCCGACGTCACGCGGGCGCCGTCGTAGACCAGGCCATCGTAGATCTCGTCCGACAGGATCGGAACATCCAATTCCGCGAGCCCCTTCATCACCTCGGGTTCCTGAACCGCCCCGGTGGGGTTCGCGGGCGAACAAACCAGAACCGCTCGCGTGCGCGGCGTGATCGCGTGTTTCACGCGGTCGACATCCAACGCGTACCCGGAAGCCGGGTCCGTCGGCACGAAAACGGGTTCCCCGCCGCAAAATCGAATGAAATTCGGGTAACAAGGGTAATGGGGTGTCCCCACGATGACCTCGTCGCCCGCATCCACCAACAAGGAGAAAACCAGCAGCATCGCCGACGACGTGCCGTTGGTGACCAGGACGCGTCCCGGGTCCACTTCGACTCCCGTGCGCCGACTCTTGTCCCGGGCGATCGCACGGCGAAGGGCGTCGAGACCGCGGCTATCGGTGTAGTGGGTTGCGCCGCGGTTGAGGGCCTCCTCGCAAGCGCGCACCGCCGCTTGCGGCGGCGGAAAGCCCGGTTCTCCGATCTCGAAATGGAGCACCCGCTCCCCTTCGCGTTCCATGGCGAAAGCGCGCTCCATCACCTCCATGGCGAGAAAGGGTTCGATTTTCGTGACGCGCGCCGCGTAGGCCTCCGGCATGGAGTCCGAGTAGCCGGAGGGGGCTCGAGTGTCAACTTCACACAAGCGCGCAAGTGGTTGAAATTGGATATGCTTCCACGCGTCAACCCAAGCCGATCGACAGCCAACCACGGGGGGGTAGCGGGCAGCATGTCGAAGGGTCTCCAGATTTCAATCGGTGCGATTCTCGTCACCGGGCTTCTCGGCTGGTACGCCGCCACCTCGCTGCAGGGCGAGGGCGCATACCAGTACTACCAGACCCTCGAAGAATTTCGTGCGGTCGGAGCCGCTGCGGGCGATCGCGTCCGCGTGCACGGCTACGTGAGTGAAGGGACCATCGACCGCGACGTCGATGCGAGACGCGTTCGCTTCGCGGTGCAGAACGACCCGCCGCACGCAGGTGGGCCCGTCGGCACGACGCTCCCGGTCGTGTATGCAAGCCTCGAAATCCCCGACCTCTTCAAGGACGGGGCCGAAGTCGTGGTCGAGGGCGAGCTTTTGGGGCGCGGAGACACCGCGGTTTTTCACGCCGACAACGTACTCGCCAAATGTCCCTCGAAGTTCGAAGCAGAGCGCGTCGAATCCGCACCCTTTTAGGAAACGCCACTCATCATGTCTGAGATCGGTCACTTAGCGATTCGATTCGGCCTAGCCTTCGCGCTCCTGGGCTTTGGAGCCGGGGTCTATGCGGGCGTTCAGAAACGCAACGACTGGGCTCGCCTGGCGGACCGCGCGGTTTGGCTCGTATTCATTTGCGTCAGCACCGCCATGGCGGCGCTCTTCTACGCGTTCGCCACCCACGATTTCCAGCTCAGTTTCGTCGCCCAGCACTCGGCCCGCAGCATGGCGTTGCAATACCGGCTCGCCGCGCTGTGGGGCGGCCAATCCGGATCCCTGTTGCTCTGGCTCTGGATGCTCACCGCCTACAGCGCTGCCTGCGTTTTCTTCCACCGCCGCTCGAACCGCAACCTGATGCCCTGGGTGTGCGCGGTTCTGCTCACCAACGCCATCTTCTTCCTGGTATTGCTCAACTTCGTCACCGACCCCTTCGAAAAGCTGTCGCCGGAACACGTACTGTCCGACGGCAATGGATTGAATCCGTTGCTTCAGCACCCGGTGATGATGATTCACCCGCTGATGCTCTACACGGGTTTCGTGGGCTTCGCCGTCCCCTTCGCCTTCGGTTTTGCGGCCCTCATCACCGGGGACCTGGGAAGCAACTGGTTCCGCGTCACCCGCCGCTGGACCTTGGTTCCCTGGTTCTTCCTCGCCATCGGCATCATGCTGGGCGGCCGCTGGGCGTACGAAGTCTTGGGGTGGGGGGGCTATTGGGCATGGGACCCCGT
>JAJDAL010000030.1 GCA_029261875.1 Deltaproteobacteria bacterium
TCGGGGCCTTCTCGCTGTGCTCGTCGAGGAACTGCTCGATCTCCTGACGAAATGCCTCGTACTTCGTTCCGTAAGAAAGGTCCATGTGCCTCCTCGCTCTGAATGGGTCTGCCCGTTCGCGTGCCTACTCGCCGTGTGGCCTGATTCCCGCCCACGCCCCTCGCTGATTCAGCGGAGCCCTGTCGGTTGCCGGGCTCAACGGCGCCGCCGGTGGCGGGGACTCGCACTGGCCATGCTGACATGCCTCCCAGGATCATCGGGATCGAAGCTCGACGTTGGCTTGAATCCACTCCGATTGTCAGAGAACGGGAAGCCTCCCGGCCCGAACATCCAGCATACGGCCCGCGGCTCCAGCGGGCCTATTCGAGGGCGAACCCCTCGTAATCGTTCGCAGCGACTTCGTCACACTTCGAGGTATAGGCTGGCGAGCCGCCCGCATAGGCGAGGAAGGTCTGCTTCTTCTCGGGGACATTCAGGTTCGCACCTGTAAACCAAGAGGGAGTCTTCGAGAGGAGCGTGAGCGATGCGATGTCGTAGACGTGCTTCGTCCACTCATCCTCCGCCGCCTTCGTGGCCGTGATGCGCGTGTACTTCTTGTCCCGCATGTAGCCCATCAGATCCGTCACCCATTCGACGTTCTGCTCGATGCAGCGCGGAATGTTGCAGAAGGTCGCCGCGTTGTGCGGACCGACCAGGGTAAGAAGGTTCGGGAAGCCGGCGGCCTGGATCCCAAGGTAGGTCCGAGGGCCATCTGCCCACTTGTCCTTGAGCGTCTTCCCTCCCTCGCCGCGAATCTCGATCCGGTCGAAGGACCCGGTGATCGCATCGAAGCCGGTCGCGTAGATGAGAATATCCAGCTCGTACTCGGACTCGCGAGTCTTGACGCCCTTCGGCGTGATCCGCTCGATGGGATTCTCGTTGAGATCGATCAGCTCGACATTGTGCTGGTTGTAGACTTCGTAGTAGCGGGTCTCGAGCGGAACCCGCCGGGTGCCGAATCCGTGATCCTTGGGTATCAGCTTCTCCGCAACCTCGGGATCCTTGACCCGCTCTCGGATCTTCTTGACGATGAACTCCGTCATCAGCCGGTTGGACTCTTCGTTGATGAGAACGTCGGCGAAGTTCCCCATCCAGATACCGAAACCAGGCTCCGAGTAGAGCTTCTCCCAGATCGCTTCTCTTTCCTCGGCGGGCACCTCCACCGCGGATCTGGGGTCGGGCTGGTGGATGAAGCCACCGTGCGATGCGCGGCACTTGTCGAAGATCTCGGGATAGCTCGCGTGGATCTCTGCCTGTGTCTTCGAGTCGATCTTGCTGTTGTGGAGCGGGGCGCAGTAGTTCGGCTGAAGCTGAAAGACAGTGAGTTGACCGACCGTCTTCGCGATTTCTTGAATGACCTGCACGCCGGTGGCACCCGTTCCGATCACACCAACGCGCTTGCCCGCGAAGTCGATTCCCTCCTTCGGCCAACGCGCAGTGTGGCAAGAGAGGCCCTCGAAGCTGTCGCGGCCCTCGATGTTGGGCAGCGTGTGGGCCGATAGCGGACCGACCGCCGTGATCAGGAACCGCGCGCGCGCAGTGGTGCCATCGTCGGTGACGACGTCCCACGCGTCTTCGGCTTCGTCGAAGGTCGCGGTGCTGATGCGGCTATTGAACTGGATGTCCTTGCGCAGGTCGAACTTGTCGGCGACGAAGTTGAGGTACCGCAGGGTTTCAGGTTGGGCGGAGAAGTGCTCGCTCCAGTCCCACTCTTTCAGGAGATCCTCCGAGAATGAGTAGCCGTAGCTGTAGCTCTCCGAATCGAAGCGAGCGCCGGGGTAGCGGTTCCAGTACCACGTCCCGCCCACGTCAGTGCCAGTCTCGAAGACCCGCACCGAGAGCCCCAGCTCGCGCAGGCGGTAGAGCTGGTACATCCCCGCGATACCCGCTCCTATGATGATTGCGTCGTATCGCTCGCCAGAGGCGGCGTCCGAAGTTGCTGATTGCTGTTGCGCGTTCGACATGTCACTCCCTCGGTTCCGACCGATTGCGCGCTGGGATCGCAACGCGATCCGGCTGGTTCAACTCCGCTCCATTTCGAGTCAGCTCGATCCAGAAGGACTTCGCCACCAGCCGTCGAGGGAGCCGAATCGAATATTTCCAATGGGAAACACTCTAGCAGTATCCGAACAGAGCGCCCAAAGGGGCCGCCAGCGGTTCAGCCGGTGGCGGCCCCGCCACAGAGCTCTTCGGCACTGACCTGGCGTTTCCGCACCGCCTCGAGGG
Source organism: Deltaproteobacteria bacterium (assembly GCA_029261875.1). Lineage (GTDB taxonomy): Bacteria > Myxococcota_A > UBA9160 > UBA9160 > JAJDAL01 > JAJDAL01. The sequence goes on from JAJDAL010000030.1 coordinate 2,266, forward strand.
TCTCGGGTTTGGCGTCGAAGACCTGGTCGTTGTTGGCGCCGATCGCATCCTCCTTCGCGCACGCGGGAATGACCTCGTCGCTGAGCTCGAACCCGGCTCGATCACAGAACTCCCACTCGTCTTCCAGAATCTGCCAGCCATAGTCGGCGATCTGCTGAGCTGACATCTCCTCGCCGAAGTACGCCGAGAAGAATTTGCGAACGTCGTCGACCGTGGGGCTGATGAACATGCAGAAGCCGGAGGCGTCAGTGATGGCGTTGATGATCTGAGACTTCTGGGAGGCCTTCGCCCACTTTTCCTCGGGCTG
>JAJDAL010000031.1 GCA_029261875.1 Deltaproteobacteria bacterium
ATGCAGATACGCGTGACGTCCGAGGTGTGCCAGGGCCAACGGGAATAGTATGTTGACCAAAGCCGCTTCGAGCGAGTCGAACGGCCTCAGGATCGATAAGAGGTGGGGGGGGTAGGGGGCGTGGACGTCGTAGAGGTTGCAGAACAGAAAGAAAGGTTGGTTGTTGCGCCGGTGTTCATTGATTCGGCCGTGGACGCGGTCGAGGGCGAGCACGTCTGCGGGTTCGAGGGAGCGCGCGAAGTTCGACAGGAAACTTCCGCTGTCGCGGTGCTGCGCGTGGAAGAAGCCGGTTTCTTGGATGTGTCTTCGAAAACGGGGTTTCGCGAGGGCGAGGATCAGGGCGAACGGGTGCGCGCCGCCTTGGGCCATGGGACGCAGGGCGGTTTGGAAGCCGCGGGTGATGCCCGGAAGGTTGCCGTCGAACACGAAATTGCGCGTGACCAGGTCCGTCCTGAATCCCGAGGCGGCAAGAATCTCGGCCAGGGTGGGGGTGGCGTGGTTGTACGCCATGGAACCGAAGTGCGCGCCGTGCTCGCCGGGCATGAGTCCGGTGAACAGGCTGCAGTGGGTGGGGAGGGTCCAACATTCGCTCGCGTACGCGCGGCGAAAATGCAGCATTCGTTCGCTCAGGCGGTCGAGAAACGGGGTGTGGGTTCCCCCGCCGCCGCACGCGCGAAGAGAGCTGGCGCGGAGAGAGTCGATGACGAGGAGCAATACGTTCATGGCAATCCATCTTGCATCGGACAGACGGGCTGAAATCAAGCGCCAGACCGGCGCAGGGGTGGGAAAAATCCGACGCCGCGTCGACCGGGGGCGTCTGTGAAACCGCCTGGGCCGAGAACCTGTCCGCTGGGGCGTCCGTTGCGGGGGAACATCTGTACACCGGACGACGTCGCGGCCCCCGGGCGGCGTAGGAACGCCGAGCATCGGCGGCGGCGAGTCCACAGAAACCCGCAGCAGAAAGAGCATCCTGAAGCAGGGAGGACGGTCCATAGACAGCCCGCAGGATGACGGCGAATCGGTCCAGAATGCGGAGTCTATACTCCGGACCGAATGGTCTTTAGCGGCACACCTTTCCTGTTCGTGTTCCTTCCCATCGTCCTGATCGGGCTGTTCGTCTTGCGCAGTACTTCGGCGCGCAACACCTGGCTGCTGGTGGCGAGCCTCCTGTTCTACATCTGGGGGGAACAGGAACGCATTGTCGTGTTGTTGCTGTCGGTCGCCGTTTGTGCGCTGCTCGGGCGGGTGATCGAGCAAGCGGCTGCTCCGCGCCGCCGCGCTGGGCTGGCCCTGGGGATCGGCGTTCAACTCGGCCTGCTCGGCTACTACAAGTACGCCAATTTCGCGGTGGAGAACGTAAACGCCGTGCGAGCTGCGACGGGTCTCCTCCCCGTGGCGTGGAACGAAATTGCGCTCCCCATCGGGATTTCGTTCTTCACCTTTCAGGCCATCACGTATCTCGTCGACATTGCGCGCGGTGTCGTTCCCGCTCAGCGCTGCGTGTCGCGGGTGGCGCTCTACATCGCGCTGTTTCCCCAACTCATCGCGGGACCGATCGTTCGCTACAGCGAGATCGCCGGCCAGCTGACCCAGCGACAGATAAGCGTCGAAGGCGCGGCGCTGGGCGTCCGGCGATTCATCGTCGGTCTCGCGAAGAAGGTGCTCTTGGCCAATAGCCTCGCGGTGCCCGCGGACGCGATCTTCTCCCTGCCCGCGGACGAACTCCGAACGGGTGTCGCGTTGCTTGGAGTCGTGGCCTACGGCCTCCAGATCTATTTCGACTTCTCGGGATATTCCGACATGGCGATCGGCCTGGGGCGTATTCTGGGTTTTCGGTTTCCGGAGAACTTCGCCTATCCCTACGCCGCCGCGTCCATGCGCGAGTTCTGGCGTCGCTGGCACATGACGCTGTCGCGTTTCTTCCGCGACTACCTCTACGTTCCTCTCGGCGGCAATCGGCGCGGCCGGTTGCGAACGGTGCTCCATCTGCTCGCGGTCTTCGTCTTGTGCGGAATCTGGCACGGCGCCAGTTGGAATTTCGTGCTTTGGGGGCTCGGGCACGGGGTCTTCCTGTCACTCGAACGCACGGCATTCGGTCGCCGGCTCGATCGCATGCCCCGATTCATTCAGCACGCATATGTGATCTCCCTCGTGGGTGGCGCCTGGGTGTTGTTTCGGGCCGATGACCTTCCGGCGGCGACCGCGTTCTTTTCCGCCTTGGCGGGTTTCGGTGCGTCCGCGGGTCCCGGTGTGGAGGCGTTCTTGACGCGGGATGTCGGCGTGACGTTTTTTGTCGGCGTTCTGGCGTCGCTCCCGATCGTTCCCGCGTTGAAGCGCCGGTGGGGTGAGGGGGTACTTGCCGCCACAACTGCGGGCGTGCGTTACGCCGGCGCTGCGGCGGCGTTGATCCAACTGGTTTCGCTCCAGGCCCTGTTCTGGCTGTGCGTGATGACGCTCTTGGCGGGAAGTCACAACCCGTTCATCTATTTTCGCTTCTGATGGGGACGCCGATGGAACGACGAGGACATACGCGATTCGACGCCGTTACGCTGCTGGTGTTCGCCCTGTCGTTGATCTTACCCGGGCTCGGGCTGCTGGGCGGTCTCCGCGAAGGCACTTCGCGCATCGAAAACCGCGTGCTGGCGAAACTTCCGGAATGGCCGCAATCCGGGCCGGGGCTCGCGCGTTTTGCGGAGGAGTTCGAAGCGTACGCGAACGACCACGTGGGCGGACGCGTGGCATTGTTTCGCACCTACAGCGCGATCGCCGTGGTGGGGCTTTCGCGTTCGCCTACATCCAAAGTGGTGCTGGGAAAAGAGGGTTGGCTGTTCTGGGCCGGCGACGGCGCGCTCGATCAGTACCGCGGAACGGCGCGCTTTTCCGATGCCGAACTTCGACGCTGGGGGGACGTTCTCGCGGAGCGATCCCAATGGCTCGCGTCCCAGGGGATTTCGTATTTGTTCGTCATCGCTCCCAACAAGCACAGTGTCTATCCGGAGTTCATGCCGGAAAACATTCACCGTACGCGGAACGAGACCCGACTCGATCAGTTGCTCGCCCATCTGGAAACGAGGCAGGAGGTCGAGGTGATCGATCTGCGCGACGCCCTGCGCAACGCCAAGGGAGAGCGAGCCCTCTACTATCGCACGGACTCGCATTGGAATGCCGATGGGGCTTGGGTGGCACAGCGGGCGATTCTCGAAGCCGGAGGCCGTCATGTGTCGGGATTGGTTCCTGGCGCTGCAGCGAGTTTCGAACGCAGCACCCGGGCGTCTCCGGGATTCGGGCTCGCGGGTTTGATCGGCCAGCGCGATCGATTCCGGGACACGATGGTCGCCTGGGTGCACCCGCGCGCACGCTCCACGAAGCAGGCTCCACCGCGCGTCGATTCCCGTCCGTTCGCCTATCCCCCCAAAGCGCGCGGTACCCACGATCCCAGCCAACCCCGCGCGGTCTTGTTTCAGGACTCTTTCGGAAACGCACTACAGCCCTATTTCGACGAGGCGTTCCAGCGGATCGTCTATGCGTGGAGCTTCGACGTCGATCCGGTGCTGATCGAAGCCGAGAGCCCGGATCTCGTCATCCACCTTGTGGTCGAGCGATTTCTACATCGCGCGCCGCTTTCGCTGGCGGATGTGCGGGCCCGGAAACCCCGCGAAGAGGCCGTAGAATCCGATTCACCCAGGGGCTCGGCGGGCCGATGAAAGAAGGCGAAGCAATCGGTAGAGTCCACCGCTCACGCTTCGGGAGACCCATCATGGACCGAGTCAACCAGTATTCGCAGAAATCCAGTCGCAAGGGGCAGCGTCGCCTCCAGCGGGCCCTCGCAGCCCTGTTTGTCGTTGGGCTCCTCGCGGGCGCATCGCCGTCGGCCGCCGACGAATACGATCCCCACCGCGCGGGCCACCCGCTGCGGATGGCGGCCTACGTTCTGTATCCGGTCGGTTTCGTGGTGGATTGGCTGGTCATGCGCCCGGCGCATTGGATCGGAAGCCGTCCGTTTCTGAAGGAAATGTTCGGCCACACCGACTAGCTGGCGAGGATCTGCCGCGAAGATACGCTTGCGGCGTCGGGTGATCTTCTTGGGTCATCCTCCCAGGTCCGCACCAGCCCAGCGGAAATCCCTACACATCTTGCTGGTTTGCGTACCGAACGGTACGGTATTTGCATGTTTGCAGACTCCTGTTCGCGACGGCCCCCGCATTCCGTGCTTTCCCGGAACGACGTTCGATCGATTTCATCGTTCGGGTTGAGCGTGGCGTTGCTCGCATTCGGATTGCTGGCCGTTCCCGTGCGTGCAGCGGGGGAAAGTTCCCCGGCGCCGGTTCTGGTGCTGACCGAAATGGTTTTCGTTTCGAGCGAGGGCGCGGCCAACGGCGTCGTGTTGTCCGCCTCCCGTGCCCGCCTGGACCAGACCATGAACATTGCGCACCTCGAGGGCGTCCGTGTACGTGCGAACGGGGAGGGCAATGAATTGAGTTTGGCGATGACCTGCGATCAGGCGCGTTTGGATCTGAACACCAATGATTTCCGTGCCGAAGGCGACGTTCAGGGGACGACGGCCGACGGGCGTCGTTTCTCGACTCCGTGGGCGGTGTTCGACCAGGAGACGGGTGAAGTGAGTACCGAGGCCTCGGTTCGAATCGTCGACGAATCGGGGATCACCCTGAGTGGCGTGGGCTTTCGCTACGAAGTTCGAAACCAGCGCATGCGCTTGCTCAGTGACGCGACGGTGGTTCAGGGGCCGTGACCCTGCGGTACATCGCGTGCGTTGTCGCGTTCTTTGCGGGGCTCGCCTCCGCGGCGCGGGGCGACGATATGGGGGACGAAGCGCTGCCCCCGGCGATCGGCGTCCTGCGATTCGTCACCAGCGCACCCGATGGCGTGGATGTTCCCGATGTCGCCAGCGTGCTCGCGGATCGACTGGCCACCTTGGGATTTGGTCGCGTCGTGAGCCCGAATGAATTGGGCTATGCGGCGGATTCGAATCCGACTCCGGCTCGAATCCAAGAGTGGGGTGCTGCGCACGATTTGCAGGGAATCGTCGTCGGTCGCACGGCTCAGGTGGGTCGCAAGATCAGCATGGCGGTGCGCTTGCGCGCGGTGAGCGATGGTGCCGTGGTGGCGACCTACGTGGAAGAGGTCGCGCGCGCGGCGGAGTTTGCCACGGCGGTGGACCGTCTGGCGGAACGGCTTTCCGGGCGGATTCGCGCAGGCGTGCTCGATCGCCCGATCGAGACAGCCACTTCGCCGAACGCCGCTGCGGGCTCGGGCGGCGCGCCCGAACAACCCAAAAAAGAAGAGAAAAAAGAGTCGGGCGGCGGGGGAGGCATGTTCGATCGCGACCGGGGGCCGATCTCGATCAAGTCCGCTTCCCTCGAGGCGATCGACAACCAGGGCCAGCGGAAGCTCGTCTTTACCAAGAACGTCCGCGCAACCCAGGGCGATGTCACGCTGCGTTCGAATCGATTGGAAGCCTTCTATCGCGGCGGGTCGAGCCAACCCGAGCGCATGGTGGCCACCGGTGACGTAGTCGTGGACCAGGCCGGGCGCCGGGCGACCTGCGACACCGCAACTTTCATTAGTGCCGACCAGAGAATATTCTGTCGCGGAAACGCGACGATGGATGAAGGGTGTGACAAGGTCAGTGGCGATGAAATCGAAATCTACCTCGAGACCGAGCGAATGCTGGTCCGGGGGGACACCCGCGTGCACATCTGCGCCGAGGGCGAGGGCGCGGGTGAGGAGAACGGTGTGAAGCCCGGGGACGCCTCGAACAACGGCAACACTCCTGCCGCGGAACCCGAAGGTCCCGTGCCGGGGTTGTTCCGATGAGCCGAGCCTCCCTCGCCGGTGTGGGGCTGACCAAGCGTTACGGACAGCGCGAGGTGGTGCGCGGCATCGACCTCGAGGTGCTGGCGGGTGAGGTCGTCGGGTTGCTGGGGCCCAACGGGGCCGGCAAGACGACGACGTTCAACATGATGGTGGGTGGAATTCAGCCCACTTCAGGTCGCGTGTATCTGGGCGAGACCGAAATCACCGAGCTTCCGATGTATCGCCGGGCGCGCCTGGGGATCACCTATCTCCCGCAGGAGCCGTCCATTTTCCGCAAGCTGACGGTGGCGGAGAACGTCAACGCGATTCTTCAGACCGTGGAGCCCAATCGGGCGGTGCGGCGGGATCGGCTGAAGGAACTGTTGGCGGAACTGGGGCTCACGGGCAAGGAGAAGCTCCGAGGCGACGCCCTTTCGGGGGGGGAGCGCCGGCGGGTCGAAATCACCCGCGCCATGGTCCTGGACCCCAAATTCATGCTCCTGGACGAGCCTTTTTCCGGGATCGACCCGATTGCCGTCATCGACATCCAGAAAATCATCGAGCAGCTCAAGTCGCGGTCCATAGGTGTCGTTGTCACCGACCATAACGTGAGGGAAACACTGTCGATTTGCGACCGTGCGTACATCATCAAAGACGGCGAGATCATTATGGAAGGTCCTCCACCGGAGATCGCAGCGGACCCCAAGGTTCGCGAGATCTATCTCGGTGAGAACTTCCAACTGAGTTAGGGGAACCACCCAGCGATGGCCATTCAGCTCAAGCAGGAGCTTCGACTCAGCCAGCAACTGGTGATGACGCCCCAGTTGCAGCAAGCCATCAAGCTGCTGCAACTCAATCGCCTCGAACTCGTGGGCCTGGTCCAGCAGGAACTCCAGGAAAATCCGGTCCTGGAAGAAACCATGGAAGAGGACGACTCCTCGCGCTCGGGGACCGAGACCCCGGGGTCGGAATCCCAGGTCGAGACACCGCCCGAAGCCGCCATGGAGCCGGCCGAGCAATCGACGGATCGCGAACCCACGGACGCCCAGAAGATCGCCGACGTCGATTGGCAGAATTACATGGACGCCTACCCGCAAACCGGGCTCTACGCCGGGCGCGAGGGCGACGACGACCGACCGTCCCTGGAGAGCACACTCACGCGGCGCACTTCGCTGGCGGATCATTTGGAGTGGCAGCTTCAGCTGTCCGGGATCGACGAAGCGGCCCGCGAGGCGGCGAGCCACATCATCGGCAACATCGACGAAGACGGATATCTCGAAGCGTCCCTCGAGGAATTGATCGATCAATGCGGGCTACCCGAGGAGTCGATCAAGGTCGCTATCGACGCCGTGCGCAGCATGGATCCGACGGGCGTGGCATCGAACGATCTGCGCGAATGCTTGTTGATGCAAGCACAGGTGCTGGGAATCGAACATCCCCTGGTTCTGCAGATACTCGATACCCAGCTCGAGCTGTTGCAGAAGCGGGACTTTCGCGGTGTCGCCAAGGCGTTGGGCGTGACGGTCACGGACGTCGCGACGGCGGCCAAGATCATCGGCCGCCTGGAGCCCAAGCCCGGTCGCGCCTTTGGGGGCGACGACCCCATCTACATCACGCCGGACATCTACGTCTACAAGATCGGCGAGGATTTCCACATCCTGCTCAACGAAGACGGATTGCCGAAACTGCGGATCAGCAACCTCTACCGCGAGATGCTTTCGAAGCCGGACGTCGATTCCAAAGTGACGAAGGAATACGTCCAGGACAAGGTTCGATCGGCCATGTGGTTGATCAAGTCGATCCATCAGCGCCAGCGGACCATCTACAAAGTGATGCAAAGCATCCTGAGTCACCAGCGCGACTTCTTCGACAAGGGGATCAATCACTTGAAACCCTTGAATCTGCGGGACGTCGCTGACGATATCGAGATGCACGAATCGACGGTCAGTCGGGTGACGACGAACAAGTACGTGCAGATTCCCCAGGGAATCTTCGAGCTGAAGTTTTTCTTCAACAGCAGCATCAATCAATTCAGCGGCGATGCCGTCGCGAGTGAGAGCGTCAAAGAGCGCATTCGCAAGATCATCGAGAACGAGGACCCCCGCCGGCCGCTCTCGGACCAGCGCATTGCGGAAATGCTCAAGAGCGCCAATATCGACATCGCGCGCCGTACGGTTACGAAGTATCGTGAGGCGCTGAATCTCCTTTCGTCGACCAAGCGGCGCCAGCTCGGGTAGGCCGAGTAGCGCCGGGGGAAACCCGTGAAGATCATGGACTTTCTGGTTCGGGACGCAGTCATCCCGGACTTAAAGCCGGGCGCGAAACGCGAAGTGTTGGCCGAGATGGCCGACGCGTTGGCGCAATCCGTCCCGGAACTGGCCGCGGACCGCCTGCTCGAGGTTCTGCTCGAGCGAGAGGGCCTGCACACCACCGGCATCGGGGACGGCGTGGCGATTCCCCACGGTAAGATTCCCGGCCTGGAACGCCTGGTGGCCTCCTTCGCGCGCAGTCGCGCGGGGATCGATTTCGAGTCCCTCGACGGTCAACCCACCCATTTTCTGTTCCTGCTGGTCGTCCCGGAACACGCCGGCGGCCAACACCTCAAAGCGCTCGCGCGCATTTCGCGCTTCTTCCGCGACGCCGCTTTTCGCAAGCAGCTGATGGACGCCGAGGGTCTCGAAGACCTGTGCCGCGCCATCGAAGAAGAGGACGCCAAGGTCTAGCCGCCGTGGACACCAAGGCTCACGGCGCCCTGGTCGAGGTTCTGGAGGTCGGCGTCCTGCTGATGGGTCCGAGCGGCATCGGCAAGAGCGAGTGCGCGCTCGAGCTGATCTCCCGAGGCCATCACCTGGTGGCGGACGACGTCGTGGAAATCGAGCGCCGCCCGGATGGAAGGTTGGTGGGTACGGCGCCGGAGCTCATTCGCCATCACATGGAGATCCGCGGCATCGGAATCTTCTCGGTCCCGGAGCTCTACGGGCCCGATTCCGTGCGTCCCGAGGTTTCCATCGATCTGCTTTGTCGCCTCGAGCATTGGCGCGAGGGGGCCGATTACGAGCGCATCGGCCTCGACCGGGGCAGCGAAGATCTGGCCGGGGTCCGCGTTCCCGCACTGGTTTTGCCGGCTCGGCCCGCTGGAAGCATGGCGACACTGGTGGAACTCGCCGCACGAGAGCACACTCAACGCACGCGCGGCGGTAGCGCCGCGGCCCGGCTCGACGAACGAATCCGCGGAGAGGCCAAAAGAGTATGAGTGATCAGGCGAGTACGAGTGATCAGACGCGCATCGTGTTCGTCGCCGGCTTGTCGGGGAGCGGGAAGACCACCGCCATGGCGGCCCTGGAGGACTTGAGCTTCTACGGTGTCGACGGTCTCCCCCCGATGTTGATCGAACAGTTTCTCGACCTCTGCACCAAGGCGACGCCGCCGATTCGGAAGATCGCCCTGGCGATCGACGCGCGGGAGACGGCGTTTCTCGAGGCCTTCCCTTCGGTGGTCGAAGGACTGCGCAAGCACGGTGCTCCGGTCGAGGTGATCTTTCTCGAGTGTGCGAACGAAGCCCTGATCAACCGCTACCGCGAGACCCGACGCGTACATCCGTTGTCTCCTGCGGGAACGGTTCAAGAGGGAATCGATACGGAGCGGGGCCTGCTGGTCGATGTGTCGGGACTGGCGGATTTCGTCATCGACACTTCGCGTCTGAATGTCCATCAGTTGCGCGAGGCGGTGATCCGCCACATCGCCGGCGGGACGCGATCGACCGTGGTCAACCTCGTTTCCTTCGGTTTTCGATTCGGTACGCCGCCGTCTGCGGAGCTGATGTTCGACGTCCGTTTTCTCCCGAACCCCCATTTCGAACCGCGTTTGCGCGAGCTGACGGGGATCGATTCCGAGGTTTCGGAATACGTGCTCAAGCACGAGCGGACCGAAGCGCTCCTTCAGCATCTCGAACGCCTGGTCGACTTCTTGCTCCCGCTGTACGACAGTGAGGGCAAGGCCTATCTGACGATTGGAATCGGGTGTACCGGGGGCCAGCATCGTTCGGTCGCGATCGCGAACGCACTGGCGAAGATCATTGGCAATGCAAAGCGCGAGGTGAACGTGTCGCACCGCGACGTGGAGCGAGCAACGTGAGCGTCGGAACCGTCATCGTGACCCACTATCGTTTGGGTGAAGAGTTCCTGCAGGCGCTGCGGCTGATCGTCCCCAAGGCGCCACCCATCTATTCGGTCTCCATGGATCCCAAGCAGTCGGTCGACGACTTGCGCCAGGCCATTTCGGACGCGCTGGAGGCGGCGGATGAAGGCGAGGGCGTCCTGGTGCTGACGGACATGTTCGGGGGAACGCCCTCGAACCTGAGTCTGTCCTTTCACGAAGAAAAGAGCGTAGAGGTGGTCACCGGCGTGAATCTGCCCATGTTGATCAAGCTCGCGACAATGACGGAGCCCAAACCCCTGGCCGAACTCGCGCGCTTCATCAAGGAATACGGCCAGCGCAACATTTCCGTGGCCAGTGAGCTTCTCCCGGATCGCGAGTCCTAGGGGGGGGATTCAGACCGCCATGACGGAATTCGAAGGCGAGTTCACCGTAACCAACGAGCTGGGTCTGCACGCGCGACCGGCGGGGCGTTTCGTCGCTCTGGCGGGGCGGTTTCGGGCCGAGATCAGCGTCTCGCGCGGTGGCGAATGGGTCAACGGAAAGAGCGTCTTGGCACTTCTGTCCCTGGCGGCGTCCCCGGGCTCGAGCCTTCGGGTTCGCGCCGAGGGCGAGGATGCCGAGGCGGCCGTGAAGGCCCTGGGCGACCTGATCGAGAACCTGACCGATGAACCGGGTCCCGATGACCACGGAGGGCCGGTCTGAGCGCCTTTCCCTTGGCGAGTCGCACGCTTAGGCGCTGAAACTCAAACGTCGTGTTTTGAATTCACCACGCAGTTTCTCTAGACTGCGCCGTCCGCTTCGCGCGGTGTTGGAGGGAAAATCGCAATGGCGCGTCGAACACTTTTTACTTCCGAATCGGTCTCCATGGGCCATCCGGACAAACTCTGCGATCAAGTTTCGGACGCCGTCCTCGACGCCATGTTGGCGGGGGATCCGAACTCGCGCGTCGCGTGCGAGACCCTGAGCACCACGGGATTGATCGTAGTGGCCGGGGAAGTCACCACCAAGGCGCCGGTGGATGTTTCTTCCATCGCGCGCGGCGTCGTGCGCGATATCGGATATACGGATTCGTCCATGGGCTTCGACGCCAACACCTGCGCGGTGATGGTGTCCCTCGGCCAACAGTCTCCCGATATTTCGCAGGGCGTGACCGAAGGCGAAGGTCTTCACAAGGAGCAGGGAGCCGGCGACCAGGGGATGATGTTCGGCTACGCGTGTGACGAAACGCCCGAGCTCATGCCCGCGCCCATTCGATTCGCCCATCGATTGATCGAAACCCATCGGGAAATGTTCGAGAACAAGAAACTGGAATTCTTGTGGCCGGATGCGAAGTCCCAGGTGACCGTCGAATACGACGGCGACCAGCCCAAACAAATCCAGACGGTCGTCCTGTCGACCCAGCACTCGCCGGATGTCGGCTACGACCAGCTTCGCGCCGACGTGATCGAAAACATCATCAAGCCCGCATTGCCGGCGGAGCTCTTGACCAACGACACCATCTTTCACGTCAATCCCACGGGACGCTTCGTCGTGGGCGGTCCCATGGGGGATGCGGGTTTGACGGGACGCAAGATCATCGTCGACACCTACGGCGGAATGGGGCGCCACGGTGGTGGAGCCTTTTCGGGCAAGGACCCGTCCAAGGTCGACCGCAGCGCCGCCTACGCGGCACGCTGGGTGGCGAAGAACGTGGTCGCCGCGCGTCTGGCAAGGCGCTGCGAATTGCAGCTCGCCTACGCGATTGGCGTCGCCGACCCGGTATCGATCCGAGTCGACACCTTTGGGACTGCGAAGGTGGACGAGGTCGCGATCGAAAACGCGATTCGCAATACATTCGATCTCACTCCCCGTGGAATCATCGAGTCCCTGGGACTGCGTCGCCCCCTCTATCGACGCACTTCCTACCACGGACACTTCGGTCGCGAGGCCGAAGGTCTGCCGTGGGAAACGCGCGATCGCGCTGACGATCTCGCGCGTGCGGCCGGCGCCTAGCAGGCGTCTGTCGTCCGGGACCGATCGAAGCCTGCAAGGGGGATGCGTGGCGAGCAGGGGATGGAGAAGCGGCGCAGCAGTCGTTTGTGCGCTGCTGGTTGCGTGTCTCGCTGGACAGGCGCACGCCGAAGAGTTGCGCGTGCGGGTCCTGCTCGGCGAAGAGCGCTCGTCATCGATTCGTGAAATCGCACTGGAGCGCTACGTAGCGGGCACCGTGGGCGCCGAAGTCTACCCGAGTTGGCGCGGGGAGATCCTGCGCGCGCAGGCGGTGGCAGCCCGCACCTACGCGTTGTACTCCGTGGCCGCGAATCCCAACGCGCCGTTTCACGTGCACGGAGGAACCCGCGGCCAGGTATATGGGGGAGACGCCGCGGCGACCCCGGTGGTGCGCCAGGCGGTGCGCGACACGAGCGGCGAATACCTGAGCTTCGAAGGGCAACCCATTCTGGCGGTCTATCACTCCTCCTCCGGCGGGCGCACGGCGAGTGCGGAAGAGGTGTGGGGACAACCCAAGCCCTACCTCGTGTCCGTCCCCGGGTCCGATGAGGAGATGTCTCCGGACACCTATTGGCGTCTGGCGGTTCCCAACCGGTTGCTCGCCCGCGAACTCGGCCGGCAGGGCCACGCGGTGGGGGCGCTGCGAAGCCTCGAAGTCGTGGATCGCTCCCCGAGCGGCCGGGTTCACTGGCTCGTCGCGCGCGGCGCGAAGCGCGAGATACGGATTACCGGTCGCCAGCTGCGGGAAGTGCTCGGCGAGGATACGCTCCGGTCCACCCAATTCGAGATTCGCCGCTCCGGTGATGAAACGATATTCGTGGGAAGTGGGAGTGGGCACGGAGTCGGAATGAGTCAGTGGGGGGCTCTGGCCATGGCGCAGCGAGGCGCCGACTACCGCGCCATTCTGAAGCACTACTATCCCGGTACCCGATTGAAGCGCTTCGAGGGGGCAAACCTCGATCTCGCCTGGAGGAAACCTTGATGTCGGCCGTGTTGCCGGAATTCGCCGTAATTGCCCTGCAAGCCGCGGGCGGCGGTGCGGGGACTGGATTGCAGGAGCTCCTGCTTCTGTTCGGCCCGATCTTCTTCATCATGTATTTCCTCGTCATCCGCCCCCAGAGCAAGAAGCAAAAGGAACAGGTGGCGCTGTTGAAGGCCATCGACAAGGGAGACCGGGTCGTGACGGCCGGCGGTCTCCACGGCCAGGTGACGGGCGTAACCGATGATGTACTGACGCTCGAGATCGCCAACGTGAAGGGCGAGCGCGTTCGTATCAAGGTCGATCGAGATCGCATCGAGCGCCGTCTCGAACGCGGCAAGGGAGAAGATTCGTAATGTCCGGTCTGCGTTTGCGGCTGGCGTCCATTGGGGCCCTGCTGTTCGTGTTCGGCTTCGTGGCCGTTTCCAATTTCATTCCGGAGGAGACGCGCAAAGAAAGCGGACTTCTCCCCGACGAAGGCGTGCGTTTGGGGCTCGACCTGCAGGGCGGCATCCATTGGGTGTTGGGCGCGCAGCTCGAAGTTGCCGTCGAGCACGAGCTCGACTTCCTGCGCGGTTTCTTCGAATCGCAAATCGAAGACGACGAGATCTCAGGGGCCGAGGTACGCGTGGACGCGGAGGAGCTCCGCTTGATTCTCTCGACCCGCAATCCCGCCGATGCGGACCGTCTGCGCACCATGGCCGACGATACCGGCGCGCTGCGGTTGATCGCCGATGAGGCGGGCGAACTCACCTATGCGCTGGCGGATGTGCGGGTTGCCGAAGTGCGGCGCCAGGGGATGCAGCAGATCCTCGAAGTCTACCGGCGACGCATCGACGACCCCGTGCGCGGAATTCCCGATTCCGTGATTGCGCCTCAGGGTGAAGATCGCGTGCTGGTCCAGATCCCGGGCGGGCAGATCGATCGCACGCGCGCGCGCAAGCTCCTGGCGGTGACGGGACTCCTGGAATTCAAGATCGTGCAGGACGCGGCGAGCAGCGAGGACCTGCTCCGAGCCCGGTACCCAGATGGGCTGCCGGAGAATACCGAGGTCGCCTACGAGCGGGACGGCGACAGCGAACGCGTCCTCAACGCCTACCTGGTCCCCAGCAACGCCGCGATCACCGGCGAGTACCTCACCGACGCGCGGGTGGGCTTCGACCGCCAGCAACGGCCGCTCGTCAACTTCACCTGGAATCGCCAGGGTGCGGAGTTGTTCTCCGAACTGACGGAATCCAATTTGCGGGAACGCTTGGCCATCATTCTCGACGGCAACGTCTACAGCGCGCCGCAGATCAACGATCGTATCGCCGCGCGCGGCCAGATCAGCGGCCGGTTCACCTCGCAGGAAGCGGCGGACCTCGCGATCGTGTTGCGGGCCGGCTCGTTGTCGGTCCCGACCGTCATCGAGGAAGAGCGCACGGTCGGACCGGCGCTCGGGGCGGATTCGATTCGTCGCGGCATTCGCGCTTCCGTGGTGGGGCTGGTGCTCGTCGTTCTGTTCTCGGTGGGCTACTACCGCCTGTCGGGCTTGTACGCGAGCGTCGCGCTGTTCGCAAACCTGGTGTTGATTCTGGGCGTCATGTCCATGGCGACCGCCACCTTGACCCTGCCCGGTATTGCGGGACTGGTTCTGACGGTGGGTATGGCGGTGGACGCCAACGTGATCATCTTCGAGCGTATTCGCGAAGAATTGCGGAGCGGAAAGCTCCCACGCGCTGCGGTCACCACCGGCTTCAACAAGTCGCTTTGGACCGTGCTCGACGCGAACATCACGACGCTGATTACCGCCATCGTGCTCTTCGAATACGGCACGGGGCCCATCAAGGGCTTCGCCGTCACTCTCTCGATTGGGATCATCACCAGTGTATTCGCGGCGCTGGTCATCACACGGCTCATGTTTGCCGTGTATCCCGGCAACCGAACCGTGCAGACCCTCTCGATCTAGCGGGCAAGGAAACGAAACGTGCCGTTTGAAATCGTTCCCTCAGGAACCAAAATCGACTTCATCGGGAAGTGGAAGCTCGCTGCTTTGCTTTCCTTCGGCTTGCTCGGCGCCTCCCTGGTGGCGATTCCCATCCAGGGTGTGAACCTGGGCGTCGACTTCGCCGGCGGGACCGAAATGCAAGTCCACTTTACCGGGGAGGCGACCGATGATTTCGCCATCCGGAACGCGTTGTCCGAGACGGCTCTGCGCGGCGCGACGGTGGTTCGGTTCGGCGATGAGGAGAACAATGAATTCCTGATCCGTTTCGAAACCCTGACGGGCGATGCGAAGAATGAAGCGGTGGACCAGGCGCGCGACGCATTGATCGAGGGCGTGGGGCCCGCCGAGGTCGAGCGCGTGGAGTCCGTGGGGCCGCGGGTGGGTTCAGAGTTGCGGCGCGACGGGATGCTTGCGCTGCTGCTCGCGAGCGGCTTCATCCTGCTCTACATCTCGTTCCGGTTTTCCATGCGTTTCGCTCCGGGCGCGGTGTTCGCCCTGGTGCACGACGTGGTGTTGACGGCCGGCGTGTTCGTGATCCTCGGGATGGAATTCGATCTGCGAATTCTCGCGGCCTTGCTCGCCATCCTGGGCTACAGCCTGAACGACACCATCATTCTCTACGACCGGATCCGCGAGAATATGTCGCTTCGGACCACCTACGATCTGCCCGACGTATTGAATCGCAGCGTGAACCAGATGCTGGGGCGCACGGTCCTGACGTCGGGCACGACCCTGGCCGCCGTGTTCTCGCTCTACTTTCTCGGGGGTGAGGTGATTCGCCCGTTCGCTTTCGCGATGATCATCGGGATTGCGATCGGGACCTATTCCTCGATCTTCATCGCATCGCCCACGCTGCTCTGGCTCGAGCGTCGCTTCGGCCCCGCCAACGCATCCTGAACGAAGGACCCGGCCCGCCGGGCTTTCGCACTAGCTCGTGGGCGGGGCAGGGCTGGCCGCGCGAGCGACCTTGGATGCGGGCGCCTGCGGGGTCGGCGACGCCGCCGCGGAGGCATCCTTGCCGGCCGTCCGGGCCTGGTTTTCTCGGCCCGTCATCTCGATCACGCCGTTGATGACCGCGCCTTCCTGAACCACCAGACGCGGTGCCCGGACGTCGCCTTCGACGATCCCGGTGGCTTGAATTTCGACCCGCTCGGTGGCGAGTACGTTGCCCGCCACGCGCCCGATCACGGTGACGGACTTGGCGTGCACTTCCGCGCGCACGCGCCCGTGTTGCCCGATTGTAACGGCGTTCTTCGGGAGCTCGACCTTGCCTTCGACGCGCCCTTCGATCAGGAGGTCTTCTTCTCCGGTCAGATCCCCTCGGATCGCGATTGCCTTGCCGATATGGGCCATGCCTTCTCCCCTCACGCTCGTACGGGCTGTGAGCGCGCGGTTCTCCGCACGCCCATCGGGTTGCGCCAAAGCGGCGGACAAAGTTCTACCTACGCCGCTCGAGGTTTGCACCGCGGTTTCCTCGGGCTCGAATTCCAATGCTGCCTGGTCGCGACGGCGAAATAGACTCATGGCGCCCTCCGTCTTGGGTTCATCTTATCGCAGGCTACTCGCGTCTTCGACGGAGATATTGTGATTTTGAAGAATCGTTCCCTGCGCGCGGTGCAGCGAAGCGACCGAGTCTCGATACACCTGGAGTGCGTTGATCTTTTGACTCTCGGCATCCACCAGGTCGCGTTCCCGTTGCAGGACGTCGAAGGGCGTCGACTCGCCTTGTTCGAGGCGGATGCTTTCCGCGCGGAACTGTTCTTCGGCCGCGATCCGGCGACGTTCGGCGGCCTCGATTCCCTGCTGGGCGGAATCGAGATTACGGGCTGAATTGCGAACGTCGAGCACGATGGACTGGTAGAGCTGGGTCAAGCGCGTCTTGGAACGGCGCAGCTCGAGTTCCGACCGGGAGACGCCGTGCACGCCGGCGCGATTCCCCAAGGGATAGGAGAAGACACCCTTGACGCTCCATTGCAAGGCACCGTCGTCCGAGAGGAAATCATCGTCCGTGGCATAGTAGTCGTCTCCCAGGGCGACGAAGGGCGCTACACCGCGTTTTTCCGTACCCGCGATGCCCTGATAGCCGTAGGCGCCCTCGATGTCGAGCTGCGGGAGACGCTGGTTCTTCGCGAATTTGAGGTTGATCTTGTTGCGGTCGACTTCCTTGCGGGCCGCGGCGAGTTCCGGGCGATTGGATTCGGCCTTTCGCATGGCTTCGTCGTTGTCGATCTCGTAGGCGATGTAGTCCTCGGGCTTGTCCGTCGGGTTGACCCGCACCTGCGTGTCCGCCTGGAGCCGCGTCCCGTAGACGAGATCGAGCAAGCGATCCTGGGCGGCCCGGTAGGCGTTCGAAGCGCGAATCAGGTTCACGTCCCGTTCGGCCACTCCGGCTTCGGCCTCGACGACCTCCACGCGCGACACCACACCGACTTCGTATTGGGTTTCGGTTTGATCGAGCAGGGCACGCGAGGCCTCGAGGCTCTTGATGGCAACCCGTTCCTGTTCGCGGGTGGCCACGAGCGCCCAATAGCCGGTCTCGATGTCGCGAACTTCGTCCATCAACGCAGTTTTGAAATTCTCCTGGGACGATTCGTGGAAGTAGGCACTCGTCTTGACCTGGGTCCAGGCTTGGTTCCACACGAGTCCCTTCAGCAGGGGCAGCGATCCGCTGGCGAGGAGAGTCGAGCGATACTCCGGGAACAGCGCGTTGAACGCGGAGGTCGATTCCGTGGATTTGCCGTTGTAGGCGAGTCCGTAGCTGGCGCCCAGCCAGGGGACCAGACCGCGGATGCCCGAGTTGCCTTCTCCGATCCGGTCGCGAATGATCGTGACCTGGTTGGCGGCCGCCGCCGGCGCGCCGCCGGCGAAGAAGGATTGAACGACGTTGGCGGTGGGGGTCTCACTGCTGCTGTGTTGGTAATCCGCAAACAGCTCGGGATCGTAAGCCCCCCAGGCGACCTGGGAGTCTTCATAGGCGATCAACGGCGCGTGGCGCTCGACCTCCACATTGAGGTTGTGCTCGATCCCGAGGCGGATGGCTTCGGCGAGGGAGAGCGCGAGAGCCTGCGAGCTTGCGCTCATTCCCGCGCTCGCGGCGCTGCCGGCGGCCGAAGTCGAGACGGAGGTGTCGTCGGTCTCGGCCTCCATGTCATCCGCTTCCAGCCGGATGGGCAGGAGCAGAACCAGGGCGGTGAGAGCGGTACATCGCAACAGTCGAGACGGCATCGGGGATCCTCCGGACGGCAATTTAGCAGTCCCCCGGCTCGGCGGAACGCGTCGGTCTCGAACCGCGATCCGCTATGTTGCCCCCGATGCAGACCGCCGCCCTCGTATTGGCCGCCGGCTGTGGTGCGCGGATGGGCGGGGAGACCCCGAAAGCGTATGTGGAGCTGGCCCATCAGCCCATGGTCGTTCACGCGCTGACCGCACTGGCGCTCTGCCCGGCGGTGGATCGCGTCGTGCCGGTGATCGCGCCCGCCGACCTCGGGCGCTGGGAGGCGCTGGCGGAGCGGCTCGCCGCCATCCCCAAGTTGGTGCCACCGGTTCGCGGTGGGGCCGAACGTCAAGATTCCGTGCGGGCGGGTCTCGCGTCCCTGGGCTCCGAGTTCGAATGGGTGGCGGTTCACGATGCGGCGCGTCCGTTGGTTACGGCCGCGGATCTGGAGCGCGTGTTCGCTGTGGCCCGGGAGAGCGGCGCCGCAATCCTGGCGCGCCCGGTATCCGATACGCTCAAGCGGGTTTCCGGGGGGCACGTGCAGGAAACGCCGGATCGCAGCCACTACTACGCCGCCCAGACGCCGCAAGTGTTTCGAGTGGACCTGTTGCGGCAGGCCTGCGCGAAGGCGGAATCCGAGGGGTTCATCGGGACCGACGACGCGCAATTGGTCGAGCGCCTGGGCGTTTCCGTGCGCGTGGTCGAGGGCAGCCCGGAAAACATCAAGGTGACGTTTCCCGCGGATCTGCTCGCGGCGGAGACGATTCTCCGAGATCGAGGAGCACAGTGAGGATTGGGCACGGATTCGATGCACACCGCCTGGTGTCGGGAACCCCCCTGCGGCTCGGGGGGGTCGAGATTCCCTTCGATCGCGGCCTCGAAGGCCATTCGGACGGGGATGTTCTGCTGCACGCCATTGCGAGTGCGCTGCTCGGCGCATTGGGGCAAGGCGACCTGGGCCGCCATTTCCCGTCGTCGGACCCGACCCTCGCCGGTATCGCGAGCGGCGAGATCCTCACCCGCGTGGTGGTGCGGGTTCGCGAGCAGGGTTGTTCCCTCGCCAACCTGGACTCCACTCTGGTCGCCCAGGAACCGCGCTTGGGACCGCATCTCGAGAAAATGCGCGCCTCGGTTGCGGAGTTGCTGTCGGTCGGGGAAGAACGCGTCAACGTCAAGGTGACGAGTACCGATGGATTGGGATCCATCGGCCGCTCCGAGGGCATCGCGGCCCACGCGGTGGTGCTCCTGAGCGAGAAGCCATAGATGGTGTCGCTCAAACTCCACGACACGCGAACCCGCGCAAAGGAGCCGTTCGAGGCCTTGGATGCGGAATGCGTTCGGGTCTACACCTGCGGTCCGACGGTCTACGCGCCACAGCACATCGGCAATCTACGCTCGCAGTTGTTCGCGGATCTGCTCAAGCGGACGCTGCTGTTCCTCGGATATCCGGTGAAGCACGTCATCAACATCACCGATGTCGGACATCTCACCGACGACGCGGACGCGGGGGAAGACAAGATGGAGGCGGCCGCCGCGCGGGCGGGGCGCACGGCGGCGGAGATCGCGGCCCTCTACACGGAACAATGGGTGCGGGACCGGGAGCGCGTGGGCTGTTTGGCGCCGGAGGTGTTGTGCCGGGCGACGGAACACATTCCCCAACAAATCGAACTCGTGCGGGCGCTCGAGCGCGGCGGCTTCACCTACCGCATCGAGGACGGCGTCTATTTCGACACCTCGAAGTTCGGCGCCTACGCGGATTTCGCGCGGCTCGACCTGGAAGCCCAGGAAGCCGGGGCCCGAATCGGCGATGTCGAGGGCAAACGCAACGCCGCGGATTTCGCGCTCTGGAAGTTCCCGCCCGATGGAACCCGACGGCAACAGGAATGGGATTCGCCCTGGGGACGAGGCTTTCCGGGTTGGCACTTGGAATGCTCGGCCATGAGCAACGAATACCTGGGAGCGCCCTTCGATATCCATACCGGAGGCGTCGATCACATCGCGGTGCACCACACCAACGAAGTCGCCCAAAGCGAGTGCGCGTTCGGGGTTCACCCGTGGGTGCGCTATTGGCTCCACGGAGACTTCCTGGTTTTCGACCGCGAGAAAATGGCCAAGTCCACGGGCAATATCCTCGTGCTCGACGACCTCGAGGCACGCGGGGTGGTTCCGCTCGCCTATCGCTACTTCTTTCTCCAGGCCCATTATCGCCAGCAGCAGAACTTCACCGACGAAGCATTGGATGCGGCGGCGACCGGATACAACCGTTTGCTCGTCCATGCCGCGCGTTGTCGCGACCAGGCAGCGGCCGCGGACCCGGCGAAGCTCGTGCCCTGGCGCGAGCGATTCCAAGCGGCGCTGAGCGACGACTTGAATGCGCCGCGCGCGATCGCGGTGGCGTGGGACGCGGTGCGGGATGACGCCCTGGGGGATCCCGAGCGGGGGGCGCTGTTGCTCGAGTTCGACGCGGTGCTGGGTCTCGACCTCGCCCACGCTCAGCCGAAGGAAGCGGCGACGGAATCGGATCCGCGGATCGACGCCCAGCTCGAAGAGCGCGAGCAAGCGCGAAAGAATCGCGACTTTGCGGCCGCAGACCGCATTCGCGACGAACTCGCCCAGCAGGGCGTCACGATCATCGACACCCCGGAAGGGCCGCGCTGGAGACGGGAATGAGCGCCTTCGAGCTGGTTTCCGAGTTTTCTCCCAAGGGAGATCAGCCCGCGGCCATCGAGAGTCTGGTCGCCGGTGTGGAACGCGGAGACGCGCACCAGACCCTGCTCGGCGTCACGGGCAGTGGCAAGTCGTTCACTGTGGCGTGCATGGTGGAACGCCTCAACCGGCCCACGCTTGTGATGGCGCCCAACAAGACCCTGGCGGCTCAACTCTACGAGGAATTCAAGTCGCTGTTTCCCAACAACGCGGTCGAATACTTCGTTTCCTACTACGACTACTACCAGCCCGAAGCCTACCTTCCGTCGACGGACACCTACATCGAAAAGGACTCGTCGATCAACGATGAGATCGACAAGCTGCGCCACTCCACCACCCATTCGCTCCTAACGCGCCGGGACGTGCTGGTGGTCGCCAGTGTCTCGTGCATCTACGGCTTGGGCGCGCCCGAAACCTACGGCTCGATGCACGCCTACGTGGAAACGGGCATGAATCTTTCGCGTGACGAATTGCTGCGTCAGCTGGTCGACATGTTGTACGAGCGAAATGATCTCGATTTCCATCGGGGCACGTTTCGGGTTCGCGGCGACGTGGTGGAGATCTTTCCCCAGTACGAGGCCGAACGCGCCATCCGGGTGGAGTTCTTCGGTGACGAGATCGAGAATCTGGCGGAGATCGATCCGTTGCGGGGTGTGGTGTTACAACGGCCCAAGCGCGCGATGATCTATCCGGCAAGCCACTATGTGGCGACGGACAAGATTCTCAAGCGTGCGGTCGAGGGCATTCGCGGCGAACTCCAGGAACGCCTGGCGTTTTTCGATCGCGAGAGCAAGCTACTCGAAGCGCAGCGCCTGGAACAACGCACCATGTACGATCTCGAGATGCTCGAGGAAATGGGTTTCTGCCACGGGGTCGAAAATTATTCGCGCTGGCTCGACGGTCGATCCGAAGGCGAGCGTCCCTACACCCTCTACGATTACTTTCCCGACGACTACCTGTTGGTGCTCGATGAATCGCACGTCACGGTTCCCCAAATCGGTGGGATGTATCGCGGCGATCGCGCGCGCAAGGAAACCCTCGTGGAGTTCGGCTGGCGGCTGCCTTCGGCCCTCGACAACCGCCCCATGCGGTTCGACGAATGGTCCGAACGCGTGAAGCAGGTGATCTACGTTTCTGCCACACCCGCGGATTATGAACTCGAGCAATGTGGGGGCGTCGTCGTCGAGCAAATCATCCGTCCCACGGGCTTGATGGATCCGCAAATCGAAATCCGCGCGGCCGGCGGACAGGTCGACGATTTGTTGGGGGAGATTCGCATCCGTGTGGCCAGCGGCGATCGGGTGCTGGTCACGACCCTCACCAAGCGCATGGCCGAAGAGTTGACGGAGTACTACAGCGAGCTCGGGGTCCGCGTGCGTTATCTCCATTCAGATATCCAGACCATCGAACGAACCGAGATCATCCGCGAGTTGCGCGAGGGGGTGTTCGATGTTCTGGTGGGAATCAATCTGCTCCGCGAGGGACTCGACATTCCCGAAGTGTCCCTGGTTGCGATTCTCGATGCGGACAAGGAAGGCTTCCTGCGTTCTACGCGCTCGTTGATCCAAACCATTGGACGCGCGGCGCGCAACGTCAACGGAACCGTGATTCTCTACGCCGACAAGCAGACGAATTCGATCCAGCAAACGATGCTGGAAACCGGTCGCCGCCGGGAAATCCAGGCGCGTTACAACGAAGAGCACGACATCACGCCGACCTCCATCGTGAAACGGATCTCGAGTCTGCGCGATTCCATCTGGGAAAAGGACTATCACACCGTCCCCGCAAAGACGAAGAAGACGGAGTCCGAGATCCCGTTGCACGAAATTCCGGAACTGATCGATGCCTTACGTCGCCAGATGGCGGCCGCCGCCAAGGAACTCGAATTCGAACGGGCCGCAGACTTGCGGGACCGGATCCAAACGCTCGAAGCCGAGCGTTTGCGACATACCTGAAGCCGTTCCCGTGGACATCGCCGAGCGCGCCCAGAGTCTGCCCACGGAGCCGGGGGTCTACTTGTTCCGAGGCGCTCGCGGGAAGGTGCTCTACGTCGGGAAAGCCCAGAACCTTCGCGTGCGCGTGCGTTCGTATCTCTCACCGGGGGCCGACGGTCGGTTGCGCATTCCGTTGCTCGTCGAGCGATCCGAAGACGTCGAAGTCCTCGTAACGCCCAATGTGAAGGACGCGTTGCTGCTCGAAAACGAGCTCATCAAGCGACACAAGCCCATGTTCAACGTGCGCTTGCGGGACGACAAACAATACCTTGCCCTGCGCCTCGATTCCCGAGACACGTGGCCGCGCCTGACGCAGGTACGGCGCTTCGCCCAGGACGGTGCCCAGTATTTCGGACCCTATACGTCGAGCATCGCCATGCGGGAATCCATCTCGAATTTGCGAAAGATCTTTCCGTTGCGTTCCTGCAGCGACAACGTATTTCGCGACTATGCCCGCCGCGGAAGGCCCTGTATCGAATTCGAGATGAAGCGCTGCTCCGGTCCCTGCTGTGGACTGGTGGATGAGAACGCCTATGCCGAACTCGTGCGCGGAACCGCGCTGTTCCTCAAGGGGCAGACACACGATCTGTTGAAGGACCTGACGGCCCGCATGGACAAAGCGGCCGAGGAGGAGCGCTTCGAAGATGCAGCCCGTTTGCGCGATCGGATTTCCGCGGTGGAGTACACGGCCCTGCGGCAACAGATCATCGCCGAGCGCCCGGTGGATCGCGACGTATTCGGCCTGGCGCGGCTGCAGGGGGAAGTGGAGATCCAGGTGCTTCACGTGCGCGACGGTCGCGTGATCGGCGCGGCCGATTACGCGTTTTCGGACGTGCGCTTGGATGATGCGGAGTTGATGTCGTCGTTCTTGGGACAGTACTACGACATCCGCGAGGGTCGTCAGATTCCAGCGGAGATATTGTGCCCCAGCGATCTTTCCGACGATGGTGCGTTGCTCGCCATGCTGCGTGAGGCCAGCGAAAGAAAAGTGGTGTTGCGGCAGCCTCAACGCGGAGCGCTGCGCGAACTACTCGCCATGGCGGAATCCAATGCCGAATTGTCACTCGCGCGCCGACTCGATTCCAGGGACGCGATTCAGGGCACGCTGGAAGAGATCCAGGAGAAGCTCGGCCTGCAGGTCTTGCCGCGGCGCATCGAGTGCTACGACGTATCCAACCTGTCGGGGACGTTCGCGGTGGCGAGTCGCGTGGTGTTCGAGGACGGGCGACCCTGTAAATCCGACTACCGCCGCTATCGCATTCGCGAGATGACGGCCGGTGACGACGTGGGTTGCCTGCGGGAGGTGATCGGTCGTCGCTTGGCCAAGCGCAACAGCGAACCGCTGCCGGATTTGCTGATGGTCGACGGCGGAAAGGGGCAGTTGGGTGTGGTGACCGCGGCGCTGGCAGATGCCGGATTGTCGCTCGAATGTGCGGGGATCGCGAAAGAAAGGGACTCCGAGAGTCCCCATGCGCGCGTTCGGCGCTCCGGCGGTTTGAAGGCGGAGCGGGTGTATCGGCCGGGCCGCAAGGACTCCATCAACCTCCCCAGCAACGCGCGCGCACTCTTGTTGCTGCAAAGAATCCGAGACGAATCCCATCGCTTCGCCATCGAGTTCCAGCGCTCACTGCGCCGGCGGGTGGGATTGATGTCGATCCTCGAAGAGATCCCGGGCATCGGTCCCAGCAAGCGCAAATCACTGTTGCGGGAGTTGGGTTCGCTGCGCGCGGTACGCGATGCATCGACCGAGGCCTTGGCGGGCGTGACGGGGGTCTCGGAGGCCGATGCGGCGACGATCTTCGGGTTTCTCCGCGCAGCCGAAGCGGTTGCGGTGGAACCCGAGGTGGAGAGCGACGAAAACGCCTGAATTTCCGGCCTCGGGCGAAGGCCCCAGGCGCCGCGGGCGAACGGCAACCAGCGCGCAAGGGGGGGGCAGGCGAAGTGCGTGCTGGGGAGTCTCTTTAAAGAGTGGTCTCGAATGGGCCGATGCCGCGCAGTGGGGCAAGGAGTCTTCTGTGCGGAAATCGATTGGCATTCTGTTGCTTCTGGCGCTCTGCTTGGGCGTTCCGGCGGCGGCCGAGATCTATCGCTGGACCGATGAGTCCGGCACCGTTCGGATGACCCAGGACCTCAATCGGATTCCGCCGGCGCATCGCGAAGACGCACGCAAAGGCGCGAAGGCGTGGGCGAGGAAACACCCCAAGACGCCGAAAACCGAGAGTGTCGCGAAGGCGACGACCGCCCCGGAACCGAAGACCTATCGAATTCCCGTGGAGCGCGCGGGTACGGGCATGATGGTTCGCGTGCGCCTCAATCAGCACGTGATCGCGCCCTTTCTGATCGACACGGGCGCGACCGACGTCGTGATTCCGCGGTCCGTGGCGGATCAGCTGCATCTGCGAATCGATGACGATACGCGGACCAAGGTCTACTCGACCGCGAATGGCATGATCGAGCAACCGGTCGTGATGCTTCGATCCGTGGATCTCGGTGGGGCTCGGGTGGAGAACGTGAGCGCAAGTATCAGCGACTCCATGGAGCGCGGACTCCTCGGATTGTCCTATTTCAACCGCTTCAACTACAACATCGACGCCGCCAACGGCATCGTGACGCTGACCCACAATGACCTCGAGGAACGTGGCCTGATCCGCGGCGGTCGAAGCGAAGCGCAATGGCGCTCGGAGTTCACGAACTTGCGCATGCGCATGACCCAGCTCGAGATGATCGAAGCCCGCGCGCGTCAATCCGGAGTGGGAAATAAATTCGACAAGGAGAATCGGCGTCTGGCACGTCAGCTCGAAGAGCTGGAACTCGAAGCCCATCGCGCCCGCGTTCCCGCCAGCTGGCGCGACTAGGCCGCAGACGAAGCCCGGGTTCCGTCCGAGGGAACTTCGCGGGTCTTCGGGCGGCGGTTCGCCGTCGCGGGCATTCTCGAGGAATCTCCGAAAACGGACCGGATCCCAATGGATCCGCGGGAACTTGCGCACGGTCTTCGCGTGGCACCGGATTTGCTCTCTCGTCGCCCATGCAGGATCGCCCGAAATCGCAGCCGCCCCGGGATCGGTGCGCCGAGATTCGCGAAGACGCCCACGCCCGCCGTTGTCGTCGCATTCGCGAGGATCTGGAGCGAAGGGGGGTTCCGAAGAGTGTGGCTTTGCGACTGGCAGCTCCCCTGGAAGCCGCGCTGTCGAGCGACCGCGAGGACGTGTACGAGGCGTTGCTGACCGGCGCGAGCCTGACGCAGAACGCCGCGCCCTTTGCAGGATCCAAACCGGAGCGAAAGCCCAAGGACGAGCTGTGCCGCGTGCTTTCCAGCGTGACGTCCGAGCTTCGCAAGCTCGAAGAGAACATGGATGTACTGCGAGCCCTGGTGGTCTCGCTGAAGGAGCGATCTCCAGACAGCGACAGGCCCTCGGGTAAGAAACGCCTCCACTGAGGCGATTCCCGTCTGCGAGCGTCGCGATGCCGAGCAACGAACCGTCGCCAGTCGATTTCGTCCCATCGCCCCTGCGCTAGATTCCGGCTCCCGGTCCACGGCGTGATTCGCCATATCGTTTCCCACTCGATTTCTGTTGCCCGCACTCGCTCTCTCCCACGGGGTAGGGATCGCCTTGGGTGCGCATGGTGTGTTTGCACCGGACGTCTGGTTGGTGTCCGGGTGTGGAGCGGCCGGGGGGCTGATGGTCGTTCGATCGCGCCCCAACGCGGGCGTACTTGCCGCGCTGGGGTTGTGGGGGGCGGTAGGCGCATTCGGGATGGCGACGCGCGCGCAGGGGGGTGGCTGGGATTGGGTTGTGCCTTTCGACGCGCGGATCGAGGGGACGGTGGTCCAGCGGGGGAGAACCGCTGCCGGGAGCTGGCTCGAACTCGATGCGGTTCGAGCGGCCAGCCCCGCCGTGCGCCCGATTCCCGGGCGGCTACGGATCGATCTCGACTCGTTTGAAGAACCCGAAGTGCGCCTCGGGGCGCTACCCGGCGAGCGTTGGCGATTGGCGGTCCGGCTTCGACCGTTCGCGGGGCTTCGAAATCCGGGAACGAACGAATGGTTGCGTCGCGTGCGGCGCTTGGGGATCGGCGCTCAGGGAAGACTCGCGCATCCGCGCCTGGCCGTGCGAATCAGCGAGCGGGAGCGGTGGCTTCCGCTCCGCCCGATCGAAGCGCTTCGCGAACGCGCCTTACGCGCGGTTTCCAACCAAGGGGAGGGCGTTGGGTTGATGACCGCGCTCGTACTTGGGGAGCGAAGCGGGCTCGCGCAAGCGACGCGCGATGGATTTGCACAATTGGGTGTCGCGCACCTGCTGAGTGTCTCGGGTCTCCACATCGCCTGGGTCGCGGGCGTGTCGTTCTTCCTGATTCAGCGGTTCTTGCTCGACGTGTGCGGGATTGCGGGTCGCGTGGATCCCCGACCCTGGGCGGCGGCCGGGGCGCTGGCGGCGAGCGGCGCGTACGCGTTGGCGGCGGGATTCGGGGTTCCGGTGCGCCGGGCCCTGATTCTGGTGGCGGCGCTGCTGTTGGGTTCGCTTTGGAAGCGGCGAGCCCAGCCCGCGAGTGCGCTGTCGCTGGCCGCACTCCTGATTCTGAGCCAGGACCCGAGAGCGCTCTTCATGCCCGGTGCCCAACTTTCCTTCGCAGCGTGTTGCGGTCTGGTGTTTGTGGCTCGGATGCACGGGCAGAATCGCTTCCGCGCTCCGATGCGGCGCGCGGCGTCCATGTTGGATGGTTCCGCGGTTGCGTACCTGGTGACGGCGCCATTTGCGGCACTGTCGTTGGGCAACACGGCGCCCTTCGCATTGCTGTTCAATTTTCTGCTGGTTCCCTGGACGGCGGCGGTATTGCTTCCGACCGCCTTGTGTGGATTCGCCGCTCGGGCACTGATGGGTGGGGGGCCGGCGGACGGGGTGTGGGACGCAGCGCTGTTTCTCCACTCCGCAACGTTGAATTTCGTTGCGGAGGCAACGTCCCGAATCCCGCACTTTCACGTCGCTCCGGCGCCCTCGTTGTTGGGCCTAAGCCTGGTCTGCCTCGGGGTGGGTGCGGTCCTGCTCCAACGCCGAGCTTGGATTCGCTGGATCGCCGCGCCCGCCGTCGCGATCGGATTCACGGTGTTGCCCATTTCCGAATCCCTACCGAAACCGCCGAGAGTCGTATTCCTCGACGTGGGACACGGCGACGCGACGTTGATTGAAGCCGAAGATCGTGCGGTGTTGGTCGACGGAGGGTTCGCACGCGAAGGGGGGATCGACCTCGGGGCCCGGGCGGTGGTACCCGCGTTGCGCGCGCTCGGGGTCGAGCGGCTCGATCTCGTCGTGGCGACCCACGCCGATCGCGATCATTGGGGTGGACTGATCGCTGTCCTCGAGGCGATGCCCGTGGGCGAGGTCTGGATTCCCTACGGGGGTGGAGAGGATCCGGGATTCGATTCCTTCCGCGCCTCGGTTCGTGAACGGAGTCTGGCG
The DNA here is from genome assembly GCA_029261875.1 of Deltaproteobacteria bacterium. GTDB lineage: Bacteria > Myxococcota_A > UBA9160 > UBA9160 > JAJDAL01 > JAJDAL01. The sequence goes on from JAJDAL010000031.1 coordinate 28,298, forward strand.
ATCGTCGAACGGGGACAGGGGCAAGCCCCCTGGCGCCGACGCGGGCTGTCCGTGGAATCCCTTTGGCCGCCGCCGTTGCCGGGTTCCGGGGCGCTCTCCCGCAATGATCGAAGCCTCGTGCTGCGCATTTCGATCGGGAGTCGCCGGATCTTGTTGCCCGGGGACCTCGAGGGTCCCGGGGAGCGCGGAATGCTGCGCGCTGGCGGGGTGACGGCGGACGTGCTCAAGCTTTCGCATCACGGAAGCCAAACGTCATCGAGCGACGCATTTCTCCGGGCCGTGGGTGCCGGCGTGCTGGTCGTGACCGCGCCGTGTTACGGAAGATTTCCGATGCCGCACCCCGCGGTGGTGAAACGCGTTCGGATGCGAGGCGGAACCCTTTGGTGGACGGGCCGAGATGGTGCGGTCAGCGTCGGATTGGAAAATGAGCTGACCGTGCTGCCGTGGGGAAATCGCGCGAGACGCTGCCTTGCGAAATAGCGGCGAGGATACGCGTGCTGCGTCGGGTGACCGAGGGTCACCCTCCTTGCGGCGAGGATACGCGTGCTGCGTCGGGTGGCCGAGGGGTCAGCCGACTAGCAGTTGGGCCCGATGCACTCCGTCGGGCAGGCGTTGCACTTGGGTCCGGGGGGTGCGTTGAAGAGCTGGCGGGTGATGCTGAGATCCGTGCCGCTGAGAAACTGACCGGCATTGTCGTGGTCGAACTGGGCGCAGATCTGGTCGCCGGTCGATCCGCAATCGGTGCCCGAGCGCGCTTTGTTGAAGGACGACAGCTGTTCGAGGATATCGGTTCCGCCGACGACGAGGCCGCCAGTGCCGAATTTCGCATCGCACAGGTTGCCGAAGCCATCGGCGTCGTCGTCGAGTTGCCCGCCGGTGGTGGTTTGAAACGTTTCGCGAGCGGGTTGGCCCAAGGTGCCGAGGGCGGGGTTGAATACGCCGAGGCAGTTGTCGCGATTGTCGGGAACGCCGTCGGAATCTTCGTCGTTGATGGCGGCGAGTGCGTTCAGGTCCGCGGGGGCCCAGGTCGCGAACTGTGCCGTCGGTTGATAGGCGAGTTCCCAGCCGCTTCCGTCGACGTTGACCTCGAGGATGTCATCGTCGCTGAAGGAAATGGCATCCACGGAACCACTTCCGTCGAAGGAAACGAGGAGTTTTCCGTTGGGGAGAATGTCGGCAGCGTCGAGGTCGAGGGCGCCCGCGATTCCAGCGTCCGAAGCGTCGAAGAACAGGGAGAGTGCGTTTCCGTCATTGCGCACGAGGTCTTCGTCGTCGGCGACTTCCGACCCGAGGTCGACGCTGACGTCGAAGGACAAGACGAGATCGTCGCCGTCCCGGGTTACGGCGTCGATGACGGCTCCCGCGGGAATGCCTTCGGCGCTGCCATCGAATTCGATCGAAAAAGTGCTTCCGTCGAAGCGAACCACGTCGGAGGGAGCGGCCACGACATCGCCGAGATCCACCGTGATATCGAAGGAGAGCAGAAGGTCGCCGTTCGATGCGACCGCGTAGGCGTTGAGATCCGCTGCCGCCGGCACTGCGCCCCCTAGCGAGACGGCATTGACCGTGCCGGTGAATTCATCGTCTGCGGCCGCGTCGTCATCGACGGTGGTTCCGTTCAAATCGATCGTGATGTCGGGCGACACGGTTACGCCCTCCACGGGCGTTTCCGCGGTTGCGGGTGCCGAAATCGCAAGCACCACCAGCCAAAGAACGGTCACCTGCATGCTGCGTCGCATCGTTGATTTCCTTTCAGGAAGGCTCACCCGGGTCCCGGAAGGCCTAGCACGCTGGTCCCTCGCATGCGAGCGGACAGTTGGGGCAGTTTGGACCGGGTGCGGAGTTGAAGAGTTGGCGCCCGAGGACCAGATCGTTGCCACCGATGAACTGTCCGGCGTTGTCGAGGTCGAATTGAGCACAGCTCTTCTGGCCGTCGGTCCCGCAATCGTTGCCGGATCGGTCTTTGTTGAAGGAAGCGACGTGTTCCGCCAGGTCGATTCCGCTGACGACTTGCCCTCCGTCGCCGAACTTGGCATCGCAGGCGTTGCCGAAGCCGTCGGCGTCGTCGTCGAGCTGACCACCGGTGGTGGTCTGGTAACTCTCCCGGGACGGTTGTCCCATGGTTCCGAGCACCGGATTGAAGCGCTCCATGCAGTTGTCGCAGAGGTCGCCTACGCCGTCCTGATCGTTGTCTTCTCCGCAGGGGTCGCCGCTCGTGAAGTCGCTGCCGTCGTCTCCCACCAATTTGACGACGCCCATGTTGCTATCGATTTCGCCCACGACGATGGGGTCCGGGGAACCGAAAACGATGTCGTTGGCGCTGTCGAAGCCTACGGGGTTGTCCTCGATATCGGTGCGCCAAAGCTCGAACCCGTCGGTACCGCGGTATTTCACTACGGAGAAATCGGTTCCCGATTCCTCGCTCGAAATGTCTCCGACACTGACGACGTCGTTATTGGAATCGACCGCGACGGCACGGGCGCGATCGAAGTCCGAAAAGCCCGTCGCGGAGCCGTCGATTTCCCGGCGCCACGCGACATCCCCATTTTCGCCTTCGAACTTGATGGTCGCGAAATCCGATTCCGTCCCGTCGTTACTCAAGCGCCCGGCGGTGACGACGTCGCCGTTCCCATCGAAGGCGACCGCGCTGGCCTCGTCGGCGTCCTCGAAGCCCGTTGCGGTGCCGTCGAGGTCTTTCTGCCAACGCAGGGACCCGTCGTTCCCTTCGAGCACGATGACCGAGTAATCGCTCTCGGTGCCATCGTTTTCGAGGTTTCCCACGACCGCCACGTCGCCGTTTGCGTCGATGGCGAGGGCCAGGCCGCGATCGAATTCGAATGCCTCCGTGCCGTCGAATTGTTTGAGCCAGAGCTCGCTGCCGTCGCTGCCGTCGAGCTTCACCACCGCGAGGTCGTCGCCGGTGCCGGAGTTTTGAAGGTGCCCCACGGCGAACACATCCCCGGTGGCGTCGACCCCCACGCCAGTGGCGATATCGCTGAAGGAGTTGGTTCCGCTCTTTTCGTAGCGCCAGAGTTCGTCTCCGGTCGCGCCCGAAACCTTGATGACGAAGAAGTCGCTCGGCGGGTCGCTGAATTGGCCGCCGGAATCGCGCAGCTGACCCGCCGCCACCACGTTGTTCGCGGCGTCGACCGCGACCGAGAGCGCGCGATCGAACTCCGCCACGGTGTCGCTGCCGTCCCCGTCGAACACCGCGCGCCACAGCTCGGCACCGGTCGAGCTGGAGAATTTGAGGATCGCGAAATCCCGGTCCGTGTCGGTTCGGTTGAGGACGCCCGCGGCCACGGGATGCCCGTCGCTCCCCAGGGCGATGGCGAAGGCTTCGTCCGCCAGGTCCGCGCTTCCGTTGACGCTCGTGCCCCAGAGTATGGCGCCATCGGTTCCGGAGAATTTGACGACGGTGAAGTCCTTTTGCGTGTCGGTGTTGGATACTTGACCGG
>JAJDAL010000032.1:0-37500 GCA_029261875.1 Deltaproteobacteria bacterium
CCGGTTTCGATGGCGTTGATGCCCGCTTCCCGCTCCCAGGTGACGAGGTCGAAGCGTTTGGCGAGGGTCTTGCGGTCAGTGCCCTGGGCCTCCATGCGGCGCAACAGAAGGTCCCGCACGGTGTGGGCGGTGTTGGGAAAAACGAAGCCCCCTCCCAAGGCTGCACCCAGGAGTCGCGCGCGCCCTTCGGGCGGCGGCGCGAGGGTCGCGAGGTTGGAAAGCGCACGCACCTGGGCGTCGAAACACTTGGCAAGCGCCGGGTTCGGGCGAATCACGTCCGCGGGCAAGCCGCGTCCGTGCCTGGAACCGGGCGGCTCGCGCCGCACGCGTCCGCGGGTGCGGCCGGCGCGCACCCAGGGCGAAGACAACATGGCAGCCGCTTCCGCTTGAGACGCCATGCGAATCCCGTGGAGGGCGCTGCGCGCGGCTTCGGGTTTGGCGAGCCCCCAGGCGACCAATTCATCGGTGGTGGTCGCCGGGTCGCCGACATTGACCCGCGCGTCCGGGAGCACGACCTGGTAGGCGATGGGTTGTCGGCGCAGTAGGCGCCGTTCGACCAGGGGGAGACTCAGGGCAGCCACGCACGCGTCGAAGACTTCGCCGCGCCCGGCGGGAATGCAGAAGGGCTCGCGCAGGCCCGGGAAGATCTGCGGTGCCATGGCTTCCTCGACCACGAGGACACGCAGGCCCGCCATGCGCAAATGAACCGCGGCCACCAATCCGGGAAGCGCCCCGCCCAGCACGATGGCATCCCAGCGCCGCGCTCGAAGCGCCTGGCTGCGCTGGGGGGAAAGTTCGCGCATCAATCGTTCTGGGGCGCCTCTGCCCAAAGCAGCGGCGCGTCGTCCGGAGCCTTCCGTTCCACCTCGCCGATCCGGTAGGAACGCTCGCCCAGGCCCTGGAGGCGTTCGCATACGTCCGGCGCCTGTTCGCGGGGAACGATCAGCACCATGCCGATGCCGCAATTGAAAACCCGATGCATTTCTTCATCGGAGATCTCGGCGCGGCGTTGCAGAAGGTCGAAGATGGCGGGGCGCGGCCAGCTGCCGCGGTGAAGCCTGGCGCGGACACCCTTGGGGAGAATGCGCGGCAGGTTGCCCTCGAATCCGCCGCCGGTGATGTGCACGATGCCGTTCAGGGTGAAATCTTTCAGCAGGTTCAAGATCGGCTTCACGTAGATTCGCGTCGGCGCCAGCAGGGCTGCGGCCCAGGACGTGTTCAAGGTTTCGTCCTCGGCGCGCAAGTCCAGGTTGCCTGCCTTGATCCCGGCATCGACGATGCGACGGATCAAGCTGTAACCGTTGCTGTGGGCGCCGCCCGAAGCCAGACCGATCAGCGCGTCTCCCTCGCCGATACTCGATCCGTCGATCACGCGCGAGCGTTCGACCACGCCGACGCCGAACCCGACGAGTTCGAGTTCACCGGCTTTGTACATCCCCGGCATGGTCGCGGTTTCGCCGCCGAGCAGCGCGCAACCCGCGCGCCGGCAACCTTCGCTGATGCCGCGCAGGGCTTCGGCGGCGCGCTCCGGATCCAGGTCGCCCATGGCGAGGTAATCGAGGAAGACCAGGGGCTCGGCGCCCTGGACGATCAAGTCGTTGACCACCATGGCGACGCAGTCGATGCCCACGGTGTCGAAGCGGCCCAACTCGGCGGCCAGCTTGAGCTTCGTTCCGACGCCGTCGGCGCCGGCCACGAACACCGGATCTTCGAAACGGTCCGGCGCCTTGAAGATCCCCGCGAAGCCACCGATCGAGGACAGCACCTCCGGTCGGAAGGTGCTGCGCGCGATCTCCTTCACCTCTTGGATGAAGGCCTCGTCGCGGTCGAGATCGACGCCAGCAGCGGCGTAGCTCGGCGCGCTCGGCGCCGGAGCCTTGGGGGGGTGTTTTCCAGCCACGCAGCATGGATACGGGAGAGCGACGGGCAGGTCAATTGAGAATCCGAGGTTCTTTCTCTGTGGGCTAAGTTTCCGCCGTGCCCCCCCTTACGCTCTCCGTCGTGATTCCGGCCTTGAACGAGGCCGGCCGGATCGAAGCCGCGATCGAGAGCGCCCGGGCCGAGGGCGTGGAAATCCTGGTGGCGGACGGTGGGAGCACGGACGGGACGCCCGAGCGCGCGGCACAAGCGGGGGCCCGCGTGGTATCGTGTGCACGTGGGCGCGCCCGACAGCTCGCAACCGGAGTCGCACTAGCGAGCGGCGAGGCGCTCTTGTTCCTGCATGCCGACACACACCTTCCCCCCGGATTCGACGGTTCGGTTCGCACCGCCCTGGCGGATCCCGATGTGGTGGGCGGGGCCTTTGGATTCCAACTGGACGAGACGAGCCCGGGGCTGCGCGCAATCGAGTGGGGGGTCCGGCTACGGATCGCCCTCCTGGGTCTGCCCTACGGCGATCAAGCGCTGTTTGTCCGACGAGGTGCCCTCGAAGCCATGGGTGGAATTCCCCAAGTACCGATCATGGAAGACCTGGATTTGGTGCAGGCCCTGAAGCGACGCGGTCGATTCGTTCTGCTCGACGCCGCGGTGGTGACTTCCGCGCGTCGCTACACCGAGGCCGGCGTGTTGGCCACCTGGTACCGCAACGCGGTGGCGCTGGTGGCTTGGCGCCTGGGCTTCGACCGTCAGCGCGTAGCCAGCTGGTACGCGCGATGAGCGCCGCCGACGACATCGCGGGCCAGCGCGAGGGGCGCGGTTCGGTCCGCGCGGCGATCTCCCGACTCTCCCACTACATCCGCGCCGAACGCTTCTACTACAGCTTGTGGGCGGTGATCACGATCATCTACGTGGGTGCCTTCCTGGGCGTTCCCTACCTCACGGGGAAGACCGTCGACGCCATCGCGACCGGAGAGAGCGACGACCGCGTGCTCAATTACGCCATCGCCCTGGCGTTGGTGGGGCTCGCATCGGGCGGCTTGCGTTACGTGTCGCGGGTCTTCGTCTTCAACGCCGCGCGCCAGGTGGAATACGAAATGCGCAACGATCTGTTCGCGCATTTCCAACGCCTTCCCCAATCGTTCTACTTCCGTTGGCGAACCGGCGACCTCATGAGTCGCTGTGTCAACGATCTCAATTCCGTCCGCCTGCTGTTGGGGCCCGGCCTGTTGTCCGTGATCCAGACACCGCTGCTCCTGCTCGGTGCCTTCGGCATGATGCTCGCCAACGATTGGCAGCTCGCGCTGTTGGTCATTTTTCCCTACCCGCTGTTCCTCTTCATCGCGCGCGGCTTCGGGCGCGGCATGCACCAATGGAGCATCGCGGTGCAGGAAGGCCTGGGTGAACTGTCCAACCAATTGCAGGAAACCATCTCCGGAATCGCCGTGGTGAAGAGCTACGCGATGGAGCCGGTGATGGAGCGGCGTTTTTCGGGTGCCAATCAGAACTTGTTCACGAGCCATCTGCGCCTGGTGCGCGTCATGAGTGCCATGCCGGCGATCACGGGCCTGCTCCCCATGGCGGGGATGTTGCTCGTGTTGTGGATCGGCGGAAACAAGGTGGCGGCGGGTCGGCTTTCCACCGGCGATTTCTTCGAGTTCAGCCTGCTCATCTACCAGCTGACCTTTCCCACGTTCATCATGGGGTGGACCTTCGCACTGGTTCAGCGCGGTGCCGCTGCGATGCAGCGCATCGACGAAGTGCTGGCCGTCGAGCCGTCCATCGCGGATCGCGACGACGTGTTGCGCGTCGATTCGCTCGCCGGGGAAATCGAATTCCGAGGGCTGACGTTCCACTACCCCGGCAGCGAGCGGCAACCGGCGCTCGTGGATTTGAACCTCACGGTACCCGCGGGGTCGACTCTGGGCATCGTTGGGCCCGTAGGGTCCGGCAAAACGACATTGGCATCGGTGATTCCGCGCCTCTACGAAGTCGAAGACGGTCAACTCTTCATCGACGGAATGGAAATCAACCGGATCCCCATCGAGACGTTGCGTTCGAACATCGCCATGGTGCCGCAAGATTCGTTTCTGTTTTCGATGAGCATGGCGGACAACATCGCCTTCGGCCTCCCGGACACCGACCCCAAGCGCGTGGCGGAGGCCACGCTTCGCGCACATCTCACCAAAGATCTGGCCGAGCTCCCCCACGGCCTCGCCACCCTCGTTGGGGAGCGCGGCGTCATGCTTTCGGGGGGACAGCGCCAGCGCACGGCCTTGGCTCGCGCGCTGGCCCTCGAGCCCAAGATCTTGATTCTCGACGACACCTTGTCGAGTGTCGACGCGGAGACCGAAGAAGCCATTCAGCGCAACTTGCGCGAGATGTTCGACGGTCGCACGGTGGTGATCGTCTCGCACCGCATCAGCAGCGTGCGCGATTGCGACCGGATCATCGTGCTCGACGAGGGCAATATTTCGGAAACCGGCACGCACAAGGAATTGTTGCTGGCCGGCGGCTTCTACTCCCGTTTGGCGCGGCAACAGGCCCTCGAAGACGAGCTCGAGGCGGTGGCGTGAGCGAAGCGAATTCCATTCACGAAGAGGAGGAACTGGGCAAGGCCTACGACTCCGAACTTCTGGGCCGCGTCTGGCAATACGTGAAGCCCTATTGGCCCATGGTGCTCATGAACCTGGCCTTGGTGTTCCCCTTGTTCGTGCTCGAGTTGGTGCCCGCCTGGATCATCAAGACGGGGCTCGATCGCGTGTTTGCACCCGCCGACGTGGAGCCTTTGGCCGCCACGGGTTTCGAGCTGTGGCTCGACCCGCCCGCCGGCGTCGCGCCCATTCTCTGGTTGGCCGGAATCTACGTCATCACCATGCTGTTGATGACGGCTTTGCAATTTCTGAACAGCTACGTGATGTCGTGGACGGGTCAGCTCGCCGTGCGCGATTTGCGGCGCGACGTCTTTCGCCACATTCAATCCCTGCATCTCGGGTTCTTCGACCGCTACCCCGTGGGCCGTCTGGTGACGCGCGCCACCAACGATGCGGAGAATATCGCCGAGATGTTCTCCGCCGGGATCGTGGCGCTGTTCACCGACGTTTTCAAAATGGTGGGCTTCGCGATCGTCCTGTTCCTGGTGAATTGGCGCTTGGCGCTGTTTACCTTCGTCGTGGTGCCCTTGCTGGTGGTGGTCGCCGTCATCTTCCGGCTGAAAGTCCGCGAAGCGTTTCGCGAGACGCGCGTGCGAATCGCCCGCATCAACACGATGGTTCAGGAGACCATCACCGGCATGAAGGTGGTTCAGCTCTTCACCCGCGAAGCGCGCAACTTCGAAGACTTTGACCAGATGAATCGATTGAATCGCGACGCCTGGCAGCGTTCGAACCGCTGGGACGCGGGGCTCTTCTCCGCGGTCGAAGTCGCCCAGAACCTCACGGTGGCGGTCATCCTGGGCTACGGTTTTCGGGTCGCGTCGACGGGGACGTTCTACGTCTTCATCGACTACATGCGGCGTTTCTTTCTGCCCCTGCGCGATCTTTCGGCCAAGTATTCCGTCATGCAATCGTCGATGGCGAGTGCCGAGCGGATCTTTCAGCTGCTCGACACCACGCCCGACATTCAGGACGGCGAGGCCCATGCCACTGCACCGGCGGTGGCGGGGGAGCGGCGCGGGGGCGTCGAGTTCGAAGACGTTCACTTCGCTTATCGCGACGAAGAGTGGGTGCTCCACGATCTGTCGTTCCGGGTCGCTCCGGGCGAGCGGGTGGCTTTCGTGGGGGCGACGGGTGCCGGCAAGACTTCGGTCATCAAGCTTCTGACGCGCCTCTATCACCCCCAGCGCGGAGAGATCCGACTCGACGGCGTCGCGCTTTCCGCCATTCCCCAATCCGAAATTCGCCAGCGCATCGCCATGGTGCTGCAGGACGTCTTCTTGTTTGCGGGAACCATCGAAGAAAACATCCGATTGGGTCGCACGGATGTGGAGCCGGATGCCGTCGAGCGGGCAGCCCGTGCCGTCGGCGCGCACGATTTCATCGAAAAACTTCCGGACCGCTACGGGACCTTGTTGCGGGAGGGAGGCACCAACCTTTCCGCGGGTCAGCGCCAGCTGCTCTCTTTCGCGCGCGCACTGGTTCACGGCGCCGATGTGCTGGTGCTCGACGAAGCGACGAGTTCCATCGATACGGAAACCGAGAACCTGCTCCAGAAGGGCGTCCGCGCGCTGATGGAGGGCAAGACCGCCATCGTGATTGCCCACCGTTTGTCGACGATTCAGGACGTGGATCGGATCTTCGTCCTGCACCACGGTCGCGTGGTCGAGAGCGGACCGCACGAGGAGCTACTCGAGCAAGGCGGCGTCTACTCGCGCCTCTATCGGCTGCAATATCAGTCGCAAGCCCGCGCGGACGCCGCGCGCAGCCAGGCCGTTGGCGGCGGAAACTGACCGGGTGGCGTCTTCCGGCCAGGGTCTTTTTGGGCTCGCTCCGGGTCCGTGATTCACGCTATGGTGGGTCGAGTAGTGGGTTTTTCCACTCGCGTCGATGGAGCGCCGAGGCGGCGGGTTTGTTTTTCCGGGGCGGGGGGAGTCCCCCGCTAGCGGGACGAAAACCCGCGTCAAACCTTGCAATTCCCGGGGGGCTTGGTACTTAAGGGTGGCCCTCCTGCTGAAACCGCTCGTCCTGGGGTTCCAGTGCGGATCAAGTCTCTCGAAATATCTGGATTCAAATCCTTCGTAGACCGCACGGTCTTGGATTTTCGCCCCGGCATCACCTGCGTGGTGGGTCCGAATGGCTGCGGTAAATCCAACGTGGTCGACGCGGTTCGCTGGGCCATGGGGGAGCAGTCTCCCCGGCGTCTGCGCGGCAAGGGGATGGAGGATGTGATCTTCGCCGGCGCCGAGGGCCGGGCGCCCGTCGGCATGGCGGAGGTCGTCTTGACCTTCGACAACAGCGACGGCACCGCCCCCGCATCGCTGGCCGCCTTCACGGAAATCCAGATCGCCCGGCGCCTGTACCGGAGCGGTGAATCCGAATACCGGATGAACAAAGTTCCCTGCCGCCTGCGGGACATTCACGATTTCTTCCGTGACACCGGGATTGGGACCAAGGGCTACACCATCGTCGAGCAGGGCCAGATCGGCGCCATCATCTCCGCCAAGCCCGAAGATCGCCGGGTCTTGATCGAAGAAGCGGCGGGCATCAGCAAATACAAAGCGCGTCGCCAGGAAGCCGAACGCAAGATTGCTTCGACGGAACAAAACATGGTTCGGGTTTCGGACGTGCTGGGTGAGATCCGGCGTCAGATCAATTCCATCGAACGACAGGCCAAGAAAGCCGCCCGCTACAAGCGCCTGCGCGAGTTCATGCGCGGGCTCGACCTGTCGGTGGCGAGCGACCAGCGCAAGGACATCCTGGAAGAGGTTGCGGGCGCACAGCGCCGCTTTGACGAGCTTCAGGACGAAGCCGCGGCCCTCGAACTGGAACTCTCCGAACGGGAGTTGGCCCTCGAGCAGCATCGCCTTCAGCTGGCCGAGCGCGAGAAGGTGCTCAACGCCGGCAGCGAATCGCTCTACAACCTACGGACCGAGATCAAGCAACTCGAAAGCCAGATCGAATTCGAAGAGCGCGAGCGCGAAACGTTGGCCGAGTCCAACACGTCGCGCCGCGGTGAGCTGACCCAGCTCCACCAGCAACTCCAGGCCGCCGAAGAGGAGCACGAGCAAGTTCGATCGTCCCTCGAATCCGTCGAGAGCCAGCTCGCTTCCCAAGCCGAGCGGACTGCCGCGGCGGAAGCCGAAGCCGCTGCGGCGGCCGAGCAGTTGCGCGAGATTCAGGCCGAACGTGAAACCGCCAACCAGGCCCTGGTCGAGATCTTGACCGCCGCCGCCCGGGCCGAAGATCGCGCCGCCACCCTCGAAGACCGACGCGCGGAAGTGGCGACGCGACTTCGCACCACGGACGAGATGCTCGAAGTCCAGCAATCCGAAGCTTCGCGCGTCAGCAGCGAGCAGGACAACCTCGAACGCGGCCTCCAGAATCTCCTGGCCGAGCGCGATCGCCTGATGGGCTCTCTCCGCGAGGGGCTCGAGCGGCACCGCGCATCCCAACAAGAAGCCGTCGTCGCGACGGAAACCGCACGCACGGCGCGCGAGCGTTGGGAAGCGCGCCGCGCGCGATTGCAGTCCCTGGTCGAGTTGCTCGAACGCAACGAAGACGTCGGCGAGGGCAACCGCTTTCTCCTGAATCGGGATTCCGCGGATTCGAGCGCCGGTTTGCGGGGCTTGGTGCGCGACGTTCTCGAAGTGGCCCCCGAGTTCGAGCCCGCCGTGGAGGCGGTCCTGTCGGATCGCGCCGAAGCGTTGGTGGTGGATCGTGCGGAAGGTGCGCTGGGAGCGCTTGCGGCCTTGCGTGAGGCGGATGCTGGCCGCGGTGTGTTCGTCGCACCCATCGAACGCGACGAAATGACCCTGGGATTCGTTCCGCTGGGTTCGCCGCTCTTGGAACGGGTTCGCGTGCGCGAAGGCTTCGAAGAAATCGCACACTCTCTGCTCAGTGGAGTCAATCTGGTCGACGATCTTGCGGAAGCGGTGCAGATCTACGGACACGGAAAGATTCCCGCCACGTTCGTGACGCGTGCGGGCGACGTACTCTCCCGCGACGGCGTCATCCGGGGCGGAGGCCCCGCATCGGGCATGCTCTCGCGCCGACGCGAGACACGCGAGCTCGAGACCGAAGTCCAGGAGCTCGAGTCCCAGGTGCGTTCGACGGAGACCGCCGCGATCGCTGGGCAAACGCGGATGGAGCGCGCGGCGGACGAAGTCGAAAACCTGAGGAACCGCCACCACACGGCGGTGCTCGCCGTCGCGAATCACGAAAAAGATCTCGAACGCGCGCGGGAGCGCGTGAAATCCATCGGCGACGTGCGCGAAGAGCGGACTGCCGAGCGCTCGGTTCTGGTGGGCGAGACCGAAACCATGGATCGGGATCGCCAGCAGATTGCGGAAGCGCTGGAAGCCGGAAAACAGCGAAAAGCCGAGTTGCAGCGCGAACTCGACGCTTTGGGTTTGAAGATCGGGTCCGCGGACCGCGAGTGGGGACGCCTCGAGAAGATCGTGACGGAGCAGCGCATCGAACACGCCGCCCGCGCTCAGCGTCGCGACGCCTTGTTGGAAACCCGCGCGCGGGCCGAAACTTCCGTGCGCGAGACCCAGCAGTGGATCGAGCGCCGCAATCAGGAAATCGCGAACGCCGAGGCGCGCACCCAACAGCTGCTGCGCTCCTCCGAAGAGGCGGAAAGCGCGCTCGCTCAGAAACTGCGCGACGAGGAAGCCGCCCGTCAGACCAACGAAGAAAAGCGCGATTCCTACGAGCGCCAGGCCGCGGAAGTACGCGAGCTCGAAGATGCGGTGCGCGATCGACGTTCGAAGGCATCGAGCCGCCGCGAAGAATCGGGCCGCTGTGAACTGACCGTGCGCGAGGCCGAGCTTCGGCTCGAGCATCTCGACACGTCGATCCGGGATCGTTGGTCCGTGGATCTCGCCCAGTGGGAACCGCCGATCGAGGACCCGGAAGATGCGGCGGCGGCGCCGAGCGAAGCCGAAGCCGTGCCGGCTGTCGTGGGAGCGGATGGCGAATCGGAAATCGTGGTGATCGTGGGCGAGGAGAATGAAGAAGAAGAGGGCGGTGCCGCGGCGACGGTTCGGGATCGTCGCACGCTCCTCGAACTCATCGCCCTGCCGCGCGAGGAACGCGTGGCGCGGCTCGAGGACTTCCGCAAGAAGCTCGATGCGCTGGGCGAAGTGAACCTCGGAGCCATCGAGGAACACGAAGAACTGTCCGAGCGGTTCCGCTTCCTGTCCGAACAGAAGGAAGATCTGGAAACCACCTTGGCGAGCCTGCGCGAGGCCATCAATCGCATCAATCGTACGAGCCGCAAGCGTTTCCGCGAAACCTTCGAGGCCGTGAACGAACGCTTCCAATCCAATTTCCCAAGGCTCTTTCGAGGCGGCAAGGCGAGTCTTTCCTTGACCGAAGCCGACGATATTCTCGAAGCCGGTGTCGAGATCATGGCCATGCCGCCGGGCAAGCGGCTGCAAAACGTCAATCTACTCTCCGGTGGCGAGAAGACGCTGACGGCCCTGTCACTCTTGATCGCCTTGTTCCAGGTGCGCCCGTCGCCCTTCTTCCTGCTCGACGAAGTCGACGCGCCGCTCGACGACGCCAATGTCAGTCGCTTCAACGAGATCGTGCGCGAGATGTCGGAACAATCTCAATTCGTCCTCATTACGCACAACAAGCGCACCATCGAATGTGGAGACGTGTTGTACGGCGTCACGATGGAGAGCAAAGGCGTGAGCCGAATGGTCTCCGTCGAACTCAACGACTCCGGGGACGAACGCGCGGCGTAGCGCTCGGGGACGTCGACCCGTTTCCCCACACGCAGAGATCTTCTTTTCCCTGGACCATCGACACCGATCCACCCGAGGGGCGTGTCGTCGCCGAGTTGCTTATCCTGCGCCGCGATGGACTTCCTGCCGCAACTGATCGAAACATTGACGGGCTGGATGCGCGAGGATCCGATGCTCACCGTGGGCGCGTTCCTCGGGGTTCCGATTCTGCTCGCGCTGTTGACGGACCTGATTCGACGCGAACCGGCCCTCGGAAAGCCGAAACACCGCACCCGCAAGCTTCCGCGAACGCCGGAAGCGCCGATCGAAGCCGTCGCCGCCGAGCCCGCGGAAGCGGTGCCTGCACGGCTCCCCGAGCCTGCGCCCGAACCCGAAGTCGAGCCTGCGCTCGAGCCCGAAGTTGAAGTCGAGCTTGCGCCCGAACCCGAACCCGAACCGCCCGCGCGTTTGCGCGATCGGCTGCGGCGCACGAGCGAAGCCTTCATTGGGCGGCTTTCGAGCCTCGTGGGAGGGCGCTCGCTGGAAGGCGACGTTCTCGAAGAGCTCGAAGCGTTTCTCTTCACGGCGGATCTGGGCGTCAAGACCGCCGACGATCTGTTGCAGCGTGTTCGCAAGGAAGCGGGTGGAGCGGACCTCGCGCGTTTGCGCGAAGTGTTGCGGGCGGCGATTCGCGAGAAGCTGAAGCGCGTAGAACCCCCGGACCGCTTGCCCGTCGACGGGAAACCCCACGTCATCCTGGTGCTCGGCGTCAACGGTGCCGGGAAGACCACCACCATCGGAAAACTCGCCGGGCGCTATACGCAAGCGGGTCAGAAAGTCGTGCTCGGTGCGGCGGACACGTTTCGGGCGGCGGCGATCGAACAACTGGGCGTCTGGGCGGAGCGCGTCGGCTGTGACGTGGTGTCGGGTCAATCCGGCGGAGACCCTTCGGCGGTTGCGTTCGATACGGTCAAAGCCGCCCGCGCGCGAAACGCCGATGTGGCGATCATCGATACCGCGGGGCGACTGCAGACCAAGGTTCCGCTGATCGACGAACTCAAGAAGATGGTGCGCGTGATCGGGAAAGAAATGCCCGACGCGCCCCACGAGACCCTGCTGGTTCTCGATTCCAACACGGGGCAAAACGCCATCTCCCAGGCCAGAGTCTTCACCGAAGCGGCCGGTGTGACGGGACTCGTGCTCACCAAGCTCGACGGGACCGCGAAGGGCGGCGTTCTGGTGGGGCTCGCGGACGAATTTGGGATTCCCGTGCGCTATGTCGGCGTGGGAGAATCCATCGCGGATCTGCGCGATTTCTCCGCTGACGAATACCTCGAAGCGCTGTTCGACGAATAGACGGGCGAGGTTTCCGCAGCGCTTCTTCAAGGAGGGATTCTGTTGAAGTACGTGATGGCGCTGGACCAGGGAACGACTTCGTCGCGCGCGATCCTCTTCGATCACGGCGGAAACGTCGTGGGAGTCGATCAATACGAATTCGAACAGCACTTTCCCAAGCCCGGCTGGGTGGAGCACGATCCCCGCGAGATCTGGGACAGCCAGCTTCGCGCCGCACGCGGTGCGATCGCCAAGGCGGGTGCCGCGCCTTCGGAGATTGCGGCTCTGGGGATCACCAACCAACGCGAAACCGCCCTGGTGTGGGATCGCAAGACCGGCGAGCCCATCTACCCCGCCATCGTCTGGCAATCGCGGCAAACCGCACCGATCTGCGACGAATTGCGCAGTCGCGGACTGGATGACGAAGTCAAGACGCGCACGGGGCTGGTCATCGATGCGTATTTCTCGGCCACGAAGATTCGTTTCATTCTCGACGCCGTAGCCGGTGCCCAGGAGCGCGCGGAACGCGGCGAGCTGGCCTTTGGCACCGTCGACACCTGGCTGATCTACAAGCTCAGCCACGGGCGGGTCCACGCGACGGAATACTCGAACGCGTCGCGAACCATGCTCTTCAATATCGAAACCCTCGACTGGGACGACACGCTGCTGGCGGCGCTGAACATTCCGCGCGCGCTTCTGCCGGAGGTTCGCGATTCGAGCGGGATATTCGGAAATTCTGCCGCCGCGGAGTTGGGTGCGGAGATTCCGATCGGCGGTGCGGCGGGCGACCAGCAAGCGGCCCTGTTCGGCCAGGGCTGCAGCCAGCCCGGGCGGGCGAAGAACACCTACGGTACCGGTTGCTTTCTGCTGATGAACACGGGCACGAAGCTGCCCCGGTCGAAGACGGGCCTGCTCTCCACCATCGCCTGGGGGATCGGGGGACGCGTGGAGTACGCCCTCGAAGGCAGCATCTTCGTGGCCGGAGCGGCGATTCAGTGGTTGCGCGACGGGCTCGGATTGATCTCGAGTGCCGACGAGACCGAGGCCGCGGCCCGGTCCGTCGACGACACCGGCGGCGTCTATCTCGTGCCCGCCTTCGTCGGGCTCGGTGCACCCTATTGGGACGAGCGGGCGCGCGGAACCCTGGTCGGGCTGACGCGCGGCACGACCCGAGAACACCTGATTCGCGCCACCCTCGAGGCGATCGCGTACCAGACGCGCGACGTCGCCGAGTGTGTTGCAACGGACTCGGGCATTGCGGCGGAGTCCCTGCGCGTGGATGGCGGCGCTTGCCGAAACGATTTCCTGATGCAATTCCAAGCCGACATCCTGGGCGTCCCCGTGCGTCGACCGGACATGTTGGAGGTCACGGCCTTGGGTTCCGCGGCGTTGGCGGGGCTCGCGGTGGGGTTCTGGCAGGATGCGGCGGAACTCGAACAAGCCGTGGGCAAAGGGCGCGTATTCGAGCCCTCCATGGGCGTCGATCAGCGCGATTCCCTGTACGCCGGATGGAAACGGGCGGTCGAGCGGTCCCGGGGCTGGATCGAGGATTAGGGGGCGTGCTCGTCATCGCGCATCGCGGGGCTTCCGCGTACTGCATCGAGAACACGATCCCCGCGTTCGAGCTTGCGGTCGAGCTGGGGGCAGACATGATCGAGACGGACCTTCATCCGACCCGCGATGGGGATGTGGTCCTGGTTCACGACGCAGACCTGCGGCGCTTCGGGGGGCCCGGGGCCGTGAGCGACGCCAGCCTCGACGCGTTGAAGGCATTGGATCTGGGCGATGGCCAACGCATTCCCAGCTTGGGGGAATTCCTCGCCGGGTTCGCCGGGCGGATCGCGATGAATCTCGAACTCAAGCGCAATCCCAAGCGCGACTACACGGGGCTGGTCGAGCGGAGTGTCGCCGCCGTCGAGAAGGCGGGCGGCTTCGAGGATGTGCTCTTCTCTTCCTTTTCCGACACGCTGCTGCGGGAGTTGCGTGCGCGCGCACCGCAGGCCCGCATCGCGGTCCTGGCGAGCCGCGGCAGCGATGCGCAGAACCTGGAACGCGCCCGGTCGGTCGGCGCGGAGGCGATCAATCCCCACGACTCCATGGCGACGGCGCAGTGGGTCGAGGCCGCCCACGCAGCGGAGTTCCGCGTGAACGTCTACACCGTCGACGATCCCGCGCGCATGCAGGCGCTCCGCGACCTCGGGGTCGACGGAATCTTCACCAACTGTCCGGATCGCCTACGGAAAATCCTCGAACCTGGCATTTCTTGACTAATTCGTTGATTTTGCTGTAATTCTTTGGCCAAATCGCTGTTTGGCCTAACGAAATTAGCTGAAACCCAAACGCTGAGCCCATTCGTGAAGTACGAAACCCCTGAAACGGAATGGGATGCGATCGATCTCCGCATCCTCGATCTGCTGCAGGAGAACTGCAAGCAGTCGCTGGCCGCCATCGGACAGAAGGTGGGGCTTTCGGCTCCGTCCGTGGTCGAGCGCATTCACAAGCTCGAAGAAGCGGGCGTCATCTGCGGTTACGCGGCGCTGCTCGACGCGCGGAGTTTGGGGCGCGACATCACGGCCTTCATCGGGGTATCGACCCACCATCCCCGCAGCATCGACGCGTTCGCGCGCGAAATTGCGTCCCTGCGCGAAGTTCTCGAATGCCACCACGTAACGGGCATCCATACTCTGATGCTCAAGGTCAAAACCAAAAACACGGAAAGCCTGGAAGATCTCATCGGTCGGATCCGCTGCATCGATGGGGTGGGAGCGACGGACACTATGGTCGTCTTCTCCACGCTGACCGAAAGCCCCCGCATCCCGCTACCGGTCGACGCCGACGCTCCCAAGGAGCCCGGGCGCCGAGCCCGACCGAAGAAGCCGATGCGGCGAACCCATTCCGCCTAGGAGGGCGCGAGCGATGATCGATCGTCCCGGACTTCAAAAGCAGGGTCTGTACGACCCCGCCCACGAACACGACAATTGCGGCGTCGGTTTCGTGGCGAATTACCACGGAGAGAAGTCCCACTCTGTCGTCCACAATGGCGTCGTCGTGCTCGAGCGTCTGGAGCATCGCGGGGCCTGTGGCTGCGACCCGGAAACCGGAGACGGTGCCGGTATCCTGATTCAGATCCCCGATCGATTCCTACGCGGAGAAGCAACGAAGCTGGGAATCGATCTCCCTCCCGAAGGCCAATACGCCACGGGCATCTTGTTTCTCTCCCAGAATGCGGAAGACCGAGTCTGGCAGGAGTCGGAGTTCGAAAAGGCCGTCGCCTCGGGGGGCCAGCGGTTCCTCGGTTGGCGCGATGTTCCCCACGATCCGACGGCCATCGGCTATGTGGCGCGCGATTGCATGCCCGCGCTGCGGCAGGCCTTCGTCGCCGCGGGGGAGGGGCTTTCCCAGGACGAATTCGAGCGCAAGCTCTACGTCCTTCGCTGCTGTTTCGAAAAAACCTGCCAGACGCGTGAAGCGTTCTGCTACGTCCCGAGCCTTTCGAGCCGGACGTTGCTCTACACCGGCCTGTTGATGCCGACCCAGATCGAACCTTTCTATCGCGATCTGGTCGATCCGGCCGTGGAATCCGCACTGGCTTTGGTTCACTCGCGCTATTCCACCAACACGTTGGGAGCCTGGGATCTCGCCCAGCCGTTCCGCTACCTCGCACACAACGGTGA
The DNA here is from genome assembly GCA_029261875.1 of Deltaproteobacteria bacterium. Classification (GTDB taxonomy): domain Bacteria; phylum Myxococcota_A; class UBA9160; order UBA9160; family JAJDAL01; genus JAJDAL01. The sequence goes on from JAJDAL010000032.1 coordinate 15,274, forward strand.
GATCAACACCATCAAGGGAAACCGCAATTACATGCAGGGCCGCGAAGGCACCCTGCGTTCGGATTTGTTCGGCGAAGATCTCGCGAAGCTCTACCCCGTCATGCGCGGCGAGGCGAGCGATTCCGCCCAGTTCGACAACATGCTCGAATTCCTTTGTCTGTCGGGTCGCGAGCTGCCCGAAGCCATGCTCATGATGATTCCCGAGGCCTGGGAGAATCACGATGAGATGAGCGATGAGCTGCGCGCCTATTACGAGTACCACTCGTTCTTGCTCGAGCCCTGGGATGGTCCCGCCTCCATCGCGTTCACCGACGGGCGAAAGATCGGCGCGGTACTCGACCGCAACGGACTGCGGCCCTCCCGGTTCGTGGTGACGAAGGACGGTCTCGTCGTTATGGCTTCCGAGGTGGGTGTACTCGACATCCCCAACGATCAAATCGCGCAGAAGGGTCGGTTGCACCCGGGCAAGATCTTCCTGGTGGATCTCGAGGCCGGGCGCATCATCGAGGATGAAGAGATCAAGAACGACTACATCGCGCGTCGCCCCTATGCGAAATGGGTCGCAGAGAATCGTGTACGCCTCAAGGATCTACCGGGGGCGAGCGACGTTCCGCCGGCGTTGGAAGAATCCCAACGCTTCGCGTTGCAGCAGGCCTTCGGGTACACGATGGAGGACGTCAAACTCCTGATTGCCCCCATGGTGACGACTTCGAAGTGGGCAATCGGATCGATGGGTGAAGACGCCGCCCTGGCGTGTCTCTCGGATCGCCCGCAGATGCTCTATCGCTATTTCAAGCAGCTGTTCGCCCAGGTGAGCAACCCGGCGATGGATTCCATCAACGAGGGACCCGTGATGTCCCTCTTCTCCACCCTCGGATCCGAAAAGAACCTATTGGAAGAAACGCCTGAGCACGCGCGCATCTTGCGCTGCGACCGTCCGATTCTCACCAACGAAGAATTGGCACGGGTTCGCGCGCTGGATGCCGAGGGATTCGCTTGTCGCACGTTTCCGGCGCTCTACAAAGTCTCGGAAGGGGGCGATGGCCTGCGGGCTGGGCTCGACCGCCTGTGCGCCGATGCGGAAGCCGCGGTGGGGGAAGGGGTCAATCTCGTCATCCTGTCGGATCGCGGCGTCGGGCCGGAGCTGGCGCCCATTCCGATGTTGCTCGCGACCGGTGCAGTGCATCATCACCTGGTGCGCAAAGGATTGCGGACGCGCTGTGGCATTTTGTGCGAAACCGGTGAGGCGCGTGACGTTTCGCAATTCGCCCTGCTCGTGGGTTACGGCGCCGGAGCCATCAATCCGTATCTGGCGTTCGAGACCATCGATGAAATTCTCGAGGAAGCGGTGTTCGTTCCCGAGGAGATGGATCGGGAAGTCGCCTACGCGAATTATCTGAAGGCCTGTGACAAGGGCCTGCTCAAGACCATGGCGAAGATGGGGATCTCGTCGCTGCAAAGCTATCGGGGAGCCCAGATCTTCGAGGCTGTGGGATTGGATCGCGGTCTGGTCGAGCGCTGCTTTGCGGGCACGGCGTCCCGGGTGTCGGGCGTCGGTTTCGACACGCTCGCGACCGAAGCGCGAATGCGCCACGAACGCGCGTTCCCCGGCGATGAATTCACCCATCCGGAACTCGATCCAGGCGGCCTCTATCAATGGCGTCTGCGCGGCGAAGCCCACACCTTCAATCCCGATTCCGTCGCGAAGCTTCAACACGCAGTTCGCCAGGACAGCTACGAGAACTACAAAGAATACGCGGAAGCTGCCAACGGGGACGCCGAGCGTCTGTGCACCCTGCGCGGTCTGCTGCGTTTCAAGTACGCACCAGAGCCGATTCCCATCGAGGAAGTCGAGCCCATCGAAGCCATCATGGCGCGCTTCTGTACCGGCGCCATGTCCTATGGTTCGATCTCCATCGAATCCCATCAGACGCTCGCGATTGCGATGAATCGCATTGGAGGCAAGAGCAATACCGGCGAGGGAGGGGAAGACCCCGATCGCTTTACGCCGGATGCGAACGGTGACCTGCGTCGCAGTGCCATCAAGCAGGTCGCGTCCGGGCGCTTCGGCGTCACGAGCTGGTATCTCGTCAACTCCGACGAGATCCAGATCAAGATCGCCCAGGGGGCGAAGCCCGGTGAGGGGGGCGAGCTGCCGGGCCACAAGGTGAGCGAGACGATCGCGAAGACGCGCCATTCGACACCGGGCGTGGGCCTCATCTCGCCGCCGCCGCACCACGACATTTATTCGATCGAAGATCTCTCCCAGCTGATCTACGACCTGAAGAACGCCAATCGCTACGGCCGGGTGAGTGTCAAGCTGGTGGCGGAAACCGGGGTGGGAACGATCGCGGCCGGCGTCGCCAAGGGAAAGGCGGACGGAGTCCTGGTTTCCGGGCACGACGGCGGAACCGGCGCGTCGCCCCAAGCATCGATCAAATCCGCCGGCCTTCCCTGGGAAATCGGCCTTTCGGAGACCCAGCAAGTCCTCGTGTTGAACGACTTGCGCGGGCGCATCCGGGTTCAAACCGACGGCGGACTCAAGACCGGACGCGATGTCGCGATTGCTGCGCTCTTGGGGGCGGACGAATTCGGTTTCTCCACGGCCCCCCTGGTCGCCATCGGGTGTATCCTGATGCGCGTTTGCCACCTGAACACCTGCCCGGTGGGAATCGCGACCCAGAACGAAGAGCTACGGAAGCGCTTTGCCGGCACCCCGGAGCACGTCGTGCGCTTTTTCTATTTCGTCGCCGAGGAAGTGCGCGAACACATGGCGAAGCTCGGGTACCGGACCATGGACGAGATGATCGGGCAGGTCGACCGCCTGGAGCTCGATCCGAACAGCAACCATTGGAAGGCCAAACAACTCGATTTCTCCGAGCTGCTCCACAAGCCCGACGTTCCCCACGCCCTGTACAACAATGGCCGACAGGATCATGGACTCGACCAGGTGTTCGACATGAAACTCCTGGAGCTCGCTGCGCCGGCCCTCGAGAAGAAACAGCCCGTGCGCATCGAGTTGCCGATCCACAACACCGATCGCACGGTGGGAACGATCTTGGGTTCCGAGGTGTCGCTGAAATTCGGCGATGCGGGATTGCCGGAAGATACGATCGACATCCACCTCACCGGGTCCGCGGGGCAAAGTCTCGGTGCCTTCTGTACCAACGGGATTTCCATCACGGTCACCGGTGACGCCAACGATTACTGTGGCAAGGGGCTTTCGGGCGGGAAGATCGTGGTTCGCGTTCCCGAAGATTGCGATTTCAAACCCGGCGAAAACACCATTGCGGGCAACGTGGTGCTCTACGGAGCGACGTCGGGCGAGGCCTACTTCCAGGGGTTGGCGGGCGAACGTTTCTGCGTCCGGAACAGTGGTGCCGACGCCGTGGTCGAGGGGGTTGGGGATCACGGTTGCGAATACATGACCGGCGGAAACGTCGTGGTCCTCGGTCCGACCGGGCGAAATTTCGGGGCCGGTATGTGCGGCGGCTTTGCCTACGTGTTGGATCTGGACGGCGGGTTCACGAATCAAGTCAACCACGATCGGGTCGATCTCGAACCTCTCGATGCCGAGGATCGAGACCGGGTGCAGCGGCTCGTGCGCCGACACTTTCAATACACGCGCAGCACACGCGCGGATGAAGTACTACGCAAATGGAATACCTTCGCGCCGAAGTTCGTGAAGGTATTCCCCAAGGATCTGAAGCTGGCGCACGAAGCGCGCCTCCAGGCGGGAACGGGCGATGGGTAAAGTCACCGGATTTCTAGAATACGATCGCAAGAACACTTCCTACCGACCGGTCGAAGATCGGCTCGCGGATTGGAACGAAGTTCAACAGGACCCGCCGGTCGAGGATGTGAAGACCCAAGCGGCACGTTGTATGGATTGCGGAATTCCCTTCTGCAACAACGGCTGCCCGCTGGGAAACATCATCCCCGATTGGAACGACCTGGTTTTCCGAGACAAGTGGCAGGACGCCTTGATGCGTCTGCACTCCACCAATAACTTCCCGGAGTTCACCGGGCTCGTGTGTCCGGCACCCTGCGAGGCGGCCTGTGTCCTGGGCATCAATGCGGAGCCCGTCACGATCAAGCAAGTCGAATGGGAGATCATTCGGCGCGGTTGGGAGGAGGGTTGGGTCAAGGCGCGCAAGCCCGAGCGCCGCACCGGACGTTCCGTAGCCGTCGTCGGATCCGGGCCCGCCGGCCTGTCCGCCGCACAGCAGCTGACCCGGGCGGGACACACGGTCACCCTGTTCGAAAAGAACGACCGCATCGGTGGACTGCTCCGCTACGGGATTCCGGATTTCAAGCTCGAGAAATGGATCATCGATCGGCGCCTGGAACAGCTGCGCGAAGAAGGCGTTGCGTTCCAGACCGGGGTGCATGTCGGCGTAGACCTCTCCGCCCGCGAGCTTCGCCAGAATTTCGACGCCGTGTTGCTGTGCCTGGGTTCGGAAGTACCGCGCGATCTGCCCGTCGAAGGGCGCGAACTCGACGGTGTTCACTTTGCCATGGAATTTCTCACCCAGCAGAACCGCCGGGGCGCGGGCGATTCCCTGGATGCCGCCGCCGACATCCTTGCGACGGAAAAGAACGTCGTGATTCTGGGAGGCGGCGACACGGGTTCCGATTGCATCGGCACCTCTCACCGCCACGGCGCCGCATCCGTGACTTCGATCGAGCTGTTGGAAAGGCCGCCGGATCAACGCGCGGACTCGACGCCCTGGCCCCAATGGCCCTTGATGTTCCGGACCTCGAGTTCCCACGAGGAGGGCGGAGAGCGAAAGTACGCCATGCTGACCAAGCGCTTGACCGGGAAAAACGGTCGCGTCGACACCCTCCACGGTGTTCGGGTCGAATTCGGCGAGCCGGATGCTTCCGGACGCCCGCCGATGTCGGAAGTGCCCGGCAGCGAGTTCGAGATGCCAGCGGATCTCGTGCTGCTCGCCATGGGGTTCGTGCACCCGGTCCACACGGGCTTGGTGGAAGAAGTGGGGGTTCGCCGGGATGGCCGAGGCAACGTCGAGGCGAATACGCGTGAGTTCGTCACCAGCGAACCGGGCGTTTTCGCCGCCGGAGACTGTCGCCGAGGCCAATCGCTCGTGGTCTGGGCCCAGTGGGAAGGCCGCGAAGCCGCGCGCGCGGTGGACAATTACCTGATGGGTCGCTCCCGACTCCAGGCTCGGGCCGCACACGTCTAACGCTGTTTCTGTGTTTGCGCTTGAGTGGTTATCCATTGCCCGGTAGGATCTGCCTGTGAAATGGGGGGGATAACCATTTCTCCGAACAAGTCCGTGAACAGCCCGAGTGCCGATGAGTTTGCGCGTCTCGAAAACGCGGTTCGTAAACTGGTCGATCAGCACCGTGAAATCGTCGGCTCCCATGCCGATCTGCAAGCTGCGGTCCAGAAAAAGGATCAGCGCATCCGTGCGCTCGACGAGCAGATCCGGGACCTGAACCAACGTCGCCAAGACGTGAGCAAGCGCCTCGACGACTTGATCGCTCAGGTGGGTCAGCTCGAAGAACTCGCCGCCGCCAAGGAAGAAGCATGAGCGAGAAGCGCTCGGTGACGGTGCAAATCCTGGGGCATGAATACCGGGTCCGCAGCGATGGCGATGACGAAGCCGTTCAACGCGTCGCTCAGTTTCTGGAAGAAATGATCCAGAAAATCCGCAGCCGGACCACGACCATCGACACCATGGACGTCGTGGTGCTGACGGCCCTCAATCTGGCGAACGAACTGCTCGCGCTCCGCGAAGGCCGGGGCTTGCCCGCTCCAGGTCTCGAAATCGAACCCGAACGCATCCGCGACCTGGCCGATTTGGTGGAATCCGCCACCGCCTCCTCCGCTTCCCATTAGCGCCCCGCGAGCCCGCGACGAAACGCTCGCGGCGCGCAAGCGCAGCCTGCGCGCGACGCTGCTGAAGCGGCGAAATGCGGTAACCCCGGCGGAAGCCGAATCCGCGGCATGCGCAGTTCGAATGCATTTGGAGAAAAATCCACAATTCCGCGCGGCGACGGAAGTTGCCCTGTATGCCCACATGGGAAACGAACTTCCCACCGACGGGATCTTCACCGCCTTGCGCGAGCGCGGCGTCCCGACGCTGTTTCCCCGCTGTCGCCCGGAAGGGGACCTTGCGTTTGTCGAGCTGATCGATTGGCGAGCCCTCGAGCCGGGGCGTCACGGTGTGTTCGAGCCCCCTGCGCAGAAAGCGGCGAGACGGCTTTCTGGGGGAGCTGTGGTGCTCGTCCCCGGAGTTGGCTTCGATCGCGAAGGCCATCGGCTCGGCCGGGGTGGGGGCTACTACGATCGGACCTTCGCGGAATCGGAGCCCGGGTCGCCCTTTCTGATCGGCCTCGGATACGCGTTTCAGGTGGTAGTGGATTTACCCTATGGGCCCCGCGATCGCGTCCTCGACGCCATCGTGAGCGAGGAGGGAATGCGATGCGTGGGTACTTGATGGCGGGCAAGGCTTCGTTCGGAGGCGCAATCCGCCGATAATGGGTTTGAGGAGCGAGTTCCCATTGCCTGCCCGATCCACATCATTCCCCCACGCCATCCTGATGATCCTGGGAGTCGCAGCGGCCTATTTCGTCGGCGGCCGACTGGGGTTGGCCCTAGCAATTCCGCCCGGATACGCGACGGCGGTTTGGCCCGCTACCGGGGTGGCGCTGGCGGCCACGCTGATGATCGGTCGCTACGCGGCGATCGGCGTGTTCCTGGGCTCTTTGCTGATCAATATTTCGGCGGACGGGGCGGCGCTCGATGCGACCAAGGTCGGCATTGCGCTGGCGATCGGGGCCGGGGCGGCACTGCACGCTTTGATCGGTCGGGGTCTACTGCGCAGTCGCATTGGCTACCCCACGGCTCTCTTGCACGGATCCGAGGTCGTCAAGTTCTTGGTCCTAGCGGGGCCCGTGAGCTGTCTCGTCAGCGCGTCGATCGGGACCTCTGTGCTGTCGATCAGCGGATCGATCACGCCCGATGCCGCTCCCTTTACCGCCTGGACCTGGTGGGTCGGGGATTCGATCGGTGCGATGGTCTTTCTCCCGCTGCTGTTGATCTTTTTCGGTGAACCGCGGGAGGTGTGGAGACGCCGGCGGATCAACGTGGCGCTCCCCCTCGTGGGCGCGTTCGGTTTGTGTGTCTTGGCGTTCGTGTTCGCGAGTCGAGCCGAGAATCAAGAGATTCAGCGGGCCTTCGACGTCAAGGCGAGCGAACTCCAGAATCGAATCGAATTGGAACTTCACGCGGACCGCGAATTGGTGTTTTCGATTCGCAGCCTGTTCGACAGCTCCCAGCAGGTCGACCGGGACGAGTTCGGCTTGTTCGTCGCCCACGCACTCGAGACCCACACGGGACTCCAGGCCATCGAGTGGGTCCCACGCGTTCCCCATGAAGAGCGGGTGGCCTTCGAGGAGCGCGCCCGCGGCGACGGCCTGTCGGACTTTGGCTTCCGCGAACGCGATGGCGAGGACCGAATCGTCCCGGCCGCCGATCGGGACGAATATTTCCCGGTCTATTACGTGGAACCCCTGGTAGGCAACGAGGCGGCGCTCGGATTCGATTTGGCCGCTTTGCCCGCGCGACGCAAAGCCATCGAGCGGGCTCGGGATTCGGGACTTCCCGTGGCGACGGCGCGTATCCAACTGATACAGGAGTCGGGAACGAGCTCCGGCATCTTGGTCTTTCTGCCCATCTACTCGCGGGACTCAGCCGTCGAGTCCATCGAGAGTCGGCGCCAAAACCTCGCGGGATTCGCGCTCGGTGTATTTCGAATCGATGACATGGTGGCGCGCGGAGTGGCGGGGTTCGACGGTGGAAACGTCGAACTCTCCCTGGTCGATCTGGACGCTCCACCGGAGTTGGCCCAACTCTTCGGCACTTCGGAATCGTCTCCGTCAGGGCGGAGCAACATCGCGCCCCTGGTCGTCGTGCTCGAGTTCGGTGGACGCAACTGGGAACTTCGCATCGAGCCCACCGATCAATACCTGGCGTCGACGCGAACCTGGTCCACCTGGGCGGTGCTTGCGGGCGGCCTACTGATTTCCGCGATTCTGGGTGCATTCCTACTCTCCTTGACGGGGTATTCCGTCCTGGTGGAGCAGGAAGTCGCGCGACGCACCGGGGAACTCGTTCGCTCCAACGAAGACCTCTCCCAATTTGCCTACGTGGCGTCCCACGATCTTCAAGAGCCGCTGCGAACCGTTTCGAGTTTCGCCACGCTGCTCGCCAAACGCTATCGGGGAAAGCTCGACGAGAATGCGGATGAATTCATCGGGCTGATTACCGAAGGTACGGCGCGCATGCAGGCCTTGATCAATGACCTGCTCTCGTACTCCCGAGTGGGAACCAAGAACAAGCCCTTCGAGGACGTGCGTCTGGACGAGGTGTTGGATTCTGCGCTCGCCAATCTCCGCGCAGCCGTCGAGGAAGCGGATCCGGCGATTACGCGCGATCCGCTACCCGAGGTTTGGGGGGATCGGGCACAACTCACACAGCTTCTACAGAATCTACTGGCGAATGCGCTCAAGTTTCGACGCGATCCCAAGTTGGAGATCCACGTCGGTGTCCGGCAGGTCGATGGGGAGTGGCAGCTATCGGTGCGTGACAACGGCGTGGGGTTCGATCCTGCCTTTGCGGACCGAATCTTCGTGATCTTTCAGCGACTTCACGGAAAGCGCGAATATTCGGGGACAGGCATCGGCTTGGCGATCTGCAAGAAGGTCGCGGAGTTGCACGGCGGTCGGATCTGGGTCCAATCGCAACCGGGGCGCGGGACGACGTTCTTCTTCACGATGCCGACGGATCCGGGGAAGCGCGGAGGCCTCCACGCTTAGGAGCAACTCCAGCCGTCGCCACGTGCTGTCTTTGGGACGGGCGAACCTGCCTCTAATCCGGCACCCTCCCGATCGAACGTGAGTGCAAAACAACCGAACCCGAAACCCGCTACCGCCAGCGAGGAACGCGAACTCGAGCGCCAGCTCGAAATCATGCGCGACGGTGCGGAAGAGCTGATCGGCGAGCCGGAGCTCCGAGTCCGATTGCTCGAGAGCGTGCGCGGTGGCGACCCCCTTCGCGTCAAATTCGGCGTGGATCCCTCGGCGCCGGATCTTCATCTGGGACACACGGTGGTGCTCGGAAAGCTCAAACGCTTCCAGGACCTGGGCCATATCCCGATCTTCTTGATCGGCGACTTCACCGCGCGAATCGGCGATCCCTCCGGGCGCAAGAAAACGCGCCCGGCCCTCGAACCCGAAGACGTCCAACGCAACGCCGACACCTATCTCGCCCAGGTAGGGACGATTCTCGACGTCGACCGAGCGGAGATTCGCTTCAACAGCGAATGGATGGACCCGATGACCACATCGGATTTCATTCGCCTGTGTTCGAACTACACCGTGGCGCGACTGCTCGAGCGCGACGATTTCGCCAAGCGCTACGCCGCCCAGGAACCCATCGCGGTGCACGAATTCCTGTACCCGTTCGCCCAGTCCTACGATTCCGTGGCGCTGCGCGCGGATGTCGAACTCGGCGGAACGGACCAGAAGTTCAACCTGCTGCTGGCTCGCGAGATTCAGCGCGCCTACGGCCTACGCCCCCAGGCGGTGGTCACCCACACGCTGTTGGTGGGTACCGATGGCAGCGAGAAGATGTCCAAGAGCTTGGGCAACGCCATTGGAATCAGTGAACCGCCTGAAGACATCTACGGAAAAGCCATGCGAGTGTCGGACCCGCTGATGTTGACCTACTTCGACATTCTTTCCTGGGGTGAATGGGACGATCTCGCGCAAGCCCGTTCCGCGGTGGCGGAGGGGAAGGGCGACCCCATGGCGCTCAAGCACGAACTGGCGTTTCGTCTGGTCGCGCGCTGTCAGGGAGACGAAGCCGCGAAAGCGGCCCGTGAGCATTTCCGCAGTGTCGTTCAGCGCGGTGAGGTTCCCGAGGAACTCGAAGAGGTGTCCTTCTCGGTAGGGTCCGAGGGCAGCCTCGGGGTGCTCGACATTCTGCGCGAGTTGGGCTTCGCGAAATCCAACAGCGAGGGCCGGCGCCTGGTGACCCAGGGCGGTGTGCAGGTGGACGCAAAAGTCGTCGGGGACCCGGCCGCGCGTCTCTCGCCCGGGACCTATGTCGTGCGAGCGGGAAAGCGCCGCTTCGCCCGCGCGATTCTTCGAAAGTAGAGCGACCGCTTCGCGACCGGCGGCGTTTCCAGCGCGCGGTCTACGGCGTGTACCAGATGGGCGAAGTCCAAGCGCGCTCTTGGATGGTCTTCGGGAAGCGTTCGTCACAACACGCGGCGAGCGGGCCCCACGGTCCCAACGTCGAATTGCAATCGACCTGCGCTTCGAGGCAGGCCCGCCAGGACCAGCGGCAAGTGGGGTACTCGACCGCTCGGGCGTAGTAAAAGGCGGGAGCACTCGCGTCGAAATCCGGATCGCTCCACACGGCGCACAGTGTGTTGGCTCCGCGGGTTGGCGCTTGGCAGGTGAGTGTGTCGACGCGCACGTCGAGGTCCGGTGACATCGCCACGTCGAATACCTTTTCGCGCGGTTCTCCGTCTTCCAACCACCCTTTGACGATTTGTAGCCGTTCCAGGGGGGTTCCCGGGGCCTCGGGCACGCCGGGGTCTCGATTCGCGAGTACCGCCAGGGTGGGGGAAGGGTTCGCAGCCGGCGGCGGGCTCAGGTCGCCACCCATGGGGACGCCACCCGCGTAGCCGGCGCGCGAAAACTCCGCGTTGGCGCACAAGGATGCGTCGTATTCCCATCCGCCAAAGAATCGAATCGAAATGCGTGGACCGCTGGTTCCAAAGGCTTCGCGTCTTCGCATGGCCTCGAACAGGGAGTCGCGCGAATTCTCTTCGGCCCACAGGCCGACGAGGCCCCCGGGATTCCAATAGGGGTTGTCGGGCAGGGGAGGGACTTCCAGTCTCGCACTCACGATCCCTGCCCCATGACCGACGAACTGGTCTTCATCGACGAGTCCGGGTGTTCCGAGGTGGGTATCGGTGGAACCGATGATGCCGAGCTTGAAGGGGTTCACCCCGATGCGTTGCTGTTCGCGCAACCCTTCGAGCAAGCCCTCGCGCACGTAGACCTGCGGCGGAGCCTGCTTGCGATACATCGCGCTGGCGTGGCCCGCGATGTTGGCGAAGGGCGGCGTTTCGAAATCGCAGAGCTCGTCTTCGCCTCCGGCGCGACATTCCGAATCGCCTTTGTGTTGGGTGATTTCGATCAGGGGTTCCAAGGCCTGGCGCCTTGCGGCCAGCGCGGCGTCGAGCGGGTTTCCCGACGGGTCTTCGGTCCAGAACAGGCTTCCCCGGCTCCAGTTCGAGTTGTGGGGAATCGACAGAACATCGCAGCCCCGGCCCGCGTTGATGCATTCGGATTCGAGGGCTTTCCACAGACGCGTTTCGTCGTTGCGGTGGTCTACTGCGTTGGGGGGCGCAGCGGGGACGATGGCGTTTCGGAACACGATGTTGCGGTGGATCATCCCGACGCGCGTTCCGCTCCATTCGACGCCGACGAACGGCGTGAAGCGACAGGCGGCGCTTCGGTCATAGAATTCCTCCGCCGCTTCGCGGGTGGCCCGCCAGGGCGATTGCAGCGCGGTGAAACAGGCGGCGCCGTCTTCGCCGCACACGTCCGCGCGCCGCGAGCCCGCCGTGGCGCCCCATTGACTGTTGACGACCGCGTAACCCAGGGCGGGCCAACGCCGCAGCAGGACGCAGACGAAACTCCCGTAGGCGCTGCTTCCGGGGGTTCGGCAGAGTTCGGTTTCGCCGAGCATTTCCGCGTGATCACTCACCATGGCGAAGTCGAGCGGGCGCCGAAGTCGAAGCGTGCGAATTGGCGTTCCGTCAGCGCGGTACGGTTGCACGCCCACGGCTTCGCCGCGGGCGAAGCGATACGCGTCGCGTGGGGTGTTGCGGGTTCCGGTTCCCCAGGCGTCGAAGGAGTAGGTGGTGTGCACGTGGAGATCGCCGAAGAACGGTTGTCGCGATTCGGAGTAGTCCGAGCAGGGCTGTCGGGTTTCGGTTCGTTCGAACGGGGTGGCCCCGGCCGAAGCGGCGAGCGCCGCGAGGGCAATGGCGAGCGATGACGCCCTATTGGAACAGGCCAAGCCAGTTACTTCGTGCGGATTCCGCGGCAAAGGGGGTGTGGTAGATCTCGAAGTACAACGCGAGAAATGCGCCGGATCCGACCGCGAACCAGACGAACGGGGATCGCGCGCGAGCGGGAACGAAGCGTGCCAGGAGCGCAGCCGCTCCCCAGAGCAATACCCCGTAGGTCAACGCGTGTGCCCACAAGAGGGCTGCCATCGGCCAGGCTACGCCGGACCCGTCGACGGCACCCGCATAGGCGATGGTGATGCAGCCCAGGAGGCCCATGCGAACCACCGGAACGTGTCCGTGCACCATCACGAAGTAAGGCAAGGGAACCAGCAAGAGGGCAGCGCCCCAGAGCAAGCGCCTTGCGCGTCGGGTGGTCATTTGACCGTAGGACATAGCACCAATTATCGTTCGTCTCATAGGGGCAGATTCCAGCATGCGGGTCGCGCTATTCGTACCGTGTTACGTCGATCAACTGCGGCCCTCCGTGGCCCACGCCACACTTGCGCTGCTCGAACGCTGCGGGTTCGACGTCGATTTTCCGGAAGCGCAAACCTGTTGCGGTCAAGCGCACTTGAATTCGGGTGGCGCGCGCGACGCCCGGGTCCTGGCGACGCGCTTCCTCGAGATCTTCGCCCCCTACGAAAAGATCGTGTGCCCGAGTGCGAGTTGTGTCGCGACCGTAACCCAACACTACGGGGACCTGTTGCCCGTATCGCCCGAGCTCCTCGCGATTCGGGCGAAGACGCGGGAACTCAGCGCCTTTCTCGCCACCGAAGTTCCGTCGACTGCATTGCGGGGACGCTGGCAGGGAAAGATCGGAATTCAACCAAGCTGTCACGGATTGCGGGAGCTGCGCCAGGGGCGCTCGACCGAGCGCAGGGACGGGCATCCGTTCGACCCGCTGCGCAATCTGCTCGAGAATCTCGAAGGCGCGGAAATCGTCGATCCCGTACGGACCGATGAATGCTGCGGATTCGGGGGTGCATTCTGCGTGGAGGAGCCCGGCGTGTCGCGCCTGATGGGACTCGATCGCTTGCGCGACCACGAGCGCGCGGGAGCCAGCGTCGTGACTTCGTCGGACGTTTCCTGCTTGCTCCACCTGGAAGGCTTGGCTCGCCGCGAGCGGGTGCCCCTGGAATTCCGACATGTCGCTGAACTCTTGGAGTGCGCCACGCGTGACCCATCCTGAACGCGCGAACGCGTTTGCGAACAACGAGGATCGCGCCCGTTGGCACGACCAGGCGCTTTGGTTCGTGCGCGACCGCCGCGATCGAGCGATGCAGGGGTTGCCCGAGTGGGAGGGGCTACGCGCCGAAGCGGCGCGTATCAAGGGCGAAACGCTGTCGCGCCTGGCGGACCAGCTCGAGAGCTTCGAAGACAACGCCATTGCGAGTGGTGCGAAGGTTCATTGGGCGGGTGACGCCCGCGAATTCAACGACATCGTGCTCGATCTGCTTCGCACGCGCCGGGTCACGCGCGTCGTCAAGAGCAAGTCGATGTTGACCGAGGAGTGCCAGCTCAACCCGTGGCTCGAAGCGCACGGTGTCGAAGTCGTGGACACGGATCTCGGTGAACGGATCGTGCAACTTCGGCGCGAGCCTCCCAGCCACATCGTGTTTCCGGCGATCCACCTTCGCAAGGAAGAGATTGGCGAGACGTTTCACGCGCATCTCGGAAGTCCCAAAGGCCTCGCGGATCCCACGCGGTTGACCGAGATCGCGCGCGGTGACCTTCGTTCGAAATTTCTCGGCGCCCAGGCGGGAATCACGGGCGTCAACTTTGCGATCGCCGAGACCGGCGGCATCGTGGTGTGCACGAACGAAGGCAACGCGGATCTGGGAACCGCGCTGCCCCCGATTCACATCGCGTGTATGGGGATCGAAAAGCTCGTTCCCAAGACCGCCGACCTGGCGGTGTTCCTCCGCTTGCTCGCGCGCTCGGCCACGGGCCAGGCCATCACCGCATACACCTCGCATTTTCACGGACCCCGCGAGGGCGGCGAACTCCACATCGTCATCGTCGACAACGGACGCAGTGAAACCCTGGCGAACCCGTCCTTCGCCCGTGCGCTCTCGTGTATCCGCTGCGGCGCGTGCATGAATACCTGCCCCGTGTTTCGGCGAAGCGGGGGGCACAGCTACGAGGCGACCATTCCCGGGCCGATCGGATCGATTCTGGAACCGGTGCGCGACGCCGCGCGGCACGCGAGCCTGCCGTTTGCCTGTACCCTGTGTGGCTCCTGCACGGATGTGTGTCCGGTGGCGATCCCGCTGCACCATCAACTCAAAGCCTGGCGCGGCGAGCTCACCGAGCGCGCGCTGACGGGAAAGTGGAAGCGATTCTGCTTGGCACTTTCCCGAGCCATTTTTGAACGCCCCGGTCTCTACTCCGCCGCGGGGCGACTCGTCCGTTGGCTGGGTCGGAGGCTGCCCCGTCGCTGGCTCTACGGGAAGGCCAATACCTGGGGAATCGCTCGCGAACTACCGGAATTCCCGTCGGAGAGTTTTCGCGAGCGATACCGGCGGGAGCGCGCACGTGAGCGCTAGTCGCGAATCGATCCTCCGACGACTCCGCGAGACCCGCGTACCGCGACACCACCCGGCTGCGGCTGCGTGGTCCCCCCTTCGGTACGCGGATCCACTCGGGGAATTCGAGCAACGCTTGGAGGTCGCGGGAGGGAGCTGTGTCGAGATCGCGGGACGCGACGAACTCGCGGCGGCCCTGGGAGCGCTCGCCCCGTTCCGCGACGCGGAGAAAATCGCTTCGCCCCTGCCCGAAATCCTGTCGACCTGGGACGCCGCCGATCCACGAGGGTGGGCGGAACTCGATTTCGCTGTGCTCGAGGGCCAGCTCGCGGTGGCCGAGAGTGGGGCCGTCTGGGTTGCTCCCAGCGACAGCGAACGCTCGGCGTGTTTCCTGGCGGAGCACCTGGCGCTCGTCGTTCGGCGCGACTCCCTGGTCCACAATCTCCACGAGGCCTACGCGGTACTCGATCCGTCTCGCTCGGCCTTCGGCTGCTTCATCGCCGGCCCCTCGAAGACCGCGGACATCGAGCAAGCCCTGGTGATCGGCGCCCACGGGCCCCGCTCTTTGGTTGTCGTGTTCTGGGGGTAGATATGGGACTATTTGCCCCCGGACAAGGGCTAAACCCGTTAAACACGTTAAACGTGATAAAGTCCGTCTGATCTAGTCTTTGGCGTCTTTCGGGGCGTAGCTCGACAGGAGAAAATCATGCAACCCCTTGTTTTGATTGCCCTTGTGGCAGCCGCGTCGCTGGCCATGACCAGCGCTTCCGCATCCGCGGAACCCTACGCGGAGTTGGTTCAGGTCGCTCAGGCGGGACAACGCGAGGCGGTGGCCTCCCAGGAAAAGATCGACCAGCTGGCGGACCAAACCCGCAACCTGATCGGCGAGTACCGGGGCGTAACGCGGCAAGTCGATTCGCTGCGGATCTACAACGAGCAGCTCGAGCAACTCGTGACCGCCCAAGAAGAAGAAATCGCATCCATTGCGAGCGAGATCGAAGGCGTCACCACCGTCGAGCGGGAGATCATGCCGCTCATGAACCGGATGGTAGAAACGTTGGGTTCGTTCGTTGACGCCGACGTGCCCTTCCTATTGGAAGAACGCCGGACGCGCGTCACGAAACTTCGCGGCTTGTTGCTTCGCTCGGACGTGACCGTGGCCGAGAAATACCGGCGTCTGATGGAAGCGTTCCAGATCGAGAACGACTTTGGTCACACGATCGAGAGCTATCGCACGAAGCTCGAACTCGCTGGTGAAGCGCAGGAAGTCGACATGCTGCGCGTGGGCCGAGTGGCGTTGTTCTATTTGACCCTCGATGGTGCCGCGTCGGGCACCTGGGATGGAACACAGTTCGCCTCCCTCGACGATCGTCACAACAAGGAAATCCGGCAGGGGATTCGCGTTGCACGCAAACAGGCACCAGCGAGTCTATTGCGGCTGCCCATCGAGGCGGCCACGCAGGCTGGGGAGTCGGTTGAATGAAGCGGGTAATCCTCTTCCTGATCGTCTCTCTGCTGGCCCCGGTTGCGCGCGCGGAGGTGCCGGTGGAATCGAACGCCAAGTCCCTAGACGTGCTGCTGCGCGAAGTTCGCGAGGGAAAAGCCGCCGATCGCGAATTGAATCGGAAACGAGAAGCGGAGTTCAAGGGTTCGCGCGACCGACAGGCGAGTCTCCTCGAGAAGGCCAAGGCCGAACGCGTGCGGCTGGAGGCGCGAAGCACGGAACTCGAGGCGAGCTTCCAGACCAACGAACGCGAGCTGGCCGCATTGGAAGAGCAGCTGACCGAGCGTCTGGGAAGCCTGGGCGAGTTGTTCGGTGTCGTGCGGCAAGTGGCGGGCGACACGCGCGCCGTGGTGCAGAATTCCATCGTCAGCGCCGAGCACACCGGACGCGAGGCGAACCTCGCCAAGCTGGCCGAGAGCCGCGCGCTTCCCAAGGTCGATGAACTCATCAACCTGTGGTTCGCAATCCAACAGGAGGCCACGGAATCCGGCAAGGTGGTTCGCTTCACCGCGCCGGTGGTCGGACGCGACGGAAAGGCGGTCGACCAAGAGGTATTGCGGGTGGGGCCCTTCACGGCGCTCTCGGCCGACGGGTTCCTGCAGTGGGATTCCGAAACGCGTTCGCTCAAGGAACTCTTGCGCCAACCCACCGGGCGATACCTCGACGCGGCCCAGAACTTTGCCGCGCACCGTTCGGGTTTGGGCACCGCGCCCATCGACCCCGCCAAGGGAGCGATCCTCGCGGTGGAAGTCGAGCGCCCGAGTATCGGGGAGCAGATTCAATTCGGTGGCATCGTGGGTTACGTCATCATCACGATCGGCATCGTGGGCATTCTGCTTTCCGTCTGGCGCTACGCATCGCTGTCAGCGGCGGGGCGCTCCATGAAGGCGCAGCTCGAAACCGATGGCGCCGACGAGGGCAATCCCCTGGGCCGTGTGCTTTCGGTCTACCAAGCCAATCCTCATGCCAACACCGAAACCCTCGAACTCAAGCTGGACGAGGCGATTCTGCGCGAGACGCCCAAGATCGAGCGATGGCTTCCGTTGATTCGCGTGGCGTCGGTGATCGCTCCGCTGCTCGGTTTGTTGGGAACCGTGACGGGAATGATCCAGACCTTTCAGATGATTACGCTGTTCGGAACCGGTGATCCAAAGCTCATGGCGGGGGGCATTTCGGAAGCGCTGGTGACCACCATGTTGGGTTTGATCGTCGCGATTCCCCTGACCTTCCTGCACAGCGTATTGCGCGATCGCAGCAAGGGGCTGGTCGAGATTCTCGAAGAACAGGCCGCTGGTCTCGTTGCGCAACGCGCTGAGAAAACCATGGAGTCTGCCTGATGCTGGAACCCTGGTACGCGATCGAAGCCTTCGTCCATCGCGGCGGGCCGGTGCTCTACGGAATCGCTGCCGTGTTGCTCATCATGTGGACCCTGATCCTGGAACGTTATTGGTATCTACGCTCCGGACATCCCGAAAGGGTCGCGTGGGCCAAACAACAGTGGAGTGAACGCCGGGATCACACCTCCTGGCACGCCCACCAGATCCGCCGGAGTCTGATTTCACAAGTAGGGTCGAATCTGACGAGTGGGATCGGACTGCTCGAATCGCTGATCGGACTCTGCACGTTGCTCGGTCTCCTGGGGACCGTGACCGGAATGATCGAGGTCTTCGACATCATGGCGCTCACGGGAAGTTCGAGTGCGCGCCTGATGGCCGACGGGGTTTCGAAAGCCACCATCCCCACCATGGCGGGCATGGTGGCCGCGCTGTCGGGTCTCTATTTCACCACGGCATTGAAGAGTACGGCGCGGCGCGAGCGGGATCGCGTCGCCGACGTATTGACCCTGGAGCAAGGCACATGAGTCGACTGCGACGAAGAGCGAGTGCGGATGAGGAGAGCGACGTCAATCTGACTCCCATGCTGGACGTCGTCTTCATCCTGTTGATCTTCTTCATCGTGACGGCCTCTTTCGTCAAGGAGTCGGGGATCGAGGTGAGTCGCCCGGATGCCAGCACGGCGACGCCGCAAAAGCGCGCGAGCATCTTGATCGCCATCGACCAGAACGACGAAGTCTGGATCCAGCGTCGACAGATCGACGTGCGCGCGGTGCGGGCCAATGTGGAACGGCTCCTGGCCGAGAACCCGCAGGGCACGGTGGTCATCCAAGCGGACAAAGACAGCACGAATGGCACGTTCGTGAAAGTGATGGATCAATCCAAGCTGGCCGGCGCCCCCAATATTGCGATCGCAGCCCGGCCTGCCGAAGAGTGACGGTGTAGGGATATGCGGATTCGACGCATCATTGCCTTTTTCTTCGCCGGCGGGATCACGTTCGGGCTGTTCTCGATCATGCAGACCTTGATCGCCGTCGCGACGGCGCCCGCAGAAGACGAGCTGCGGAGCCAAGCCATCGAGTTCGTGCGGGTCAAGAAAGATTCGGAAACCCGACGCAAAGAGCGACGGCTGCCGAAGAAGGTCGAACAGGCCAAGGAACCGCCGCCGCCGAACGTGCGAATGGCCCGCGCCCCCAAACCGAATCTGGGCGCCGTCAATGCCAACGTGATTGCTCTGCCGACGGGCGATTTGGCCGCGCCCAGCGCAGGCGCGGCTCTATCCGATATGGACGTCGTTCCCCTGGTGCGGATCGCGCCCGAGTATCCGGCGCGTGCGGCGGAACGCGGGGTTGCGGGCTGGGTACTGCTCGAATTCACGGTGACGGCCGCGGGAACCGTGCGCGACGTTTCCGTCGTGGACTCGGATCCCCCGCGCACCTTCGATCGAGCGGCCAAGAAGGCGGTCAGCCGCTTCAAATATCGTCCGAAGATCGAGAACGGAAAACCCGTAGAGCGACAAGGTGTGCAGATCGTGTTGCGCTTCGATCCCACGGAGACCGACGGATGAGGCACGCGATCCTCCTCTTGGGGGTTTTCCTTTTCCTCGTCTCGTACGCCCCGCAATCGACGGCGCGTGAGAAGCGACCGCCGCCGGAAACCAAGCGCGTTCAATCGGTTTCGAAAGCCGTCTACCAAAAGCTGACGGCCGCCCAGGAAGCGCTGACCGCGGGCAACTACGCCGAGGCGGAAGCCAAGCTGTCGGCGATCCTGAAATCGAGCAAGCTCAACGATCACGAAAAGGCCCTGACGCATCAGACCCTGGGATTCGTTCATTCCGGTCGAGAGAATTACAAACAGGCGATCGCATCGTTTGTAACCGCGCTGTCCCTCGAGGCCCTGCCCGACACGTCCGCGCTCAACATCCGATACAACCTCGGTCAGCTCTACCTGCTCACAGAGCAATACGACGAGGGCATTGCGACTCTGTCGACTTGGTTCGAGCAAGCCACGAATCCGGGGGCGGGCGCCTTCATCCTCATGGCCAACGCCTACACCCAGGTCGACGATTACGCGAACGCGTTGGATTGGGCAGAGCGGGGACTCGCGCGCATGGAGAAGCCCAAAGTGGGTTGGATGCGGCTCGGCGCCCAACTGAATCTACACGCCGAACGCTACCCGCGGGCGGCCCATTGGTTGGAACGCATCGTGCGAATCGATCCCAACCAGAAGAGCGATTGGCTCCAGCTCGTCGCCACCTACGGCCAGATCGATCAGCCCCGTAAAGCCCTGATCGCCCTCGAAGTCGCGGACCGCCAGGGCTTCCTGACGAAGAGCGAGGAACGCGTGCGCCTGGCTCAGCTCTACCTGTTCAACGGGATTCCCTACAAGGCCGGTGCGCTGCTCGAAAAGGGCATCGCCGACGGTTCCATCGAGGCGACCGGCAAGACCTGGGAATTGCTCGCCAACGCCTGGACGCTCGCCCAGGAGGATCGTCGCGCGCGGGATCCCCTCGCCAAGGCAGCGGGCCAATCGGAGAACGGGAAGCTGTGGCTGCGCCTGGCACAGATCCGCATGGACGCCGAGGAATGGAGCCCCGCGGAAGACGCCCTGCGCAAAGCGATTTCAAAGGGCGGGCTCGACGATCCCGGGCATGCACAATTGCTGCTGGGGATTACCTTCTTCGAACGCAGTCAGTTCGATTCCGCGCGTACGGCGTTCAATCATGCACTGACCAGCGAACAGACCGGAAATTCCGCCCGCGCCTGGCTATCGGTGATCGAAGGGCGCGATTCCTAGGGACCAAGGGAGAAAACATGATTCTCGAAGGGCACACGATTGCGATCACGGGTGTCGGTGGCGGATTGGGGTCAGAAATTGCGCGCGCGGCGTTGCGCGACGGAGCGCGCCTCGTGATCGCGGCGCGCTCCGAAGCGGCGCTTGCCGATACGGCGGCAAAGCTCGATCCCTCGGGGAAGCGAGTCGCCTATCGGACCTGTGACATCACGAAACCCGAAGAGTGTGAGGCGCTCGCAAGTCTTGCAACGGAACGGTTCGGCGCGCTCAATGGTGTGATTCAAGTCGCCGCCTACGAGGCGGCCTTTGGTGAAGTCGAGAAAGCCGATCTCGAGAAGTGGCGCCGTTCCTTCGAAACCAACGTACTGGGTGCGGTCAATGTCGTGCGTGCGGCCGCGCCGGCCCTGCGGGAAGCCGGTGGCGGTGGCATCGTCTTCATCGGATCCCAATCCGCGTACGTGCCCCAACTCCCGCAAGCGGGTTACGGAGCTTCCAAAGGCGCACTCCAGAGCACCATGTTCTATCTCGCCAAGGAGCTCGGCCCGGATCGAATTCGCGTCAACACGGTGATGCCCAGTTGGATGTGGGGGCCGCCGGTGGAATCCTTCGTCAAGATGCGCGCCAAGGCCGAGAACCGCAGCGAGGCGGAGATCGTTTCCGAGATCACGTCCGGAATTCCCCTGGGAGAAATCGTGCCCGACGAGGACGTGGCGGAAGCGGCGATCTTCCTGGTATCCGGCCGAGCCCGAAGTATTACGGGGCAAACATTGATGGTGAACGGCGGCGAACTCTCGCGCTAGCTCGAGCCGCACGGGGTGCACATGCCCGAAGTAGCCGACGGAACCTACACGCGAACCTGTCCCCTGTGTGAGGCCATGTGTGGTCTGCGCGTGCAGGTGGGCAATGGTCGGGTAACGAAGATCCGACCCAATCCCGACGACGTCTGGTCCAAGGGCTACATCTGTCCAAAGGGAACGGTGCTCGGCGAATTGCACCACGATCCGGATCGGATTCGCACGCCACTCGTCAAGGAAAACGGAGCCTTTCGCGAAGCGACCTGGGACGAGGCCTTCGAGAGCTGCGCCGCAGGGCTCGCGCCGATTCTGGAGCAGGACGGTATCGAGGCCGTCGCGACCTACATCGGGAATCCCGTCGCGCACAACTTTGCGCTTTCCCGCTACATCCCGGCCTTCATCGCCATGTCTCGACTTCACTCGATCTACTCGGCGGGAACCGTGGATCAGTGGCCGAAGAACCTCACTTGCGCGCTGATGTTCGGCGGGATGTGGTCCATCCCGACGCCCGACATCGCGCGCACCGACTATTTGCTCGTACTCGGCGCGAACCCCCACGCGTCCCAGGGAAGTCTGCTTGCGGCCCCCAACGTGCTGGGGCATTTCGACGCCATCCGCCAACGGGGAGGGCGTGTGGTGGTCGTCGATCCGCGTCGCACGGGGACGTGTCGCCACGCCAGTGAATGGGTCCCCATTCGTCCCGGAAGCGATGCCGCACTGCTCCTCGCAATTTGTCATGTGTTGTTCGATGAAAGCCGCGTCCATCTCCGCGCACTCGAGGGGAAAGTGCTCGGCGTGGAGGCCGTGCGGGACGCATGTCAGGCGTTTGCCCCCGAGGCGGTGGAAGCGCTGACCCGAGTCGAGGCTTCGACGATCCGAAGAATCGCGCGGGAGCTTTCGAGTGCGGATCGCGCTGCGGTTTACGGGCGGATTGGACTCTGCAATCAGGAGTTCGGAACGCTCGCCACCTGGTTGGTGGATGTCCTCAACGTGTTGACGGGAAACCTCGACCGCGAAGGCGGCGCCTTGTGGTCGAACCCGATCGCGTGGTCCTTCGTCCAGCTGCCAAACCCCGAGTTCGCCGACGGCTTCGCGTTCCACCGCTGGAAATCCCGTGTGCGCGGAGCTCCGGAGGTGTTGGGCCAGGTCCCCGTA
>JAJDAL010000033.1 GCA_029261875.1 Deltaproteobacteria bacterium
GGATCTCTACCACTTCGGATTCTCTACCTGTTCTCAGAAGGTACGGCTCGTTCTCGCGGAAAAGGCGCTCGACTTCGAGTCCCACGAAGTCAATCTGATGATTGGAGAACAACACCAGCCGGCATACGTCGAGCTCAACCCCAATCACGTCGTACCAACCCTCGTCCACGATGGCCAGGTCTACATCGAGTCCAACCTGATCATCCGCTACCTCGACGATGCGTTCCCGGAGACCTCCTTCCAACCCGATAGCGCCCGTGACCGCTATGAGAGCAATCTCTGGTTGAAACGTACGGATGAAGAACTCCATCCCGCTGCGCCGATCGTTACGTTTGCCGTAGGGCCGCGAAACCTCCTGCTCGAGCAACCCGAAGAGATGCGCGAAGCGAACATCAACGGCATTCCCGATCCGGACGCGCGAGAAACGCGTCGCAATGTCATCGAACACGGAGTTCACGCCTCCGAGTTCGGCGCCGCCCTTGGCGTTTTCATCTCTTACCTGGAGGCGATGGAATCCGCGCTCGCAACGCGTCCGTGGCTGTGCGGCGAGGAGCCCGGCCCCGCCGACGCCGCGGCCCTTCCCTACGTGCTCCGTCTCGAGCATCTCGCCATGGACCCGCTGATTTCGAAACCCAAGCAGCCGCGCGTCGCCGACTGGCTCTCGCGCTGGAAGGCGCGACCCAGCTACGCCACTGCGGTGGACGCATGGACTCCCCCGCTTGCGGTCGAGATGTTGCGCAAGAACGGTGAAGCCCTTTGGCCTGAGATCGAACGCATCGCGGCTTCCTCCGCCGCCGGGTAGACGTCGTGCGGGCAAGCTTCGGCCGTCCGCCTTCGTCCATCGCATCACGGGATACGCCACATCGGGTGGGAAAGCGCGTAAACTGAGGCAGGCGATCCCAACATCACCAGGGAGTAAACCATGGAAACCGCAATCGTAATTGGCGTCGGCCCGGATCGGGGTTTGGGCGCTCAGCTCTGCATGCGCTTCGCCGCGGAAGGCATGCGGGTACTCGTCGCCGGGCGCTCGCGCGACAAGCTCGATGCCGTCGTCGACCGCATTTCCGAAGCGGGAGGTAGCGCGGTTGCCGTCGTCGCCGATGCGACGCGCGAAGACGACATTCAGGCGTTGTTCGACGCTGCGGGCGATTCCCTCACCCTCGCGATCTACAATGCGGGGAACAACACACCCGGTCGCATCATCGACATGAAGGCGGACTACTTCGAGTCGAGCTGGCGCGTGTGTTGTTTTGGTGGCTTCCTATTCGGCCGCGAAGCGGTTCGCCGCATGCAGCCACAGGGGCGCGGAACTCTGCTCTTTACCGGAGCCAGTGCTTCGCTACGCGGCCGCTCGAATTTTGGCGCCTTCAATTCCTCGAAGGCCGCTCTCCGAACCCTGGCCCAGGCCATGGCCAAAGAATATGGCCCCGAGGGCATTCACGTGGGGCACGTGGTCGTCGACGGAGCCATCGGTGGTGAGAAGATCATGACCCTGCTCCCGCAATACGCGGAACGACTGGGCGAAGACGGCATGATCCATATCGAGGGGATCGTGGATGGTTTCGTGTTTCTCCACCGTCAACCCAAGCGCGCCTGGACCTTTGAAATCGACGTGAGGACCTCGAAGGAAAACTGGTAAGCATCTCGTTCCCGGGCCGCCGCGCGCAAGCAGTCAGGCGAGGGCCGCACGTTCCTCCTCATAGTTGGGGTACGACGCTTTCAAAACGGCGCTGTTCAGAAGCATGCTCGCGACCTGGCGTTCGCTCTTGGCTTCGCGGATCGTCGTTCGCACCCAGTTGGTTTCCACTCGACGACTCTCACTCAGGGCCACCACCTCGCGCTCGAGCAGGTATTCCTCGCCCACGAAAAGCGGCCCCTCGATCAAACGAATCTCCTGATTGACGAAGAGACCGACCGCACGCCGGATCGGAAACTTCGCCTGGCGGACCGTGTAATTGGCCAACACGCTGATCATCTCGAACGGGATGATGGGGCGCCCCCAAGGTGATTGGGCTGCGCCCTCCGCCCCGTAGTAGCGACAGGGTTCCGTAATGCGGGCCAACTTCTCTTCCAGGGAAAACGGATAGAGGGCGCCCATGTTTTGATCGAACTCCATTCGAACGCGCTCGATCTCGGCCCCCTTCATCCCCACCTTCATGTCTTGCAGGATCACCAACTGCTCTGCCGGACGTATTTTTTCCAGCAGCGCATCCAGTTCGGTTTCGGGATGGTCGGGCCCGAGGGACAGAGTCGCCGCGAGCACGGGCGTGCCGTCGCGTTTCTCGGCTCCCGCACGCGCGACCCGCGCTCCCGCTTCGATCGGTTCCACCCACGCGCGAACCGCATCCCCCTCCACACAGGGATTTCGGAAATGAGACGAAATACAGCCGCGAACGTGCCACTCCTCGCCGAACAAAGCATGACCGAGGGGAACCAGTTGACTGAAGTGGGTGGGACCTTCGATCGGCCCGGCTTGAAATCCCACCTTCGCCGCGACCGCGTCGTCGTGAATCGTGTTTCCCCCGCTCTGGTGCTCGAGCATCTGCGCCGGCTTGCGCCAGGGGCCATAGATCCGGGGTTCGGGTTCGCGAACGGAGGTCAACTCGGTTTCGAAAATGCCGGAGAGGTCGTGTGTCATAGTCGCACGAAGCTACCACGGATCGCGGATCGAGCGCGGGTAGGTTGCTAGGGTTTCCTCCATGCCGCACCCGCTCGTGTCGCTCTCGGGTCATCTGGCGGACCTCGCCAAAGGCGCGATACCGCGGCGATTCGCTCCGCCCGTGGCGTCGCTCGCGCGCTGGACACCCGAGCGTGCGCGGAAGTGGGGGGAGGAAGCCGGATGGCTCGTGGGCTGCAACTTCGTGCCCTCGACGGCGAGCAACCCCCTCGAAATGTGGCAGCAGACGACGTTCGACCCGGAGACCATCGATCGAGAGCTCGGTTGGGCGGCGGAACTGGGAATGAACTCGATTCGGATCTTCCTGCACGACCTCCTGTGGAGCGCCGATGGACCCGCTTTCCTGGATCGCATCGAGCAGGTCCTCGAGATTGCCGCTGGCCACGGGATTTCCGCCATGCCCGTACTGTTCGATGGCGTTTGGCACCCGGAGCCGCGTCTCGGGCCCCAACCCGAACCCAAACCCGGTGTCCACAACTCCACGTGGGTTCAAAGTCCCGGAGTGGCGGTGTTGTCCGACCCCCGGCGCTGGTCCAGCTTGCGCCCCTATGTCGATGCCGTACTCACGCGCTTCGGAAACGATCCGCGGGTCGCGGTGTGGGACCTGTTCAACGAACCCGACAATCGCAACGCCATCTCCTGGCCCCGCAAGGAGATGCGCCGCAAGACGCCGGCCGCGACCGGACTACTCGACGCGGTATTCGACTGGTGCCAAACCGTCGATCCCACCCAGCCCCTGACCGCCGGCGTCTACATGGGGGTCAGCGGGTCCGTGGAACGCGCCAGCTCGATCAACCGCACCCTCTTGGCCCGCTCGGACATTCTGACGTTTCACTGCTACGGGAACGCGGCGCGCCTCATGGCGACCATCGACCACCTGGGTCGCTACGAGCGCCCCCTGCTTTGCACCGAATGGCTCGCAAGGAGTGCGAATTCGACGGTCGATCTCATTGCCCTGTTTTCCGAACGAAACGTCGGCGCCTATTGCTGGGGGTTGGTCGACGGTCGTAGCCAGACCAAGTACCCGTGGAGCACCTGGATTCGACCGGGTAAACCCGACGACCCGTGGTTCCACGATCTACTTCATGCGGACGGAACGCCCTACTCACTGGATGAGGCCGCGCTTTTTCGACGCGTAACGAAGACCGACCGACGCACCTGAATCCCGCGTCGAATCGAAAGACCCAACGCCTACGCTCAGCCATCCCCAATCAGTTTGCGCAGCTCGGCCAAGCGCTGGGCGTCGCCCGCGGGCAACTCTTCCCGGCTGGATCCCTCGTAGATCATCAGCATCTCGCGCTCGAGCAGCGCGTAGGCGGAGCGCGCGAAATGGGCGTCGGGGGCCAGGCGAATGGACGTCTCCAGCAGGAAGGGAGCGGGCGTCACCCAGTAGTTGCGTCCGATGCGGGCTTCCGTGATGCCGAGCAGATAGTAGGCTTCGGCGAGCTCGGGATCGCGGGCCGCGTGGGTATCGATGTAGCGCTCCAGGATGCTCGAAGCGACCACGAAATGGACCAGGGGCCCGCGGTCCTGGGGTACTTCGATCATGCGACGCCCCTCGTCGATGAGCGTCCGGGCATCTTCCAGGCGCGCGGGCTGCGCGGCGACTTTCCGCAGCTTCGGAAGCGCCGTCAGCCATTCGGCCACATCCAGGCGCAGTTGGGTCCAGACATCGGGGCGTGCCGAAAAGGCCTCGAGTACCGGGACGGGCCGCTCGAAGTCGTTCTTCACGCGCAGCGAAAGTACCAGGTAGTCGGTCAGCGGCCCGACCAGGAGTGCAGCCGGCTCCGACGAGGCCAGCAGCGATTCGAACGCCTCCAATGCCTCGTCGAAACGCCGCGTGGCCATGAGCAGCGCTGCCCGATCCACCGCCGGCATCGAACGCAGCTTCTCGTCGGCCACGAAGCCGCGCGTGAACTCGGAGTCTTTCAGGCTGGGCAGTCGCGTGTGGCAGGAGATGCAGTTCTCGGTGATCTGGCTCAGCAGGAAGGCCGCGCGGTCGAAGCGCCCATCCGCGTAGGCGCGCTTCAGCTCGCGTGCATCGCGCGACACCGAGCGCATCAGGAAGTGGGCCTGGGCCTCTTTCTGATCCATGTGCTGCGCCAGCGCCCCGGTGTTCATCGCCAGCGCGGCCAACGCGGCGCCAATCTCTTCCCGCTGGCTCGGATCCTGAAAGCGGTCCAGGTCCACACTGGCGGGCAGAGCCACCTGCAGTGCCGAAAAGATTTCGCGCATGGTCTCGAGGGACTCCGGATCGCGGGCTTCCTCGGGCGACGGAGTCGAATCGCCACAGCCCAGGCACACCAGCCCGGTTCCCAAAGCGATGGCTCCCAGCCACCCTACCGCGAACTCGTTTCGTGATCTCATGCGGAGGCGGAGTATACAGGGGAAGGGTTCGGAACCCATCGCCGAGTCAGGAAATCCCAAAGGCCCGCAGGACGTTTGCGCCGAGGAACCCTTCGCGCGCGGATTCCGGAAGTTCGAGGGCCAGGCGTTCCACCTCTGGAACGTATTCCGGCGGATGGTCGGGGTGGGGAAAATCCGAAGCCCAGAAAAACCGGTCCTCCCCCACGATGGGCATGATGGCGGCCAGGGAGGTTTCATCCGGATCGCCGGCGATCCAACATTGCCGCCGGAAATAGAAGCTCGGTTTCTCGGACAGGACCTGGCGCGCGGGAATGCCCTGGGGCGATGTGTAGACGGCGTCCATGCGGTCGAGCCAATACCCCACCCAACCTGCACCCGATTCGAGGACCGCAATCCGCAGCGTTGGAAACTTCTCGAACACGCCGTACTGAAACAGCGACGTGAAGGCGTGACGGACGGCGTCGGCGGCGGTGACATTCAGAAAGAACGAATACTTCCCGCTCGTGTACTCCCCATAGCGTCCCGGCGCCGTCCACTTCGGTTCGAGGGACGGATGGATCCCGATGGGAACCCCGCATTCCTGCGCGGCCGCGAACACGCGATCGTGGGCAGGGTCGCCGAGCGGCTTGCGACTCCACTGAAACGGCGGAACGAAAACCCCCACGGCGCCCGCCGCCACGGCGCGCCGAAGCTCGCGCTCGGCCGCCTCCGGATCGTCGAGCGAGAGTTGCGCCATGGGGATCAACCGCCCGTTCGAATCCGAGCAGAAGTCGACGATGAAGCGATTGTAGGCGCGAAGGTAGGCCTGGGTGAGTTCTGTGTCATCGCATTCGGCAACCCAGAAGATGCTCAGGGTCGGATACAAGAATGCGCGATCGATGTTCTCCATCTCGAGACGCTGGATCCGCTCTTTCGCATCCATCGCGCCGAGCGGAGCCGCATCGACGTACTGGATACCCGTCTTGGGTTCGCGGTCATAGACGTAACCGGCGACGCGATCCATCGCACCGAGTCCCGCCGGCATTCCGCGCCGAACGAGCTTCGACATGCGGCCGTCGATCTCGAGGTACTCGAGACCCTGGTCGTCTTTGCGGATGCCGGGCGCGCGATCGCGAAAGCGCGGTTCGAGATAGCGCTCCCACAAGTCCGGAGGCTCGAGGATGTGACCATCCCCGTCGACGGCACCGGGAAACGAGAGGCGGGGCAGCGGCTTCATGGCCTCGGAGTTTCGCCGAGACCCCGTGCCAACGCACCCCCTCCCCTCACCCCAGTGGCCTACAACGCCTTGAGAATGGCTTCCGCGCTGCTGACTTCGAACGCCATGGGCTTCTCGATCGCCAGATGCGTGACGACACCATCGTCGATGATGGCCGCGTAGCGTTGGGATCGAATGCCGAAACCGATCTCGGCGCCGCTGAAGTCGAGCCCCAACGCCTTGGCGAGGTCGCCATTTCCGTCGGCGATCAGGGTGACCTTGTCACCGACACCGCGATCCTTGCCCCAGGCATCCATCACGAACGCATCGTTCACCGAAGTGCAGATGATCTCGTCGACACCCTTGCTGCGAATCGCGTCGGCTTTTTCGACGAAGCCCGGCAGGTGCTTGGCCGAGCAAGTGGGCGTGAAGGCGCCAGGCACGGCGAAGATCACGACCTTCTTGCCGGTGAACAACTCGGACGTCGTAACGTCCTTCATATCGGTCCTCTTGACGCGTACTTCCGGGACTTTGTCCCCGACACCGATCGTCATTGGTCAGCCCTCCATTCCTTGGGTTTGCGTAGGGTTTCTTCGTTCGATCGAACAGCATATCGGATCCGGAGATTTCGGCGGCACGAAAATCCACGCGAGGCCCCAGCAGCCCCTCTTTCGTGGCAACTTCCCAACGAGTCCTGCCTATTCGGGGCAGGCCGGGCCGACGCAGCCGAGCGGGCAGGCCGGGCAGCCGGGCCCGGGCGCTTGGTTGAATAGCTGGAAGGTCAGCGTCAGATCACCCCCGCCGATGAATTGGCCGGCGTTGTCGAGGTCGAAGGGGGCGCAGGGCTGGTCGCCACTCGCACCGCAATTCGCTCCGTCGCGATTCTTGTTGAAGGAGGCGATGTGCGCAGCGACGTCGATTCCGCCTACGACCTGCCCCCCGGTCCCGAATTTCGCGTCGCACGGATTCCCGAATCCATCCGCGTCGTCGTCGAGCTGTCCGCCGGTGGTCGTTTGGAACGATTGACGCTCGGGCGCTCCCATTTCACCGAGGCGCGGGTTGAATACGTCGATGCAATTGTCTTCGTCGTCGGGCACGCCGTCGTCGTCCGAGTCGAGCACCTTGCCACCCACGATGAAATCATTGGCGGCGGCGAAAGAAACCACCAACGTGCTATCCGCGATCAGCGTGAAGAAGTCGAAGGGGGCGTCGGACAGGAATCCCACGAATGTCGTCGTTCCAACCGGTGAAACGGTCATCGGGTCCGTCTGATCCGTGTCGACGGTCAGATCCGACGTGATCACGTTGCCGGAAATGTCCGCGGAGAGAACGAAAGCCCCGACCGCGGTCACGTTGTCCCCAGAAAAATCGAACCGAATGTGATCGCGTGCACTGTTGGTGGACATGATCACGTCTGTGGGGCTTCCGCCCGGAATGAGGAACGGAAAGAGTCCACTCTCACCCGGATCCGAAGTATCGACCACGTAGTTGAAACCCGCACTCGCATAGGGAATCGGATCCGGCGTACCTCCCGTCTCCGTCGAGTCGAAGCTTTCCAGATAGACGTTCGGTCCAACCGCGGCGAGAAAAGCCGCTTGATCCGTAAAGGTCGTCACCGTGCCGGCGGCGGGCAGCGCTCCCAGCAGCCCGACCACGGTCACGAAAAGCGAATTCTTCACAACGTCGTCTCCTGTCGCCACCCCTGCACTGCCCTGCGCCCCGCCCTCCCCTACTTCATACCACGACGATTCGGCGCCCCCAACCGTGACCTCGAAGGCGACGCAAAGCGGCAACGGGAACGCGCAGCGGAATTGGCGTATTCCCCGGGGTTTGTGGCGAATACTTGCCGGTCGCACGAAAACGCTGGACGACGGGTGCGTTGTTGCACCTGGCAGCCGCGCCTACTCGGTGGCGGGTGAAGCGGCGCGACATTGATTCTCGGAACCGACGCGCAGCCAGCGCGTGGTGCGACCGAGAATGCGAAAACCGAGATAGCCGCGAACCCGCATGCGGTCGGGCCCCTCCATCGAGACGAAGGCGCTGTAGGTTCGACCGCTGCCGGGATCGTAGATTTCGCCGCCCCCCCACTCTTGCGAGCCCGCGCCTTCGAGCCGCAACCCGCGAAGGACGTCCAGGCCCACGACCGGGCGATTCTTCAGGGCCGGGTCCCCATTGTGTTCATCGAGCAAGTCGCAACCCTGTTCATTGAACGGGTGACGGAGCCAGATCACACTGCCGCACAGCTCATCCCCACACGGCGCAATCTCGACCTGGGCTGCGCCTCCCTCGACCCACCAAACACCGACGGGGTCCGCGGCATTCGCACTTCCCGACGCCAGCGGGATGGCGACGAGACCGGCCAGCACAGCGCCCTGGCGCGCGCGCTGCGCGATCGCGCGGACCGCGGCACCCGCGCCCGGGGAGGCATCGTCGCTTGCGGGAAGGGGCTTCATGCCGAGCAGGAACCGCGTCAGTCGAAATGGACGCACGCCAAAGTGGTAGAGCCCCACGGTCCCCGCGCTGGCGAGGACCAACAGCAAACTGAACTTCGCGAGAATCCCGAGGGGCAGTTGAACGACGGCGAACCCGAGGGTCGTCACCACGAATTGGTGCAACACGTAGACCGAGAAAGCGGACTCCGCGAGGTAGCGAAGACGCGGTCCGGACGTGACGACCCGTTCCTTCGCGAAGCCCACGAGCGACACGACGAAACACCAGCCCGCGACCGCGCTTCCCGCGAGCATCACGGCGCTGGATTGAAACCATTCCAGCGCCCCCAAAAGCAATACACCCGTAGTCCCGAGTCCGATCGCCAATGACCGTCGCCACTCTCGCGCGAGAACGGTCTCGAGTTGGGGCAGGATCGCCATCGCGAAGCCGCTCAAGAGATAGGTGACGAAATACGAGACACTCGCCCAATCGCTGTAGAGGTTGTACGGCCCGGGATACCGCTCGCGCAGCACCAGCTGAATCGCGGCCAGGGGAAGGATCGGAAGGTAGATCGCGAGACGCGACGGCCGGAGCGTGCGGGTGTCGATCCGAACCCAGCGGACGAGGATCGGAAGCAGCACCAGCGTGAAGACCAACAGATAGGCGACGAACCAGAGGTGCGACCAGGAGAAACGGTCCAGGTCGGTAAAGAAGGTGGGAAGGAAGGCGAGAAAGCCCTCGTCGTAGGGTTGCATCAGCGGGAGTTCGATTTGCGGTAGCACCGCCTGCATGTCCTCGAGCACCTCCGCCGTCACCGAGAAACCGCGGCGGTTCAAATCCTGACCGGATCGAAGCTCCAGATATTTGATCAGGGGAACCAGGAGGACGCAGCCGGCGACCAGGGGGATCGCGAGTTTCCGCCAGCGCTCGCGCAA
Source organism: Deltaproteobacteria bacterium (assembly GCA_029261875.1). Lineage (GTDB taxonomy): Bacteria > Myxococcota_A > UBA9160 > UBA9160 > JAJDAL01 > JAJDAL01. The sequence goes on from JAJDAL010000033.1 coordinate 9,605, forward strand.
GAACGAACCCGTTCCCCGGCGCCTCAGCGAAACCGCTGCGGACCAGCCCGCCAGGAGGAACAACAACGGCATGTGCCAGAGGCTGATGAAGCCTCCCAGAATCGTGAAGACGAAGCTCGTTTCGGCGTTTCGCGCGTGATAGAAGGGTGCCGGGCTGAAGATGATCGCAATGTGGAACAGCAGCAGCAGATAGCAGCCGAACACCCGGAGCGCATCGAGATCGTGGCGGCGGGCGTTGGGCTTCGCCGTAGCCGCGGTGGCGGCATCCGGAGTCGATAGTGAATCGGTCATGGGGGCTCCTTGGTGTGCGTCAAGCACTTCCAATAAGGGCGCGCATCAGACTTTCGATTACGGTTCGTTCGGCCACCTCGTCGTCGACGGTTTGCGGGGCGGGATCCCAGAAACGGTGAACCGACCAGAAAGTGATCGTTTCGAGTACGAAGCGCGCCGTCACCGCGACATCGGAAACGGGCAAGAAGTGGCCGCGACGAATTCGTTCTTCGAGATATCGAGTGAGTAACGCGTGTGCCCCGATACGGGCCACGCCATAAAAGACAGCGGCGAGTTCCGGATGGTCGTGGGCCGCGCGGTCGACGAGTTTCAACGCGACGCGGTTGAGCGAAAGCTGTCGATAGGTTTCCCGGAGGACGCCTTCGAGTTCTCGAGATACGTCGCGCACGCGTTTGCGCTCGATTGCCGCGCGCAAGAGCGGGAGATCCCCCTCTTCGGCCACGCGCTTTCGAACCCAGGCGAGGGTCGCGCCCGCGGCGGGTGTGGGGATCGGCAGCGTTTCGGGCAGTCCGATCGCCTCCGCCCGGTCCGCGTGGCGCAACACCGCGTCGAACAAGGCTTCCTTGCTCTCCACGTAGAGATAGAGCGTCCCTTTGGCGACCCCCATGCGGGATGCGACGTCCGCCATCTGGGTACGGCGATAGCCCTGCCCGAGGAAAACCGCCGTAGCGGCCTCGATCAGGTCCTGATAGCGGCTCTCGGGAATGACGCGGGCCATGGCGGGTATTATAAATGACTGATCTGGTCAGTCAATAACCCAATGGGAGATCGTTCTTCGACCGGTCCAGCCCCTTTCGGGCGCCGGTCCCCCGAAGGCGTCACGCAGCGGGTGCCCTATTTTGGAGTGATGCTGCAACCCACGAACCCGCCGATTCTTCTCCACGATGTCATGCCCGACCTCGGCGCCGTCGCGGATCTGTTCGAACGCAACGCACCCTACACACCGCTCGGCGGGTGGTTCCGTCCGGACCGGGAAGGGGGCGAGGCGACCTCCCCCATGTGGTTTCAAAAGGACTGGGTGCACGCCGATTTTGCTGTCCCGAACGCGGACTTGTTTCTTCGGCACGAGCGTGTGATCGAAGCCGCCCGCCGATTCTACGACGCGGAGGTCGTCGTCCCCCATACCGTGTACGTGAACTTGATGGCCGCCATGGCAGAGTGCGGACCCGCCCACACCGATAATCCCGTCTTCCGCGGCCGCAATCGCACCAACACACCGATGCTGTTGCTGCGGAAGATGCTGTGGTCCGGCCTGTTCGAGCGCTGGGCGATTCCCCAGGCCACTTCCATCTGGTGGTTGAACGACGTCGAGGGCGGCGGCTTCTCCTATTGGCCCGACGGCCCCGACAAACCGCCCAAACGTCACGTCGGGTCCATGGCGAACACCGCTCTCGTCGGAGACAACCACGGCATGTTTCATCAAGTCGAGCCGGTAGGGCCGTTCAAAAATGGAACGCGACTCGTGCGTGCCTCGGCAGAGTTGCGACCGGCTGCGGATGGCGGCGGGGACTGGGTGGTCATCAGCGACGGGGCCGAGAGTTTCCGCGCGCCCTTCGCGCGCATCCGCGCCAGCGTTCTTTGGAAAGCCGACGTCTATCCGACGGAAGACGAGCGGCGGCGCCTCGAGCCCGACACCCTGTCCCTCGAAGAAGTCGCCCGGATCTTTCGCGAAGATCTCGCCGCGCGCGGCTCGGACATCCGGATCGATGTCGAGCGATTGAGCGATCCCGCGCTGCCCGGAGAACTCGCCAGCCTTTATCCCGAGCCCGTACCCGTAGGGGCCGGGCGCAGCATCTTCGACGTCGCTCGCTAGACCGTCCCTTCGGTCGGCGCGGTACGAAAGGACTACGGCGTTTCCGATTCCGACTCGGAAACGATTTCGATCTCGCTCACGAACGTCCACCAATCGTTGTCGAGTTCGATCCGCAAATAGCGGCAGGTGGCCCCCAGCGCGCTGGGATTCGCGTACAGGAACTCCCCGTTCAGATGGGTCCCGTCCGGGGCCGCGGGATAGGGGAACGGCCAGGATCCGAGGGGGGTCCAAACGACGCCGTCGGTCGAGGCTTCCAGCGTGTATTGGGTGGGGAACCGGACCCCCGATATGTTCTGGCTCAGCAGCTGGAGTCCCACCCAGTCGACCGTGTGTTGGGATCCGAGATCGATCTCGAGTGACGGATCTTTCAGGATCCCCGTCCACGCGGGATCCAGAATCGTCTTCCAATCGTTCTCGCGCGCATAGCCGATTTTCTTGTCGAACATCTCATTTCCGCTGTCGGGATAATTCGCGTGAGGACCGGAATCGCCACTGCCCCACTGGTAGCTCGCGGGCTGGAGAATCCGGCCTCGAAACTTCGTGGCCGCCAGGTAGGCGGCGTTGAAACGCGCGGCTTCCATGTGAGGACTGATCGCCGCGGCTTGGACGACGAAATTCCACGACGTGATGTGCGAGACGTGGGGCCGGATGTGCTTGATCTGGTTCATGACCCGCTGGATCGAACTGCCTCGCCCCGTCGCGCCTCCGCCGGGAAGCCAGTAGTAAGGCGTCGTCTCTCCCGCCTGTGCGGTGCAACAGCCGAACAGTTCGATGTCTGCCCACAGTTTCTTGTGGCCAATCTGCGCACTGATCGCTTCGAAGTACTGGGCCACCGTGTATTCGTCCTGGTTGAAGCCCAGGTTGGCGGCGTGGGCCCCCACACTGTCTTGCAGCGCAATGATGGAAACGCCGGCATCGATGAGATCCTGGGCCCAGGCCGCCACCGCGGCGGGGCTACGGGGATGCTCCTCGTGAAACGTCAGATAGGGCGAGAGGAGGATGGGACGTTCCGACGCACCGTGCTGGGATTCTGCGTTTCGAATCGCGTCCGCCAGAAAACCGTAGTAGGGCACGTTGATGTCGTACGCCCAGAATGGAGACGGTTCGTCGGGCAGGTACCACCCCTTGAACGACGGATGGTGGTCGAAATCCTCCAGAAGAATCCCCGCCGTCACGCCCGTGACGGAAATCGCCTCTGCGTTCTCACTGGCCCAGAAGGGAAAGCAACTGGAAACCAGACCGAGATACACATCGATCCCGCGCCCATCGGCCTCGGATAGAATCGCCTCGACCTTCTCGTTGAATTTCCTCTCCCACCGATAGTCGCGCGGACTGGCCTCGCAATCGAACACACTCCGCGCCCGATGGACGATCGCCGAATCCAAGTGCGCTTCGTCGAACTGGTCCATCAACCCCACGATGTGGGAAGCCGAATCCTGATCGGGCACGATGACCAAACTGAGAAACGTCCCGTCCAGCTCGTTGCGGCAGCCGGAAACCAGAAGAAACCCAGCCATCAGAACGACGCGCATCAACCGGAAAGGTAGGAGCCATCGACGCCTCTCCCTGACATCCGAAGACGCCATCATCCGGCTTGGTTTCGTTTCTTTCCGAGATCGCGTCGTGCCGATCTGGAATGGGCGAATATTTTCGAGGGCCATCGATCGTTCCTCAACTTCCGACCCCCGAAACGCTTTCGCACGTCAGCGAGTCCACCGTATTCTCATTTGCGAAGTAGAGGACCGAACCCGATCTGTGACAAGAATTGCTCCAGATGCAATTCGTTCTCGCGTCGGGGTGGTTCGTGAACCGGAAATCCGAATGCGCTAGGAGGCGCTGAGACCCAGCAGCTTTCCCAAGCCGATGAGGATGGATTGCCATAGCGAGACGAATTGAAGTAGGAATCCCTGGATGTCGAATCCGCCGGATCGGGCATCGGCTACGGGCGACTGTCCGCGGCAACAATCCGACGCTGGGATCGAATCCCGGTGGTGCACCCGCGCGGAGGGGGGGGCCATCGGAACGGAATCGGATCCGCCCGAATCGTGGGGCGTGATTTCGAGGATCGGGTCCCGAGACCAATCCACCCGCTCGAGCAGTTCGATCCGATTCACGCGCGCGACTTTCGAGTCCTCGGTCGCTGCGGCGCTCGGATCCGCCGGAACAAGGCGCGTTGGGAGTGATGCCGGGGCCGTAGCTGCCGCCAGCGTTACTCCACGATCGGGTCCGCCCGCTGAAACCGCCATGGGTTCGCCCATCGTTGGAGTCGATTGATCGGCAACGGCTTCGATCGCCGCAGATGCGTCCGGGGCCGGAACAGCAGGTGCAGACTCCATCGCCTGCTCTCGCGCGGGTTGCGCCCCGTCGTCGACCGCACCGGGTGCGTTCACTTCGATCGGGTCTCGTACCGGCGCGCTCTCCGGCTCAGCGACCGCAGGCGAATCCGGAACCGGTGAAACCGGCGGATCTGCAGCCGCAGTCGGGTCCTGGACCGGCAACGCCGAAGGTTCGGGAACCGTGGCCGGGTCATAATTCTGCGAAGCGGCTGGCGCCGCAGCGGCGATCGGATCTTGGAGCGGGGACACAGGCGGTTCGGTCGTGTTCGGCAAAGGCGGCGCCGGGAGATTCGGTGCATCCGGCTCCGGTGAAGGGGCGCGGACGACGTGTTCGGAAGGCGGAGACGCAACCTCCCTCGGTTGCTCCGCGGGAACCTCACTCGAAGGTGCATCCGACAGCGGGGGATTCGGGGGCGGTGTTGCGGATCGCTCGCAACACGATTCCAACACGATCTCTTCTTCGGCTTCGTCTCCCGAACGGCGCCTGTCCGAGTCGAACGACGAACGCGACTCGACCGCCTCGAGCGCAACGCGACCCCGATTCTGCGCCCGCGTGATCGGGGCGTGCATACGGGGCCAGAGGTCACTCTTCATCGCGCCGGGGAACACGAACCGGCTCGACGCGTTGTAGCGGATCATTCCCCGAATTCGCTTCGCCCCTCGACCGAGGTATTTGAAATCTGCGGCAAAGCGATGAAGTTCACCGGAGTGGGTGTACTCGATCTCATGAACGCGAAAACCACCGCCCTCGCAATTCGGGGGTCCGGATGGGTCGAGCGCCTGAACGCGGTTTGCTCCCTCCCAGGGCACAGGAAGATCGAACATCCGGAGCAGAAATAGAGCCTCGTACTGGTACCTCAGCTCCGGGATGGTCTGCCACGCATCCCAGATCCATTCCGCAGCCTCCGGATCGTTTGGGCGCCACGCGCAGCCGGGATCCGAATAGTCGCCCTTCGCAACGAAGGGAAGCTGGCTGGGGAGAAACTGGACGCGCGACGCGAATCGCGAAGTCTCGATGTCGAAGGCGACTCCGTTGGAGCGCATGGCGGGAGCCACGGAGATGGCGCGCGAGGAGCCAGTCGAAAGTATCTCCGTCCCGCTACTGCTCCGGTAGCTGACGAAATACTGATAGAAATGCCCGCCTTCCGCGCTGGCCTCGTGCCCGAGAAGGGTCGAGAACAGTACACAACAGGCGAGAAGCGAGATCGCGGTGTGGTGGTGGATTCTTCGCATCGATTCTACTTGCGCCTCTTCGGTGCAAAGCGCGTGCCGTCGGCCAAGCGTTTCCGCCAAATCTGTTTTGTGGTTTCCGGCCGAGTTGCGAGTTCTTTTGCCGTTTTGTGGGAAACCGGTGTGGCGAATGAGGGGTCTCAAAGTAGTACCCCGCTTCACCTATGAAGTGCGTTGCGTGGTTGCGATCGTTACGGGTTCGACCGCGCCGACTGAAACGTTCGCATGGGACGATTGTCTCCATCGTGCAGGCGGATGAAACGATCGACCCGGATCAGCTCACTGGAAAACGGCTCGAGGTTGGGAGACCGCGCATCACGGAACGACCATGACAATTCAGTACCCGACAAAGAAACCACTTCCTGGACTTCGGCCACGATGTCCACCTGCCATCCAACGGAGGTTCGCCGCAGGAAATGGGGCGAAATCGACGGACTGCTCGTGCAATAGACGAGCGCCCGGTCACCCTTCGCGTGAATCGCAATCTCCTCCACCGATTCCCGATCGAAGAGGTGTCGAAGGTATCCGGGCGTCATGGGCCATTGCGCGAGGAACGTTCGGCTCTCTTCGGTGAACAGCTCTGCATTGGCGTCAAAGCTTCCAGCGGACAGCCAAGCGAGGAAATTCGAAAACGCTTCCTCGGGGCTTCGCCCGGCGCCGATCTTCCGGGACTCGCCTTCGTCGGGCCAGGTTTCACCCACCGGTTCGCGCTTCGTCGCACCGCTGGCACCCCCGCCTCCCGAAGAGAACTTCGCGCGTTGGACGAGGGGTTCCGCGCGAACCTCAAATTCACCGGCGAGATTCGCCCATCGCAATCGATCCTCGAGCATGCGAATCGCCAGCCCCAGTCCCTTCTCGATATCCCCAGAAGCCAAGCGAAAGCGGGCGTGATCCTCGATCATGCGACCCAAGACGGAATCCGGCAGGTGGGGTTCGAGGCCGTAGCCGACTTCGATGCGAAGCCTCTCGGTCTCGGGATCGAATAGAAACAACAGTCCCCGCCCGTTCGAACGCCCGATCGCCAATCGGTCGAACTCGCGGGTCGCGTATTCATCGACGCTGAGATCGGAGGGGGCCGATGCGAAGGCGGCGTGAACGTCCACTCCCGCTTCGTCGTGAAAGAGTTCCAATCGCTGAGAAAGGCCCGTACGAACTTCCGCCGCCAGCATTCCCGCAGCGTCGTGCACGCGCGGAAACGGCTCCCGCACGGACTGGAGCGAACTGACCGACAACGCGAGCGATGCCGCAAGGGTCAGCCCTGCGATCACACTGCGTCCCTTCTTGGGCGCGGCTCGAATATCCGACAGCGTCGCAAGCGATTCGAGTTCCAAGGCGACCGCACCGGCGGAGACCGGTCGGTCCTGAGGGTGTTTCGCGAGCAGCGCGGCCGCGAGCTTTCTCAGTCGGGGAGCCAGCGTATCCAAGCCATCCGGCGAATCGTGGAGAACGCGGTTCAGATGATCTGAAATCGTCGGCGCCGCGAAGGGTTCGTCCCCGACCAAGACGCGCACGAGGATGACGCCGAGCGCGAACAGATCCGTCGCACCACAGACGGGATCGCCGCGAATCTGTTCGGGTGCCAGGTAGTGCGGGGTTCCAATAATCGCGCCCGGGACGGTCAGTTCGCTGAATTCGTCCCGAAACTTGCACAGCCCGAAATCGGAAATCTTGACTTCGTCCGCTTCACCGAGCATCACATTGGAGGGTTTGAGGTCCCGGTGGATGCGACCGGCGGCGTGGGCCGCCTCGAGCCCTCGGGCGAGGGCAGCGCAGATCCGCAAGGCTATCGCGGGATCGGGCTCACCCTCCCGGTCTAGACGGCTACTGAGGGACTCGCCTTCGATCCACTCCATCACGTAATAGGCCGTCTCGACCCCTTCGACTTCGTCGATGCCGGCGTCGATCGTCCGAATGATGTTGTCGTGAAAGAATGCGCTGGACGCCCGCATCTCTCGCGCAAATCGAATCGAAAACTCCGATCGGCGCCCGTCGTCTTGCAGGGCTTTGAGTTGAATCAGTTTCAGGGCGACGCGCCGCCCCAGAACCGGATCGAAGGCGCCGTACACGACCCCCATGCCGCCTCGACCGAGTTCACCGAGAATCCGGTAGCGCCCCACTCGGTCGAGAACGCGATTGAATCGCGATCTCGCTTTCCGGCAGGCAGCGGCGAGGAAGGGATCGCTAGTGAGCGTCAACGTCTACCGGTTCGCACGGGACCCAGCGTCGAAGCAGAGACCGTCGCCAGGATTCGAGGCGTGAATGGCGCGGCTTGCGGGCAGAGATCGATCCGACCTGAGAATCCAGAAATGAACTCGCGCGTTGCAAGCGCTTGCGGCTCGCACTGGGGCTGATCTCCAGAAGCTCGGCAATTTCCTCGTGACTCAATCCCTCGACGCGGTACAGCTCAAGAACGATGGCGTGATCTTCCGGCATTCCCTCGAGCGCGGCGACGAGAGATCGTCGGCGCTCGGTGAAGAGCGCACCGGATTCCGGTCCACAGCCGGCGTCCATCATGGATTCCCATTCGCGAACTTCGTCGCGATCCCGATAGCAACTCCAGATCGTTCTCCGCGCCACACCGTAGACCCAGGCGCGAACACTCGAGCGTCCGGAATAGGAACAGGCCGAGTTGAGGATGCGGTAGAGGATTTCCTGGACGATGTCGTCGAACTCACCCGGGAGGACGCGCTTTCGCACGAAACCTTGGACCGCATGGGCAAAGCGTCGGTGGAGTTCCTCGCTCGCTTCGGGATCGCGTACCGCGACCCGATCCATGAGGTCTCGATCGGTCAGGGCGTCGACACGCACGGGAAGATCTTCGGTAGCCATCTCGATTCCTTCCGAAGTTCGCAAAGGGAATGTGCGAATCTCTGTAGAAGTGTTTTGCAAGCGGTGTACCGGTCATTCCGTTCGAGCGAAGGCCTCGGATTTCGCTTTTCCCGCACCCGGTTCGAACGCGACCTGCCGCAGCCTGAGCCCCTTTGGGGCGGTCGAATCGACCCCGTGAGGGCAAAGTTTTTCCCAAACCGGGGGGGTCAGCCGCCGGGCAGGCGCCGCGGCATCCTTGCAGCACCCGGTAACCCACTCGGTCGAATCCAGGCCGACAAACCCGGGGATGCCGCTTCAAGTATATTCGCGAAGGCGCGGCGGATGATGTGGGTGAGCCGATAGGAGAGGTGCGGATGAAGTGGTTCCACGGACTTTCGGTACTGGGTTGTTTCATGTGGGTCGGAACGGGTGCGGCGGAAGACGCGCCCCCGCCCTGGTCGCGCACGGAAACGCGAGCGGATTGCGCCACCTTCGACCCCTTGCGCTTGCCCTTCTTTGGCGACCCTCACGTCCACACGTCGTTTTCGATGGACTCCTACATTCGCGCAACGCGCGTGACGCCGACCGATGCCTACGCGTTCGCCCAGGGGGGAACCGTTCTCTTGGCCGACGAGAGCGGCGCATCGACCCGGCCCGCAAGCCTCGCCCGCCCCCTCGACTTCGCGGCGGTGACCGATCACGCGGAGTATTTCGGCGAGGTGCGCGAATGCCTCTCACCGGGAAGTCCTGCGTTCAGCGACCCGCTGTGCGAAGCCCTGCGGGAGATCACCGATCCCGACGGAATGAATGCAAACAACACGACCTTCAGTTCGCGACTCGGTTTCAACCCGGGCCATCACGGTTTCTGCACGGACCCGGGCGTGGACTGCGAAGGCGCCGCGGAGTTGGTCTGGCAAGAGACGCAAGCCGCCGCCGAGGCGGCGTACGATCGCACGGAGTTCTGCAGCTTCACGAGTTTCATCGGATACGAGCACACCCCCGCCCCGTTGGGTGCGCACCTCCATCGGAACGTGATCTTCCGCAACGAAAACGTCCCGAGCCCCGTCGTAAGCTATTTCGAAACGCTACAGAACGGCGCCCCGCAAGCCCTTTGGTCGAGCCTCGAAGACAACTGCCTCGACGCCGGCATCGGTTGCGACGTCCTGACGATTCCCCACAACTCGAACTTCTCCGGGGGCATTCGCTGGCCGGACCCCAGCGATGCAGCGGACGCCGCCCGCCGTCAAGCGCGAGAACCGCTGGTCGAGATCTACCAACACAAGGCGGCGTCCGAGTGTCGTTTCGATCAGCTATTGGGACTCGGCGCCGACACCACCGACGAACTGTGCGCCTTCGAGCAGGACCCGCGCTCGCGCCAAGGCCCATTCCCTCCCCCGCCACTCGCGAACTTCCCGCGCCGCAATATGGTGCGCAACACCCTGAAGGACGGCCTTCGATTCGATCAATCCCTCGGCGTCAATCCCTTCCGCCTCGGTTTCGTGGGCGGAACCGACACCCACAACGGAACTCCCGGTGCGACGGAGGAAGACAATTTCTCGGGCCACCGCGGAGGCGCCGATGCAACCGGGCCGCGCCAATTGTCGGGCGATCCGATCGGCGGCAGCCAGGTGCGCTTCAGTCCCGGGGGACTCGCGGTCGTGTGGGCCGAAGAAAATTCCCGAGATGCTTTGTTCGAGGCCATGCAGCGGCGCGAAACCTACGCGACCAGTGGAACCCGCCCCGTATTGCGCTTCTTCGGCGGCAAACTAAAGGGCGTCCGATGCCATGACCCCGCGTTCGTGGCGGACAGCTACAAGACCGGTGCACCCATGGGGAGCGAAATCGGTGCGGTACGCGGGCGGTCGAGCCCGCGATTCGCCGTCCTTGCGGCCAAGGATCCCGGAGCGGCCGGGAGCCCGGGCACCGACTTGCAACGCGTCCAGATCGTAAAGGGCTGGGTCGACGCTCAGGGGGATACACACGAGCGTGTGTACGAGGTCGCGGGCGACCCCGCCAACGGTGCCGGTGTCGACCCGACGAGTTGTGAACCCGTCGGGCCCGGATCGAGCGAACTCTGCGCGATCTGGCGGGATCCCGACTTCGATCGAAATGAACATGCCTTCTACTATGCGCGCGCAATCGAGAATCCGACCTGCCGCTGGAGCACCCGTGTCTGCAAGAGTCTCGGTGTCGACCCGCTGGCGGCCGATTGCGAGGCGCAGGCCGCAATCGCTGGAGACTTCGAAAACTGTTGTCTCGATGCAGACAACGATTCGTTCGCGCAGCCCGTCATTCAGGAACGGGCCTGGAGTTCTCCGATCTGGTATCGACCGGAAGCCGTCGCGAAACTCAATGCGCGGGCGACGCTTCGCGGCGAACCCGGTACGCATCGACTTCGACTCGCGCTCGGGATCTATCGCCTTCCGTCTGGCCTCGATCCCAGCCAAGCGGAGTTCGAACTGACCCTCCGCGATGACGACGAAATCCTGACCGTCGCCCTCCCCGCCGGCTCTTTCATCCGCAAAGGCCCGGGTCAATACCGCTTCCGCGATGCGTCGGGAACCTTTGGACGCGGTTCACAAATCAATCTGCGCATCGGTCCGCGCGACCGCGGCACGTTGAGGGTCGACCTTCGCGGCCTCGACCTCCAGAATGCGGACCGGGTGGAACACATGATCGAGGTCGCGATGAATCTGGGATCCTACACGGCGGAGCAAACGCGACTGTGGGAAGTTCGGAACGAATCCCTCCGCGTCAAGAACTGATCGATGGATCCCGCGCGGACGTCGGGGTCACGCGTTCGTCTCGCGTGCGAGTACCTGCACCGCGGTGGCTTTCGTCATCAAGGTTCCATCTTCAGCTCGGAACTCGATTTCGATGTGAAGGGTCGACCGACCGCGATGGAGCACCCGCGCTTCGATCCGAACGCATCCGCCACGGATCGCGCGCAGTGGTGAGACGCGGAGATCGTTTGTCCCGAACGTCTCTCCCTCCTCGAGAACGCTGAGTGCTGCAAGGCCCGCGATCTGATCCGCCAGGGCCGCGAGGTATCCGCCGAACACGGATCCCCAAGGCGTGAGGAGATCCGGATCCACCTGCCAAGAAAGCCACACTCTTCCCGGTTCCCAGCCTTCGGGTCTCGGTAGGCGCAGGGTCTTGGCGTAGGTGGGCATGGGCGTGTCGCCGCGGATCACCCGGTCGAGGATTTCCTTCACTCGCTCCCTTTCTCAAATACCCAGCATTTCCGCCCAACCGTAGCCGGGTTCCCGCGTACGCGTACATCGCGTGTACGGAGTCTTTCACCCGATGACGCGCAGCCGATCGGCAACCGCCCAGGCCGTATCGAGTAAGTGATTGAAACAAAACACAAAACTGCCTAAACACCGATTGGCCCATTGCTTGCGTAATCCACCATAGGACCGACGGCGGGTCGGACCGAGCATTGGATGACGAGCCATGGACAAGCATCGACAAACGGACGACCTCGCGACGAGCGGAACCTCCACGGTTTCCTACGTCGTTCTCGCGCTCTTCGGACTCCTGATGGGCGTTTCCATCGACCAGAGCTTGTGGGGCGCACTGACTGGAATCAGTTTGGGTGTCCTTCTCGCCGCGTGGCAGGGCGCCCATACGACGGCGCGACGAACACGGCTGCGCCTGCACGGCCTCGAAATCCGGCTTCGCGCGCTCGAAGGCGAGCGGGGAGCCCCGGCCGCGGAAGCCACGTCTCCGGTTCGCCGAGCTCCGATGCCCGCTTCGGAGTCCACGCCAATGCCGACGCAGACCATTCCGGCACAGCGGCCCCCTTCGCCCCCAGTCCCGAGGCCCGCTCCGCCGCCTCCCCCCGCACCGCGCCCGCACGTTCCCGGTTTCTTCGAGAAGGCGGAGTCCGCGCTGCGCGAGTTCTTCCTCGGCGGCAACACCGTAGTTCGCGTCGGCGTATTGGTGTTGCTGGTCGGCGTCTCGTTGCTCGCCAAATGGGCCGTCGATCGCGACCTCTTCTCCATCGAGGCGCGTCTGACCTGTGCGTCCCTGATCGGCGTTGCGCTGACGGGACTCGGCTATCGCACACGGCTTTCGCGTCCCGGCTTTGGCACGACGTTGCAGGGCGGCGGACTCGCTGCCCTCTATCTGGTCGTCTTCAGCGCATTCCGACTCTACGGCTTGATTCCCGCGGAACTCGCATTCGGGTTGTTCACCGCCATCGCGGGCGCCGGCGTTCTGCTGGCGGTGAACCAGAAATCCCAGGCCCTGGTCTTCATCAGTAGCCTCGGCGGATTTCTGGCACCACTCCTCACACCGGCGGCTTACGACAACCACCTGGTGCTGTTCAGCTACTACCTCCTGTTGAATATCACCGTCGCTTGCGTCGCATGGTTTCACACCTGGCGCCCCCTCAATCTGCTGGCCTTCATCAGCACCTACGGAGTCGCGACGATCTGGGGTTCCCTGCGGTACAACCCCGCGGATCTTGCCACCACCCTCCCCTTTCTATTGGCCTTCATGGTGCTCTTCACCGCGGAAGCCGTGCTGTTCGCCCTGCGCTCCCCGCCGCGCCTACGCGGTCTCGTAGATGGAACCCTGGTGTTCGGAACCGCGCTCATCACACTCCTGTTGCAATCGTTCTTGGTGTCGAACATGGAATTCGGCATGGCGTACTCGGCGGCGGGATTCGGTCTCTTCTACGCGACGCTCGGGACCGTGCTATGGCGCAGGTTCCCCGAGACCCTGCGCCCCCTGTGCGAAGCCTTTCTCGCACTCGGCGTCGGTTTCGCCACCATGGCGATTCCTTTCGCATTCACCGATGCCTACACGACGGCGATCGCCTGGTCTCTCGAAGGGGCCGGCCTGTACTGGGTCGGCTTGCGACAACAGCGCCGATTCACCCTGTATTCCGGTGTGGTGTTGCAGGGGTTGGCGGGAATTTCCCTGTTGGGCTCGAGCTTGTTCGCCGCGGGAAACGAATTCCTCCCCCTGGCCAACGGACGCTTCCTGACCTGTACGGCGCTGGCGTTCGCGGGATTCTTCATGGCCTGGCAGACCGATGCCCGTGGCGCGCACCTGCTCGACTGGGAACGCAAGATCGGCCGCGCCCTGGTGGCGTGGGGATTGCTGGGTTGGTCGCTTGCGGTGGTTGGAGAAATCGATGAGTTCGTCGCGACGGCGTTTCGCGTTTCGGCTTTGCTGGTTGCGATCGGTGTGTCGGGAATCGCTCTCGAACGCGTCGCCCATCGTTTGGCGTGGCCGCGGGGACGCCACCTCTCCTTGGTCGCGATCCCCGCAACCCTGTTGGCCTTCCTGCTCGGCCTGGAATCGCAACCGCATCTGTTCGCGAATGCCGGCAGCGTGGCATGGCCCCTTTGCCTGGCCGCCCTCTACGGCGTGTTGCATCGCCTCGAGGAAGACCGTCCCCCGTGGTTGGCTTTCGCTTACGCGCCGGCCCTATGGCTCGTCACGGCGGTGGTCGCCGTCGGCTTGATGGGCTTTGCCGAAACCGGGCTCGGCCTGAAGGGCGATTGGCCGCTGGCGGCATTGGGCTTTGGCATCGGCGCGGTTCTCACCACAGCGTTGTGGGCCGTCGATTCGGGCCTGGGCCCCTTTGGCCGATACGCCTCCGCTCAACTGCGGGAGGGAATGACGCCCTTGGCCGCCTTGGCGTTTCTCTGGAGTCTCGCGGCCCAGTTCTCGGCGCGGGGCGACGGCATTCATCCCTACCTCCCGTTCCTCAATCCGATCGACGTCGCGCTCATGCTCGCGAGTGTCGCGGTACTGGGTTGGTGGATACGAGGACAGAAGAAACTGGGCACACTCATCCCGGGGTTCGAGCCCGTGCACGCGTACGCGATCCTCGCCGGATCGGCGTTTCTGTGGATCAACGGGCTGTTGGTTCGCTCGGTCCACCAATGGACCAACGTCGCCTTCCAATTCGACGCACTCTGGGATTCGGTTCCGCTGCAAGTGCTGTTTTCCATCGTCTGGACGCTCGTCGCCCTGACGGGAATGCTGGTTTCGACGAAGCGGAGCTGGCGAACCTCCTGGATGACCTGCGCCGCCCTCCTCGCGGTCGTGGTGGTCAAGCTCTTCACCGTCGATCTCTCCCAGCTGAGCGCCGGCGCCAAGATCCTGACCTTCCTGGTGGTGGGCGGACTGCTCCTGGTCGTCGGCTATCTGTCACCGGTCCCCCCGAGCGACGAATCGCAGACCCCGAGTCCGGGCAACGACGGCCCGGGTGCTCCCCCGATCCTCTCCGTACTGCTGGCTTTGGGCCTCTTCGCTTCCGGCCACGCCGCGAATGCTGCTGACGCCGCGCTCGAGCCGGACGATTTCGCGCGCGGTCGGCAGCTGGCGTTGGGAAGTTCCGGGGCCCTCCAGCACGTCGCCCTCGATGCCGCCGTCTATCGCGGTTGCGTCGAATCCGGGCTGGCCGATCTGCGTGTCTTCAACGCGCTGGGGGAGGAGGTGCCGCACGCCATTGGCCCCGGGGAACGTCACAAACCGTCGCCGCGCGAGTTCCCCCTGCCCTTCTTTCCGTTGCGACCGACCGCCCGCCCGCCAGGAGAAACGTTCGCCCAAGGCGCCCCCACAGGCCCCTACCGTTTGGATGCGGAACTCTCCGCTCGGGGCGCCATCTTGAAGATTCGTCCGGAACCCGGCTTCGAGAACAAAGCTGAACACACGCCCCCTCCCAGCGGCTACCTGATCGACGCCACGAAAGCGCGAGATCCGATTGATCGACTCACACTCACCTTTGCGCCGAGCGAGACGGATTTCGTGATTCCCATTCAGGTGGAGGGAAGCAACGACCTGACCCACTTCGATGTGTTGATTCAACGCTCGGCCGTCGCTCGCCTCGATCGCGCGGGCTACCGAATCGAACGCAACCAGATCGAACTTCCCGCAACCAAGAAGCGTTATCTGCGCCTCACGTGGCCGGGTACGGATCTGCCCGCGGAGCTGACTTCCGTCGAGGCCCGTGTAGCGGGCTCGGCGCTCCCCACGCCGCGCAAGCAAGGCCGAATCGTCGGTCACGCGCTTCGCGAGGAACCCGGTGTCGTGCTCTTCGATCTCGGCGGGGCCATTCCCATCGATCGTCTGCAATTGGATCTCGGAAGCGCCAACCGCTTGGTTGAAGCGGAACTCTATTCATCCGTGTCGCGCAAGGGACCCTGGCATCACCGATTCAGCGGGCTCCTCTATCAAATCGAGCATTCGGGATCGCTACAGAATCAGCCGATTCCCATTCCGGTGTCGCGACATCGCTATTTCCGACTCGTGGTTTCCGAGAAAGGCGGCGGCGTGGGCGATGAAACTCCACAATTGATCTTCTCCTGGCAGCCCGAGCAATTGCTCTTCGTCGCGCGGGGCGGAGCTCCGTTTACGCTCGCCTATGGCCGCGCGGGAATCGCGAACACCCGGTTTGCCGCCCACGATCTGAGGCGCATCGCCAACTCCCATACGGTCGATCGAACGGGTCCGCCCGCGAAACTCGGCCACGAGCGAATCCTCGCGGGCGAATCCGCCCTCGCGATCCCCGAAGCTCCGATTCCCCGACGCACCTACGCGTTGTGGGGCGTACTGATCCTCTCGGTTGGATTGGTATTTGGGCTCGGATTGCGATTGATGCGCGAGTTGGCCTAGGGCGTCCGCGCGAGATCCGTACCGACGCGTCCGAGATCGGTCAGCGAGTCGCTTTCGCGCGCCACTCGGCTTTTGCTTTGGCGCCCTTGGCTTCGAGAATCGGCCGCAACCGTTCCTGTAGCCAGGGCATCGCGCCGACGAGTTTGGCGAGGCGAAGCGTCGAGGCCGGCAGCGCGCGTTCACGCTTGCGATCCCACGCGCAGGCGACGACCGCTTCGGCGGTTTCTTCGGCGGTCAAGAACGGTTGCGAGAAGACGAGATCCGGCGTGCTCTCGATGTCGTCCAACACGAAGGGCGTCGCGATCGGGCCCGGCGAGACGGCGGATAGCGCAACACCGGCTTCGCGGCACTCCTCCGCCACGGCGAATGTGAATCCCCGCAATCCCCACTTGGTGGCGCAATAGGTACTTTCGCCCGGCAGCGGCACATGGCCCGCGATTGAAGCGACGTTCACCACGACGCCTTTCGATTCCTTCAGGTGGGGAAGCGCGATTCGCGTCAGCAGAATCGGCCCTTTCAAGTTCGTATCGATGATGTTCGCAATCTCGTCGAGACCAACCTCACCCAGGTCGCCGCGGTGGTTTGCTCCGGCATTGTTCACGAGAACGTCGATCTTTCCGTAGGCGTCGATGGCAGATTGAACGAGGTTTTCGAGATCGGATACCGACGTAACATCCGTCGCAATCGCGAGACCGTCGATTTCCTTGGCGAGCATCTCGATCTTCGAAGCCGTGCGGGCAGCCACGATGACCCGGGCACCGAGCGCCGCAAAGCGGCGCGCGGCCGCTTCACCAACGCCCGATGAAGCGCCGGTCACGATGACGACCTTGTCGTCGAATCTCATACTCTTCTCCTTTGAACTCGTCTCAGGTCCGGGGCGAGACCCGAACCGGCAGTTTCGTGAAGCCTTTTACGAAATTCGATCGAACCCGTTCCGGTGTACCGACCACCTTCACTTCGTGGAAGCGCTCCAGGATTTCCTCCCAGAGGATTCGAAGCTGCATCTCGGCGAGGCGACTTCCCACACAGAAGTGAACCCCCCAACCGAAGGACAGGTGTTGCTTCGGGTTGGGGCGATCGATCAGAAATTCGTTCGCCCGCTCGATGACCGACTCGTCTCGATTGCCGGACACGTACCACATGACGACCTTGTCGCCTTGCTTGATCTTCTTGCCTGCGAGCTCCGTATCCCGCGTGGCGGTACGGCGCATGTGGGCCAGGGGCGTTTGCCAACGAATCATCTCACTCACCATGTTGGGGATGAGACTCGGATCGTCGCGCAGCTTCTGATACTCCTTGGGATTCTCGTTCAACGCTACGACGCCGCCGGAAATCGAATTTCGCGTGGTGTCGTTTCCGCCGACGATCAAGAGCACCAGCGTTCCGAGGTATTCCATGGGTAGCAGGCCCTGGGTGGCCGGTCCGTTCGCCAGGGCGGAGATCAGATCCAGCGATTCCCCTTGTGGCTTGCCTTCCCGCTCCTTCCAAAGCTCCGTGAATTCCTGCAGGCACCCCTTGAGGGCTTCTTGGCGTTGCTCTTCCGTAAACCCGACGGCTCCCACCATGTCGGGACTCGCCGTCGCCATGTCGGACCAGAACGTGAGCTTGCGTCGCTCTTCGTACGGGAAATCGAACAGCGTCGCGAGCATGCCCGTCGTGAGTTCGATCGACACGCGGTCCACCCAATCGAAGGTTTCGCCAACCGGTAGACCGTCGAGGATTTCGATCACCCGTTCGCGGATCAGCGGCTCGAGCCGCTTCAAATTTCGCGGAGCCACCACGGGCTGAACCGTCTTGCGATGGGCGATGTGGCGCGGCCCATCCATGGTGATGAACCCGGCCTCCAGGGGAAAATCCGGATTCGGGTCGCCCACGACGATGCTGCGCGCCGAGGAAAAGATCTCCGGATTCTTTTCCACGGTGACGATGTCGTCGAAGCGGGTGACCGACCAGTACGCGCCGAATTCACTCTCGGCGCAATAATGAACCGGGTCTTCCTCGCGCAGGCGTTCGAAATACCCCCACAGCGTATCCGTCTCGAAGATCTCGGAGTCCGAGACGTCGATTTTCTCGAGCGGAATGGAGTAGGGATCAGCGCCAGCCTGCCCTTTGGAGGGCCTGGACGCCGGACTCGACGCCTGGACGGTTTCGACGGTTTCGCTCATGGGAGAACCCTCCGCGATGCTGGAATCGACCGTTCGACCCTCCAAACGCTACCGGCGTCGCCCGCCTTCTGCCACGCCGGGTACGGCGACCGCGGGGGCCGCCTTTCGCAGGCAAATGGGTTCGATACCGTGGTGCGATGAGTGACCGCGGCACCGACCGAAAGCCGCAGGAACGCAGCGACGACTGGCGGATCGTTCTCGTCGCGGTTCCCGGCTGCATGAGCTCCGCGATCTGTGGCAGCCTCGAGGCCTTCGCGATCGCGAATGCGCTCCGGGCGGGAGAAGGCCCCAATCTCCGGGTCGAAGTCGCAACGTCCTCCAAGGAATCGACCTTGGGATTCGGTGGCCTCGCGATTCCTTCGAACGTCGGCCTCGATGCCATCGAACACGCCGATGTCGTCGTCGTACCACCGATCCTCGGCAGTCCTCACGGGCTCGCGTCCGCGCACGCGGAACTCGTCGATCGACTGGCGATCGCCTCGGCCGGGGGCTCTATTGCGGCCGCGACCTGCACCGGGACCTTCTTACTGGCGGAGACCGGCGTCCTCAACGGACGTCGCGCGACCACCACGCCCGCCTTCCGCGACTTGTTTCATCGCCGGTACCCCGAGGTGCTCTTGCGCACCGCCATGCGGGTGGTGGACGAAGGCTCCGTCGTGACGGCCGGGGCGACCACCTCGTATCTCGATCTCGCGCTGGCTTTGATCGCGCGTTCTTTGGGCCCCCGGGTGGCGTTGGAATCGGCACGCATTCTTTCCACCGATCGCAATCCACGCTCCCAACAGCCGTTTCTCCTACCGCGCCCGAGCGTCGAACACGCGGACGACGAAGTTCGAAAAGCGGAGCAGTGGATCACGCAACACCTGGCGGAGCCCTTCGACACGGACTCGCTCGCACGAATCGCAGCCACGAGTCCGCGCAGCTTCCTGCGCCGTTTCCGCAACGCCACGGGCGAGTCTCCCCGCGAATACGTTCAACGCGTTCGCGTCGAAGCCGCCATGAAGGATCTGGAGGCAACCCAACTCTCGATCGAAGAAATCACGACCCAGTGCGGGTACGCGGATACGAGATCCTTTCGGAGGCTATTCCACAAACAAACGGGGCTCTCGCCCGCGGAATACCGCCGGCGCTTCGGGTACGCGGGCTGACGCCACCCGGCCCTCCCCGCGCTGGCGGATTCGGCCCGGATTTTGTCACTCCCCACCCTCGATCCTCCCCCTCTCCCGAGGCAGTGTCTCCTTCACCGAATCCAAGGAGAAACCGTGAGCGACAAGATTCTCGTCGAAGCCAAGGGCCACATACTCACCATCGGCTTGAACCGCACCGACAAAGCCAACGCCCTCGACCGCGAAATGTTTCGGGAACTCGGCGCCGCCTATACCCGACTCGATGAAGATCCCGATCTTCGTTGCGGCGTCATTCATGCAATCGGTCGAAATTTCACCAGCGGATTGGACCTGCCGGATTTCATCCCGAGCTTCCTGGAACGGGCCAACAATCCCGCTGCCGATACGGGCGTGGTCGACCCCGACGATTGCAATCCGCTTGGACTTCCGATCGTCGGCATGCCCGAACGCGTATGTCGCAAACCGGTGATCGCGGCAATTCAAGGACGCTGCTACGCGGCCGGAATCGAGTTGGTTCTCGCCGCCGACATGGCGGTGGCCGGGTCCGATGCGACATTCGCGCAAGCGGAAGTGCGGCGTGGTCTGCTGCCGCTGGGGGCCGCCACGATTCGATTTCCGCAAGTCTTCGGTTGGGGAAACGCCATGCGATGGCTTCTGACCGGCGACCCCTTCGATGCCCGGGAAGCCCTCCGCATCGGTTTGGTGCAAGAACTCGTGGAGCCCGGGCGCCACCTGGAACGCGCCCTCGAGATCGCCGATCGGATCGCCAGTGCGGCGCCGATCGCGGTCCAGGCCGCCCTCGCCAACGCGCGGCAGACCCTGGACGAAGGACGATTGGCGGCTGCGCACGCCCTCGAAGATTGCGCTCGCCCGGTCGTCCTTAGCGAAGACATTCAAGAAGGCGTTCGCTCCCTCATGGAGAAGCGCGAAGCGCAGTTCCAAGGCCGGTAGTTCGCGCAGGGGCGAAGCGACCGAGACACAGGAGTACCGGATGAGCCAGGCGACCGCACTCGACGGATTTCGCGCAGAGGTTCGAACACGTTTCCAACGCGTCGCGGATCAGCATGGCCATTCCGTGCGCGGAGATCGAGACGAAGCCGAGGGGCTGTATCCGAAGCCCATCTGGGACGCCCTTTGTGAAGGCAAGGCCATCGGCGCTCCCATTCCGCCGGAAAACGGCGGACTGGGTCTCGGATTGACGGGAATCGCCGCGGTGATCGAGGAGCTCGCCGCCGCCGACATCGGCGACATGCTCCCGATCCTCAACACCATGGTGGCGGTCCCGCTGACGAAGTACGCCTCGGACTCGCTGAAGAGCGAAGTGCTGCCCGCGGTCGCAACCGGCGAGCGGCGCATGGTCTTTGCGGTGACCGAGCGCGACGCCGGATCCAACGTCTTCGCCGCAAAAACGCGCGCCGTGGCCGACGGCGACCACTTCGTGCTCAGCGGCCAGAAGGATTACATCTCTGCCGTCGACCTCGCCGACGCGATTCTCGTTCTGGCCCGCACCACCTCCCTGGAGGATTGCAGGCGTAAGGGACTCAACGAATCCGCCGGTCTCTCGCTGTTCCTGGTCGATCGCGACAGCCCCGGCCTCGAATTCGAACGACTGTCGCTCCCCCGATTCCGAAGCGTCACCCAGTACGCATTGAAGATGGACGAAGTTCGGGTCCCTGCGAACCGACTCGTGGGTGCGGCCGGCTTCGGCGCGCTACCGGTGCTCGACGCCCTCAATGTGGAGCGTATTCTGATCCCCGCGTTGGTCCTGGGAGCGACGCGTTGGCTCCTGGACCTGTCCATCGAACACGTGAAGAAGCGCCGGGTATTCGGAGACGTTCCGTTGGGGCGCTATCAGGCGGTTCAGCATCCGCTGGCCGAAACGTTTCTGCGCGCCGAGGGCTTGCGGCGGCTACTCGACCACGCCACCGCCACCTACGATTCCGGCGCCAACCCCTTCGAGGTCTCGCTCCCCACCTCCGCAGCCCGCTTCGCCGCGGTGGAAGTCGCCGAAGCGGGACTCAATGCCGCCGGCGACGCCCTCGGAACCCGCGGATTCGAACCCGACATCGGGTTGCTGGGCTTTGCTCAATTGGTCCGCGTGTTCAAATCCATCCCGGTCAGCACACCGGTTCTCCTCAACTTCGTCGCAGAACACCACCTGGGATTACCGCGATCCTCTTGACGACCGCGAAATCACCCCGACGCGGTCGCGGGGGAACCTCGTTTAATTGGTTCGGCGCGTTGAATCCGGTGACTCAGCGAAACGTCTGCCCTCTCCGTAGAGTCCGAATCCGTTCATGTCTCGGGGTCTGGCGGAACGAAGCGTTCGCAGAGTGCGCCGAGTGTGCCGCGGGCGTGGCGTTTCGCGTGGGGGAGTAGCTTCAGGAAGATTTGTGCGGTGATGAACGCGTCGCCGGCGGCGGTATGGCGGTCGTGGGGCTCGATGGCGAATCGATCGCACAGGGTGTCGAGGGTGAAGCTTCGAAAGGGTTCGTCGTTGACAAACGCACCATCGCCCTCGAGATGCAATGCGAGATCCATGGTGTCGAGCCAGCGGTTCGCGAGTTCGAAATCGAAATGGCGCCGGCACGCCCGGTTCAATGCGGTCAGGTCGTGGCCAATGTGGTGACCGACGATCACTCCGTCCTGCAAATATTCGAGGAAGTCGCGCAGTGCATCGGGCTCGTCCATTCCATCGGCTGCCTCCTCGCGGGTGATCCCATGAACCGTGACGGACGACGCGTTGTATTCGATCTTCATCAGGGCCTCGAAGGAATCCTCCAGTCGAATCTCTCCTTCGAGAACCGCGACGGCTCCGATGCTGATCAATCGATCTCGCTCCGGATCCGTCCCCGTTGTCTCGCAATCCAGCACGACGAATCGCACGCTGTCAAGGTCCGCAGCATCGATCCAGGTTTCTTCGAAAGCGCGGCGATAGAGGGAAGTCACGATTGCCGGCGTGGAGTCAGGCCGTAGCGCTCTGCGGTAAATTCCAAAAGCGCGAGAATCGAACGAAAGGCACTCTTCATCCGCTGCTGGTCGGTTTTCTCGAGGTCCCGGGGAAATACCCGGTTGCCCGCATCCCCGGAGCGCAAGCCTCGCGTCGACTGTATGTAGAGTGCGAAGCGAAACGCCTCCTGTGCGTCGTCGAGAATTCGTTCGGCAACCGGAATCGAACGCGACGCCTCCGCGAGGCGCTCGACGCTCGAAGCAGCGCGCGAGGCGCCGAGGTCCAGTGCCAGCACCCGTCCTACGTCGACCAGAGGCTGGAGCACGCTTTCCCATAGATCGAGCACTTCGGTCTGCTCGCCGTCGTCTTGCACAACGAGCCCCTGATAGAACGTCATGGGTGGAAGGTTTGCCAACGAATCGTTTGCCATGAGGGGAACGAAATTCGCGTCCGATGCAACCTCCGTTCGGATGTGCTCGGCCAGCTGGGAAAAGAGCGTTGAATCTCCGTCACCGAGTCGGGCATCGAAGAGCGGGAGCGCCGAATAGGCGTGGCTCAGGATCGGAGAACGGATCCAATCCGTGTAATTGGCTTTCCAATCGTCCAGGGATTGACACCAACGGGAATCATCCGCCGTCGGTGCGATGACGGAGAACCGGAAGCCGCACGTCGTCAGCACTTCGTGAACCCGCCCCGCTACACCGAGTAGCGCCTCTCGGTCGCTGGCCGCGTCTCCATCCTCGTCCGATTGAAAGACGATTCCGGTTGCCAGCCCGAATCGGGTCAGCAGTTCTCCGCGTCCAGCACTTCCGAAGAAGAGCCAACTGTGGTTCGGCAGTGTTTCTGCGAGATCGGACTGAGCCAGGGCCACCGCCTTTCGGAACGTCACGCTGAACAGCTCCGTAGCCGTGCAGGCGCACCCATCGAGCGCTTCGGGCGAACTCAGTTCCGCCAATCGCTCCGTCTCCACGCACTCCCATGCCCGTCGCAAGTCGTCCTCTGTGCGGCTCGCGAGCAGGGCCCGCCGACAATCCAGCGGGTTGGGGGCGAGCGCCAACCGAACGTCCAGCGCGCGGCGTACACCCACCAGGGGAGACACGGCCGTCCCATCCTTCGTGATCGCGACCCACGGTTGCCCGGATTCGAGCATCGCGCGCTGTTCGCTGCGCGCACTACCCCGGCCGTCGCTGGTTGCAAAACCGCGATGCATGATTTTTCCCGCAGCAACGCCCCGGGGATCGCGCTTTCGCGCCAACGCATCGAGCAGATCGCGGCCGCTCACGAAACCCACGGGCTCCCCCTTTTCCCCGACGATTGCGAGCGAGTCGACGGACTCCCGTTGCATGGCTCGCACCACTTCGACCAGGGTCGCGTCGATTGGCAATGCAATTTCTCGAGGGCACGCGGGGATGGCGATTGATCGAATCGCGTCCGCAGAACTTGCTTCACTCGCTTCCCGCGTCCCCGAACCTTTCGACGCAACGGCGTGGTGGGGATCGACGGAGACGTAGGCCGCCACGTAGCGCGACACAGCCGCGTGCTTGCGCATTTGCGCCTCGAAATCGTCGAACCCAATCGAGTACAGGATGACGTCACCCACCGTAATCGCCGAATGGAGGTGGGCGTCGGCGTCGACGAACCGATCGAGGCCCAACAGATCGCCCGCCCCGAGAAGGTCCCGAACCCGCTCACCGGAGTCGTCCTCCACACGGCACTCCACGCCGCCCTGCTGGATGACGAACAGAAATGGACCGTGGGGCGCGCCCTGGCCGTAGACGCGTTCGCCGCCTTCGTGAAACTTCACGCGCCCACGCTGGGTCAAGCCGAGGAGATCGTCCTCGGACATCGCGTCGAACGGAGAATGTTGTTTGAGAAAGTCGGCGACGCGGTAGCGAATGCTGGATTGGCGCATACGGAACCCAGTATATGGGTCCGGTGCGGAAGTTCCCCTACGCGGTGTAGGGATTCGGGAACGTGCCAAGGTCTGCTCGATCTCGGGGACTCCACGCTACAATGAAACGCACGCAAGATTCCCCATAGCCGAGGAGAAGGCGATATGAAGACTTTCCTACGTGTCATCGGAGGCGCGTTCCTCGCACTCGCCCTACTCATCGCAGCACTCGTCATTGGCGCCCGATTCTCCGATGGACCCATTGCGATCGCGGCTGGAGGACCGTTCACCAGCGGCGAACGGGTTTCCGGGCCGGAGCCCGATTGGTCCTTCGCCCGCGACATCCAAGAAGTGCAATTCCAACTCGTCGAACCGCCCCGCTCCCGCACCACCTGGATCATCGAGCACGAGGGCAAGGTCTACATTCCGTCCGGCTACATGAACACGCCATGGGGGAAGATCTGGAAGCAGTGGCCCTTCGAGGCTTTGAAGGACGGACGCGCCATCCTGCGAATCGGAGACCGACTCTACGAACGCGAACTCGTGCGCATCGAGGATGGGCCGCTGGTGGCTCCGATCACCGCCGAGTTGAGTCGGAAGTATCTGAATGGCGTGGATATTCCCGCGGAGGAGGTGGCGTCGGGCAACCTCTGGCTGTTCGAACTCGCCCCGCGAAGCTGAACCGTTGACGGAGGCGCTTCGGGCCGCGATCGGAGCCTATTTCCCCTACATCAAGGCGCTGCACGTTTTGTCCGCCGGACTATGGGGATTCAGTACCGCGGTCGCGTGGTCGTATTACTTGAAACCCGCACTACGGGCCGCCCGTCGGAACCCCGATGATCCGGCGCTCCGCAGCCGCCGCGATGAGTTCATGAAGCGATTCGACCGCGGCGCCCGAATCGAGCATGTGGCCTTCGCGGTTCTGGTCGTCACGTCCCTCTTGATGCTGTGGATCGCGCAAGTGGACCTGGCGCGATGGAACTACATCACCGCAATGCTCTGGTTGGGAATTCTCATCATTCTCCCCATGGAAATCGTGGACATCTACCTCTCGCATCTGGGAGGCAACAAGTCGCGCCTCCACGCCAAGGGCGACGCCGACGCGTACGAACGCGCAATGGATTGGCACTGGACGTTTCTTCGGGTGACCGAACCGCTCGTCATGGTCCTGGTCCCCATCATGTTTCTGATCGCGATCGTCAAGCCGTTCTAGGGTCGAGGCACGGGTCACAAGTGCCCTCCACGCCTCAAAGGTCTCGCTCGCGAGAAAGCGCTTTCTCCCGAAAGCGCAAAGCGTGATAGACGGACCGCACGTCGTGGCGGCATTCGGACAGCACGTAGGTGATGCCCAATTCATCGATGGCACACACCACCAGAAAAAGTGCGGCCAGGCGAAAGGGCCAGGCAAAATCGAACAGCAGCAACAACGGGACCCCAATTCCCATCAAGACGGAGTCGAGTTTGGCGGCCCAGGTGTGATAGCCCGGGACCTCGCGATATTTCAGATATGCGATGGCCGTGGGAATCAGCAGACAGGCGATCGCCAGCACCACGTAGACGGCTTCGCGTCGGACGACCTCGGGCCACAACCAAAAGGCGGCCAATGGAAAGGAAACCCAAAGCGCGAAATCGCCCCATTGATCGAGTTGAGCGCCGAGTTCCGTTTCCTGGTCGAAATATCGCGCGATGGCACCGTCGGCGATGTCCGATGCCAGTCCGATCCCGAAGACCACCAGAAACGGGCCGGTGTGCCCCAACCACGCGAGCCACAACAACGCCGGAGCGCAAGCTACGCGGAGAAGGCTGAGCGCGTTGGGGAGGTTCATCGAAGAACTCATCGGGGCCGAACCCGAAACCACCAGACCTCGACCCCCGCCGCGCGACCGACGGGATCGATGTCGTACTTCTCTGCGATTGCACGGCGTAGCGCTTCGACCTGGGCGGCTTCGCTTACGCGTTCCGCTCGGCAGTCGAGAATCGTGCCGCCCACCCGGATCCGAATCCGATCGTCCTCCATCACCTGATGGGGCCACCGCTTCCAAGGCGTCAAGAAGTCCGCAGGCAGGAAGTATTCTCCCGCGGACTCGACGAACCAAGTCGTCACGGACCGGGGATTCGCGGGATCGACTTCGACGGCGACCTCACGGCTTTTCGCAAACTCCGCGAGGCGATGGGGCGCGCAGGTCTCGGACGGCCCCTCGAAGCGCCCACCGGGAATCATCCCCCAGGGCCCATCCAACACCCCAGCCGAAAACCACACCGCAACGGCGAAAATGAGGACCAACCCGAGCACCGCCGTCTTGCGACCGATCTTCATGCTGGCCGACGCTGCAAATGGCCGCGCGTCATGCGATCCGCTCGACGGGATCGCCCTCCCGAACGATGCCGTTTCTCAAAACCGATGCATAGACACCCACGTTTCCCCCGTTCTCTTTCACCAACGCACGCATGATCTGCGGGTCCTTCGGTAGGTCCGCAAAAGCGTGGGTCGTCATCACGCAGCGAGGGCATTCCATCGCGACCTCCAGCTCGACTTCGCCGACGCGGATTCGGGAGCCCACCCATTCGTTCTCCGGGAAGCCATTCTCCTCGACGCTCTCGAGCAACAGACTCGGCCGAAATCGACGCGCGTCGAAGCGCGAGGTCGGTTGTGCCGCGTCCAGCGTTGCGAGTGAAGTCTTCGTGAGCAGGAACAGCGGATACACGTCGTAGTAGGTTCCCGGAATCGTCGCCGATGCAATGACCTCGGGCGGTAGCCCGCCCAGGTCCGGGAGCGGTTCCTCGGGAAGTCGCCCAAAGATCGAGCGGAGTTCCTCGAGCATCTCGTCGTGGTCCGGCTTACCCCGGCGATAGTGATCCACGTCGCCCGCCGGGCGTCGGGACCAGAGTGTGAGGGGACGACCGCACAGGGCCGAGAGCCGACTTTCGAGCTCGGGGGCGTTCGCCGCAATCCGCTCCCCATCGGGCAGCTCCACCTGCGGGACCGGGTTGCGCCCGTCCGCTAGCGGGTCGCTGAATCGCGCGGTGCAGCCGAGCAATTCGGGCAGCCTCCGCGCCCCTTCGATCTCCCCCCGCCCCTCATCGCGCACCGCCCACATTCGATCGCCCAGGATGCCGTCCGGCGCGACCGAAACCTCGCGGACGCGCTCCCCCTGCATGCTCTTCACGGGGTAGCGATGGATTTCTCGGACCGTGGCGAGCTTCACGCGATTCTCCTTTTTCCAGGTGGTTACAGTGGCGAGTGGGGCCACGCTGGCAATTTGAGCGCGAATCGAAATCAGTGTACCCGCATTTTCCCCTGGGCTCCGACGATCTGGATACGGCGCCGCAGAACGGTCCTCATTCCGAGATTCTGCTACTCTCGGCCTTCCTCACACCGCTCTGCGGAGAGTGAACCTGTAAGGCTGGCCGACGATGATACTCACCATCGCTTTCCTCTAGAACCAAGCCAACCATTCCACTCCCGATCGAGGCTCTGCCCACGATCGTCCATCGGCTTCTTCCGAGTTCGAGGTTCGTGATGAATACGTCTTTTCCCATTCCCGATCGCGTTCGCCCGCGCGCCGTGCTGGTCGGCATCCAACTCCCTGAATTGTCCGACGAGCAAGTCGCAGCATCGCTCGATGAACTGTCGCGCTTGTGCAAGACCCTGGGACTCGACCCCGTTGCTCGCCTCACGCAACGACGGCCGTCGACCGGGACGGCGACGGTGCTGGGCGTTGGCAAGTTGCGCGAGCTGGCCCGCTTGACCGGGGGACCCGGGGGCGTCCCTTCGCCCGTGCCCGCCTGGCGTCAGAAACACCGCGGAGAGGACGAACACACCGAGACGACCGATCACCCGGACGACTCGAACGATGCAGCGAACGAGCCCGACGACGACGAGAAAACCCGGGCCGAAGTCGTCGTGTTCGACCACGAGTTGACCCCGACGCAGCTGCGCAACCTGTCGGGAGCCACCGGCGCCCAGGTACTCGACCGAACCACGGTGATCCTTCAGATCTTCCAGCGCCACGCCCGCACCCGCGAGGCGCGAACACAAGTCGAGATCGCATCGCTCCGCTATCTGACGCCGCGGCTTCGCGCCACCGGGGGAAACCAAAACCGCGCTCGGGGTGGGATCGCGATGCGCGGGGGCGCGGGCGAGTCTGCGGCGGAACTCGATCGCCGGCACGTGCGCGACCGGATTGCGGAACTGGAGCGCGAACTGGCGGACATGGATCACGAAGTCACGAAGCGCCGCGACCGGCGTGGAGTGACGTGTACCGTGTCGTTGGTCGGGTACACCAACGCAGGAAAATCGACCCTCATGCGCGCGCTGACGGGTGCAGCGGTGTTGGTCGACGATCGCCTGTTCGCGACCCTCGACACCACGGTCCGGGCGCTCCACCCGGAAACGGTCCCGCGCATTCTGGTTTCGGACACGGTGGGGTTCGTCGATCGCCTGCCCCACGATCTCGTGGCGTCGTTCCGCTCCACCCTGGCGGAAGCGCGCGACGCCGAGCTGCTGCTCCATGTCGTCGATGCGTCGGACCCCCTCTATCTCGAGCGGGTCGAGGTCACGCGGCGTGTCCTTTCCGAGCTCGCGGTCGGCGACGCTCCCGAACTGTTGGTGCTCAACAAAACAGATCGCGTCGATACCGAGCGGTGCGAGAGGTTGACGGCCCAACACCCCGACGCAATCGCGGTCTCGGCACTCGATCGCGACGACGTCTCGAAGCTTTGCGATCGCATCGTCCGTCGGCTGGAAGAAACCATGGTCGATGCCAGTCTATTCGTGCCCTATCGAACGCCGCAATTGCTGCACGTGATTCGCCAACGCGCCCGCGTGGTGAGCGAAACACACGGGAACGAAGGCACCCAACTCACGGTAAGGGCCCCCGCGGCCGTGATCGATCAGCTGCGGGCTGCCACCACGAGCTGAGGGGCCAGGCCCGACGTCAAACGCAGAAAGTCGAGCACCTGGCGTCGATCTTCTCCGGGTCCCACACGTTCGGTCCTGGCCCTCCGAGCCCGCAGTCTCCGATAGAAACGACCTCGGGTCCGATTCCGAGTCGTTGAAAACACGCTCGAGAAGCCCGATTCCGAAGGTTGGGGGTTGCAAGATCGGCCCGATCATCAAACACTCGGGATGTGAACCCCGAACGCGTGCTCCTGAACGGAAAAGTCGCCATCGTCACCGGCGGCGGTGCGGGAATCGGACTTGGCATCGCTCGGTCTTTCGTTGCGTTCGGCGCGCGCGTAGCGGTCTTCGAACGCGCCCCCTACCGGGTTGCGGGTGTGGCGGAAAAAATTGAGGTCTCGGGTGGCGAGGTACTCGGGATCGAAGTGGATGTTCGCGACGCGGCGGCTGTCCATCTCGCGGTGGAACGCGCTGAGGATCATTTCGGCGCCATCGACATCCTCGTCAACAACGCCGGTGGCGTGTTCGCCTCGCCCTTTCTCGAGAGCCAGGAAAAGGGTTGGGATGCCCTTCATCAGTCGAACCTCAAACACATCTACCACTGTTCGCAAAACGTAGCGCGCCGTATGGTCGAACAGGGACGGGGCGGAAGCCTGATCAATGTGGTCTCCATCGAGGGCGTTCGCGCCGCTCCGCTCTACGCCGCCTATGCAGCGGCCAAAGCCGGCGCCATTAGTTTCACGAAGACCCTCGCCCTCGAGTTGGCTCCCCACGGCATTCGGGTCAACGCACTCGCACCGGACATCTGTATCACCGAGGGTCTTGCTGAACTCATGGACGAGGCGAGCCAAGAAAGAGCCAGACTCACCGTGCCCCTCGGTCGATTGGGCGAACCCGAAGATCTCGGAGGGGCGGCGGTGTTCCTCGCATCCGACCTGTCACGCTATGTCACCGGTGAAACCCTCCACGTCGACGGCGGCACCCATGCGGCCGGCGGCTGGTACCACCACCCGCGCGACGGACGCTACGTCTACGGCCCCCTCGCCGACGACGATTGACCGCACCTGTAGTGAGTCGCCCTACCCCGCGCAAAACGAACCGTCCGCATTCCAGGTCCGAACCTCCGATCCGCCTCGGCGTTTCCTCCTGCCTGCTCGGAACCGAGGTCCGCTTCGACGGGGGCCACAAACGGGATCGTTTCCTGACGGACCAATTGGCCGACTTCGTAGAATGGGTTCCGATTTGCCCGGAAGTCGAAGTGGGGATGGGAACACCCCGCCCTGCCATGCGTTTGGTCCGCGACGGCGAGGCGCTCCGGCTGCTCGAAGTCAAGTCCGGTCACGACCACACGCGTTCCATGCATGCGTTCACGCAAAGGCGCGTGCGGGAACTTCGTAGGCTCGACCTCGACGGATACATTCTGAAGAAAGATTCGCCCAGTTGCGGCATGACCCGCGTCAAGGTCTACAACCCCACGGGCGTTGCGCGACGGGATGGCGTCGGACTCTTTGCCGAAGCCCTGTTGCGCAGCTACCCCAATCTGCCCGTCGAGGACGAAGGGCGACTGAACGATCCGAACCTGCGCGAGAACTTCATCGAGCGCGTATTTGCTTACGAACGGCTCCGGCGCTGCTTTCGCGGACGCTGGACGCGGGGCCAGGTCGTGGCGTTTCACACCGCCCACAAACTCCAGCTCATGGCACATTCGACCGTCGCCTACCGCGAGCTCGGCCGCCTGGTCGCGCGAATGAAGCAGTTGCCCCGAGGCGAATTCCGAGCGGAGTACGAATCCGGGTTCATGGAAGCGCTCCGCAGACCGGCGACCCGCGGGAAGAACGCAAATGCCCTACAACACGCCGCAGGGTATTTGAAGAAGGATCTCGATTCCGACTCTCGAACCGAACTCGTGGAACTCCTCGACGCCTATCGTCAAGGACTCGTGCCTTTGATCGTTCCCGTGACCCTGATCGCCCACCATGTCCGCAAACACGAGATCGAATATTTGCAGGGACAGGTATTCCTCGAACCCCACCCGAAAGAGCTGATGCTCCGGAAC
Organism: Deltaproteobacteria bacterium; assembly: GCA_029261875.1. Taxonomy (GTDB): domain Bacteria; phylum Myxococcota_A; class UBA9160; order UBA9160; family JAJDAL01; genus JAJDAL01. The sequence continues at coordinate 40,810 of JAJDAL010000033.1, forward strand.
CACGTCTGACCGGCAGCGGCGGTCCTCGGGGTTCCTCTCCAAGGCTCACGAATCGTCAACCAACGTCCGAGATTCCTCCCATTCTCTTCATCAATGAACCTCCGTCGCCTGCGACGGCCGCGCGTCGTTTATAAGATTCCTTATGCGTGTACTAGCCAGTCCGACTGCATTGCGTACGGTGATTGCTCTTTGCGCCTTGAGCCTTATGGCCTGCGATCCCGAGTGAACGCTCCAGACGTACGAAGGCGATCCCATTGGAGCGTACGGATCCATGTATCCCGGCGATGGACAGGAGCATTGGTCCAGTATTTCTTTCGATGGCTTTCACACGGTCAGCATGGGATTTCTCGTCAGGCCCGGAGAGTCCTACCGCATGGCGACCTTCGAAGCCTACAGTAGCGGCCTCACGCTTCTCGGCTGGAAGCTTCTCCCGAACGGAGAAGGAGTCGGAACGTTCTCTTGTCCCGCCGGCGGCGACCCGTGCACGTTCTTCTTGCCTTTCGTATTGCGCCCGGGCATCGGAGAGAACACAGGGTGGTATTGGTTCTCCTTCGAACGGTTGTCCCCTCAAGTAACCGACTACCGGTGGATTCTCTTCGATAGCTAGCCCGGATCGACTCGAGCCGGCGCGGTTGCGAGGGCGGTTCCGAACGGGGACAATCCGAATCTTTCACGCCCAAAGGAGAACCCCGTGCTCGGCTACACCACGATCGGAACCAGTGACATGGATCGCGCCGTCGAATTCTACGATTCGCTGCTCGCATTGATCGGAGCGAAGCAATTGTTCGGGATGGATCGAATCAAGTTCTACGGAACTTCCAACGACGCGCCGATGCTCGCCCTCTGTATCCCCTACGACGAAAAACCCCACGACGCCGGCAACGGCTGGATGGTCGCAATCCCCGGGGGCTCGAAGGAAGGCGTCGACAAGCTGTACGCCAAGGCGATCGAGCTCGGGGCCGCGGATGACGGAGCTCCCGGCGATCGCATCCCGAATGTTTTCTACGGTGCCTACGTTCGCGACCTGGACGGCAACAAGCTCTGCTTCATGGACATGAAATTCGGCTGAGGCCGTGGGTCGAGAGACGGGCGCGGACCGGGGCGGATCTAGAGCGAAAATTTCAGGCAGTGATTCCGTCGCGGCGAACCCGAGCCGGGATCGAATCCGAACGGACTTGAACTAGTTCACCCGCAATCGGCTGGCCGAGCGATTGCGCGTCCAATCCGAATGCGAATTCTGGAAGTAATCCGGACGCTGGTTCAAAACCCGGGTTTCCAACCAGAGTCGCTTGAGATGACGGACCGAACTCGCGCGCCGGTCATCCCGATACGCGGTGCGCCCGTGCATGACGTGGTAGTTGTTGATGAACTGCATGTCGCCGGGAGCGAGCTCCATCGCCACGTGATGCTGCGGATCGTCCGCCAGCTCGACCACACGCGCCAAACCGCGCTTTGCGGCTTCCGTAAGCCGCGGGGCATCGGGGTGCCGTTGCGACGCCAACGTGTAGGGCGGAATGCAGCGAACGAAGAGCCGCCCGTCGCAAGCCGTAAAGATCGGCACCGTATACCAGCCCTTGCCGCCCTCGGGTTGCTCGCCGCGAAAATCGAAGGGCTGGGGTTGATAGAGCTCCGCGGCGAGCTCCGGCGATTCGCGCACGAGTCGATTGTGAATCGAAACGGAATTGGCCACGGTCGAGAGCCCGCCCGCGATCCCGTTCTGGAGACAAAGCAATCCCACGAGATCCGAACCGTCCGTGTGAAACGGAAGTGCGATTCCACCGAGTTCGTTGCCGCGCGCTTCCGGATCGTCCGCGGCCCTGCCCTGGTCGGTCACGTCCCCCAACATATGACCGTGCTTGTTCTGGGCCCAGGGCGTTCCGAGGTGCATGCCGATGCCCCAGTAGAGCATCTCCATTTCAGTTTGGTCGTAGCGCGCGCGGTCGATGCCGCGCAGACGCACGAAGCCGCGCCCGTTGATGAGTTCGTTCTCGATGCGCGCCAGCCGCGACGCCAACCCTTCGAGGGGAAAATCCGCGCGCGAGATATCGAGGACGTCGTTCGATATCGCGAGCGCGTGGCGCAACGCCGCATCGAGTTCCTTGGTCTCGCTCTCGCTCAGCACTTCGGTCCACAGCGATTCGTCGGAAACATCGTCCGCGGTCCATTCGCATTGCGCCTCGAGGATCTCGGGTTTCGTCATGATCGTCCCTCATTTCCAATGATCGGATTGGGTTCGGACCGGGCGCCCCGAACCAGCCGTCCCGGCAAGGCGCCCGTGGGTTTTCCATCTCGATAGGTGATCTCTCCCGACACGATCGTGTACCGGTAGCCGTCGGCTTGCTGGACGAGCCTTGCACCGCCGGCCGGAAGATCGCGCACGATGCTTGGCTCGTGGAGCTGCATGGCCGCGTAGTCGAAAACGATGACGTCCGCCTTGTAGCCCGGCTCCAAGATGCCGCGGTCGCACAGACCGACGGCGCGCGCAGTGTCGCGGGTGTGCCATTGAACCACCGTCTCGAGGGGCAAGCGTTCTCCGCGCCCGCGGTCGCGTGCCCAATGCGTCACCATGTGGGTCGTGAAACTCGCGTCGCAAATCGATCCGAGATGCGCGCCGCCGTCGCCCAGACCCAAGACGGTGTGTTGGTCCTGCATCATTTCGAGACACGCATCGAGCGAACCTTCGGCGTAGTTCATGAACGGGTAGTAGAGAAAGTTCCGGCCGCCATTTCCGAGCAGGCGATCGTACGCAAAAGCCGCCGCACCGACACCGGCCCGTTCGGCTTGGGCGCCGACGCTCTGGCTCGGGTCCTGCTCGTAGTCCGGGGGATCCCCGAGGATGAATGTCTTCTCGAAACGCAGCAGCGCCTTCGCGGCCGGGGACACGCGCCCTTGCGCCACGTCGTCCAAAATGGCCTGACGCAGCTCCGGTTTGCGAAGGGCTTCGAGCTTTTCTTCGAAAGGCAACTTCCGCACGGCTTGATAGGCGCGGGTTCCGATGAACGGATTGAGGGTCGCTTCGAAGCTGAGCATCAATCCGACCGGGCGCCCGGCCACCTGAGCCGACAGCGGAATGCCTTCCTCGTTGCCTTTGTGAATCCACTCCAGCAGTCCGCGCCAATGATCGGGGCTCAGATCCGACTGGGCGAGGGACACGGAAAGCGGGCGCCCGGACGCGCGAGCCAATTTCTCGAGCAAGGCCAGCTCGGCCTCGCGATCCTTGAAATCGCTAACAAATTGCAGAACGCCGCACTCGGTATCCGCCAACGCGCTCGCAATTCCCAGCAGCTCATCTTCTGCGGCGGTCAACGACGGTGTCGGCTTGCCATCGCTCGTGCGGTGATTGAGCGTGCGCGAGGAAGAGAATCCGACGGCTCCCGCCCGCAACGCCTCGCGGGCAATCTCGGCCATCCGCGCGATGTCTTCGGGTGTGGCCTTCTCGAGGTTGGCACCTCGCTCGCCCATTACGTAAACGCGCAGCGGACCGTGGGGAAGCTGCACGGCGAGATCGATGTCGTGGGGTTTCGCCTCGATGGCCGCGAGAAACTCGGGGAACGTCTCCCAATCCCAAGACAACCCCTCGGTGAGGACAACGCCGGGGATGTCCTCGACCCCCTCCATCAATCGAACCAACCTGTCGCGGTCTTCGGAACGGCACGGTGCGAAGCCGACACCACAATTTCCGGTCACGACGGTCGTCACGCCGTGCCAACTCGAAGGCGTCAGACGCTCATCCCAGGTCGCTTGCCCGTCGTAGTGGGTATGGATGTCGACGAAGCCCGGCGCAACGATCAAACCCGCGGCATCGATCTCGGTCGTGCCCTTGCCCGCAACCTCCCCCACACACGCAATTCGCCCGGCTCGAATCGCAACATCCGCCAACACCGGCGTTCCGCCCCGGCCATCGATCAGCGTGCCGCCGCGGATGACCAGATCGAAATCGTCCGTTCCGTGACTCGCGTCGGGCATCCGCGTTCCTCCCACTCCTTGCAGAGCGATATTGCACGAAACTGCGATCAACGAATGGGGAAGTCGCAAACACTGCCCCTTGAGCGCGTGAAACATACTTGCTAAACAGCAAGCATGCAACTGGAAGAGTCCGAAAAATTAGCGGTTTCTGAGGAAATCCCCCGGGCAGGGCCGCGGCTCAGTCAACCCGAACGAACGGCTCGCACACGACGACGGCTGCTCGAAGCCACGCTCGAACTCGTGGCCGAGCGCGGCTACGAACGGACGAGTCTGGCGGCCATCGGTGAGCGCGCGGGCTATAGCCGCGGCGTGGTCAATCACTGCTTCGGATCGAAGGCCGCCCTGTTGGCCGAACTGGTGGCGTTCATGTTCGGCCGCTGGGACCACGCGCAGCTGCGACCGGCGCTCGAGGGACGCGTGGGGGTCGAGGCTTTGGTCGCCACGATCAATGCGGTGCGCCGCCAAGCCCACGAAAACCCCGTTGAGCTGCGCGCCTTCTATGCCCTGCTCTTCGAAGGGTTGGGACCGATCCCGGAACTTCGACCGCGCTTCGTTGATTTCCATCGTCGCCTGCGCGCAGAGACCGCCCGCTTGATCGCCAAGGGGATTGAAGCCGGCAGCCTGAGGCCCGAAATCGATGCCGAAGCGCAGGCGGGCCTCTTCGTCGGAGCGTTCCGCGGCGCGATGTACCAGTGGCTGCTCGACCCCGAGGCGGTTGACCTCGATTCGCTCCTCGACGAGCAGATTCGCATGATCGAGTGCGCTCTGCGTGCGCCCTAGTCCGCCGACTCCATGAATTGAATGCTGCGCCAGGAAGTCGCAATTCGGCCGCGCATTCACGCGCGACTCGGTCTTCGCGCTGCGCAACGCTCGCGAACTCAAAGACCTCTATCTGGCACTGCTCGATTTCGACTTTGGTCGGCCGGACTTCGACCGGACGTCTTGGATGTGATCTCGCTGTGCAAGGACGTCTGGACTGCAACGAGTCGAGCGTGATCGACATTTTTCAGGAACGCAGCGTGGCGGCGAGTGAATGGGAACTCACCCTCCAACCCAACCCCAGCGGCTTGCGTCTCGACGAAGTCGACGACATCGAGCTGTGGATCTGCCACCGCTGGCACACCCGCGACTAACCCCGCTCGGAGCTCGGCCTCTGGGCCGCTGGCTCGAGCGAGGCGTCCCAGCGCATCAAGTGATGAACCCCATCGGTTCGCAGCGTTGCGAAGCCGAGCCGCTGATAGAGAAGGCGTGCGGGATTGAACGATTCCACGTGCAACGTCAGGGGGAGCGCGCGCGCGCGAGCCTGATTCATCAGATCGTTCATCAGCGCGGTGCCGAGTCCGCAGCCGCGTTGCTCGGGTAGCAGCGCGATATCGATCAATCGGATCTCGTCGGGACGCGTATCGACGTAGAGTCGTCCGATGGGTTCGCTCGCGCGCTCGATCAGATCGAAGCGCGCGCCCTCGAACGTCTCCGAATAGAACTTGTGTTGGGCTTCGAATTGCATTTTCAGGAAGGCCGACTTCTCGGCTTCGGACCAGGGAAGGCGCGCCAGCTCGCTTTCGCGCGTGGTGGCGTAGAGGCGTTCGAGAAAGGCGCGGTCTTCGGATCGAATCGGACGAAACGAAAGATCCATCCCGTCTCGCATCAGCTTCTCGACGGAAAGAGTCCCTGCAATGCGATGATGAAGTTCATCGCCAGGTAGGGCTGGCGGTTCTCGTGGGGGGCGCCGCCGCCCGTGTTCCCCACGACCTCGCTTGCGAGGTTCACCAGATCGTCGGGCGGACCGTAGACCGAATCGTTTTCGGCGGGCGCCGCAAGGATGACTTCCGCCGATGGTGTTCCGGTGGTCCCCGGGTCGGTACTCGCCTGCTGTGTGTGAGTATGGGACGGGATCTGGCTGGGGATGAGCGTCACTTCGGGACTCCCGATTTTCTCGCCCAGGCTCCGCGGCGTGAGCCCGGGTCCACGCCCGGGGTGCATGGGGAAGCGGCCCTGCAGATTGGGCAGCGCGAGCGTGGTGCGGCCGTTGCCACCGTAGGTGGTGCCCAGGATCGAGAACAGCGCCGTGAATTGACTGATCGGAAGCAGCTGCCCGTCGCACAACGCCCAGCCGCGCGGTGCGAAGTTCCCGGCGAAGATTCGGATCTCACCAATGAAGGGGTCAGCCACGGTTCAGTCTCCTCATTGGCGGGACGGGTAGATTCCGAACAAGGCCACGATGAAGTGGATCGCCAGAACCGGTGCCATGTTGTTGTGCGATTGGCCAGCGCCGACACTCGACACTGCGGCGGCGTTCATCGCGATCGGTTCCGACCCAGGTACACCGTAGAGCGCCACCCCGCCCGCATCACCGGTAGCCGCGTCCACGGGATTGTCGGCGTTGCTGGTGGAATTCGCGGACGCGCGCAGGGGATGGGAATGAGCGGGGAGCTGAGTGCTCGTAAGCGTCACCTTCTCGTCTCCGCCCTTGGCGCCGAGGCGTCGCGGGGAAAGTCCCGGTCCCGTGCCCGCGCAGATCGGGATGCGGCCGCGCAGATCGGGCAAACCAAAAGTCGTCCTGCCGTCTCCACCGTAGAGGGTTCCGAACAGCGAGAAGAGCGCGTCGTTTTGGCTGACCGCAACGAGCTGACCTTCGCAAAACGCCCAGCCGCGCGGCGCAAAGTTCCCCCCAAACATTCTGATCTCACCTACGAACGGTTCGGACATGTGGATCTCCGTGAGTCGGCGCTCAGTTGCGCGGCGGGAAGAGTCCCCGGAGCGCAATGACAAAGTTCAGCACCGTGTAGGGCTGTAGGTTGTTGTGCGCCTCACTGGCCCCGGCGTTCGCCAGTGCCGCCGAGTCCAGGTCGACGAGTTGCGTCGCATCCGCGTAGGCTTCGGGGCCGAAGCGGCGTTGCTTTGCAAGCACGTGGTTCGTCGGGTCGCTGCTCGTAGCCGCTTCGGCGCTGGCCTTCACGTCGTGGCGGTGGGGGGGGAGCTGGTCCGCAACCAACGTCACCGTCTCCGCACCCCCCTTCTGACCCAGTTGAAAGCTCCGTCCAAAATCGGAATCCCCCGCGTGGAGCGGACCGCGGCTGCGAAGATCCGGCAGCGCGAAAGTGGTGCGGCCGTCTCCACCATACGTAGTACCGAGCAGGGAGTAGAGAGACTGATTCTGGTTGATGGGCAGCATCTGTCCGTCACAAAAGGCCCAGCCCCGGGGCGCAAAGTTGAAGCCCACGATTCGGATCTCGGCGAGAAAGGGTTCCGACATACTGGCTCCGCGCTCAACCGGCCGCGCAGCTGGCTGCGGAGAGCGGCGCTTGCAGGGTGAAGTGAGCGACGAAGTAGTTTCCCGCTGCATCGCTACCGGACGGGATCAGGTAGAGATCCATGGCGGAGTCCGCTTCCGGAGTCACGCGGTACTGGTCCTCGTCGAGAACGCGGTCCACGGGACCGCGAAAGACCGCCGTGAACTGTTCGAGGCGCGCTGCCGTGGGGCCGTCTTCGACGCGCACCAGCTCGAGCGTGGGGTGCGGGCCATCATCGACGTAGAAGCGCCGATCGACCAGCGCTTCGAAGCGCGCTCGGCTGTAGACGAGGGAATCGCCCTTTGCCGCTCGGCCGCTGAATAGACCGACGGGCCCGACACCGACGGCGACCAGCGCGAGCGTGCTCGTCTTGAGGAATGTGCGGCGAATCATTCGAGCGGTCCCTCCAGTCTACCGATCACGCGAACACCGCTTCGTAGCGCGAAAGCGGGTCAGCCGACGAGATTGGAACCAAAAACAGTTCGAGCCGACCGAGTTCCGCGTGGTCGAGCGCGTACTGCCCCTGGGAAAGTACGGGTGTTGCGGACGCGCTGAATACCAGTGAGAACGGGGCTCGCGAAAGACCGGGCGGTGCCGCCCCGAGCGAATCCACGGACTCGAGTCGAAGATCGAACTCCCGGTCCGCATCTGCGATTCGAAAAGGATCACCGACGCGGGGCGCAAAGTTTTCGATGCGGAGTTCGGAGAGGCACACCGACGCAACGTCGCCGCTTGCGTTCGACGCCGCGCTCATGACCGAACCGCCCGATTGCGCAGCACCAACCCAAGCAAACCGAACAACACCAGAGCCGCGCTTGCGGGCTCGGGCACCATCAACGTCAGGTCGAGTGTCAGGAGGCCACTATCGATACCCGGAATCTCTCCGATCACGAGATCGGCGAGGAACACGGTCACGCTGTGATCGTCGAAGGCAATCGTCGCACCGGTGATGTTGGTCGCGACGAGGGTTACGTCGGTAATCTTCATCCCGAGTCCACTGTAGAGACGCGATATCACGTAGCGAGCCGGGTCGCTGTAACCCGTGCGTCCATCGGCGCGGCCCTCTTCCAGACCGATGACGATCTGGTCCCCGTCCCCGCTACCGAGCTGGATGAACTCGGTCGAAAGCAGCAGTTCACCGATCGCGCTGCCGTCGTCGGGAAGCAGGTCGCCTGCGCCGGTGGCGATCAGCGTGTCCTGGAGCTGGAGGTTTCCATCGTTGGGGGCGAGAAGCTCGACCGTCAGCTCCTGGCCGATGAGGGTCGCAAACCCAGGCGTCGCTCCGGTCAGAAGGAGCGACAGCGGAACGACAACCAGGGCGAGCGGGCGGAGTAATCGAGACATTTCGGGTCTGCGCAGGGTACATCGAGGGACCGGCGCTTGGGTAAAAAAACTACACCGGGGTGCGCAACCCGTTTCTCTCGATTCGAAGAGCCAAAAAAGAGGGGGTTATACCCACGCATTCGATTCAAGAAAATCGCGAGCGCCAGAGTCGATGGCTAGCTGTGGCGGAGTCACGGCAAATTTCGAAGACGAGTCCCCAACCGTTCGCGAGGATGCGGGCGCTGAATCGCACGGCCCCCACGGACTGCAACGGGTCGAGTGTGATCGACATCTTCCAAGTACGCAGCGTGGCGGCGAGTCAACGGGAACTCACACTCCAGCCCAATCCCAGCGGCTTGCGGCTAAACGAGGTGAACGACATCGAGCTGTGGATCCGCCACCGCTGGCACACCCGCGATTGAAAACGCTCTGGACTGTTCACACCCACCGCAAGCCTCATCCACGAGAGAGGCCTCCCCCATCTTCTGAATCGGGTAGACCCGCCTCGGGCCGAGATGCCCTCCGATCGACGTTCGGTTGCCATCGTACGACCGACACAAATTGGTCGCAAAACCCGCAGTCACGCGTGGGTCGAAAAACTCACTTCAGTGAACACGATTCGCCCTGCTCGGGAAATGGATCGAACGATTGCAGATGAATCGCGATTCGTTCCACCTCGGAGTTGATTTGTTCGCCGGAGAGGAACGCCGTAGTCGAGGATGCGTAGTCAAACCCCGACAGAAATTGAGACGCGCTGCTCGTGAAAGAACAGGACTCGCGTTCGAACAGGAGAACGAGATGTTGAACTCGATTCAATCGATTCCGTTGGTGAAACACTTCGCCGCAGGCCTAGCACTTCTCGTTTGCATCGGGTGTGACCCGGAGCTGCCGGAGGACGTGGCCGTCAGCGAAGGCGATATCGTTCGAGTGAGCTCCGATTTCGCAGCGTCGCTCCGGATTTCCGGCGATGAATCGGAAGTGGTTGGCCCCGTTCCGTTTGTTCGCGGCGTCTACCTCATCGGTTCCGACGAGACCCCGGTACAGGACTGGCGGCCCAAGCTTCAGACCACCATGGCGATGATTCAATTCTTCTACGTCAGTGCCATGTTCGATCACGGCTACGCGATGACGTTCCTGCAGGGCAGAGATGCAAGCGGGCTGCCCGATGTCGACCTGGTTCAGACCCCTCAGCCGCTCTCCGTTTACGGATGCGGAACGAACGCTGTCGAGTGTTACGCGCACATCGCCGTCCATCTCGCCAACATCGGCTACGATTTCGATCGCACTGTCTTGGGTGTCGTGGGTTCGCGCCTCGGGGCACTCGGGGGTTCGCTCGGCACGTCCGGACGAGGTGGTTTGGGGATCTCTCCCGCATTTTTCGAAGTCGCGGGTCGTACTTGGAACGAGCAGAAGGCGATCTTCTGCGACAACAGTCCCGCCCCGCCGAGCGAATACCCAGGCATTACGACCGGACAGCTCGCGTCGCTACGCATCGGAGGACTCGCCCACGAGCTGGGCCACTCGTTCTTGGCACCCCATGTCGACAACGGATCCGCTCTCATGTCGACCGGATTCTGGGGGTTCGGCGATCGTTTCGTGAACGATTGCGTGCCCGGGTCGCCGACGACGATCGACTCGCGCAATGCGTTGCTCTTCTCCCAGCGCCGTTTTTTCGACCGAGAGCTTCCCTACGACCCCACCCCGCCGGTGTCGTTCGCGAACCTGTTGACGCCGTTGGTCCATCCCGATGAGCCCGTGGAGCTCCAGGTCTTGTCCATCGAAAACGAGACCCCACTGGCCCTCCACTACTCCCAGGTTCCAGAGCTGGCGTGGGAGAGTCCGCACTTCTACGAGGTCTTCGAGTTCCCCGGAGCGCCTAAAACCGTGGAGGTCTACAAGCATACCATCCAACCGCCGGCGGGTGGATTCCAGCTCAAGAAGCGAAAGATGTCGATTACGATCGGCGCAATCAACCAGGGCGGACTGATCGCCACGGCGCCAGCGAGAACCGTTCGCGTCATTCCCTACAGGGCCGAACTCGCAATTGGGCTTGGGACCTTTCCCACCAACGGAGGTTGGGTCGAGCTTCTCGACGCGCACGACAAAGACGCCGCGTCCGTCTGGAAGCAAACCGGATCCTCCGAGTACCGTTCGCAGGATGGCCAAACCCGTCCGGTTCTCTGTGACCTCGACAACGACGACCGCCACGAACTGGTGATTGGATTTGGCCCGTTCGCTGAGGAGGGGGGCAAGCTGGTCGTGCGGGACGACTCCGAGACCGGGTATGCGGTAATCCAGGAACTCACGGTTCCCTGGTCCCAGTACAACGAAGCGAACGGTGAGACGTTCCCCGCTTGCGGGGATATCGACGGAGACGGGCGCGATGAGATCGTCGTCGGCTTGGGGAAATACACCGCGGCCGGGGGTTGGATCTACATCTTCGATGATGCGATCGGAAACTATGCTGAGATCGAATGGAAGCAAACCGGTTGGACTCAATATAACGATGCTGACGGATCCACCTATCCGGCCGTCGGAGACGTCGACGGGGACGGCAAAGCGGAGATCGTGATCGGTTTCGCATCATACCCGGCGAGCGGAGGTTGGATTCACGTCATCGACGACGCCGGGAACAACTTCACGCATCTGGCGTGGAGACGACCCGCAACATCCACTTACAACGGCCAGAACGGAGAGCTCAGGCCCGCTACCTGCGACCTCGACGACGACGGACGGGACGAAATCGTAGTGGGTGGTGGCCCCGAAGCGGCGGGCAGACTTTGGATCATCAACGACGCGAATTCCGGATACGCACCGCTCGCAACCAAGACCGTAGATTGGCCCGCGTACAACACCCTCAACGGAGAAACCTTCCCCGCCTGCGGTGACACGGACCTCGACGGCCGGGAAGAACTCGTAATCGGTCTAGGCGCCGGCGGACAAGGATTCGTCGAGATCAAGGACGACCTGGGCAGCGGGCTCGGCAACCTGGATTGGATTCAACTGCACTGGGACGCCTACAACGACGCTCCCAGAACCGAAACCACCCAACCCGGGCTCACCCGACCGTCGTTGGCGAGGTAAGGCGCACAGGCAAGCCGCGGGTCGCAGGGCGAACGATTGAAGACCGGGCAGGCAATATTGCCTTCGCAAGAGCGTCGATGGAGGCCCGACAGCGCGGAACGTCGTTCCTCGACACCCTAGTTACATTTCGGGCTGCCGACGCAGTAGTTGCTCCCGCAGACGGCAAGCGGTGAGCCGCCGCACAGGGTGGGACACTTGACGTGCTTGGCGGTGCGTTGCGGACCCCGCTTCCAATCGCATCGATCGATGACCGCCACGAGTGAGACCGGGAAGCCACTCGTCGCGTCGGTCCATTGGGAAACGAATCGGATCTTCTCGCCGAAGTTTTCCGTGATTTCGAGCGGGTCCGAAAGGGGCTCCGTGATTCTCCGGAGGATCGTCTTCATCTTGAACGTAGTCGGCGTCGTCCCGCGGGTTCGATTGAACCGGATGTAGGATTTGCGAACTTTGTCGTTGCAAACGGCACTGGTTCGCTTCTTGGAAACTTTGCAGGTCTCGGGGGCCCACGTGAAGTCCGAGTTGGCAACCATGTCCCCATCCGCGAAGCCGGGGTCCGACACCGTCTCGGTGTATTCGTACCAGATCGAGATCCCGTCGGTTTCGAGACTCGTCAGGAACGATTCGCCGTCATCGACCTGGAAGTTCCCCCTTCCCTCGATCGATGTCACGGGGCGATGCGTGCGCGCGCCGATGCGTGTCATTTCAAGTTCGTCTGAGGAAGCCGTTCCCACCAGGGTGGTCAGCGCGACCAGACCCAGAGCGACGACGAAGCATCGTCCATTGGACCCCATATCATTCTCCGCTGCTGTGCCCACCGCCGAGAGAACAGCCGGACCGCGACCGCACGAAGGCGAGCGAGTGGCAGCCCCAGATTGGCACGCTGCGCGGACTCGAATCCGCTTCGGAACCTCCTCAATCGTCACCTCCGCATCACCGCATTCACAATGGGGCTGGATGTCTCCTCGAACCGAACGGCGTACCCATCGATGATGGTTTATGGACCCACTCGATGCGCTTTCACGCCAGCACGGGAGACCTCCGACACCTCCATCGCTTGAAGGGCACGGTGATTCCGGGTTGGGAGTCCCCGCGTAGCGCAACCCGCTCATGTATCCCCACCCGCGAACCCAATTGGCCTAAAACCGTTGCGCCGGACCTCCGAACAGGACAGCAGGGGGAGCCGGTGTTTCTATTGACGAGGAAATCTTCGCGCGTTCGGCTGGTGCTCGGGGGCCTGGGCGTGTGCGTCTGGATCGCGTTCGGAGTCGTCGGCACCTTCTCGGATTCCTATTCCGACGCAGGCCCCGGTGGTGTTTTCGAGGTGTCGTACGAGCGGCCCAACCCCGCCCGAACGGAACTACAGCACAATCTCGGTTGGTTCTGGATCGACACGTCGATTCACAATCGAAAGACCGTGGCGGGATCCACGGTCTACGACGTCGACTACGAGTTCGACGCCTACGGACGCCGGATCGTGTCGGATGCAATCGACCCGCCCGACGCGGTGCGTGAGAAACACGTCATCTTCGTCGGCGGATCCTTCGCCATGGGGCACGGCGTATCGGGTGACAAAACGCTACCGGCTCGACTCCAACTCCAGCTGCCCGACCATCGCGTCTACAACTACGCAAAAAGCGGCCATTCACCGAGCCATGTTCGGCGGCTGCTCGACGTCAAGGACTTACGCGACGAGATCCCCGAAAAACGCGGGATCATGATCTACTCGTACATCGACGACCAATTGAAACGCGTGGCGATTACGCCATCCGTGACATCGTGGTCCAAGGGAAACTTTCCGTACTACACCGTCGCGCCCAACGGATCGCTTCACTACGGCGGGCTCTACCGCCACTCGATGCCGCGCCGTTTCCTCGTCCACCGCAGCCTGGCCGCAGTCGGTCTGGCGCGGCTCGCGATCGTGGATCGGCTGTTCGCGTCTCCGGCGGATACGCTGGATCTCGCGACGAGATTGCTCGCGGACACGGCGCGCGCGTATCGGCGTCAATTCGACTCGAACGAGTTCTATGTGATGTTCCATCCCGACAATGACACCACCCAGGTCGAGGTGAGCCGCGCCCTGCATCGATTGGGAGTCAAGACCATCGACCTGGGACTCACGGAGGCCGAGTTCGACCGGAAGTCCCTGTGTTTCGAGCACGACGGGCACCCCAACGACCAGGGGAACGAAGTACTCGCCACACATCTGGCCGAGCACCTACGAGCGCGCGGAATCGTCGACGGCCACGGCCCCGTCTAGTCGGCTCGCTGTGTCCCGAAGGAATCTCCTGCTCGGTACCGTCGGCCTCGTCCTCCTGACCGCCTTCGTCTATTCACCGACCCTCGAGCGGGGCGGTTTCGTCTTCGACGACAACTACCATGTGACCCAAAACCCGTCCCTGCACAGCGGTACGCGGGGACTCGCGGAGATCTGGACGCCCGGTCACGGGCCGCAGTTCTATCCGATCGTCTTCACGAGCTTCTGGATCGAGCATCGCCTCTGGGGCACCGACGACAACGGACAGCCGAATCCCTTCCCCTACCACTTGATCAACGTCGGACTCCATGCCGCCAACGCGCTGTTGGTTTGGTGGATCTTCGCGCAGCTCGGCCTACGCGGTGCGTGGCTCATCGGCGCCCTGTTCGCCGTTCATCCCATGCACGTAGAATCCGTTTCCTGGATCGCGGAGCGCAAGAACACGCTGTCTGCCTTTTTCTATCTGACGGCAGCGCTCGCCTGGTTGCGGTTCGACACGGACGCTGTCGATCGCAAGCGCTGGGGCTTTTATGCAGCCTCACTCGGCCTGTTCGTCCTCGCATTACTCAGCAAGAGCGTGACCTGCTCCCTACCCGCTGCCCTGATTCTGATCACGCTCTACCGAAGGCAGAAGATCACTCGCCGAAGACTCGCGTTGTTGTCGCCGATGTTCGTCCTCGGTGTCCTGATGGGGCTCGTGACGATGCACGTCGAACGGAACTTGGGTTTTTGGATCCACCTCGACGTGCCCATGAGTCTGGCGGAACGCGTCCTTGTCGCATCCAAGACCGTCTTCTTCTACCCCTACAAGCTCGTGACTCTCTGGCCGGTGATGTTCAATTACCCGCGCTGGTCGATCGATGCCTCCGCGTGGCAGAGCTACGGCTCGGTCGTCGCGGTGCTCGGACTCGCGATCGCATTGGCGACAATCTATCGGAGCGGGAGGCGGGAGATCCCGCTCGCATTCTGCTACTACGCGGGAACTGCCCTTCCGGCGCTCGGTCTCACCTACGTCTATCCCCATCGTTTCTCGTTCGTCGCGGATCATTTCTGCTATCTCGCGAGCCTCGGTGTCTTGGCGCTCGTCGTTGCCGCCATCAGCCGATTCGCGAAGACTCGAAATGCCCTCGCCTTTTCGGCTGCCGTCGTCCTCGTGCCATGCGTCGTCCTGGCGCGGATTCAGGCATCCACCTACGAGAGCGAAGACACGGTCTGGTTGGACACACTCTCCAAGAATCCCGATTCTTGGATGGCGTCCAACTACCTGGCGGAATCGCTGCTGCGGCAGGCCAAAGCGAGCGACCCATCGGATGCCTCACCCGCAGCGCGCACACGGCTCGATCGGGCCTGCAAGCACGCCGGCAAAGCGGTCGAGTTGTGGCCCGAGGAACCCCGCTCGAACTTCACGCTTTCACGCTGCCAGCAACGCCGAGGCCAGCCGCGAGAAGCGCTGCGATATGCGGAACGCGCACTATCCAACCTTTGGCAGCGCCACGAAGCGGGCTATGTCGGCGGCCGCGATTTCGACCAGGTGGCGCGGGCCTACATCGCGCCGCTCTACCGCTACGTCGGAAAATTGCACGAGCAGCTGGGGGACGCAGAACGCGCCCGCATCGCCTACGAGCAAGCGCGTGCGATCGACACCTCGGTGGCGCAAGCCGCGGTGGGCGCGCGGTAGCGGCGGAACACGCCCCGGTGTCCGTTTCGCTCCGCATCGAGCGTTTCGTGCTGCGCGCTTCGAATCACTCGATCCAGCCCTGCTCCTGGAAGCGCGGTTTGATCCGTTCGGCGATTTCCTTGGCGATGTCCTTGCCTCGTCCCTCGACCTTGGAACTCCCGCTGTACTCCCCGTACGCCTTCATCCCGGTGCTTACGATGAGGCCCGCGGGATTCGCGGTAGCGATCATCGCCGCCGCCCCCAACCCGGCACCGGGTGTGCTGCTCCCCCCCGCATCGACGCTGCCGGACCCCAGCTTTCTCATCCCCATGGCGGTAACCTGGTAGCCTTCGGCCGCCGCCTTCACGGAAGACGCGCCGGAACCGAATCCGATCGCCACACGTTTCGCGGCACTTCCCTCGACGATCGACAGCAAGTGCCCCCGGATGACCAGGTCGTTGACTTTCGGTTTCGTCGAGAAAGAAGCGTGTTGCGCGGGCAATCCCATGGCGCGGATCTCCTCGACCAATCGCGCTGCAATCTGCGCTCCCAACTCGCGGCCTGCTTTGATCTGCTCGGGGGTCTGGGGGGTTGGATGCTCGGCAATACTCCCCGCAATCGCAGAATCCGAAGGAACCTCGTTGGGGGTCGCGTAGAAGTCGTAAACCCAGATGTGATGCGGCCGCGCCAGTTTTTCCGTCACGAGGATCTCGCGATCGGAAACCTTGGTGGACGCGCAACCCGCCACCACCAGAACGAATAGACAAGAAGAGAAACCGATCCAGGATTTCATTGCACTTCCCCGCGATTGTGTCGATTGATGACCTGCATCCATCCACGTTGAGACGTTGAGCTCGACCAAAAATGCCAGACCCTGCGAATGGGCCCGGCCCAGGATAGCCCTAAAGCCAGTGGAGAGCGCAACCCCACTTGGTTGTGGTTGTCGAAAATCGCCTGCGCCGTAACGACTGTACGTGCCACCCGACTCACCAAGCGTGTAGGACTGGATTGGAGTCGTGGTCAGGATGTGTTTCGCGTCTGCGGTTTCAGACTGAGACCCCCCTACCGCGCTACCGTTCGGCGCTCATGGCGTCCACCCACATCTTCATTGCGCGCGACGGCCGACAGGAAGCGGGCCGTCTGATGCAACTCAGTCTGCCCATCGTGGGTGCGCAGCTCGCGACCATGATGATGGGTTTCGTCGATACGGTGATGCTCGGCCGCTACTCGACCGACGCCATGGCGGCCGCAGTCACCGCCAACGCGATCGTCTTCAGCACCATCATCTTTGCCAATGGAATCCTCTGGGGGATCGACCCGCTGATCGCGCAATCCCACGGTGCGGGACAGGGAGACCGCGCCGGTCTGGCGGCGCAACGCGGCGTGGTACTCGCGCTGTTGCTGTCGATTCCCGTCGCCGGCTTCTGGATGTTCATGGGGGACATTTTCCTGTGGACCGGACAGGCCCCGGAACTCGCGCCTCTGGCCCAGGACTATGCGAACGCGGTGATTCCCAGCATCCCCTTCTTCTTACTGTTGAGCGTTCAACGCAGCTTCTTGCAGGGGCGCGAGATCGTTCGCCCCGCGCTCTACATCACGCTGATGGCGAACGTCATCAATGTGTTCGCGAACTACGGACTCATCTTCGGAAACTTCGGACTGCCCGAACTCGGTATGTTCGGCGCCGGACTCGCGACGACGACCACCCGCGTCTTCTCCGTCGTCGTATTGATGGCCTGGATCGTGGGGTTTCGTCTCCACGTAGGAGCCTGGTCGGGTTGGAGCCGAGAGGCGATCGATCTCGGCTCCCTGCGCAAGATCCTCGCGATCGGTTTCCCGATCGCGATCCAGACGAGTACCGAGATGTGGGCCTTCAACGCCGCGACCCTATTGGCGGGAACCCTCGGCGCGCTCAGCGCCGCGTCCCACGGCGTGGTCCTGAGCCTCGCGTCGATCTCCTTCATGGCGGCACTCGGCGTCGCCATCGGAACGACGACGCGCGTCGGCAATCTGATCGGCGCCGGCTACCCAACGCACGCACAACGCGCCGCCCAGATCGCGATGGGGATGGGGGCCGGCGTAATGACGATTTCCGCACTGGGCTTCGTCGTCTTTCGATTCGGGCTCCCCCGGCTCTACACGCCCGACATCGAAGTCATCGCCCTCGCCGCGTCCATCCTTCCGATCGCCGCGGCCTTTCAGATCTTCGACGGGATTCAAGCGGTCGGCTGCGGGGTTCTCCGCGGGATGGGCCAAACGCGACCGGCCGCGGTTTTCAACCTGATCGGTTACTGGATCCTCGGCCTGCCCCTCGGGTACTTCTTCGGGATTCGCCAGGGCTCGCTGGCCGGCTTGTGGTGGAGCCTGGCCTTTGGGTTGGCGGTCGTTGCGCTGCTGCTGGTCTACTGGGTGCGACACCACGGACCCGAAGCGCAAGCGCGCTAGACCGTCGCGCCGTTTGCGCACCGAACCCGCGGAGAGCCTATTCGCAGCTTGGCTCCGCCGCGGCCGCGAAGTCCACCACCCAGTAGTGGCCGAGGGGACCTCCGCAGGCGCGGCCGATGCCCGCACGGGTGTAGTTGGCGGTGGACAGGATGTATTCGTGGCCCGGGGAATTCAGCCACTGGTCGAAGGCGCCCTGGGGCGCAGCGTCGTAGCCCGCGATGATCTCGCCCATCCAGGTCGTGGGGCCGCAGCCCGCGCTGTAGCCGGCGTCGCAAGCGCGTTCCCAGAATTCCGAGCCGTTCTTGCCCTTGTGGGCGAAGTATTTCCGGTCGCGTAAGTCGTTGGCGTGGTCCTGGGCGGCGCGATTCAGGGAAACACAGGCTTCGACCGGTGCAGCGCCTTCGGACCTGCGGTGACCGTTGATGAGTTGCAGCAGGGTCTCTTCCTGGGGAGACAGTCCGTGGGTCGGTGGGCCGGTGCCCTCGCACGCAGGTCCGCCCGGCCCGCCCGGTTCCCCAGCAACGTCGTGACAGGCGTCGAGGCAGGTGGCGGATTCGCCCATCACCGCAGTGTGGGATGCGGTCGACACGCAGCGATCGGCGTGTTTGCGCAGGCGGCAACTCGTACGCCCCCGCCGGTTCGTGAGGCAACAGGTCGTCCATTCCTCGGGCCGTGCACAGGTGGAGCGGCGAATGCCGCGCAGCAGCGTGCTGCGACATTTCGCGCGCGCGTTTCCGTCTTCGATCGCCTGGGCGACGACAGACTTGGCGCAGGCGGAGAATGCGCGATACGCGCTCTTCCAATCCTTCTGGGGCGCCGGCGCACAACCACACGCCGCGTCGAGTGCGCTCCAGACGAACGCCAGCGCCTCCTCATCGCCCGCGAGATCGCCGCACCGCTCGGCGCCATGCGCGGGAGCGGAGAACAACATCCCCAATGCAAACGAGAGTACGACGATTGCGGCACGCACGCTTTTTTCCCCTTCCGTTTCACGCGAACGATACCCGTCGATCCGTGCGTCAGCGTCCCCAACGAGATTCCATGAGATTGTTTTGAGGAACCGCTGGGCGGGCACCGGTGCAAGCGCCCCCCAAGGGCGGTCAGATGGCTTCGAAGTGGACCGGGAGACCGTCGAGCGGTTTCGAAATCGGGGCTTGTTGAATCGGCATCCGGTAGCTGTCCGGAAGGCGCCAGCGGTATCGCAGGACGAGCTGGTGGACGACGCAGCGGATCTGCGCCTCGGCAAAGCGGCGGCCGATGCACATGTGGGGTCCGCCGCCGAAAGGCAGCCAGGAATGCGTGTGTCGGCGTTCCTCCGCGCGCTCCGGAGAGAAGCGCTCCGGATCGAAACGATCGGGCTCGCTCCACCACTCCGACATGTAGTGGGTGTGGATCGGGGAAACCACCACCATCGTGTCGGCCGGAATCGAGTAGCCCTCCCATTCGAAGGCCTGCGTGGCGACACGCGGGATCACCGGGAGCGGGGGATAGCGGCGCAACGTCTCGTTCAAAACCCGGGCGAGACTCGGAAGCGCGTCGCCATCGTCGTAGGCCGCGGACTCGCTGCCGAGGGCGCGGCACTCCTCGCGCACGCGCTCCTGCCACTCCGGATGTTTTCCGAGTTCGTACGTGAGCGACGTCAGCGTACTGGTCGTGGTGTCGTGGGCCGCCATCATGAGGAAGATCATGTGATCGAGCACGTCGCGATCGGCGAACGTGTCGCCCTCCTCGGATTCCGCGCGCACGAGTCGACTGAACATGTCACCGCCCTGGTCTCGACGCTTCTTGACGAGCAACGAGGACAGGAATTTCAGCATGTACTCGCGTCCTGCCAGGCCGCGGCCGAACTCCAAACGACGCCAGGGCAGACGCACACGCGACATCGAAGCCGCCACCATGTCCTCGAAGGCGGTATTCATCGGCTCCGCGCTGGGTCCGAGATCGACCCCCAGGAAGATGCGTGTGGCGATGTCGAGGGTGAGGCGCTTGAAGGCCGGGAACGCATGGATCGGCTCGCTGCGGGCCCATCCCCCGATGCCCTCGGAAACCATCGGATTCATGTGCGCAGTGTAGTCGCGCAATACCGGCCGTTTGAAGGCCTCGTGCATGATCTTGCGATGGTGCTTGTGCTCGAGGCCGTCGCGCAGCAGCAATCCGTTCGGGAAGATGCGCCCCATGATCCGCATCCAAGGAATACGCGCGGAAAAGATGCCGTCCCGGTCGAGCAACACGAAGCGGTTCGCGTCCGCGCCATAAAGGTTCACCATCCGGAAGGGGCCGCGCAGCTGCGACACGATGGGGCCGCGCTCGCGGTACTGCACCTCGAGCTGACTCCGCATATCCTTGCGACCGCCCCCGGACGCAGCGATCTGGCGCAGCACGCGGTGCAGGCGCGCGCGCGGAACATCCGAGAAGGGTCGCAGCCCGGAACGTTGGCTCATCGCGGCCAGAGTATCGGACGCCGGATCCTACGCCACCGAGCGATCCGCAGGCTCAGATCCTCACCTCATTCGCAAGCGAGGCCCTCGCAGGCGAGCGGACAATGGGTGCACTTCGGTCCCGGCGGTAGACTCGATACCGCGACGGCTCGCTGACTTCCGAACCGGTCGCCCACAGAGGATCCAAGCGTTCGAGACAGCTTGCCGTGGCAATTCCGACTACTCTTAGCCGGAAACAAGACGTCCCTCGAGTAGAATTCAGCGGTCGACACGACAGTGGGAGGAGTTGGAAGATGGTGACTCATAAGTGGATCTCGGTGCAAGCGGTGGCCGTAGCGATGGCGGGTGTGTGTTGGATGGGGCCGCGTATCGCGAGTGCGACCGATGGTCTCATCGAACTCAACCAAATCTGCGCCACCACCACGGGTTGTCTCGCGGGTGACGCGCCCGGTTTTCCGATTACGATTTCCCAAAGCGTCAGCGTGCGACTGACCGGAAATCTCGTCGTCGGAAAGGCGAATGCCTCCGGGATCGAAGTCGAATCTTCAGATGTGTCGATCGACTTGAACGGCTTTTCGATTCGCGGCCCGGCGATCTGCACCGGCGCTGGCGACAGCTTGAGCTGCGCCCCCCTCGGAACCGGTATCGGTGTGCGCGCGGTGGGGCTGAACGAGCGCACCGCGGTCAGCAACGGCGCAGTAATCGGAATGGGAAGCAGTGGGGTCGTCGTCGGCGAGGGCTCTCGCGTGATCGGCGTGCGTGCGCGGGGCAACGGGGGAAACGGTATCAGCGTCGGTTTCGGATCCGTCGTGCGCGAAAACTCGTCCCAATTCAACGTGGGAGATGGTTTCTCCCTGGGCAGTTCGTCGACGGCTGAAGGAAACACGGCCGCACTCAACGGGGACGACGGATTCTTCCTTTCTCCGGCAAGCACCGCGGAGCGCAACACATCGAGCAACAATGCCGGTGCGGGTTTTCGTTCGGGTAGTGGGACGTCGATCACGCTGCGGGGGAACACGGCCATCAGTAACACGGGAGCTGGAATTGCCGTTGGCGCGCGCAGCGTCGTCGAGAACAACGCAGTCAACGGGAGCGACGGCGTCGGCATTTCCACCGGCTCGGCGAGTGTCATCTCCGGAAACTCGGTCGCCCTCAGTGGCGGAATCGGGATCGACGCCTCGACGGCCTGCACGATCACCGGCAACAGCGTCGTCGATTCCGATGCAGACGGCATCACGGCCGGCACCGGCTCGACGATTCGCGGCAACACGGTTTACAGCAACGGCACCCTTCCGACCCATGATGGGATCGAGTGCCCGCTCGGCTGCACCGCGACCGAGAACACCGTACGGAGTAACAGCGGCGTCGGCATCCGATTCAACTCGGCGAGCTCAGGCTTCTCGGGCAACACGATCTCGTCCAACGCCCAGGGCGAGGTGGTGCTGGGAACCGACGCCGGTGGCAACGTGTGCGGCGCCGCCCTCGGCGGCTGCTGATTTTCCGGCGAAGCCGCTCGTCTCACCCGCCCGGGCAGGGATCGAGTCGCAGGGAAACGGAGGTTTCAGGCGCTTCACTGGGGTAGAGACCGATCGCCGCGGAGGCACGCGCTACCGCGTATTTCGCGACCTTCTGGGCGTGGATCACGGTGACGGTCGCGCGATCCTCGTGAAGTACCGGAATCACGCAGCGGGTTTCGCCGGCGCGAAGCACCTCGAGTTGCTCGCCGTCCAAGGAGTGCTCGATCGCCTTCGTGGCCGGCATCCCCACCCACTCGCCGTCGTCGCGGTCCACGATCCAGAGCCGCAGCTCCGCCGGCTGGCCCGCACTATCGGTGGCGTAGAGCGACACCACTTCCTCGAGCTCCGCCATCGTGGCGTAGAGTCCGAAGAAGAGCACCACCGGGCTGGCCGCCAACGCGAGCCACCCGAGCCAGCGGGGCAAAGCGAACCACACCAGCAAGCTTCCGAGCAGCACCGCCCCCGCCCCGCCGAACAGATTCCCACCGCGGGGCATGGCATAGGCGCCCTCGTGCTGGAAGCGGACGGCGAATACGGCGATTCCGACGGCGATCAGCCCCCAGCCAACCCCTGTCTGGAGTTTCGAAGACGAACTCGATTCCATCACGGCACCCTCCTGAGCGTAGACGCTACCTAGACTACAACAGCGCGCCACTTGCGGCGCTTTAACCGCAAGTACGTGCGGATCACGTCGGTCTCGATGCGCTCGGCGGTTTCGTTCGGGACTTCGAAAAGGTTCGCCACTTCAAAACCGGCACGCCGATCACTCGAGGTAGCCCAGCGCGCGCAAAGCCTCCTCGATATCCTCGGGAAGCTTCGGCGCCGGCTCTACGAGGTCTCCCCCTACGGACTCGAGCCATTGGGCGAGCTTTCCACTAAGACGGATCACTTCGTCGGGTTGCGCTTCGGAGAGATCTTTCGTTTCGCCCGGGTCGTCGACTAGATCGAACAGTAGGAATGCATATCCGCTCCGGGCCGGATGCGCGATCAGCTTGAGCGGAAACTCGCGGACCGCGGCAGTCAACCCGAGGGAAATCAGATCACTCCTTCCATACTCCGGATTGCGGTCTGGGGAAGCCCGCCCGAGGCTGAACGTAGTCCTCTTGGGATCAGGCTCTTCGCTTCCCTGGATCCACGGAAGCAATGATCGGCCGTGGACGCCTTTCGGGCTCGATACTGAGAGATAGTCGAGGATCGTCGGCGTGAGATCGACGTGGTGTACCGCGCTCTCTATCCGCTTGCCCGCGTACTCGCCTCCCGGGAAATGCATGATCAATGGTACGCGGATTTGCTCATCGTAGACGCGACCCCCATGATCGAATTTCCACGGACGCTCGCTGAGCGTTTCCCCATGATCTGAAACAAAGATCACCAGGGCGGAGTCCCAGTATCCTCGCCGTTTTAGTTCACCGACAAGCCGATGGACATAGCTGTCCACGTAGAGGATCTCTCCGTCGTATCGAACGACGTGTTCTTCGATTTCTCCAGGAAGACCAGGCTCCATTCGTAGGCGATCTGCGTTGCTCCGGACGCCATACTGGAACCCAGGTTTGTCCCCTATAAAATGGCCAGCATACGGATCGGGAGGGTTGTAGGGATAGTGGGGGGCGAACGTATGGAAGAACAAGAAGGTGGATCGCGACGGGTCCGCTGTACTCAGCCAAGCCAGCGCACGATCGACGGCGAGTTCAGGACGAGATTGGGACTGGTCGTCTTGGTCGTAATAGTCAAATCCGCGATCGAGTCCGGTTGTCCCTTTGTCGAGCGTCGGTGCGCTCACCACGGCTCCGGTTCGAAACCCCTCCTCTCTCAAGCGCTGAGCGAGGGTGACAACGCCACCTTTGAGGCGGAAACGGTTCCGGACGATGCCATGAGCAGGCGGAAACAGGCCGGTCATCATTGAAGCATGAGACGGAGCCGTGTTTGTATGAGCAGCAAGAGCGTTGTCGAAAACGACAGAGTCTGCCGAGAGCCTTGAAAGATTTGGGCTCGTCTCCCTTCCGTAGGAATACACACCGAGGTGATCGCGCCGCAAAGTGTCGATACTGATCAACACGACGTGACGCGCGGTTTCGTCGACGTTTCGACAGGAGGGCGTCGAAAAGGCAACGCCGAGAGTTACCAACACGAGTGTGAGGTAGCGATGCTGAGTTCTCATCGATTGGTTTTTAACGAAATCTGTGGCCTATCCAAATAGGACCGACAGGGTCTGACACTCGGTAGTCCGGAGACCCGATACCCCGTCCCATACCAACCTACTGCGCGAAGTGAACGCCACCGGCCGCTTCCCACACCGCGACACCGATCTCGCTGGACCCGCCTAGCCGAGAAAGCTTGAGGATCGAAACGAAAAACTGTCCAAAGCTGTCGATGAGGAATTGAAAACGCCGGTTTGTGAAGCTCAATTCCCGGTTCCTGGCCACGTAAAGATCCGGTCGGAGGATCGTGCGACAATGCGATCGGGGTGAATAGGAGGAAGCGATGCACCGAGCATGGACGTTGTGGATGAGTTCCGTTCTTTTCGCTGTACCGATCGCGTTGTATCCGCTCGCCGCAGCGAGCAAGACTCCGTTGTGTCCCGGTCATCTCGATGCCGATGAGGATTTCGCCTGCGATGATGGCGATTCGAGCGGAATCGTGGGGGACAATCCCTGCCAGGGCGGCAACACGGTGGAGTGCGATGACAACTGCTTGAGCGTCCCGAACTTCGACCAAGTGGATAGCGATGACGACGGAGTCGGCCAGCTATGTGACAACTGCCTGGACCACGAGAACCCCGTGCTCGGAATGCTGGGACAACCCGACCGCGAGAGCTTTCAAACCACGACCGGCGGCCAACTCGACAGTGACGGCGATGGTTTCGGGAATCGCTGCGATCCCAACTACGACAACGCCGGTCAGGTCGTGGGCGGCACCGATCTCGCGGAGCTGATTGCATCGTTCAACAAAGACCGATCGGGTACGAATTGTGGAACCACGGGAAACGCGCGCTGCGAAGAATTCGACCACGACAATTCGGGCCAGTTCATCGGCGGTGTGGACCAGGGGACTGCACTGCAGTTCTTCAACCACCCGGAGGGACCGAAGTGCGCCGCATGCCCGCTCGCCTGCGAGGGCCCGGGTTGTCCCCTCTAGTACGCCCAATTTCCAGCGGGCCACGAATCGCATCGATCGGATGATGGGACGACGGGTCCCGGTGGCGGGTTGTGCTTACGGGGCTCGTGTCTTCATTCCGGTTCCCTGAACCCGGCGCCCCACAGCCGTACCTATTGTGACTCACAAACCGAAGCCGTCCCCCGGGGGGATATCACAAAGACGCAGAATTTGTGCAAAAACTGGGTCGTGAAGCCTACGCACTGTGGCAGGATATGCGGCGCGAGGTTCCGTGCGACAGTTTGGACGAAAATGGGGCCGAGTATGGCTTTGCACCCTCCTTGGGTCTGGAATCGGAGCTCTGGCCAATCCGGCGGAGGGCGCAGATAAGAATGGGATCTCGGCGCAGACCATCTCCCTGCCCTCGGGTCCGGGCTCCATCGAGGGCTTGGGCGAATCCTTCGAACCCCAACTGAACACCGGAACCGCCACCTTCGCGGTTCCCTTCGTGCTTCAACCCGGGCGGTCCGGAATCACGCCACGACTCGGGCTGGGTTACAACGGCGGTGGCGGAAACGGGATTGCGGGGGTCGGCTGGTCACTCGACGGGCTCGACTCGATCCAACGCCAGACCGACAAGGGCATTCCCCTCTACAACGAGACCGCGGACCATCCGGGAACCGACACCTTCGTCTCCGCCGGCGGCGAAGAGCTCGTGCTGTTGGACGACGGGACCTTCCGCGCGGAGAACGAATCCGAATTCCGCCGCTATCGCTTCGACTCCGCGCTGAACACCTGGATCGCCGAAGCGCCGGACGGAACCGAGACGACCTACGGCGCGGTTGCGAGTGCGCGGGTGGAGAGCGTCGACCGGACCGCGCGCTGGCTCGCAACCCGCGTGGAAGATTCCAATGGGAATCGTGTGGAGTTCGAGTACACGACCTTCGCCGACTCCCCCAATCAGGTGTACCTCTCGCGCATCGTCTACGGTGGACACGCCACGCAATCCCCCCTCGGCCGCCACATCGTGCGCCTCGGCTACGAGGGCAGCACGCGCCCGGATCCCATCAGCGACTTCCGCTTCGGGTTCGAGGTGGGCACCGGTCGTCGGCTGATTCGGGTGGACATGTGCACGAGCGGCGGAAGCTTCACGCCGATCACGGGCTGCGATGACGTGGGGGAAGTGGGCGCCGCGCGAATCCGCACCTATCGCCTCGGTTACGACGAGGTCGGAGCCTGCGAATCGGACGTCTGCATCCGGGGTCTGCTGGGCAATGCCTGCAACGCGGATACGGATTGTACGTCCGGTGTGACGCGGCTGCAGCGCGTCACGCAAACCGGCGAAGACGACCTGACGGCACTTCGCCCCCTGAGCCTCAGCTACACCGAGCTATCGATCTTCGACAACCTCCAGTGGACCGCCGTCGCCAATTTTCCCCAGAACGTCGTGTCCGGTCCCGACGGCGCATTGGTGGACCTCAATTCCGACGCACTACCCGATGTCGTGGAGTCGCCGCCGGGTCTGCCGGGAACCCTGCGGCGCTACCTCAACCAAGGCCCCGCCGCGAACGGCCTCGTGAGCTTTGCCCTCCCGGAAGCCTTCGCGGGGCCGGTGCAACGACTCAGCACCCCCGGAACCCAGATCGCGGACCTCGACGGCGACGGCGATGCGGACT
This sequence comes from Deltaproteobacteria bacterium, assembly GCA_029261875.1. Lineage (GTDB taxonomy): Bacteria > Myxococcota_A > UBA9160 > UBA9160 > JAJDAL01 > JAJDAL01. The sequence goes on from JAJDAL010000033.1 coordinate 67,556, forward strand.
TCCTCTCGCGTCCTGCACCGGATTCCGCGGAGTTCGACCTTCGTCGCGGAAGCGACGCGGGCTTCTTCGGCAACGTTCCCGCGACGTTCGGAATCCAGGGATTGGACGGCTTCTCCGCCCAGGGCTTCGACGACCCGCGGGTGCAATTCACGGATCTCGATTTCGACAAACGCATCGACATCGTGCGCAGCGACACCGACGGGTCCGGAAATCCCACGGGCCTGCGCGTGCGGATCAACCGCCGGGAAGGCAGCCAGGAGTTCCTCGACCAACCGGTGACCTGCGGCGCCCTGCCCGGTGTCGATTTCGCCAACGGGAAAACCTTCTTCGCGGATCTGAATGGAGATCGACTGCTCGACGTCGTGCGCGTATCGACCTCCCAGAACGGCGTCGACGAAATCCGCTACTTCCCCGCCTGCGGTCGCGGCGCCTACGGGCGGGGGGCCAGCTGCGCGGCCCAGGGCGAGTCGATCCTCGTCGGCGGTGCGCCGGTGCAGGGCTTGTCGGGAGCCGACTTCCAGAACTTCCGCGGCTTTCATTGGCAGGATCTCACGAACGACGGGCTCGCGGACCTCTTGTGGACCGGCCCGCTCTCCATGACGGCGTGGATCAACACCGGCGGAGAGCGCCTGCGGCGCGTCGAACTCGGCGCCTACGTGGCCGGCGTGGATTTCGATCGCTGTGATCCGGGCACGGGCTGCAACCCCGTCGACTTCGATCGGATCCTGTTCGCGGACGTCAATGGAAACGGCACCACGGACGTCCTTCACGTCGATCGTGAAACACTGACGACGCGCTACCTCGACGTCGTCGGGCCCCTGGGTGTTCCTCCCAATCTCTTGAAGACCATCGACAACGGCCTGGGCCAGGTCGTGACCATCGGCTACGAATCCTCTACCGCGGACTACCTCGACGCACTCGCCACCGCCAAACCCTGGCGCACGCGCGCGCCCTTCCCCGTGACCGTGGTGTCGAGCCGCACGGTCCGTTTCGGACTCGACCTCGACGCGGTTCCCGGCGAAGACGAGTACCGGACGGAGTTCCGCTACCGGGACCCTTTCTACGACGCCGTCGAGAAGGAGTTTCGCGGTTTCGCGGAAGTGGAAGTCCTGATCCGCGGGGAGGCGAACCATCCCACTCTGGTTCGCCGCCATCATTTCCACACGGGCGCACCGGATGGCGTGGACAACGACGGCGACGGCGAGATCGACGAGCGCACGCTGCTGGGCGGTGCCGAAGCGGAACCCCTGAAGGGCGTGCTCCTGGAGTTGCGCCAGGAGAGCTGCTCCAACGGACCCGATGGCGATTGTGGAGAAACCGGAGAGGCCTTCGTCCATGATCTCAACCGCTTCGAGATCCAAACTCTCTACGGTGCCACGGGTCGACGATGTAGCGAGAACTCCGCCGTGGGGTGCTGCAGCGACGACGATTGCGCCGCCGCGGGCGGCACCTGCGAAGCGGACGGAAGCGCCGAATCGGCCTTGTTCGACCAAGAGAGTTGCGTCGCGGGCAAGAGCGTCGAGCAGGCGATCCAGACCGGCACCCGCACGGCGTTCATCGAGCGGGGAATCGCGCCGCGCATCGACACCTTCGTCGAGTCCGACTACGACGGCTACGGGCACGTCGTCGAGCAGCGGGGTTGGGGCGTCGTCGACATGCCGGACCTACCGGGCTTCGGTTGCATCCTCGCCACGGGCCTGTGCAGTTTGAACTCCAACGCCTTGTGCGGGAGCGACAGCGATTGCGCGCCCTTCGGCTTCGGCACCTGCGAGAAACGGAGCGTCGCCGACAACGTGATCTGTGCCGGCGACGCGTTTGCGTTCACGAACCCCGCCCTGCCCGACGACGAACGTTTCGAAACGAGCGAGTTCATCATCGATGAAGCCAGCTGGATGCTTTCCTGCCAGAGCGGAAGCCGCGTGGAGGACGAGGCGAACAACGTCGAAACCCATGCACGCACGTTCTTCGACGAGCTTCCCCTGGGCGAATGCTCCCGCGGCAATCCCACGCGCCAGGAGGTCGAGTTCGTCGAAGAGGCGCGTTTCGTCCCGGTCGCGCGCCAGACCTTCGATGCGTTCGGGAACGCGGTCGAAACCCAGGACGCCAACGGGAACCGGCTAAGCTTCGCCTTCGACCCGGCCTTCCATACTTTCAGCCAGCAGGAGACGATCCATCTCGATGGCTACGACTTGGTCACCACCGCCCAGCATCACGAGGGATTCGGCACGGTGACGGCGGCCACCACGTTCGCCACCAGCGGCCTCGGCCCCGCCTTCGCCTTCGAGTACGACGCCCTCGGCCGGCTCGTGGCCAGCATCGCACCCGGGGACAGCAGCGCCTTTCCCACGCGTCGCTTCGAATACCAACTGAACCCCGCGGACGACGGAGTGAGCGCGGTGGTGACGCGCGAGCGCGAGACCGCGGGCGGCGGAACCATCGACTCCTTCTCCTACGTCGACGCGTTGGGGCGCCCCCTCGGCACGAAAGAGGAGGGGGACGATGGACAATGGATCTTCGTCGCCCCCAAGGGCTATCACCGGACGGGGAGCGAGAGTCGAACGTGGCACGCCTACGCTACCGGCGCACCGGACTACGAAGCCCCGGATCCGTCGCTCCCCTTTCGCAACATTGGCTACGACGCGCTCGGACGCATCACCCGCACCACCGTGCCGGACGGGAACTTCGCCGAAACCCGCTACGTCCCCCTGGGCCTGGACGGCTTCGACGAGAACGACACCGCAGGCGTCACGCCGGGCGCCTTCCGCTCCCTGCGCCAGGACGGGCTGAACCGACTGACGGAGCTCACGGAACGCGGAAACGGGAACTCCGATGTGACGGCCTACACGTATGACGCGCGCGGAAATCTGACTTCCATCCGGGACGCCATGGGGAACCTGACCACGGCGCGCTTCGACTCGCTCGGTAGGCTGCTGGAGCGTGTGGGCCCGGACCGGGGATCGAATCGGTTCGTGTACGACGATGTCGGGAACGCGATCGAGAGCACCGATGCTCTGGGGCGAAAACGGGCTTTCGCTTACGACGCCGCCAATCGACTCGCGACCGAGAACGACCTGGACACGACAGGCGACCCGAGCACCGACCCGGTCGACGTCGAGTACCGCTACGACTTCCCGCCCGCCGCCCCGATTGCCCTCGACGACGGAACGCAAGTCACGCCGACCTTCACCGCAGGCCTGCTCGTGAGCGTGATCGACCGTTCCGGCGAGCAGCACACCTCCTTCGATGCGCGCCGACGCCCGATTGCGGAAATCAAGCGCGTTCGGCATCCGGTCCTCGAAACCGAGATCACGTACCCGGCCTTCATCGACTATGATGCCTTCAATCGCATGACGGAGTTCGCGTATCCCGACGGCGATCGCCTGGTCTTCGAGTACGGCGAGCGCGGAAGAGTCGATCGCATCGCAGGCGCGGGCCCGGTCGGCCGGCCCGTGATCGCGAACGTGGACTACACGCCGTCGGCCCAACTGGACCGCCTGGAGTACGGAAACGGTGTGGCTTCACTCTATGCGTACGACGAGCGTCTGCGCCTGGACGCGTTGCGCACCATGGGGGCGGGACAGAGCGTGGGGACCGATGTGCTCCACTACGACTACGTCTTCGACCCCTACTCGAACATCACGGAAATCGACGACCTTCGCCCCCACATCGCTGCCACGGATCCACGGCGCAACTCCCGCCGCTTCGAATACGATGAGCTCCATCGCATCACCCGCTATCGCCTGGTGGACGCCGTCGCTCCGGCCAACACCCAGGGCGAGGTTACGTACAGCTACGACGCCATCGACAATCTTCTGACGCGCGCTTCGGACGTTCCCGGAGACCCAGCCGCAAGCGGCGGGGCCCTTTGGACCTACGAATACGGTGGCACGGGCGGTCGATCGAACCGTCTTCCGCGCGCCGCCAACGACCCGCCGGGTCCCCACGCCCTGACTGCGGTGTCGGGGGGCGTCGCGCCGCGCACGTTCGAGTATGACGACAACGGAAACCTTGTCGCCTTCGACGGCAAGACGGCAACCTGGGACTTCCAGGACCGATTGATCGCCTTGGAGGACGACGACTTCCGCGCCGCGTACCAATACGACTACAGCGGGCGACGCATCAGCAAGCGTGTGGATTGGAAAACCGCAGGAACCGGACACAACGCGGGCGACGTCGAGGTCACCCTGTATCCCCGGCGTGAGTTCGAGTTGCGCAATCCGTCGCAGCCCACGAAGTACGTCTTCCTCAACGGCGAGCGCGTGGCCGAAGTCACGGGGACGTTCGATGCAACCGCCGAACGCACCCAGTCCGTCGCCCTGGACCAGGGCTGGAACCTGTTCGGAACCGCGGTCGAAGGCGATGCCGACGACGCAGCCCGCTTGACGGGAAGCGGCCTTCTCTCCTTCGTGTACGACCGAACCACTCAGGGATACCTACCGCTCGATCCGGCGAACGGACTGCCGGCGGGATCGATTCTCGGGATCTTTGCCCCGGCTGCGACAGCGCGAGCGATCAAGGGCGCGTATGCGGCTCCGACCACGCTGCAGTTTTTCGCCGGGGACTTTTTCTCGGCATTGGGCCTCGAGGCCGTTCCCAAGTCCGTCCTTCCCCAGTCCGCGGACGTGTGGCTCTACGACACCGCGAGCGGGCGATGGCGCTTCCGATCCGGCGACGGCCCCGGTTTCGACGAACTGCCCTCCACGCTGGGCCCGGGACAGGCGCTCTTCGCGCGCAGCCCGACCTCCGCGAGTTCGCTGCCTCCGGAATCCGCCCGCATCCGGTTCCAACACGGCGACCATCTGCGGTCGACGAGCGTCGTCACCGACGGCGCCGGCCGCGTGGTGGAGGAGACGGCGTACCTTCCATTTGGCGAACCCCGGCACCGGGCGCGCGGCGATGATTTCGATCTCGTTCGCCCCCCGCACCTGTTTGGCGCCATGGAACGCGATGCGGAGAGCGGACTCCACGCGTTCGGCGCGCGCAACTATGACGCTGCATTGGCTCGATTCCTTTCCGTCGATCCCGAGATCTCCCAGGTGGGCGCCACCACGGAACCGCGGCGTCTCAACCCCTACGCGTACGCGCTCAACAACCCACTGCGCTTGTCCGACACGTCCGGCCGCAACCCCGTCGAGGAAATTTTCGGCACGCGGAAGCTCCGGGAGCGAATCCAGCGTCAGGCGGTCGAAACCGCTCGCGTGATCGTGAAGTCGCCCGAGGTGCAGCGCCTGGGCCGCCGCATGAAGCTTCTCAACAACGAGAGCAATGCCGATCAGCGCTATCGTCAGGCCAAACGCGAACTCGCGGAGCTCAAGGCGCGCCAGGCGCGGGAGCTGGCCGCCAGCCAGGATCGACTGAAGGAAGCCGAGATCGACCGGAACCAGGCCATCGACAAGCGCGTCGAGATCGTCGGCGGCCGGGATCCCCGCCTTCCGCCCCCTCCCCCGAGCGTTTTCCAACAGGCCATTTCGCGAGGCCTACTCAAGCAAACCTTCATCGCCGGAGCGGTGGGCGCGCGCGACGCCATCCAAGTAGCCAAGAAGGTCACCGACGCGGCAACGCGCAGCCTCGGATTCTCCCTCTTCCGGGACAAGGAACCCGGCGCCAAATTCACCATCGATGAGCAGGGAAACAAGGTCTTCCTACTCGATGAAATCGTGATCGAAACGAAGGTCCCTTCGGCAAAGGGTTCGGGCCAGGCGAGCGATCTCGGGAGTAGCGGAAACGTAAAATCGGGGCCTGACTTTTCGAAGGCCCGTTGACCCGCGTGGCCCATCTCGCAAGAACGGAGTGAGTGTGTCGGTTCGAACATCCAGATCCTTTGGGGCGATTGCGGCAATCGCCCTCATCACGCTGATGGGGAGTTGCGGGGACGGCACCATCGATCGGGGCGCCGTCGTCGCCCGCATCGGAGAGGTGCCGATCGAGTCTCCCGAATTCCTGGCATTCCTCGACCGCGCGCGACACACGGGATACCGCCCGGCCACGGACGAGGAAGCCCAACGACTCCTGGTCGCGTACCTGGGCGAGCGCGCCCTCGCCCTGGAGGCAGAGCGGATCGGTGCGCCCGTGGAAGCGGATGGCCTCGAATTGGCCTTCGCCGCGTTGGTGCGGCGCTGGGGGGCGCCGATCCGCGTGGACGAAGCCGAGGTCGAGGCCTATCGCGAACAGATCCATCGAACACTGGGCAGCGCGCCCCGCGCGTGGTCGGCAGCGGAAACCGAGCAGGCGCGCCGGCTTCTCGAACGACGGCGCGAGGCCGTGCAACGCGATGCGGTCCTCGAACGTCTGCTCGAGGAGCACGCGGTGCATGTCGACCGGGTCGCCCTGCAGAAACTGGTGCGCAGCGGCGCGCCCTTCGACCCGCGGCCTCCGGAGCCTGCGTCATGAGGGTTCGTGTGCGCTGGCTCGGTGCCGCCTTCGTCGCGTTGGTCGCCGTAGGGTTTGCGTGGGATTACACGCTGCGCTCTACCGAGCCGTGGAATGGCGTCGTCCTGGAACTGAACGGACGGGGCTACACGCGCGCCGAGTTCGAGGCGTATCTGGGTCACAGCGCCGAGTTCCCCAACTTCGGCGCGGCGGAATCGGCGTTGCAGCGATTCGCCAACCAGCTCATGCTCGAAAGCGTGGCCGACACCCAAGGAATTCCCGTCCTGCAGGCGTTGAATTGGCTCGTAGAGGAAGCCGGCGGCTCCGACCTCGTGCGCGAGAGCGACATCGAGCGTTACTACCGCGAGCACCGGGACGAGTTCCGACATCCCCGACGGGTGACGCTCTCCTACGCCGCCGTAACCCGAGGCGCCGACCTCGAACACGCGCGGCGTGCCATCGGCTCGGTTCGCGTCCGGGCACAGCTTCATCCCGGTCCGAGTGAGATCGGTAGGTGGATTCCCCGCGACATGCATGGCGCCGTTGCGGCCGTGAGCGAGCCCGTCGACTGCGTGGAAAGCTCCGCTGGGCAAGCGCATTCGCTTCCCGCCGAGGTGGTGCGCGTTGGGTGCCAACTGCGTCACGGTGAACTCAGCAGCCCCATCGAGACGCCCGGGGGGTTCTATATCGTGAAGCTTCGTACGGTCGATCCTGCGGTTTCCCACGGGCCCGCGCGAGTTCGCAGCGGAATCCGAGATCGCCTCGGCAATCAAGCCCGCGATCGCGCGAGCGCAGAAGCGTTTGCGCGGTTGCAGGATCGCTTCCGGATCGAGATTCCCCCGCGCGTTTGGACGGAACTCGCCGCACCCGAAACCACCATCCCAACGCGGGTGGCCCGCTCCGTTCCCCCGCGGCCCCCGGGACTCGAAGTGGAGGCACGATGAAGAGGCTCCGACAGCTGGCTTTGCTCCTGGCCGCGCTGATCTCGGCAGGAACGACGAGCCCTGCATCCGCCGAGGTGCAGCGCCTCGAGTTTCTAGCGCCGGGCTGGCATTTCGTTTCCCTGGGTGTGCGTCCGCTCGACCCGGATCCTTTGAGCGTGTTTCCCGTGGGTGCGGGTTTCGCGTACGACCACCTTTGGAGCTTCGATCCCGACGGGGGTTGGCGACACTTCTCTCCGCTCCCGGAAATCCCGTCCCTGTTGAACGACCTCAAGTCCGTGGAACCCCTGGCGGGGTATTGGATCCATGTGACCCGCGTCCCAAACGGGGGGGCCGAGCTGGCCGTCGAAGGTCCCCGCGCCATCACCCTGCGCATCGAGGCGCCACAGACTCCGGTGGAGAGCTGGCATCCCGTGGGCCCCCTGCTCGCCGCAGGACGCGCGGGCGACAACGTCGAGACCGTCTTTGCGGCGCTGGGCGAAGCGCTCGAAGACTCGATCCTCGAAGTGTGGCGCCACGATTCGAGCGCGGACCGTCTCGAGCAGATCACGGACTTCGATGCAAGCTGTGCGGGAGATCCGGATTCCTGCCTCAACCAGGGACGCGCGTATTGGCTGCGCACGGACGGCAACATCATCCTCGGGCCGCGACTCGAAGCGGTCCGCCGCCAGATCGTTCTCACCGGAGACAATCCCATCGATCTCATTCAGGTCCGGTACGAAGGCGCGGGCGCCGTGGCGGCGCGTTTGAGGGCACGGGATTCCAGCGCAGGCGTCATCTTCTTCGCCGCCAGCGAGGCCCTCGTCGACGGTGTCGGTTACCCCGAGGTAGATACAGCCGGAGACCCGGCGGGCCCCGACACCGAGGCCGATTTCGACGGCGACCAAAGCGACGAACCCTGTCCCGACTTGTGCACCGGTCTCACGGGCTGCGTGAATCTGTGTTTCGCCAACGGCGGCCAGACCCATTCCCTGTTCGCGGGAATCGATCTCGAGACGCTCAGCTCCTTGCAAACGTTTTCCAGTACGGATCCCGGACGCGAGCACACGAAGCTTCTGCTCGAAGTGATCGCCGCTTCCGACGACGCCCTGCTTCCCGCCGGTGCCGTCCCCCTTCCCCAGCAGGAACCCGGCGCCGCCGACGAGATCGCCCTGGCGGTGAAGCCCGCCGTGCTCCGCGGTGTCTATGCCGGCGTGTTCATCTACGAGGAACCCGATTCGGCCGAGATCCCATTCACGCTCTGGCTCGACGACTGTGTGCGAGACCCCAATAGCGGCGAGGAGAATTGCTCGGGTAACCGCGCGGTAGGCCTATTGAACCCGACGCTCTTGGGGTCGGCGACGAACGGCATCGACGACGACGACGACGGCGACATCGACGAGCCCGACGAAGCCGACAAACCGATTCCCACGCGCGAGAGTGCGGGATTCGCACCCGAGACGGCCTTGAGGGGGGAAACTTCCGCCAACAAACAACGACTTCGCCTGATGGGAGGCAACGCGACCCCACCGGAGCTGGACTTCGCCCGGGGGCGTTGCTTGTCGACGAACGTCTGTTTTGGATCTGGAAACGCCTGCGGGAGCGACGCCGATTGTCCTCCCATCGACGGCGGCATCGCATCGGCGTTCGTTTCCGCCACGCGCGAGATCAGCCTCGATGGCCGGCGGGTCGCCCCGGCGGAGTTCGAAGGCTTCTTCACGGATCGCTATTCGGGCACGAGCCTGGGTGACTCGGGAGAAACCGCCGCATCCGGGCGCTTCATTCTGACCCGGGTGGGACAGTCCGAGTGCGTGTCACCGAGTGACACGCCCGGCGTTCGACCGCGGGTCGTGGGCCAGGGATGCTTCCAGGATTCGGATTGCCCGGGCCGCTGCACGGGGCATCCGGCCTTGGACGGATTCGCGTGTTTCGCCGACTCCGACTGTGTGGGGAACTTCTCCGGCAGCCCGATCAGCGGATTCTGTGATCCCTTTCTGTGTGTTTTCTCCGAACCCGCCGCGCTGTGCAGCGCGGGAACCGGTGGCGGTTTCGCGGGCAAGGCGTGTCAGAGCAACGCAAACTGTCCCGGTGGCAGCTGCGACAAGAGCGACAGTCGCAAGGCGTTGGATCACGTCGATACCGCGCTGGTGATCTCCGATCTCGACCGCAACGCCTTCGCGATCCTCAGCGGGCCCACGGAGCTGCGCGGACTCATCACACCGGCAACCGGGGGATCCCTCGATTTCGCGAACATCGACTGCGGCACATACGAGATCCGCATCCTCGCCCCGGGCTGCGTGGAAGCGGTCGTCGAAGACTTCCAACCCTGCACGGACCTGCCCCCCGTGGTGAGCCTCGACTGTCCGGGATCTCCCGATACACCGCTTTCGATTCCTCCAGGCAGCACCGCGGATTCCCTTCTCTTGTTGGCGGGCGCCTCGCTGCTCGACGGGGAGACCGCGACGGGCGGCGACGAAGAGGAACTGGAACTGCATGCCACCGCGGGCGAAGCCGTGGGGGCCGGAGAGGACCCGGTCTTCGATTGGACGAATTTGCTGACCTGGCCCGGTGCAATCGCAGAGATTCGCGCGGGCCTGCTGGAGATATTCTGAGATGGTGTGCCGAAGAAACGCGCCGTTCTGGGTCTACTGGCTGCTATTGGGAAGCTTCCTTCTGCTTCCCGGTACCCCATCGGCTCAGGTCGTCGAATGCAAGGCGAGTTTTACTTGCGTGGCGCCGGTGAATCTCGACCAGGCGATTCAGTGCATGTGCCAGGCCACGCGCTTCCTCGAAGAGGCGCGCAGCGAGATCGGCGATCCCGGCTTCACGGGCTTCGACGACGTGCTGCCTTCGGACTACGAGATCACCGGAAAGTATTCCGAGTCTTTGCTCGACAGCGTGCTCGAGTTCGCGCTGTCAGCTCCCCGCACCCTCGCCAAAGACGAGCTTCTGTACGAAGCCAGCTTCCGCAAGGCCAGCGCCCACGGCATGTTCGGCGACGACAGCCTGCTGCGCGGCCTCGATCCGCGCTCGGGCGGTGGCGGCGTGTCGGCAGAACAGGTGATCGGGACCTCGCGCAAGCGACTCGATAGCCGCGCTTGCCACGATTCCACTGGAATACCCGTGCCGACTGGCAACGCTTGTGCGACGGACGGCGACTGCGCAAGCGGTGAGCTGTGCCTGGCGGAGCGCTTCGGAGCCGAAGGCCCCTTTGGTGCCGTTCAGGAATACCGGCGTGCCGAGCAGGCATTGATGGACGCCATCCGCGTGCTCGGTGTCGAGCGTTTCCGCCAGCTGGACGACGACAAACCCCGCTGCTTGGGAATCGGCTGCGCCGCGCGTCTACTGGTGCGACTGGGGAGCCAGAAGGCCCGCGCCCAGGCGGAGTTCGGGGATCTCATGTGGCGGCGCGCCATCGCGTCCGCGGGGATTCTCACGGATGCCCTGGAGTGCAGCGCGGGTAAGGTCAACGAGGTCTGCACCGTCCACCGGGAATGCAACGACGGAAACACCATGGGACGTTGCGGCAGCGGAGAGCCCGCCGAAGAGTCGGCGGTGCTGTTGCGCGAGGTCGTGCAGGAAGGTCTGGCGGAGGCGGCCGCCGCGGAGACCCTATACGCGGCCCTCGTTCCACCGGATGCCTTCGAGGAGAGTTCCGATTTCGCCCAGCGGATCAACTCCCTGGCGCGCCTGCGTCAGATCGAAACGCGCTCCATCAATGGCACGACTCCCTTCGGAATTCCTGCAGACTACATACCGCTCCTGAGCAGCGTGCAGGAGAGCCACCTCGACTGCCTTCAGAATTGCGGAACCACCTGCGATAAGGCGTCCAATACCCAATGTCTCCACGCCCTCGCGGAAGGACCGAGCTTCCTCAATCTCCTCGAGCAGGCTCGGGCCGCGCAGAACGACGCCATCGCCAATGCGCAGGAATTCGCAAACGCAACCAAGGACCGGGCAGTCTTCGAGAACCAGATGGCGACGGACTTCGTACGGGTGATCGAACGCTTGCTGGGTGCCTCCTGCCAGGACCTGGGCGAGACCTGCACCTGCTCCGAGGACGAGGCCGCAGCCGGGCTGTGCATCACGTTCCAGGGCGAAACCTGGATCACGTCGGGCCTCATCTGCGACGACCCCGACGACCCGCTCCTGGCCTGCGAGGTCGACGGCATCGACGGCGAGTTCGAGCGACAGATCCTGGCGATTCGCGGGGCCGAGGTATCCCTCGACAACGTCCGCGAACGCCTCGACCGCAACGAGGAAACCTACGAACAGGTGATCCAGAAGTTCGCGGCCCTCGCGGGCATTCGCGAGGAGGAATGCACGGACACCGAAGTCGCCATCGACGAGGCGGGCAGCCGGACCAGCAGCGCGATCGACCGCCGGGAGCGACGATCGGGCCTCTCCGAAGCGGAGAAACTGACGGGAATCGTCGGCGGCGGATTTTCGGGTGCGCAGCTCGGCGCCAAAGCGGGCCCGATCGGCGCGGCCGCAGGCTTCCTCGGTGGAGCGGGTCTCGCGATCGACGGCATGCAGGCGGACGCCCGCCGCAAGAAAGCCCGCGCGGACTTCGAGAAAGCCACGAGCCGGATTCAGAACGAGAAGGAACTCGAACTGACCCGCATTCGCTGCCGCGCCAACGCCGCGGTGCTCGAAGTCGACGAGGCCGATGCGCTGTTCCAGGTGGAGACCGAGCGCCAGCGCCTACTCCAGCAATTCGAAGAACAGCAGACCGTCATCCTCGATTCCCTGGTGGCGGCGCAGCAGCTGGCCGGCGAGCTGCGCTCCGCCGCGGAGCGGCTCACGGAGGCCAAGGAACAACGCGCCATCTTCGATGACCTCGAATTTCGCAATCCGGCCAACTTCCGCGCCGTTGCACTCGCCAAACAGCTCCAGGGCGCAGACAAGTTCCGCACCGCCCAGATCCTGACCTGGATGATCCTGCGTTCGGTCGCGTACGATCTCGCCCAGCCGGACTTCGCGCTTCCGCAGACGTTCCTCGCAGGGGACGTACTCTCGATACCCAACTGCCGAACCTCGCGTTGCACCGAGGGCGCGCAAGCCGTCTGCGCGACCAGCAGCGAGTGCACGGCGAGCCCCACGGATTCCTGCCAGCTGGCCGCGGACGAAACCGGCGTCGCCGACAGCAACGGCGCGTGTTCCATGCAGGCGGTCTTCGCCGCTCGCACCGTGGACGATCTCGAATCCCTGATCGGCGGGGCGTTGCTCCAGATCGTGGCCGCAAGCCGCACCCTGGCCTGCCAGGGCGAATGCCAGAAACGCATCAGCCTGCGCAACATCTTCACCGATGCCAATCTGCTGCCTACGGAGCAACCGACCCTGGGCGACGTCTTGCTGGAACGACGCCCCGTGGCTGGAACGATCGCGGTGATCGATTTCGGAATCTCACCCAAGCGCGGTTTTCGGATCTGCCCGCAACTTCCCGACGGGTCGATCGTCTGCCAACCGGACGGTGTCGCGAACCTGGCCGCCGCGGATGTCGACGGATTCGGAGACCTGTCCGCCAACATCTGGAACGCGCGCATGATCAACGTCAAAGGCCTCGTGCGCTACGACCCCGTGACGGCCCCCACCCAGCGCCTTTGCCGCAACCCCGCGGACGGAGAGCCCGTCAACACCACCTTCACAGCGTGCCGCAGCGTTGGGGGTGTGCCCTTGCCCGAAGGAAGCAACTGCAGCCACGCGTCCCCTCCGCCGGGAGAGACGGGGTGTTTCTTGGCTTCCGGCGATCCCAACGATCCCGCGGGTACACCCACAACCTGCAAGTGCATCACGTTGCTCGCCACCTCGAACACGCGACCGGTGGTTTCCTTGCGACAGCTCGACCCGGGCGTCGTGCGGACTCCCCTCGCCGAGAAATTCCGGAATGCCAGTGTCGTTCCGAGGCCTGCAGAATCGCTGATCCGTTACCAGATGCGGCGCGGAGACCTTCCGCTGCTGGGCACGGTTCCAGACCTCGAACCCTTTCGGGTACCCAGCCTCACTCTGTTCGAAGACGAGAACCTCGCGGTGGCGCAGATCAACATCAAAGGGGTCCCGGTCGCAAGCACGCGCTGGCAGATCCGCTTGTCCTCTCAAGGGCTGCTCGCGAACGCGCGCTACCGAAACGCATTTCTGCGCTCGATCGTCGATATCGAATTGATCTTGGCCTACCAGGGATTCGACCCCATTTAGGAAGAAGGATGATGATGAACGTACGCAAATTCAGATCTGGTTGGCCGGCTCTCCTCGGGGCGCTGTTCCTGGTTTCTCAACCCGCGTGGGCCATCGACGAACGGTTGGATCGCCGCATTCCCTATCAGGGGAAGCTGACAGGCGTTACGGGCACGGCAACGCTTTCCGTCGAACTCTTCGACAGCGCGGAAGGTGGGGACTCGATCTGGGGCCCGGAACCCCACCAGGTTACACCCGACGCCGACGGACGCTTCGTCATCGTGATCGGATCTTCCGAACTCGACCAATGCTCGCGCGCGCCCTTCGGCCGCAACCTGATCGAGAATCCGGGCAACGAGGCCGAACTCGTGGGCGGCGAGATTCCCGGCTGGACGGAAGTGCTGGGAACGACGTGGGGCCACTATCCCATCCCGAACGACAATCCCCCCTTCGATGGGGACCGCTACTTCTACGCCGGCCTGGTCGCTGCCGGGGAGCTGGCCCAGAACGTCGACGTATCGGATTTCGCGTCCGAGATCGATGCGGGTCTCCAGAGCTTCGCGTTCCTCGGCCGCGTTGCCGCATTCGTCCTGGGGAACGACCAGACCGAGATCGTCGTCGATTACCTGGACCAGAACGAGAACGTGCTGGAATCCTTCCCCAGCGGACCGTTTACCCCCGGCAACCAAGTGTGGGAAACGATCTCCGATACGCGCGTGGCTCCGGTCGGAACGCGCATCATCCGGGTGCGGTTGCTCTGCACCCGGCTCGCGGGATCCCAGTGCGATGGCTACTTCGATGGCCTCTCCCTGGTGGCGACGCACGCGTCCTCGAGTTCGTTGCTCTGCGAGAGCGGTGGTGACGGCATCTCGGACCTGGATCAGATCGAACCGTCTCCCCTGTTCGTCAATGTCACGGTGGATGACGGAAACGAAGTCCGAGAACTATCACCGCGTCAACAACTATTCCCCGCATACCATGCATCGAGCGCCACGGCTGGCGTGGCCGTGGGAACCGTACTCATGTGGTGGGGACAGCTCGACCAGATCCCGCCCGGCTTCGAACTCTGCAACGGAGACCCGCCCAGCACCGCCGGCGCTACGCTGGTGGGAAACAAGCCGGATTTGCGCGGACGCTTTCCCCGCGGCGCTCCGGGCGGCATCACCGATGTCGCTACCGTTCCCATCAGCGGCGGGTCCGACACCGCGGCGGCCCTGACTTCGGGTGGAACTGCGCTCAGCCAGGCGCATCTTCCGGACTACACCCTGCCCGACACCTTCAGCACCAACTTCCGGGGATCGCACCAGCATTCGGCGATCCACTCCTGTGCGTCCAATGAAGGCGGCGGGGACTCCCACTATGCGTTGGGGGACAGCAACTCCGGACGAAACTGCCCCTTGATCATCGGTTCCGATGGAAATCACACGCACAGCGTCACGGGTAGCGCGCGGTTGGGCGGAGGCGGCGGGAGTCATTCCCATTCGATTCCGTCTCACGACAATCGCCCGGCCTACCTGGATCTGTTCTTCATCATTCGGGTGAAATAGATGCGCACCGTCAAGCAAAACACGCTGAGTATCCTTCTCGTTGCACTGGCGATCCTCGCCCTGCCCACCTGGTCCCATGCGGCGGAAGAATCCTCCGGCCGTCAGATCCGCTTCAACGGTCGACTCGATGGGAACGTCGGTTCCGTGACGCTCATCGTCGAGCTCTTCGATTCGCTCCTCGGGGGTACGCGGCGCTGGGGCCCCGAACAACACCGCGTGACCTCGGATGCCGAGGGACGCTTCGCCATCGTGATCGGCGCCAGCGGGCTCGATCGATGCACCCGCGCAGCCAACGGCGACCTGCTCTGTGCAGGCACCGGCGATTCGATTGCGGACCTCGATCAGATCGGAGCGTCTCCGCTCTACGTGAGTATTACCGTGAGCGATGGAACGACCACCACCGTACTGAGTCCGCGACAGAGGCTCTTCCCCGCGTTCCACGCGGCCAGCGTAAACGCGGGGGTTCCCGTGGGTACCGTGATCATGTGGTGGGGTTCGGAACTCGACATCCCCGATGGCTTCGAGTTCTGTGACGGACAATTGCCGAGCACCGAAGGCGCAGTACTCACCATCCCCAAGCCCGATCTGCGCGGACGCTTTCCCCACGGCGCGGCCGCCAACGCCGACGACGTCGCCACGGCACCCGTCACCGGTGGAAGCGACGCAACCGCGCAACTGACGTCCGGCGGGACGACGCTCGGCAGCGCGCAGCTTCCGGACTACGTCCTCCCCGACACTTTGGCGACCGGTATTCCGCAGAACAGCGGCGGTGGTTCCGGGCCCCACCATCACAACTCGCCCATCCACAGCTGCGCGCACGACGACGACGGAGGCTCCGACACTCACTACACCCTGGGCGGAAACGGAAACCCGCCATGTCGACTCAGCTTCGGTTCCGTCGGAAACCACAATCACACCATATCCGGCAGCGTCCGGTTGAACGGATCGGGACAGGCCCACAGCCACACGGTCCAGCAACACGAGAATCGACCTGCTTTCCAGCAGCTTGCGTTCATCATTCGCGTGAAATGAGGGAAACGACCATGACTCGCACGACTTCATTCCTCTTTGTTCTGGCGGCATCGCTCTGCGTCGCGGGCGCGGCCCTCGCCGGCATCCCGGAACCGGATGCCATCTACTTCGGCTCCGTCCAAGTCGACGGCGCCCCTGCGGCGAACGGCACGCTGATCTCGATCCGCGAAGGATCCGACGGAGCCGGCGAGTTGTTGGACGAGTTCACCCTGGGCGGTGTGCCGTCCGCCGGCGACCTCTACGTCCTGCGCATTCCCCTCGAAGCGTCCGAGGGTGGCGCGCTTTCCGGCGGGAGCGCGCAAGTGGGCGACCAGGGCATCGTGTTCGTCAATGGAATCGCCGCGGGCCTCGTCAGTATCGGGAGCCGGGGGCGCGTGGTCCGCATGGACATCGCCGCCAGCAGCACGACCCCGCCGGATGTCGACGGCGATGGCGCGTTCGATTTCGTAGACAACTGCGGCGGTGTCCCCAACGCGGGACAAGCGGATTCCAACGGAAACGGCATCGGCGACATCTGCGAACCCTTCGTGAACCCCGGCCTCAGTTTCGTCAGTGTCGAGAACGTGGACAACCCGGCGGACCCGTCCACCGGAAAAGGTTCCGTGAGCTACGCCTTCGAGATCGGAAACACCGAAGTCTCCAATATCGACTACGTGGAATTCCTGAACGCCGTCGCGGCCGCGGATCCGGGTGCCCTCTACAGCGAGTTGATGGCCAGCGATCCCCGGGGCGGGATCCTCCGCGAGGGCGCATCGGGCAGCTACAGCTACAAGGTCAAACCCAATCTGGGTGACAAGCCCGTGAACTTCGTCTCCTGGCTCGATGCCGCTCGCTACGCCAACTGGCTCGAGAACCAGCAACCCAGCGGGCCCCAGGACGCGACGACCACCGAGGATGGTGCCTTCGATTTGACCGTCGAGAACCCCGGAGAGAACGCCGTCCTGCGCGAGACCGCCATGACGTCCCTTCCTACGGAAAGCGAGTGGTACAAGGCGGCCTACTACGACCCGTCCGTGGGACAGGACTTCTACTGGCTCTACCCCACCCGCGAGGACGACCCGGGCCCGGCCCCGGTCGTCTCCAATCCGATCGGATACGTGACGAACATCGGCCCGGGTGTGGCGAACTTCGCCGACGCTGCCGTGTGGAACGGGCAGACGGGAAACGTGATCGCGGTAGCGAGTACCGGGGCGCAGAGCTTCTACGGCACCCTCGAGCAGGGAGGAAACGTTTCGGAATGGCTGGCCGCGGCTCCGGAGCAAGCCCAGCGCGTAGCCCGCGGAGGCTCTTGGACCGACGACCGCTTCGCCATGGAATCCATTTCCGATTCTCCCGACCGGGCCGCCGTGCTGCGCGATCCGCTGCTCGAAAATTCTGAGCTCGGATTTCGCATCGTGAAGTTCGAGGCGCGCATCCTGGACGAAGACGGCGACGGCGTGTCCGACGACCGGGACAACTGCGTGGGTGTCTTCAATCCGGCGCTCGGCAGCCAGGGACGTCCTGCGCGGGCGTCCTTCCAGACCACGACCGGAGGCCAGCTCGACGACGACGCCGACGGTTTCGGCAACGAGTGCGACGCCAAGTTCACGGAATCCGGCCAGTTCGTGAGCGGCGTCGACCTGAGTGAGATGAACGCCTCCTTCAACAAGGCGCGCGACGGAAACGACTGCGGATCCACGGGCGACAAACCCTGCTCGATCTTCGATCTCGACAACAGCGGCCAGGTGATCGGCGGAACGGATCTTTCCCGAGCCCTGGCCCTCTTCAATGGAGAGCCCGGACCGTCTTGTGCGGGATGCCCACTCCAATGCGTGGGCCCCAACTGCGGCGCCGTGGCGGACAGCGACGGAGACGGCGTCCCGGACGACCAGGACAACTGCATCGCGGTCTTCAACCCGGCCCTGGGAACCCTGGGCGCTCCCGCCCGCCAGTCCTTCCAGACCACCACCGGAGGCCAGCTCGACGACGATGCCGACGGCGTCGGGAACGAATGCGACGCCAAGTTCGCTTCGGGCGGACAGGTGGTCGGTGGCCTCGACCTGGGCGAGATGAACGCTTCTTTCAACAAGAATCGTTCGGCCTCGAACTGCGGCGCCACGGGAGACAAACCGTGCGCTCCCTTCGACCTCGACAACCTGGGTCAGTTCATCGGGGGCAACGACCTCACCCGGGCTCGCGAACTCTTCAATCAGGTACCCGGGCCGGCGTGTAACGACTGCCCACTGGCGTGCGAGGGGCCGGCGTGTTCCTGAGGATTGCCCAGCGCTGGGAGCGCGCGCTCGCACCGGTCCTCGCAACGCTTCTGCTCTTCACCGCCAGCGACGCCCGCTCCGCTGCAAAGAATGGGGTCTCGGCCCAATCCATCTCCCTTCCCTCGGGGCCGGGTTCCATCGAAGGGTTGGGCGAATCCTTCGAGCCGCAGCTCAACACCGGCACGGCGACCTACTCCGTACGCTTGAAAGTCCCTCCGGGCCGAGCGGGTTTCGCGCCGGGGCTGGGGCTCTCCTACAACGGCGGGGCGGGCAATGGCACCGTCGGTCTGGGCTGGTCCCTGAGTGGGATCGACTGTATTCAGCGCCAGACCGATAAAGGCCAGCCCCAGTACGACGAGAGCGAGACGTTCTCCGGGACCGACGTCTTCCTGGTCGGCGGGGAAGAGCTCGTCCCCCTATCCGACGGAACCTTTCGCCCGGAGAACGAAAGCGGCTTCCAGCGCTATCGCTTCGATCGCGCGACGGACACATGGCTCTGTGAAAACCCGGATGGAAGCAAACTCACCCTCGGCGGCGTAGCGAACAGCCGCGTTTCGGACGGTGCGCGTACGGCGCGTTGGTGCGTGAGCCGCGAACAGGACACCAACGGAAATCGCATCGACTACGAATACGTGGCCTTCCCCGACTCCCCCGGCCAGATCTACCCGAAACGAATCGTCTACAACCGCCACGCCACCCAGTCCCTGGACGGTGAGCAGATCGTGGTCTTCCAATACGAGGCGCAGACCCGTCCGGATCCGGTTAGCGACTACCGTTTCGCCTTCGAGGTCATCACCGCGCGGCGCCTGATCGCCATCGACACCTGCACGCGAGGCGGGAGTTTCTCTCCCGTGACCAGCTGTGACGCCGTGGGCGAAGCCGGCGCGGCGCGCGTCGGCGCCTATCGTCTCGACTACGACGAGGTCGGCGCGTGCGAGGAAGGCGTGTGCGCCCGGGGCATGCTGGGCAATGCCTGCGTGGTGGACGTCGACTGCGTGGCGGGCGTAACGCGTCTCGAGCGGATCACCCAGATCGGTGACGACGGTGTTACGGAGCTGCCGCCCTTGCGCTTCACCTACACCGAGCTCGAGTTGTTCCAGAACCCGGAATGGATCTTCGTCGCAGGCTTTCCACTGGGTGTGATCGGAGGCCCGGAATCGGCGCTGGTGGACCTCAACGGAGACTCGCTGCCGGATGTCGTCGAATCCCCCACTGGGCTACCCGGAACCTTACGCCGTTTCATGAATGAGGGCCCCGATGAAAACGGTGTCGTGAGCTTCGCCCTGGCCGAAGTCTTCGCGGGACCGCAGCAGCGTCTCAGTACACCGGGCACCCAGATCGTCGACATCAACGGCGACGGTGTGGCGGACCTCGTCACGCGTCCGTCGGCGGACACCTCGACCTTCGAGGTACGACGGGGCAGCGACGCCGGCTTCTTCAACATCGTCCCCAACAACTTCGAGATCGCGGGCTTCAATGACTTCGCGGTGCAGGGTTTCGACGACCCGAAGGTTCAATTCACCGATCTCGACTTCGACAAGCGCATTGACATCGTACGCAGCGACACCGATGCCGGGGGGAGCCCGTCAGGCCTTCGTGTGCGCATCAATCGCCAGTTCGCGGGGCAGGAATTCCTGGACCTGCCCGTGGAATGTGCCCCCTTGCCCGGAGTGGACTTCGCCAACGGCAAGAGCTTCCTCGTGGATCTCAACGGAGATCGTCTGCTCGACGTGGTGCAGGTGGAAACGACGCCCACCGCGCTGCAGCAGATCCGCTTTTTCCCCTCCTGCGGCGGCGGCGGTTACGGTCGCGGCGGCAGCTGCGAGGCCCAGGGGCCGGCCGTTACCCTGGGCGGCGCGCCGGTGGAGGGCTTGTCCGGGGCGGACTTCCAGAACTTCAGCGGGTTCCGCTGGCAGGATCTGACCAACGACGGTCTCTCGGATCTCCTATGGACCGGCCCGCAATCCATGACGGCCTGGATCAACGTGGGGGGCGACCGTCTGCGCCGCGTGGAGCTCGGTTCCTATCTGCCGGGTGTGGACTTCGATCGCTGTGATCCGGGTACCGGCTGCAATCCCCAGAATTTCGACCTGATGCTCTTCGCGGACATCAACGCCAACGGAACCACGGACATCGTTCACGTGGACCGCGAAACCCAGGCGGTGCGCTACCTCGACATCGTCGGCCCGAGCGGTGTTCCACCCAATCTCCTGAAGAGCATCGACAACGGTCTCGGTCGCAAGACCGCCATCGAATATGAACCCTCGACGAGCGACTACCTCGAAGCGCAGAACGTGAGCGGAAAGCCCTGGGAGACCCGAGCGCCCTTCCCCGTCACCGTCGTCTCCCGCAAACGCGTGCGCGTGGGCCTCGACCTGGACGAAGTACCCGGCGAAGACGAGTACGTAACGGACTACCGCTACCGGGATGCCTTCTACGATTCCGTGGAAAAAGAGTTTCGGGGATTCTCGGAGGTAGAGGTCCTTGCGCGTGGCGATGCAGGCCACCCCACGCTTCTCACGCGCCACAGCTTCCACACCGGAGCACCCGATGGTGAGGACAACGACGGCGACGGCTTGATCGACGAGCGAACTCCCCTGGGTGGCGCCGAGGAAGAAAGCCTCAAGGGCGTGGCTCTCGAGCAGCGTACGGAGACCTGCACGGACGGGCCCGATGGCGATTGTTTCGCGACCGGTGAGATCTTCCACCACAACTTCAGCCGCTGGGAAGTCCGCAACCTCCACGGCGCCACGGGGTTGGTCTGCAGCGGCGACCCGGGAACCGGCTGCTGCAGCGACGCGGATTGTGCTTCCGACGAACTCGGCGGAAGCTGCGTCGCGGGGGGGATTTCCGAGCCCGGCGTGCGTCCCGAGCAATCCTGCGCCAACGGAAAGAGTGTCCGCTGGGCGTTCAGCGGTGCCGAACGCTCCTCGACCCTCGAGCAGGGTTCCGGCGATCGCATCGACATTTTTCGGGAGATGGAATACGACGATTTCGGGAATGGCATCGCCCAACGAAACTGGGGCATCGTCGATGCGCCGGCCCCCACGCCCTTTGGTTGCGTCCTTACAAGTGGAGTCTGTTTCGACAACGACCAGGTGATCTGCGGAAGTGATGCGGATTGCACCGGGTTGGGTGCGTGCAGCAAGCGGAGCTCCGCCGATGCCGCGGTCTGCGCCGGCAACCCGTTCGTCTTCGCAAATTCGACTGCATGGGTCGACGAGCGCTTCGAGAACATGAGCTTCGGCGTGAACGTGAGCGACTGGCTGCTTCGCTGCAACAGCGAAGCCACCATCTCCGACGCGAACGCCACCGTTCACGCCCGGGTTCGCAAGTTCTACGACAACCTTCCCCAGGGACAGTGCACCCAGGGAAACCTGACACGGGTCGAAGAGGAATTCTTCGAAGAGAATCGCTTCATCCCCCGCGCCCGCCACACCTACGACGCATTCGGGAACACGATCGAGACCCTCGATGCCCGCGACAACCTGCGCAGCGTCGAGTACGACGAAGCGTTCGCGACCTTCCCGGTGGCCGAGATCGTTCACCTGGATGGATACGAACTCCAGATGACGGCGGATTACCACGAGGGATTCGGCGTCGTGACCGGCGGCAACAGCTGGTCGATCCGCGGAGAGACGCCCGGGCCTCGTTACGACTACGGATACGACACCTTCGCGCGTATCACCCGCACGGTGGACCCTGGCGATTCCGACGCCTTTCCCACGCGTTCCTACGAGTATCACCTCAACGAAAACGACGACGGCATCAATTTCTACGTGTCCCGCCAACGCGAGACCACCGGCGGTGGAACCATCGAGACCCGGCACTACGTCGACGGTTTGGGGCGTGCTCTCGGTACGAAGGAAGAAGGCGATGCGGCGGACCAGTGGATCTTCTCGGACGCCAAGGGGTTCAACCTGCGTGGGACCGAGCAGTCGAGCTGGCTTCCGTATTTCACTGCGACCCCCGACTACGAAAAACCCGATCCGGCCCGCGACCGGATGACCGCCAACAAAGACGAGCTCGGCCGCCCGGTCGAGACCCTCCACCCCGACGGAAGCACGACCACCCTCGCCTACCGACCGCTGATCGCCGATCAGTTCGACGAGAACGACACCTCGGGTCGGACCCCGGGCGCTTTCGACTCCAGGCGCAACGACGGGCTCGCGCGATTGGTGGAGGTGATCGAGCGCAACCCGGGCGCAGGCGAGGAGCTGGTAACCCGCTATCACTACGACGCCCGCCACAATCTGCTGGAAATCGAAGACGCTCACGCCAACCGCACGCTCATGACCTACGACGCACTCTCGCGGCGAACGCTCCTCAACGATCCCAACCGCGGCCGGCTCGAGATGATCTACGACGACACCAACAATGTGCTGGAAACCCGAGACGCCAAGGACCAACGCGTGGTCATGACCTACGACCGCGCCAATCGAATGATGAGCGAGAACTATCTCGACACCACCGGAAACCCCGCGACGGATCCGGTGGATGTCCGCTACCACTTCGATCGTCCGGTCCCGGGAGGTGTACCGCTCCTCGACGGAACCCACGCCAACGCAACCTTCACCGCGGGCCTGCTCTCCTACGTCGAGGACCTGACCGGCGAGGAACACGCTTCCTACGACGAGCGGCGCCGCGTGCGCTGGACCGTGAAAGCGGTGCGCCATCCGGTTCTCGGTCAGTTGGTTCCCTACAAGTCCGACTCGACCTACGACGCCTACGACCGCCTGGTCGAAACCCACTATCCCGACGGCGATCGCGTGAAATACGAATACGGGAACCGCGGCCTACAGACCCAGGTGAGCGGCCCGCTCGGCGGATTGGACGTCATCCGTGACGTGGCGTACCGGCCTTCGGGACAGACCGAAACTCTCGAGTACGGCAACGGCGTCGTGACCGAGTACGAATACGATGAACGGCTGCGGCTGATCGAGCTTCTCACGCGCGGAGCCGGGGCCACCCTCGGAGACGAGCTCATCCACTACGGCTACACCCTCGACCCCGTCTCGAACCTGCTCGCCATCGACGATTTGCGAACTCAGGTCGCGCCCTCGGACCCGATGTTCAACAGCCAGGACCTCGTGTACGACGACCTGCATCGCCTCGCATCCTACGAACTCGTCGATCCCGACGTACCCGAGACTCCCCGCGGCTCCATCCACTACGCCTACGACAAACTCGGCAACATGTTGTCCAAGACCTCGGACATCGTTCACGACGGATCGACGCGGTCGCTCACGAACCTGGGAGACCTGGAATACGGAGGCGCCGCGGGTCGCTTCGACCGCACCGGCCGCGACCCAACGGACCCGCCCGGCCCCCACGCACTCACGCAGCTCGGAACCGCCCCGCAGCCGTCGCTCTACGAATACGACGCCAATGGAAATCTCGTGTCCTTCGACGGCCTGACCGCGGAATGGGACTTCAAAGATCGCCTCGTGGCCGTGGAGAACGACGATCTCCGCGCCGAATACCTGCACGACCATTCGGACCGACGCATCGCGAAGAAAGTCACGGCCAAACGCGCCTGGAGCGGGTTCGCGCCGGGCGAAACGCGCGTGACCCTCTATCCCAACCCGCTGTTCGAGATTCGCGACGGTGAGCAGCCGACCAAGTTCGTGTTTCTCGGACCGAATCGCGTGGCGGAGATCACGGGATCCATCGACCCCAACGCCGAGCGCGTGCAGTGGCTTCCGCTCTTCGGAGGCTGGAACCTGATCGCGCTGGCCGTGGACGCGGCGGATGCCGCCGACCAGATCGGGATCGGTTCCGGAACCATCACCGATGCCTTCCACGTCGCAACGACCACGGGCCCCCCGGCCCCCGTCTCCGCCGCGACACCGCTCCCGGCGGGATCCGTCCTCTGGTTGAACGCCGCGGCACCGACCGTCGTCGCAGTCCGCGGCGACTACGTGCCGCCGGCGCAATTGCCCGTGGCGGGAAGTGGGTTCGCGCCGGTGGCGCGCCTGGAACCCCTGGGAACCGAGGATGCGCTGCCCGAATCCGCGGCCTGGATCTGGGATCCGGAGTTGGTCCGCTGGCGCGTCGCACTGGGCGATGCCCTGGCGGGGGTTTCGGATTTCCCGCCGATTCTTCGCGCCGGAAGCGTACCCTTCCTGCGCGAAGCCCACGCCGCAAACCTCACGCTGCCGCCGGACACGGCCCGCATCCGCTACTACCACACCGACCACATCGGCTCCGCCACCCTGCTCACGGACGGTGCCGGTGCGCTGGTGGAAGAGACGGTCTTCTACCCCTTTGGGGAGCCGCGCGTGCGGATGCGCCGCAATGACCATGGGCTGCCGTCGTCGAACTACCTCTTCATGGGTAAGGAACGCGACTACGAAAGCGGGCTCTCGTATTTCGGCGCGCGCTTCTACGCGCCCTCGATCGGCGTGTTCGCGTCCGTGGATCCGGTCAACAACAACCCCGCAGCCACGACGGAACCCCGGCGACGCAACGCCTACCGCTACGGGCTCAACAACCCCTTGCGCTATTCGGACCCCACTGGGCTCGATGCCGTCGACAGCATCAAGAAGTACGCGGTGATGCCTTGGGGGTATCTCTCGGCGGCCGCCAACGCACCCATCACGGTGGCGACCATCGTCAAGGCGAAGAACTACCGAAGGCAGGCGCAGTCCGCGTACTATGCGGCCAAAGCGGCGTCCGCAATCGAAGGCACCAAGGCGGCCAACGTCGCCGCGTTGCTCAAGAGCGCACCTCCTTCGATGAAGAGCAAGGTGGCGGGCGCGGCGGTTGCGCACTTCGACAAGGCATCGTCACTGGCGCGCGACGCAGCCACCGCCAAACCCTACGCCTTTCCTGCGCGCGGGGGGCGCATGAAACGGTGGACGACGGACCCGAACGTGGGCCGTGCGTCGAAGGGCGCCATGGGGACCGCGGGGAAGGTCGTGGGTGGCGCCGACGTCGTGCTGGGCGGCATCGAGACCTACGAAGCCATCTCCCGCGGCGACGAAGTCACGGCCGTGTCCGCGGGAGTGGGCACGGCGGCGTCGGCGGCCGGCCTCTTCAACCCGATCGCCGGTGCCTTTTCTGCGGGCTACGCGCTCGGCCGGGTGATGGACGACACCTTCGGATTCTCCGACGGCATCGCCAAGGGCCTCCCCATGAACCACGACCGGCGCATCGGTTCTTCCCTATCGGACAAGATCCACGGACACTCGATGCACAACACCTACCAACGCGACTTCGAACGCAAGATGAACAAGATCATCGACAAGAACGAGCGGGCGGACTACTGGAAGAACCGCAAGCCGCTCTCCCGAGTCGAGACATCCGGTATGGAAAGCCCCCGCCTCGATCGCTGATCTACCAAAATCCGGGATCGTCGCGCCCAGACGGTGGTGCTATCCCCGGGTCTCGACGTAGTGCACTGCGCCTTTGGCTTCGGGGTGGCCCGCCCCGGCGGCTTCGCGGAATCGGTTGAGGGCACCCTCGCGGTCTCGCTCGCCCCAGCCCGGGTACAGTCCGAGATAGAGCACGAGCCCCATTCGGTATGCGGCCTCGTCGGGTTGAATTCGGACGCCACCTTCGGTGGCCAGCATGAGGTATTCGCCGACGGGCACGCTCTCGCCGAAGTGGGCCGCGGATTTGACTAGCGGCATGCCCCGGTGGTCCCCCGTCACCTTGAGGCCCTGCACGACGCGCGCCTCGGCCGCCGATCGGCTCGGCTTTTCCCAGGCCAGCGGCGCGGGCGCCGGGGCCACCGCAGCCGCGGAAGCCTCGCCGGCGGGCGTGGCCTCGACGGTGTTTCCGCAGGCGCTGAGACCCGTGATGGCGAGATAGGCCAGCGGCGCGACCCAGAACGAACGGATGGAATGACGTTGCATCGGTGTTTCCTTTGATTCTTTGAGCGGCCCGCGCCCACCTCGTGTTCTATCGGCCCCCCAAAACGCAAGATTGAGGTGGCGGAATTCCTCCGGGCGCGACAAGGAGACCGGGTCCATTGAGGACCGGATCGAGTCGAACTCCGGGACCTAACGCCCGCGTGCGACAATTCTGCACGCGGACAACGACGGCTCAGCCGGCGTGCGTCTCGAGCGCGCGGATGCGTGCGTCGAGCGGGGGATGGCTGGCGAAGAACTCCGCCATGGCCCGGCGGCCGCCGCCTGAGATGCCGAAGGCATGCATCTGTTCGGGCAAGCCCTGGCTCCCCTCGACCTTCGCTTTGAGCACGCGCAGAGCGCCGATCATGTTCTCGCGTCCGGCCAGGCGCGCACCTTCGCGATCGGCGCGGAACTCGCGCTTGCGCGAGAAGTACATCACGATCGCCGTAGCGAGGATGCCCAGCACCACCTGCGCAAGGATGGCGGTGATGAAATAGGCGGGGCCGTGGCCACGCTCGGTCTTGAACACCGTCCGATCCACGATGTGACCCACTACGCGAGAGAGGAAGAAGACGAAGGTGTTGACCACGCCCTGGATCAAGGTCAGGGTCACCATGTCGCCGTTCGCGATATGACCGATCTCGTGTCCCAGAACCGCATCCACTTCGTTGCGCCGCATGCCGTTCAAGAGCCCGGTGCTAACCGCTACCAGTGCGCTGTTGCGACGCGCCCCGGTCGCAAACGCATTGGGCTCGGGGGAATCGAAAATCGCCACCTCGGGCATCCCGATCCCCGCCGCCTGAGCGTGCACCCGCACGCGCTCGACGAGCCACTGCTCCGCCGGGCCCCGTGGCGCTTCGATGACGCGCGCCCCGGTCATGCGCTTGGCCATCCACTTGGAAATCGCCAGCGAGAAAAACGAACCCGTCATTCCGATCAGCGCCGACACGGCCAGCAGCGCGCCCAGGTCCAGATCGACGCCCTGCGCGTCGAGCACGGGGCCGATCCCGAAAAGCTGCCAGGCGAGGCTCAGCACCAGTAGAACAGCGATGTTGGTCGCAAGAAACAGCAGAATTCGAGTCATCGGTGTCGTGTCCTCCGTGATCCGGCTTGGAGCTGGTGGCAAATATGCTCACCCCCTGCCGGTGTTCAAGGCCCCCGGCGGGATTCGCGGAAAAAACTCCACGGGCCCCGATGTCAGCGGTGCCCGGGCGCGACGTCTATTCGGGAAGCGGGTCGAGCGGTGCCGGAAGCATGCGAAGTCGCCTGGATTCGACCCAATCCGGGGAACCCTCGAGGCGGATGGCAACAGTCAGTTCCCATTCGAGTTCGTTGTTGCTGGATTCGAAGCTGTAGGCCGGACGGTTGGGCGGTGTGACGGTCGTGCTCAGCTCGACGGGCTGGCGCGGCGCGTAGTGCGCGCGTTCGGCGAACACGAACTCCTCCTGGCAGATGCGCTCGCGGTGCGTCACGGAGTTGGTGCCGTGGCCGGACTTGCAGGATTCCTTGCCCACCAGCGTCGCCGTTGCGCGGCCGAGTTCGACGTTCTGGCGCGGCATGAAGTGGAGACGAACCTCGAAATCCTGTCCCGGAGAGACGGCGTACGGCGTAGCGATCTTCCCGCGTCTCCCAATGTAGGTGATGCTCGGGTGCTTCATGGCGGCTTCGGAAATCTGCGGTGCGTCGACTTCGAGCTTCACTTTGCCGAGCGTTCGCTCCGCCAGCCGGCGGCGCAACACCTTGAATAGAATGACCGGGACGATCAGCGGTGACAGCGCGAGCATCATCGCGAACAACATCAAGATCAAAGGGGAGAACAGGATCAACATGAAGGTGGCCGTTGCGCCGGTCGCGGACTTCTTGAAGATCGGAGGGGAGCCGAGATAGCTGTCCCGGCTATCGGGTCCCGCCAGCACGATCACGTCTTCGGACGCTTTGGCGTCGATCGCCCATGGTAGATCCGCCTGGGCGCGGATCTCCCAGTCGACGTTCAAGAGCTGGCCGTGGTAAGTCAGCGGTTTTTCGGGAGCTCGGAAGGAGAATGGATAGGTGGCCCCCCAACCGCCCCGCCACTTGAGCTCCGTCTCCACCTGGGATTCGAGTGTATCCTGATCCACGTTCCCGACACCGTGGGTTCTCCAGGCGAGTTCGATTCGGAGTTCGCGACAGGACACTTCCCTGTCGGTCTCGACCCGAACTTCTCCGCGGATCAACTCGCCCGTTCGATAGGTCCGGTCATCCCGGTCGAACACGATGTGGATGTCACACTTCGACATACTCGATCTCCTGGGCCCGTTGAAACGCGGCGTAAAGGTCTCGCTCCATGGCACGCACGTTGCTGCCGTGGGCCGCAATCAGTGCGCGAACCGTGCGTTCCGAGATGCGCGGCACCGGGCCCGGCCGACGCCTTGCCCAATGAACGCGACGCTCGAACATCCGCTTCAGCTTGTCCGGGGTCAAAGCGCGCGCCGGAACGACGGTCTCGACCTCCAGGCCGGCCGCTCGAAACTCCGCCGAAAGGTCCAGATGGGTCCCGACCGCGAAGGAGCGTGAAGAACGGAACAAGCGGGATCGCCGCAGGCGCCCGAGCCGTTGCACTTCGTCGACGAAGAGCGGCGTGCCCTGCGGAAGCTTTGGCCGCATTCCTTCTGCGATGTAGAGAAAGGGTACGTCGGGAAAATGCCGATGCAGCGCGAGCAGGTGCGTGGTCTTGCCGCGGCCCGAATCCCCCAGGAACTGCAGCGCGAACCCCGGACCGGCGAGCCGCGTTACCCAGCGTTCGACCGCGGCGGGCTCCGTGTCCGCAAGTCCCCCTCGCTCCGAACGCTCCGGCTCTCCGAACGGATTTCTGCGCAGGTTCAAGTGCTCGAACGCGAGGCGCGGCGCGGGTCGGGTCGGGTCACTCGCCATGCGTGCATACATCGGGCGATCGGGGCCAGAAGCGTGAGCGCACTGGACCGCACCGTTCCACCTCAATCCGTGGAAACCATGAGACGCTCTGTGGGCTGGGTTGACATCCGGACGCCGACTCCGGAGATCAGAGATTCTCAGGAATTCCCATCGCCGTAGACCCAAGACGCCCGTACGCGTACGGTCGCTGTGCCAATCGACACCCACACCCGGAGGTTCCCATGCTGGCTGTGATCCTCTCCGCCTTGGTCGCAATCGCTTTCGCTGCACCCGCCCACGGGACCACTTTCTGCGTGAACCCCGGCGGTACCGGGGGCTGCTTTACCGACATCGCCGCGGCGGTGGACGCAGCCGACAACAAGGACGTGATCGAGATCGCTTCCGGAAACTACAGCGGCCCTTTGGTTCGAATCGACAAGCGCATCACCTTGCGCGGCGAAGATGCCGCTTCGACCGTAGTCGAGAGCGCTTCGAGTCCCGCCATTTCGATCGACCTCAAGAACCGGGTGACAATCGAGCGCCTCACCATCCGAACGACGGCTCCGGCGATTTCCGATGGTGCGCTGAGAGTCGAGCGCAAGGCGAGAGCGACCGTGGCCGATTGTATTCTCAACCGGGGTGGAATCCGGCTCGGTTTCGGCGCGCGTCTCGATCTCGATCGGACGGCAATCGGAGGACCGGCGATCGGCGTGGTTCTCGACACCGGTATCGATATCTCGACGAAGGCCCGCGTCGAGATGAATCAGAGTTCCGTGTTCCGGATGAACGTCGCCATCGTGAATTCCGGTCGGGCCAACGTGCGCGACAGTACGTTCGCTCGCAACCGCACCGGCATCGTCGTCAGGAGCGATGGACAATTGAAGCTCTTCAGTTCGACGATTGGGGAGAATGCCGAGGAGGGCCTGCTCATGTTCGGGAGACGCGTGGTTTTCGCCAACTCCATCATCGCGGCGCGATTGGGTGGGGGCCCCGACTGCCGCCAGACCAGCGGGCAACTCGCGTCGAAGAACTACAACCTGATCCAAGATCCGGGCGATTGCGTTCTGGTGGGCAAGACGACCGACAACGTCATCGGACTCGACCCCGTGCTGGGCTCACTGTTGAACCACGGTGGCCCGACACCCACGGTGCGTCTACTGCCGGGCAGCCCGGCGATCGATGCGGGCAACCCCACTTCCCCGAGCAAACGCAGCGGCTCCCGCTGTGGCCAAACCGACCAACGCGGCGTAGCCCGCCTGGATCGCTGCGACATCGGCGCTTTCGAATCCACGGTTCCCTGAGCGTTTCGCGCGTCGAACGAAGCGGCTCGCCCCACCCTCGTTCTGCGATTCGAACCCGCTGTTTCTCGAGCAGACCGCAGCTAATCCGCGCCCTTGGCCGAGGAGGGATGCGGTTTCGCCGTGAACCCGACGCGCGCAGCGCGCGAGAGACCCGCCAGCATCCCACGGAAGACCGCCGCGTGCAGTGGGTAGATCCCGTACCAATACAAGAGGCCGAGCAGGCCGCTGGGATCGAAGACCGCGGTCTGCCGGATCGCGCTGCCCCGGTCGGTCGGCCTAACCTCGAACTCGAGCCAGGCCCGGCCGGGTAACTTCATCTCGGCCCGCAGGCGGAGGAGATGGTCGGGCTCATAGGTCTCCACGCGCCACCAGTCGACGGTGTCGCCCACGCGCAGCTGTTCTGGATCGTGACGCCCCCTGCGCAGACCGACGCCCCCGACCAGCAAATCGATGAAGCCACGAAGACGCCAGAGCGTGTCGAAGGCGTACCAACCCCGTGCGCCGCCGATTCGGCGGATTGGAGCAAATGCCGCTGCGGGAGGCATGTCCACCTCGCGCTCCCGCGAATCGACCAGCCGACGACCTCGACGCACTCCACCGTAGTTGGAGAAGATCCCCGGATCCGTTCCGCCGGCCGAGATCGCGTCCGACCAGCGCGTCTCTGCGGACTCGCGGTCCTCGAAGGTCAACGTGTCTGCAATCGCCTTTCGCACCCCTACCGGATCGATTGCGAAGTCGCGGCGCGCAGCGTCGTCGCGAACGACCGTCTCGTGACAGATACTTTCGATCAGGTCACGCCCCACCCGCGCGTAGAGTGGTGTGACGAGCCCCAGCCACAGGCTGCTGAGGCGGGGCGTCAATACGGGAACCGGGATCATGACGCGGCGCAAACCCCGCTGTCGCGCGTACTCGCGCATGAGTTCGCCATAGGAGACGCGCTCGGCTCCGCCAATTTCGTAGACCCGGCTGCGTTCCGTTTCGAGTTCGAGGGCGGATTCGAGATAGGCGAGTAGATCGCCAATCGCGATGGGTTGCGCGGTGACGTGCACCCAGCGCGGCGTCACCATGGCGGGCAGTCGCTCGACGAGCGCGCTGAGCATTTCGAACGAGAGACTCCCGGATCCGATCACGATCGAGGCGCGGAATTCGATCACCGGCACGCCCGTGGCACCCAATGCACGCCCTACCTCGTGGCGGCTCCGCAAATGGGGCGAGAGATCCGATTCCTCGTCCCCCAGTCCGCCCAGATACACGATCCGCCGAACGCCTGCCGCCCGCGCTGCGCGCGCGAAGTTTTGCGCGCCCAAGCGGTCCTGCACCTCGAATCCCTCTTGACTCGCACTCCCCATCGAGTGGACCAGGTAATAGGCGGTGTGCACACCTTTGAGTGCCGGCAGCAGGCTTTCCTCCTGCAGCACATCGCCTTTCACCACTTCCGTCTGCGGACCGACCCGCTCCGCGAGAAACTCGGGACGCCGCGCGAGACAGCGCACCACCCGACCCCGCTTTTCCAACCGAGAAAGAAGACGACCGCCCACGTACCCGGACGCACCGGTCAGGAGGATGGGTTGCTTCAGGGGATCTGATTCCACGAGCTCACCTTCGTCTTCGGTTTCATTGGTCTGCGCTTCACTCACTTCCGCGCCCCGTCCCTTCGCGCGCGGGTGAATCGCGCGAGAGCGAGTTCGCGCCGTTCTGCGTGATCCACGATGGGCGGCGGATAGTCGCAGAGCAGCCCGGACTCCCATGGCGCATGCACGTGCCGATCCGGCACGTCGCGTAGCTCGGGAACCCATTGGCGCACGTAACGGCCCTGCGGATCCCAGCGTTTGCCCTGCGCAAACGGATTGAAGATCCGGAAATACGGTTGCGCGTCGGTCCCCACGGATGCCGCCCACTGCCAGCCGCCGTTGTTGGAGGCGGGATCGCCGTCGACGAGGCGCTCGAAGAAGAAGCGCTCTCCCTCGCGCCAGTCCACCAGCAGGTCTTTGGTAAGGAAACTCGCCACGATCATGCGCACGCGGTTGTGCATCCAACCCGTCGCGCGAAGCTGGCGCATCCCCGCATCGACGATCGGAAATCCCGTACGCCCCTCGCACCATGCCGCGAAGCCCTTCGGATCGTCATTCCAGACCACCGCATCGTATTCGCGCCGGTAGTTCTCGCGCAGCACCCGGGGGTGCTCCTCCAGGATCGCGGAATAGAACTCGCGCCAGATGAGCTCGTCCAACCATTTCGAAACACCCTGCTCCAAGGCAGGATGCGCGTCCATCGCCTGTTCCGCTCGCTGAAAGCATTGGCGCACCGAAATCGCGCCGAAGCGCAGGTAAGGGGACATTCGCGACGTTCCATCGAGATCCGGTCGGTCGCGATCCTCGTGGTAGCGCGCGGCGGTGGTTTCCAGGAACTGGTCGAGGCGTCGCCGGGCCGCGGCTTCGCCGCCGGTCGGGATGTCGCACTCTCCGGTCTCGACACCGAACTGGCGCGGGTCCGGAATCCCATCCCCCGAGAAGCCCGGGATGGGGGGCGGCAAGCGCCCGAGCTTGACGGGAAGCCGGGGCTCCTGCTCCCACTTTCCCCACCACGTCTTGCGATAGGGCGAATAGATGGAATACGCCCCGCCGCTCTTCGATTGGATCTCACTCGATCGGAAGATCACGTGATCCAGACACGACACTACGCGACCGCCGCTCCGCTCGACGGCCCGACACACCCGGGCATCTCGGTTCCGGGCGAAAGGCGTCACATCCTCGTTGAACGAAAGCAGCTGCGCTCCGGTTTCGTGCAGCAGCTTCGGCAACACCTTGTCGGGGAGACCCTCGCGTACGAGCAGCGGCACGCCGCGCTTCTCGAGGTCGCGACGCAAGCGGTCCAGGCAATCGAGCAGGAAACGCGTGCGGGCTTCCCCCGAGTGCGGGCCCGACAGGATGCGCGGATCCAACACGAAAACCGGGAGCCACTCTTCGGCCCGAGCCACCAGCGCGTTGAGCGCCGTGTTGTCGCGCAGACGCAGATCGTTGCGGAACCAGTGTATACCGCGCACTACGTCGTCCCCCCTGCGCGCTCGGTCGCGAGCCGATCCCGAGCCTCCACCCGCATCGCGAGGTCTTCGATCTGCATCGAGGGGCGCGGTGTCAGCTGATCGACTTGTTCGAGCAGTGCGAGCGCTTCCGTGCGCCGCTCGGGAGCCAGATCGAGTAGGGTGAGGGCCAGCAATAGGCGATTGCCGGGATTTTCCGGTGCGATGGCGTACGCGCGTTCCACCAGCGGGATCGCCTGCTCGCGGTCGACCCAGCCCGACACGAAGGGCACGCGGGGCAACTCCGCGTGCAGGCGCCCCAGCAGCCGGAATGCCGCTCCGCCGTCGTACTCGGGTTCGAGCGCCATCGCGATGCGGGTGCAGCGGAACAAGCGGTTCGCCACTCCATTGCGCACCGCGCCGAGAAGCCCGACTGCCCGACTCCAGGCTCCCCAGTTGATGGCCGACCAGAAATACAGACGGGCGACGTCGCTCCGGGGAATGCCTTTGGCCGCGAGGTGAGGTCCGATCTCCGCGGGTTCCAATTGTTCGAGTCGCACCCCGAAACCGGCTCGATCGGCAAGGAGCTCGAGCCCCTGTTCCGAAACGTCTTTGGCGCGATCGAAAATGCGGCGCGTCTCCTTCGAATCTTCGATCGCGAAGTCGCCCGCAAAGTGCAGGGAACGGAGAAGTTTCCAACGCGCTTCCAGGTTCTCCGGATCGGAGCGGAGCGCGTCCTCATAGAAGCGGATGGCAGCGCGGATCGGGTCCGGCTTCGGGCTGCCGTCCCGCTCCCCCTCCGCCCGACGAGTCCATTCGGAATCGCCGCGGGCAACCTCGTCCGCTCCCGCAGGCAGGGCCATGAACCCGACCAGTGCGGCCAGCACGACCCCCGCCATGCGCCGAACGGTACGTCCCTGCGGGCGGCTCGTCATCGCGACGGCTCGGCGCTCAATCGTTCGCAGAGCTCCCACAACGCGCGACGATCTGCTTCGGATTCCCGGGTGAACGGCAACAGATGGGTGCGGCGCTCTTCGCGGTCGAAGAAGAAACACCCCGTCGACTGGCGAGCACGCAGACGCGCCGCCAGCCAGACGACCGTGTCGGCGCCCTCGGCCGGCGTCCGCAGGATGTTGCGCGTGAGGCGGTGGAAGCGCGGGAGCGAGCTTTTCACTGACGGGGTATCGGCCCAACCGGGGTGCATGGCGTTCACGACCACGGAACTTCCACGCAGCGCTTCGGCCCACAACTCGGATAGGACCACCTGGGCCCGCTTCGTCTCCGCGTAGGCGACGACGCCATCGTAGTCCCGCTCGCTCCAGTTCGGATCCTCGAGGTTGAGACGTCGTGTGTACATGCCGCCGGAGGAAACCCAGATCACCCGTCCATCGGGCGACTTCTCGAGGTTGCCCTGCAGCAGACGCGTCAGCAGGAAGGGCCCAACCAGGTGGGTTGCGAGCGTGAGTTCGATTCCATCGTCGGTCTCGAACCGTTCGTCCGGAAGCACACCCGCATTGTGGATCAATACGTCGACCGGCCCCGACGACACGCGTGCAGCCGCCGCGCGAACCGAATCGAGGTTGGACACATCCAGAAGTTCCAGGAAGACGCGCGCGTTTCCCGTCTGCTCGCGAATCTGCTGCGCCGCCTGCTCTCCGCGCTCGCGGTTGCGGCACAGGAGCACGACCTCGGCTCCCAGGTCCGCGAGTGCGAGGGCGGTCTCGTAGCCGATTCCGGAGTTGGCACCCGAAATCAGACAGCGCTTATCCGAGAGATCCACGTCCAGGTCCTGCGCTTCGAAAGCGAGGCGGTGGATGCGAAACCCGGTCCGGTCGAAGGACGACACGATGAAGGGATCGACGATGCGGCTCAAGGCGCGCCCCAACCATCGCTGGGCGTCGGGCGTGGCGGAAACCTCCGAAATCGGTTCCGCATCGCGTTCGAGCGCCGCCAGAATTTCCCCGACCGGCGGATGGTCTCCCGCCTCGCGGCTCGTGTAACGGTAAGTCAGCTCCCAATCGGGACGAATCACAAAGACCCCCCCGAGCTGCCAGGGATCTCC
The DNA here is from genome assembly GCA_029261875.1 of Deltaproteobacteria bacterium. GTDB lineage: Bacteria > Myxococcota_A > UBA9160 > UBA9160 > JAJDAL01 > JAJDAL01. The sequence goes on from JAJDAL010000033.1 coordinate 102,977, forward strand.
CTGCACGCCGGTCTGGCGAGAGCCCGAGCGAAGGGCTCGCAGCGCGTTGCGCGGCAGCCTTGGCGAAAGCAGCTCGACCCGACCGCGCCGGAGACCCGCCGCGCGATAAGCACGTAACTCCGGGTCCACCAGCAGCGGACCGTCGAGTCCGAAGTCCTCACGAAACGCAGCGGCAAAATTCGGAGACCCATTGCCAACGATGACAAGTTCCCCACCGCGCGCTCGGATCTCGTCGACCTGGTCGCGCAACTGCGCGACTTGCTCACGACAGAACAGTCAACCGAAGTGGCGGATGAAAACGAGAACGACGGGCCGCTCCTTCCAGAGCGCCTCCAGACGGACTCGCTCCCCCTGCCAATCGGAGAGCTCGATCCCGGACAGCTTCTTCACAGTGCGCATCGGATCCCCCGTTTCGCTTCCGGTCTAGTTGGAACGCGCAGCCATCGAAGCCGCGCCGACGTCCCGGCGCCGCAAGTCGAAGCGGTCGAGCGTCATCACCTTGGTCCAGGCGGCGACGAAATCCTGCACGAATTTGTCGCGGCCGTCGTCGGCAGCAAAAACCTCGGCGACCGCGCGCAGCTCGGAGTGCGAGCCGAAGATGAGGTCGACCGGGGTGGCGCTCCACTTCAGCTCACCCGTCGCGCGATCCCGACCTTCGTAGACGCCCTCCTTGTCCGCGGATTTCTGCCACTTCGTGGACACGTCGAGCAGGTTCACGAAGAAGTCGTTGGACAGCGTTACGGGACGATCCGTGAACACGCCGTGGTCCGAACCACCAGTGTTCGCGTCGAGAGCCCGCATCCCGCCGACGAGCACGGTCATCTCCGGCACCGTCAGCGTCAACAGATCGGCCCGGGCGACGAGACTCTCCGTCGGCGACAGTCGGCTGTCTTTTCCATAGTAGTTGCGGAAGCCGTCCGCCTTCGGCTCGAGCACGGCGAACGACGCGACGTCGGTCTGCTCCTGGGAAGCGTCGCTGCGGCCCGGCCTGAAGGGAACCTTTACGTCGTAACCGGCATCCGCGGCCGCCTTCTCGATCGCCGCAGCGCCGCCGAGCACGATCAGGTCGGCGAGCGAGACCTGGGTCCCGCTCGAGAGACCGCCCTCGAAGTCACTCTGGATCTGCTCGAGAGTCGCGAGCACCTTCGCGACCTCCTTCGGATTGTTGACCGGCCAATCTCGCTGCGGCGCGAGGCGAAGCCGTGCACCGTTCGCACCCCCGCGCATGTCGGTGCCGCGGTAGCTGGCGGCCGCAGCCCAGGCGGTGCGAACGAGTTCGGGAACGGTCAGAGCGGAATCGAGAATCTCGGCCTTCAGCTTCTCGGTGTCGCGCTTGCCAATCAGCGGATGGTCGACCTTGGGAACCGGGTCCTGCCAGATCAACGCCTCCGCGGGTACCTCGTCACCGACGTAGCGGGCACGCGGGCCCATGTCGCGGTGGGTGAGCTTGAACCAGGCTTTGGCGAAGGCGAGTTCGAACGCTTTCGGGTTCTCCAGGAAACGCTGCGAGATCTTGCGGTACGCCGGGTCAGCCTTCAGCGAAAGGTCCGTCGTCAGCATGACGGGCGCGTGCCGCTTGTCCGCGACGTGCGCATCCGGGACGGTGTTGGCGGCCTGCCCGTTCTTCGGAATCCACTGGATCGCACCGCCGGGGCTGCGCGTCTGCTCCCATTCGAACGCGAACAAGTTCGTCAGGTACATCATCGTCCACTGCGTGGGGGCCGCGGTCCAGGCGCCTTCCAGACCGCTGGTGACCGTGTCCTCGGCGTTGCCCTTGCCGCACTTGTTGCTCCAGCCGAGACCCTGCTCCTCGACGTCGGCGGCCGTCGGCTCCGGACCCACGCAATCGGACGGTTTGTGCGCGCCGTGCACCTTTCCGAAGGTGTGCCCGCCGGCGATCAGGGCGACGGTCTCTTCGTCGTTCATCGCCATCCGGCCGAAGCTCTCACGGATCTGCGCCGCGGCCGCGAGCGGGTCCGCGTTGCCACCGGGGCCTTCCGGATTCACGTAGATGAGACCCATCTGCGTCGCGCCGAGGGGATGCTTCAGTGCACCCCGCGCGTCGGTGCGCTTGCGGCCCAGCATCTCGGTTTCCGGGCCCCAATAGACGAGATCCGGCTCCCAGTCATCTGCCCGACCTCCGGCAAAACCAAAAGTCTTGAAGCCCATGTCCTCCATGGCAACGGTGCCGGTGAGGACCAGCAGGTCGGCCCAGGAGATGTTGCGGCCGTACTTCTGCTTGATCGGCCACAGCAGACGTCGGGCCTTGTCGAGGTTGGCGTTGTCGGGCCAACTGTTCAGCGGCTCGAAGCGCTGCTGGCCGCCGCCGGCGCCACCGCGGCCGTCGGCCACGCGGTAGGTTCCGGCTGCGTGCCAGGACATGCGGATGAAAAGGGGGCCATAGTGGCCGAAGTCCGACGGCCACCAGTCCTGGGATGTGGTCATGACCTTCTTGAGGTCCACTTTGAGGGCCGCGATATCCAGGCTGGCGAAGGCCTGAGCGTAGTCGAAGTCCTCACCGTACGGGTTGGAGGATGGGGCGTGGTCGCGCAGCGGCGACAAGTCCAGCTGTTCCGGCCACCAGAACTGGTTGGACTTCGGCTTGTCTTGCGCGATGGCTCCGCTCGACAGCAGCAGCGCGGATATCACTACCGCGAAGGCAGCCATGGGGGGGAAGAAACGGCGTCGCATTGGATTCTCCTTGAGGATCAAAAAAATCGGGGCGTAAGAGGAACGAAGACGACTCAGGGGACACGGCGCCAGAGTGGCGGAGGTGTCGGAATCATCCCTGGACAGGGAAGTACGCTGGCCACACCAGGGCGTCGAGAACCGCGGTCTGCAAACAAAACGCCAGGCTCCCCGCAACGGCCAGACTGTGTGCCAACGAGGGCGAGCGTGGACGCACCATCACGAGAATAGCCAGGAGCCCGAGCGAGCCGATCCCAACGGCAAACAACGTCAACCGGATGATCCACCACAACCCTTCGCTCGGCGACTCGAGCATCGCGAAGGTGAGCGGCATCCAGAGTGCCGACGGAATCAGAATCAGCAAGTAGAGAACATTGAGCGTGCCGAAGCCGAAACGCCGAACCGAACCGGTCGTGGACTTGAACCGGTACATCAGGAAGTATGTGAACGTGAGATACCCCGCGGCCGCGAAAACCATGTTGATCGTGTAGACCGAGCGAAGCCCATCCGGAACTCCACCCCAGAAATCGCCGACCTGCGCCGAGTAGGCAGTCAGGCAGTACGCGTAGCTCCCGAGCACCGCCAGACCCCCAAGCAGGTTGATCCGAGCCATGGCGCGCCTTCGTGAGAACATTTCGAACACTCCAGTTTTTCGCTGAGCGATTGAGGTTGTCACGCTACATCTCGAACTTGCGGTTCGGCTTCCGCGTACTCCGCTTTGACTTCGCCGGGCTGAACTTCCGACTCGAAGGATTCTCGGATATACACGTACACTCCAGCCACCGCGATGAAAGTGACCGCGCATCCAAAAGCCAGCAGATTGAGGTCACTCACTGTCGTTCCTCCCAATCAGTAGCAGCGCACCCGCTGCCAGGATCGAGGGGACCCAGATCCCCACGAAGATTCCCTGCTCGCGATCGCCCGTGAAGAAGAGATAGACCGACATCAGGAACGAGAGTCCCGCAGCGAGAATGAAGAGGGCCTTGGGCCTGCTGATTCCCGGAATGACGTCTTTCCTGTCTATGGCGCGTGCCTTGACGCCCGTCTGCTCCAATTGTGCGCTCATGATGCAACTCCTTGCTTTTTGTGTTGGGACCGGACCCGGCGGTCGGCCATCGGCCGTTTCCGACTCCGCTCAATTCGCTGATCGTGAATCGGGTTTTTTTCACCCGAAGTCTTCAGGGCCCCCTCCCCCGCCGCCCACCGCTCGCGTAGGCCGCGCACGGCCTGGCGACCGATGCGCTGAAACAGGAGGTCCAGAAATGGGTCTGCGAGTTGCCCGATACCCGTAAGCTCGACGCGCGCCTCGTAGGTCACCCGGGTTCCTCCGGGTCGCGACACGAAGGTGATTTCGTCGACGGAGCGCAGTGATGAATCCCCGCCGGTCAAGACCAGACGGGAAGGACGTTCGAATTCCGTGATCCGGTACTCGAGCGGAATCCGCCGGCCGAGAAACGAAACGCTGACCCCGAAGCGGCTGCCGAGTCTCACGGCGCCTCGCGTAATGCGCCGGGCGTCGCAGACGCTGGGGTCCCACTCGACGGTGCGGCTGAAGTCGGCGAGGTAGTCAAAAGCCGGGCCGATCGGGATGGGGAGGTCGATCGCATCGATGTAACGCGCCATTTGGCTGTCTCCTTGATGAAATGCAGCTTGGTACACGGCGCCCTATATGTCAAGATTTTATCTGTGCAACATTTATTATCTCGAATCGAAAATTTACATTTTTACAAATTATTCCAGATACTTGAATATATTCTTGCCGAATCAACTACATGAGGATTTTTAATCAAAAATCTGGACATTAGTGAGGTTTTGTATAAATTGGAGGCGTGGAGAAACCCAAACCCGACGCACTCGAACTCACCTATCCCCTACGCACGGCAGCCCGGCTCACCGGTTTGTCTCCGGAGCTGCTACGTGCCTGGGAGCGACGACATCGGGTCGTCGAGCCGCTCCGCACGCCCGGAGGAACCCGGCGCTACCGCGCTGCCGATCTCGAACGACTTCGGCTGGTGAAGGCGGTCGTGGATGCGGGACACCGCATCGGCGAAGTCGCACACCTGGAGTTGGCCGAACTCAAGCGGCGCTCAGCCGGCGCCGCACCCCGCCCGGAAGGTCGCCTGGACGAAATCCTATCTGCGCTCGGCCAGCTCGATGCCGCCGAATCGCAGCGGCTGCTTTCCCTTCAGATCTTTGCGCTCGGACCCGCGCGCTTCGCGCGTGAAGTCGCGCTCCCCCTGCTGCGCGAAATCGGTGATCGATGGGCGAACGGCGAGATGGGAATCGCGCGAGAACACCTGGCGAGCGGGGTTCTTCGATCCCTGCTCGGCTCCGCCCTGCAACCGACGGCCACGTCAATCCTCGGACCGCGCGTCGTGTTCGCCACGCCCAGCGGCGAGCGCCATGAGTTGGGACTATTGGCGGCGGCCCTCACGACCCTGGGCGCTGGCGGGAACCCCCTCTACCTCGGCGCGGAGCTGCCGGTCGAGGATCTCCTGAGCGCCGTGGAGGATTCCGACGCTTCAGCCCTGGCCCTGAGTCTCATCACGTTGCCCACCGCCGTAGCGGAACGCACCGTGAACGCACTCCGCGGGGGACTCGCCAGTGAGGTCCGTCTATGGCTCGGGGGAGCCGGAGCACGCGAAGTCGAACTTTCCCAGGGAGTCGAGCACATCGCGAGCCTCGAGGATCTCGAGCAGCAAGTCATGCTGATTGGGCTCTCGAACACACCGTGAGTCCGGCAATGCGTCGCAAGGGTCCCTGGTCGCAGAGCCAGATCGAACGTTTCTCGAGGGAGACGTTGGTTCCGATGCGCGTTGCGTGCAACGGCGCGTCCGGCCACCCCGTACTGGCTTCCCTTTGGTTCGTCCCCATGGATGGCAAGCTCTGGTGTGCAACGCAGCGCTCGGCCAGCGTGGTGTCAATCCTCCGCCGGGATCCGCGCTGTGCATTCGAAGTTTCCGTTGAAACGCCCCCGTACCGCGGGATCCGCGGGTCGGGAATGGCGACGATGCACGACGACCGCGGCGAGCCAATCCTCCGCACTTTGATCGATCGCTACCTGGGGGATTCGAACGCGAAGCTCGCGAGCCATCTTTTGGAGCGGGTCGAACAGGAAACCGCGATCGCGATCGAACCGAAGACCCTCGTCTCGTGGGATTACACCGAACGCATGGGAGAAACCCTGTGAACCGAGCGCGCGCAGCCTTCAACCTCGGTACGAACCCGTGACAAAGCTGAAGACCCTGGGACTTTTGGGGCTGGCACTGCTGGCCATGGGCGTATCCTGCCAAAGCGAGAACCCGCCTATGGAAGTGGTCGATGACGTCGACCTCGATCGCTATCTCGGGCGCTGGTACGAGATTGCCAGCTTCCCGCAGCGCTTTCAGCAGGGTTGCGTCGCGACGACCGCGCACTACACGCTACGAGACGACGGCCGCATCCGGGTCGAGAACGAATGCCGCGACGGATCCTTCGACGGAGAGCTGCGCCGCGCCGAAGGCGTTGCCTGGTTGACGGATCCCAAGGGACGCCAGGCCAAGCTGAAGGTGCAATTCTTCTGGCCCTTCCGCGGCGACTACTGGATCATCGAACTCGACCCCGCGTACCGCTACGCCGTCGTCGGCCACCCCTCCAGGAATTACCTCTGGATCCTGTCCCGAACCCGGACCTTGGAACCGCCTGTCTACGAAACGCTTCTCGGCCGCATCGAAGCGCAGGGTTACGATCTCGAGCGCTTGAACCCCACACCTCAGCCGCCGTCCTAACCGCGAGCAGACTGCCCCTTCACCGCAAACCATGATTCATGGAGATGTCATGAGTTCCAACAAACACGTCAGCCCCACCCGCCGGTACGATCTGCTGGTTTGCGCCCTCTCCCTTGCGCTCCTGAATGCCTGCGCGACCCATCGAGTCGCGCCGCTGGAGGCCATGGATCAAAAAGTGGACATGGAGCGGTTCATGGGAGATTGGTACGTGATCGGGTTCATTCCCATCAGCGTCCCGTTCTTCAGCGAAGAAGGGGCCCACAATGGCGTTGAAAACTACCGGCTCACCGACGAGGGCGTCATCGAAACCACCTACACCTTTCGAGATGGTGGTTTCGACGGGCCAGAGAAGCGCTTCACACCGAAGGGGTGGGTTCACGACCGAGAAACCCATGCCGAGTGGCGCATGCAGTTCGTGTGGCCCTTCAAGGCGGCCTATCTCATCGTCTACCTCGACCGGGAATACCAGAAGACCATCATCGGCGTACCCGACCGGAACAACATCTGGATCATGTCGCGAGATCCTCGGATGAACGAAGCCGACTACCAGGAGATGCTGAGCTACGCAGCGAGCCTCGACTACGACGTCGCGAAGGTGAAACGCGTGCCCCAACGGTGGCCGGACCGGGTGGAGGCGCCGGGAATCGAACCGTCCGAATGAGTCCCCCGCCTTCCCAACCCAACGTCATCCTTCGGGTCATGGGCAGAGCGATCCGTCACAGCGGTTGATGCCGAGCGAAACACCGCCACTCACCTCGTCGGTGCTCACGAGGAGGTTGTTGTTGCTCGCCATCACGTTCTCGCCATAGCCGCAGTTGGTCATCTGGAGGCCGAAGCCGTCGTTGGAGACGACGCGGTTCCCGATGACGGTACCCGCGTTCGAACAGCGAATTCCGGCCGCGCCGTTGCCGACGACCTGATTCCCTTGGATCAGTGCACCCGAGGCAAAGATGCCCTCCTCCGCGTTCGCCCTTACGACGTTGCCCGTCACGACACCGGAGGATTCCACTCGGATGCCCTCTTCCCCATTCTCGTTGGCGACGCTGTCGCGCACGATGGAGTAGAAACTCGCTTGGATTCCCGTGCCTCCGTTCCCGTTGGACGTGCAATCGGAGACGCGGCCGCTCTCACCCAGCGCGATTCCATCGTCGCCGTTTGCAAAGGTTCGCACGGATTCGACACTCGATCCCTCCCGGAGCCGGACGCCATCGTTCCCCATGCTGCGGACAGTTCCATCGCGGACGACGGTGCGGTCGGCGCCGGCCTCGGTATCGACCCCGACTCCGGTGCTACTCCCCGTCAAGCAGCCGATCGGGATGAACGCCGTCGCGAAGGTGCACGCGATCGCGAAGCCGCCCAGGTCGATCTGGACATCGTCGGCGGTGACGAGGATGGCCGTGGTTGCGCGATTGCCGGTGGAGAGATTCCCCGTCAGGCGGTAGCTGCCCGAGCGGCTGAGCGTTATCGGAAAGCCCGGGGTGTCCCCGGGCGTCACGCCGCCGGCGGTCGCCGCGGCGGCGTTGATCTCGACCACGCCGTCCACCGCGTGCGCCGGGGCCGCCACCAACGCGATGGAAACAATCAACGCGATCGAGAATCCCGAGATCCCGTGTTCGTTCCGCATCGAATCCTCCAGCATTTTCCGTCAGCCGGAGACGCGGTCTCGAACGCCGCCAGCGGTGTCAGTCTACCACTACCCTGGAGTCGGATTGAAGGCGGGGGGGTCGGGTCACTAGATGCAGCTTCCGTTGCTCGCGCCGTCATCGAACAGATCGCAGTCCTCGGCGAGACCGTCCGCCTGATTGAGGGCCTGACAGAACGCGCAATCGATCGGAGGACTCAGGCAATCTGCGAGGCACTGGCCATCGGCCGGGTCGCACGCCGGGCAGGTCCCCGGAAAAATGAACGTTTCGTTGGCACTGTGGTCCCGGCATCCCCGCTCGATGGCATCGGGAATACCGAGTTCGCATCTTCGCGCGATCTGCCCACGCGGGTCGTCCAGGATACAGAGCTGCAGTTCGGCGGGAGTGGTCGCGCCCGAGGGGAAAGGTGTCTGCCCGACCTTCAGCGCGCGGCGTTTGCAGCGCTCGAACTCCTTCAACCGGGTCTCCTGACATTTTCGGAAGGCCTTGACGGCACTTCGTTGGCAGGGTGCGCCGAAGCGCTCTTCGGATCGGAGGAACACCCCTACGCCCCCGAAGAGGCTCGGGTCCAATGCGGTGGCCAGGTCCTTCGCCGTTGCCGTTACATTGACGGATCCCGTGTAGAACACAGCGGGTGCCTTGGGGTCACCGTTCGAATCATTGCCCTGGCACCTCCGCGCGTCGGCGCTGGCGGCACGCTGTGCCGCACGGGCAATGGCCCCCGAATTGTCGTCCAGCGTGCACTGGGTGAGCGGGCGCGTGTCCGACCCGCTGCTGATCGCGCGGACACATCGCTCCAAGCGCTTGTCGACTACCGTCACCACCTTGCGCAGGTGTTGGTTCTGGGTGTCGACGCAACGCTGTTGATCGCGCGTCAGCTCGGCTCGAGGCGATGTCGTCGGTGCGACGAGAACAAGGGCGACGATCGCAAGGGCGAGGCCGCGGATCGGTGTGGATTCGGCGGAACGCAGTTCAATCGGCAATGGTAGACACCTCCAAGTCTATTTCACGATCCTATTCTGGGGGTGTCGTCCGGGTCAAATCGCATTTTCCGGGATTACGAAACGATCGCATTTCGAAGCGGGCCGGATCGGCCCGTCAGAGATTCATCTGGTTGAGTCCAGCCGCCCGGGCAGCCTGCCCCCTTTTCCGGAGCGTGCGCTAGCGACCCAAGAGGAAATGGGCGATCTGAATCTCTGTACCTTGATCCGCGTAGTCCCCAGCCGCCCGCTGCGCGCGGAACTCGCCCCAATTGATGCTGCGGTAGCGTGGCGGCGAAGACAACGGCGCGTAGTTCGTCGCGTAGCTCGGGTTGTAGAACAGCGGCGCGCTGTACCGGTCCTGTGCTGCATGGGCAATCACCCGGTGCAGCGGTGCGCGGTACCGGTCATTCGACCATACCTGCACGATGTCGCCGATGTTGACCACCAGCGCATCCTCGTGCGGTTGCACGGTGTGCCAACGGCCGTCGCGTTGAACCTGCAACCCGGGCTGGTTGTCTTGCAGGAGTACGGTCAGCGCTCCGGCATCCGTGTGATGGTGGATGCCCAGGGGCCCCGCCAGCGGTGCGGTGGGCGAATCCCCGGGCGCCGGTTTCGGGCAGCGCGGATAGTGGTTCAGGCGCAAAAAGCTGGTTTGCTCTTCCCCAAAATAGTCGTCGAGCCTCTCGGCCGATTGCCCGAGGTTGTGCGCAACCAGATGCAAGAGCCGCTCGGCCACCCGGGTCGCGGACTCCGCGAAAGCCAGTATCGCGGCTCGAAATTCCGGCAGGCTTTCGGGCCACTGTGGAAAGCTGCCGGCGAGAGGACCGACGCGCTCCACCGGACCGACATCGAAAATCTCTTTCCAATCCTGTTGGTTCTTGGTCAGCTCGCGGTCGTAGTAGCCCCATACATTCGTCGCGGACCGCTCGACCCCGCGCTTCACCTCACGGGGTAAGCCGAAGAAGCAATGCATCTGGCGCAAGAGGTCGTCCCGCACCTCCCGGTCGACCCCGTGCCCTACGAGTTGAAAGAAACCCCAATCGCGGCACGCTGCATCCACCGCCGCCGCGACGTCGGCAGACTCGAGGTCGACGACAGGAACTCCGCGCATAAGCCACCCCAAATCGCAATTCGAAGCGTTCACTATAACGTGCCCACGCGAGTTTTCCGGTCCACCGACGAGCCCAAGATCCCCGGAATCGAGCGATGCTCAATGGGGGCACCGGCGTACCGCCAAGGCCAGCCATTCCGCCAGACCAATGGTGGAGGCGGCGGAGGCACGGCCCGTTGACATCTACATTGGGCCAGACCTAGCTTCGGCTTGAAGTTCTCTTCACCGGAAAGTGTGAAAGGAGATGAAAGTCGTGCAGGGTTTCATGAACGACCAGGCGGTGGCTGAGCGAATCCTCACGCATGTGCGTGACGGCACGACCGACCTGGGAGACGAAGTGTGGCGCGAACCGGTAGAGAACTATCGAAGCGTGGAGCGCTTTCGTCGTGAGCTCGCCGTTCTGCGCGGACTGGCAGTGCCGTTCTGTCCCTCCGCCGCGCTCCGTGAGCCCGGCTCCTACGTAGCACGAGCGGCGGCCGGGGTCCCCATCCTTGCCGTGCGAGGAACGGACGGCAAGGTTCGCGCATTCCGCAATGCGTGCCGTCACCGAGGAACCGAAGTGGCGAGTGGTGAGGGCTGCACCAAGACGTTCGTCTGCCCCTACCACGGCTGGACCTACAGACTCGACGGACGACTTCACCGCGTCCCACACGAACACGGCTTTCCCGACCTGGACAAGCGCACACATGGCCTCACTCCGGTTCTGGCCCAGGAACGATCCGGGATCGTCTTCGTCACCCAGAGTGCGCAGACGAACGAATCCCGACCCGAGGAGGAGTTGCCCGATTTGATCGCGACCGACCAGGATCTCATCGACAAGCATTCCAACGAGGCCTGTGTGAACTGGAAGGTCTCACTCGAAGGATCCATCGAGGGCTACCACATCCGCTTTGGTCACCGAGACTCATTCTACCCGTACGGATATGACAACCTGAACGTGGTCGAGAACTGCGGGCGGAACAGCCGCGTAACCTTTCCCTTCCGACGCATCGAGAAGCTGGCTGACGTTCCGAAGGCCGAGCGCCGCGTCGAAGGTCGTCTCACCTACGTCTACCATTTGTTTCCGAATGCGCTGGTCACCGTCTTGTCTCGACACACCAACCTCGTGGTATTGGAGCCAGTCGCTGTCGACCGAACGCGGATGATCGCCTACACCCTGTCGAACACCGGCGGAGACCCGGCTTCCGCGGAGTCAGCCAAGCGCGATGCGGAGTTCGTGAACCAGACGGGTGCCGCAGAGGACCAGGCACTCGTGGAGAGCATCCAGCGCGGCATCGGGAGCGGAGCCAACGAATTCTTCACCTTCGGTCACTTCGAGAACGCGATCATCCACTTCCATCGCAATCTCCAGGCGGCACTAGAAGATTTGGATCAACGCGCGTAGTGATCGTGTGGCGCCATGCCGTTATACCGTCCGAGATGCCGCCGCGCAGCCGGTAGCCGGGTCATCAATTGGTCCGTGTGGCGGTGCCCGTCAGGACCCACTGGACATAGGTGCACACGCCGCCCACCGCGGTGATGGTGACGGTCCCGCTGTTGCTGTCGTTGGTCACTTCTTGATCGTAGATCGTCTGGCCACAGGAAAAGGTTTGTCCGTTGACGAAGAACTCGACCTGATTCGTTCCTTGCCCGAAGCAGTTGGCGGACAGGACCAATCGCGCGCGCCCTCCCGGCAGCGAGGGATTGGGATTCATTCCGATTACGTCGAATCGACTCTTGTCCTGGGTGTCGCCGCCCGCAAATGAGACAAACTCGAGAACGCTCGCCGTACTGTCCAGGGGAATGTCGAGCGGGTTGTTGAAGGTCGGGTCGGACGGTGCCTCTTGGCAGTTCTCCACCGGTGTCTCGGTGCAATCGCTCTCGCAGCCATCGCCGTTGCTATTGTTTCCGTCGTCGCATTGTTCGTCACCCTCGAGAGCTCCATTCCCACAGACCTCGCCCGTGAGCGCTTGCACCAGGGCCTCGAGGTCGGCGACCCGGGAAGCCAGAACCGACGCTTCGGATACCTGGAACGCATAGGGGACGGAATTGACGGGTTGCCGGGGAGCGAGGGTTTCACCGTCGATCGTGACCTCGAGCCAACGGTTCGCCTCGGCGAAGAGCGCCGCGTCATAGCTCCCCACCACACTCGAGCCCGTCCCCAACAGGATGTCGAAGACACCGTCGGTCAGCGCCACGGCCGGATGCTCTTCGCTGTAGAGCGCCGTGCCGTCGACGAGTTGGTCGAAAAACCCGATCCCGATGTCGACGGGACCCGCCAGAGCGGAGCCTGAAGCGTCCGTCAACAAGCCTTGAAAATTGCTGTCGCCCGGGACCTCCGCCGCCGCCGAACCGGCGAGGATCCAACTGATCGCAACCCAGCTTCGAAATACCTTCACGAATGCACCGTTCAGCATCTACATCTCCCACGATTTTGGATTCCTTCGACGGACGGAATTGTAGGTCGAAAACCACGATGCCAGCCACCTGAAAACGGATCGGATTCGGACTGAAAGCTCGGACAGCGGGGAGAAAGAACGCGATTCCGGCTTCTACTGGACTATGACGATCGTCGCGACGACAACGATCAGGAGCAGCCCCAGATAGATCAACGGAAATACCCATCGGGAGCGTCGGTCGATGAGGTCTCCGACCGGGGTCTGTCCGCTCCGATCGAGGGAACCGACCCAAAGACTCACTGCCACGCTCAGGCACACGATGAAGAAACTCATATTCAAGAAACCGTTCATCAGGGTCATATAAGAAATACGCGGCAGGATTTCGCTCAGAACGATCTGGTATGCGACCACCGTCAGGATTCCGATGAACGACACGCCGATGCGGTCACCCAACGACGACTGGTCCATCCAGAAGACCGACCAGGAGAGCACGACGATCAAAGCCAATGGAATGATGACCAGCCGGATCATGAAGAGCGACTTGCGCTCGACGTGGATGGCAAGGACCAGGGTCGAGGCGACACCGAGATTTCCGGCGTGCGACGCACGATGTCTCCGGGATACCGTCTCGACGTTCACCAGCGCCCATTGTGGCACCCGAACCTCCGCTTCTTGATCTTGGATCGATGCTCTATTCGCCAAAGCGGGCTGCATCGAGACCTCGCTCTCGTCGAACCCGAGCACCTCGAAGATCGCCTCGAGCTTCTGGGAATCAAATGGATAGGCCCTCAGATCGAGATCCGTTTTGGCCGCCGCGTTGATGGTTTGCACGAGCCTGAGCGAGCCATCGGGCCGAATCCGAAGCAGCACGCCGTGGCTCTCGAACAGACTCGACTCGTTCAGCAACACGACCTGAGGAAACCAGCCCACGAACACTTCGTTGAATTGGTACGCGCCCTGGTAGAGTTTCTCGTCTACTCCCTCGGCTGCTGGATCGAAGGCTTGCCGCTCATCCCACCATTCGAGCACCATGACGCCCTCGAACTCGAAGGTCTCCGACTCGTCATCGATCGCGTTGATGTCACGCAGATCGAATCCGACCCGAACGACAACCGGTTCGCCGTCTCGGATGGGTGCAGGAAGGCTCATGAGTGCCGGATCGGCCGCGGGGGCGGCGGCGGCGTTCCACGCGCAACCGATCGCGAAGACCGCGCCGGTTACGAGGACCCAAACGAGATCTTTCGCGCAACTGCGCGGACTCGCAGCCTGCGCGGTGGCCGAACGACTCACGGGCCGGATCGAACCCCAGGCTCGGATCGGTCGCTCACTTGCGTCATCGTCGGCAGACCCACATGCAGCCGGAGGATCCGACGCACTTCCTCCATGGTGGCCGGTTTCGACTGGCACGAGTGCGGCGACCGAACCACCCGTTCGGATTCGACGCCTGCGATGTGTGCACTCGTGTACTTGACGACGCCGTCGTCCCCTTCCTCGGGGGGGCCATCGCCCTTCACCGAGATGATCGAGTGCGCTTTGATGGTGGGTGCAACCGGAATCGCCTGCAGTCCCATGATGAACGGGTGACCCGGAGACATGTTGTCGACCGCGCTCGGCAGAAAGGGACTCTTGGCGGCGTCGAGGTTCCGAGCGACATCTGCGGACAGACGCGTGAGATGGAAGGGAAGATGAGTCAGGCGCCGGAGTAGACCGGTGACGAAGCGGGAGGCTGCCAGGAAGCTACCGCGATGGGGCGTGGAGATGAATACCACCCGAGAGACATTCGGAACGGGATCGACGAAGAAGCCGCGCCGCAGCAAGTCGCGGTTCTCATCGGTCAGGCGCAACTCCTCGAGCGGTTTTCGACTGACCGCATTCCACATCTTGTCGCCGGTGTGGATGCTTTGCATCTTGACCAGCAGACCGCCCTGGCTGTGCCCGATCAGCACCATGCGGCGCAGGGCCGGGTCTTTGCCTTCGGGATCGAGTTGCTCCACTGCGCGCCCCAGGGATTCGCGCAAACGCAACGCGGAAAGCGCGATCGGATTGTCTGAATCGTATTGGAAAAACCAGAACTGGTATCGCTTGCGGACTTCCATGTCGGCATTGAGACGATTGAAGATCTCCGCCCAGCGGACCGCGCTCGACGCTGTGCCGTGCACGAAAACCACGGGGATCAGCCCCGGCCGATAGGGCGTGGTTGAAACCAAGGGAGGGCGTTCCGCCAAAAGCCCCGACAGTCGCCCGAGGAATCCCAGGAGTTCGATCTGGATTACGGGGATGCTGGAAAACGTGAGTGCCAACGCGGCGGTAGGCTCCGTCTCCAGGGGAACCGTCTCGCCACCGATCGAAACCGAAGATTTGTCCCAGGCCAGGTGTAGCTCGAGGTCGGCAGTCAGCGGTTGCCCTTCCACCAGGGTGCGGCGCGCCTTGGAGACGCGCAGCAGGGCGGTGAGCGGGACCTGCAGCCGCGGCGCAACCATATTGACGCCGGCATTCGCATCTTCGAGTGGCCGGGTCGAGGCGGCCAGTGGCGCTCCGATGCCGGGCCAGCGGTAGCGCATTGCGAGTCCCTCTACCTCGAGTTCTGCCACCGGAATGAATCGGTGGAGTTCGAGGTTTCCGGCGCGCAGGTCGGCGGGGTCGAAGGCCACGTCGATCGGCTGCCCGAAGGGCAACGCGAAGCGACCGGACTGAGGCACCACTTCCGAGCCGTCCTCCGACGCGAAGGCAGCCGTCAGCGCCCAGTTGTAGAGATCCGCGGCGAGACGCAAGCGGGGATCGAAGGGCCCGGGGCGCGCACCGCCCGACTCTGGAAAGAGAAAGGCATAGGCGTAGATTGCCGCCGCCAGCTGGTACTCGCGCTTCTCTTCCTCTTCCCCGTAGAGGAACGACAATTCGGACAGGGCAAAGAGCAGATCGAGAGCCCCGTTCTCGGCGACCATGATTCGATGCAACTCAGCGAGCGCCACTTCCGGGCGCTCGTCGTAGTCTTCGAACAAGCCGCGTTCGAGCAGCGCATCACGCGTCGACCAACTTGGCTCGCCATCGGTGACCGCACTTCGACTGAGATCCTCGTGCGCGACCGATCGGGCGACTCGGTTGGCTCGCACCGGCGACACACATGCGCCCAGCGCCAAGCAGACGACCGACAGCACTGCGATTCGCCCCATCCCACTTTCGATTTGCATCCTTGCCTCCCGAATTCTTGAGGTTTTCGGCGCCAACGCGGATCACCCAGAAGGCGGCAGAGTAGTCCCAAGCGTCTCGGGTTGGCCACTACCGCGCGATACGGGGGCCTCTCACCTTGGACAGCACAGGGTTGTCTGCTCGGACGGGTGACCCGGGTCCCAAGGTCTCCATCCTGTGAAGCTCGATCTGATGGGCTACATGTCGGCCAAGCGCCTGGTCTTATTGGAATGGGGCATGACGCGTTCCGCGCGGAAGCCCTCGAAGCAGGCGCGCTGCGGCGAGCGCCGTATTCGAAAAAGGAACTGCCCCATGTCGACCGTCGCTTGGATCCGCCGGGAGTTGACCGAGATCGGATTGGTCACTGCCTATTTCCTAGCGTGCTTCCTGTTCTTTCTAACCCTGAAGAAGCTTCTCCTCTCCGAGTACGAGATCAAAACCATGGTCTTCCACACGGCGATCATCAGCGCCCTGATTGTCGCCAAGGTGGTGGTATTGCTCGACAACAGCGCATTCGGGGAGCGCTTCCGCTCAGGCCGGCTCGCGACGCACGTCTTCTGGCGCTCGATCTCCTACACCCTCGTGGTCTTCGTCGTCACCCTGGCCGAGCAACTCTTCGAGCTCTCCCGCGAAGACGCACCCTTCTCCGCCAGCGTCTCCCAGTTCTTCACCAGCAAGAGTCTCCACCACTTCCTTGCGATGAACCTCTGCGTCGGCCTCTCGTTTCTGGCCTACAACGGCTTCTCGGAGATCGATCGTCTACTTGGCGAAGGTGGGCTGCGAAAAACCTTCTTTTCGCGCCCGTCCGCCTGAATCTCGGCGGTGTCCAACGCAGCCGGCGCATGCCGTCACAGTCCGGCGCCAAACCGGTACTGCCAGGCAATGCCCACGTTGTCGAAGTCGCCTCCGATGCGGGCGGTAACGCCGCTCGAGTAGTAGAGCTTGATCGAATGGTAGCGATTGACGGGAAGCGCCAAGGTCGCGCCCAGGCGGGTGTTCTCCTGCCGGTCGTCTCCTTTGACCCCGTTGATGGTCGTTCGCCCGCCCGTGTAGTAGGTGCCGTCGAGGGAGATCCAGATCCCCGGTCGCAGATGGTAGATCAGGTGTCCCTGTACCGAGATCAGTGGGTCCTGCTCGCGCCTGGCGCCCAAGAAGTCCCGGTTGTCGGCGTAGAAGGTGATGTCGGGTGCAAGTTCGAGGGTGAGCGGGCCCCAGGTCTTCGACACACCCAATTGCGGCCGGAAGGCCCAACGGTTGGTTCCGATATTGAGGATCTTCTCGGAATCGTATTGCCCGAGCGGTGCCCACAGCGCGAAGCTGGCGCCGACGACGACGTCCTGCTCGTAGTTCTTGAACTCCGCCAGCGAGAGAGCCGGAGCCCCGAAAAAGTTGACGGAGAAACGCAGCCTCGGATCCCCAAAACCCGACACCTTCCGCTCGCCCGCCTGACCGGCGAGCTCGGCCGTCCCATCGACAAACGCGTAGGGAAGCACGAAGTCCACTTTGCCCGACATGCCCCATACGTCCAGCGTGCGGGCATAGGCGAGTACGGCGCCGTGCGTGTCGACCTCCGCGTTCTGCAGGGGAAGAGAGGGATCGGTGGCAACGTCGCCCCCCGAGTAGCCATAGCCCAGGAGTAGGAAATTCAGGCCTACCGGCACGTTCCCGTAGGCTCGAGGCTCGAGTTCCTGCGCTGCCGCGATGGAAACCGAAAGGCCGAGAAACACGAGCGCCACCAGCGTCGACGAACCTCGCCTTCGAGACCCGCGAACACGCCTCGGGCTCCCGCCGTCCTTGGGGCGCCGAACGACAATGCGCCGCACCCCACAGAACAGCTGCCGCTGATCCTGCGGGGCCCGATTCCAACGCTCGTCATCGACCATGAAAGCGAAGGATGCCATAGCCTGGCGCGCCATACTTATTTCCACCCCGGATCGGGGCGCCACCCCTGCCAGCCCTTCCATCCTTTAAGTCGCGAAGAAACCCGACCGATCAGACGAAACGAATCGGATGGGAGAACGCGATGAAAGCCTTTGGACGCCTGGTTCCCGTACTGGCGATTGGAAGCGCGCTTGGCCTTGCCGGCGTGTTTCAGAACTGTGTCGTGACGAGCGCGTCCATCGCGCCCGTGGGGCCTTCCGCGGATCGTCACCCGGTGGTTTCCGGGACAACCGCTACAGCGAACGCCCCGGTGGCGATCTATTTCGACTCCCCGTGCGATACCACTCCCCACGTGGCGGACAATGCCGACGAGAACAAGGCGTTCTCCATCGAGGTCAGCGTCCCGGCGGGACGCACCACCGCGATCTACACCCACGTCTTCGGAAATGACCAGGAGTGTGTGTTCGTCGGCGAATATACCCACATCGGCGAGCCCCCCACTCTGTCCTCCAACTACAGCCAGGTGTTCAGCGTCAACCAGGCGCCTACGGCCATCGCCGGGCTGCGCGTGGTAGAGAGCGCTACGGGGGGCAACATCAACCATGAGAGCGACATCGCGATTCGCATTCCCGCTGGATTCGATATGGAGTGGGATACATCGGATACGAACGCGGTGATCGGCGGGTCTGCGAGTTCCAAGGTTTCCCCATCGGTCGCGTATGAGAACCCAAGAGTGGTTGTGATCGATGTGACGACCGACTTCGCGGCAGGCGATTCGCTCTCGATCAGTGGGCTCGCATTCAGAAACTTCACAGCCGCTTCAGCGCCCGACAACCTCGAGCTGTTGGTGGATGGCGACGACGAAACAGCGGATGTCGACAACAAGACGGTCACGATCGCACAGCCGTCACTCAGTTCGAGTGCGAACCAGGGCCTGGTCGTCGACCCCAACAACGCAGTCGCGCTGCAACCCATGACGATCACGGAAGATCCGAGCTACGCGACGATCAACAGCGCCGATGATCTGAGGATTTCCATCCCCTACGGGATCGGCCTTGTGTGGAACACCGCCGATACCATGGTGGTGCTGGGCGGCACGGCGGCCAACAAAGTCAGTACGAACCTCTCCTATGAGGACTCAGGCCGCACTGCAGTTCTCGGCGTCACGACCTCCTTCGTTCCCGGGGACGGGTTGATCGTCAATGGGCTTTCCGCCTACGCGGTCGAAGCCACGGCTCCGTTCCAGCTCGGTCTCGACACCGCAAACGACGGCGGGATCAGCGCCCAAGACGACAAGGCCATCCAGATCAACGGAAGCTAGCCCGGCGAATTCGCGAATTTTCGCTGCGATCTTAGTGACAGACCAGGCGAGAATGCGCCGTCCAAAATCAATGACTCGAAAGCAGCCGTATTCGATCTCGCAGCGAGCGGTCCAATGAAGGTAAAGACGAAGGCCATCAAGCGAAACCCAGGGCTTTTCGAATTGATCCCGTCCCGAGAAACCCGAATCGTCTTCTTCAACGCACCCCAGAACGAGATCGTGATCGGCGGAGCGACCACCAAGACCAATCAACTCGACACGAAGAAGTTCGACCGCATCCTCGACGAAATCGACAAGCTGAGACTCGAATTGAACCAGGCGTCGAAGTAGTTCGAGGCATCAGGGCCGCACACCCATCGTCGCCGAGCCATGAGCCCATTGCCGGAGTGTGTTGCTGACACGCTCGAGGTATCCATCGCTGCGCATGACTTCTCGGTAGCCCGGGATGATTCCGACCCACGTGCGCATTCGGACGTTCGGGGCGTCCGTGAGGTACAAGGTCGGGAGGCCCATCAGCGCAGGGCCATCCATGCCTGCGGTCGTGACACCGAACTGACCGACCAAACCGTGTGCGCGCTTCAGAACCTCGAAGAGTTGGAGCTGCGCGCGTCGCATGTCGGTGCCCTGGAAGAGCGGCTCCTTCCAGAAGAGCGTCAGGTCCACGGCGCCAGCCGGTACCTCGCCGTGTAGGACGGCGTCGCCGACGAGGATGGGCACGAACCCGGCAGCGAGCGCGCGCCGGCAGAGTTCGAGGAGCTCGGGGTAAGTCGTGTTTCGCGTCGGATGGTGCACGCCTTCGCGAATCCAAAGGAGAACCTTTTCGTTCGTGGGTGTACGGGCAAGCATTCGATCGGTCCAATCGATGATCGTCGCTGGGATCGGCGCGCCGCCAAGGAATGCGGCCCGGAGCGTGCGCTGGGCCGCGATGGGGTCGGCGCGGAAGCCGTGCGCCACGATCTCGGGGAGCTGCTTGCTTGCACGCGGGCGCGCGCGATACGGAACGAGACGAGCCCCCAGACCGGCGTCGCGAAGAAAGCGCTCCGCCTGAAACGTCTGTGGCTGGTCGGGCTCGATCTGAATGGCGAGATCCGCGAGGACCGCACCCGCCGCGACGTACCACCCTTCGCCGAAGGAGAAGTCCGGGTCCGCGTGGAAGGTATAGGCGTGGTTGCGCTCGTCGACGATCCGCCGTGCGTCCCGCGCCGCGGATTCTGCCGCCCGAGCCGCCTTCCGCGCGGTGTCGTGGTCGAGTTCGAGTTCGAGCGCCATGCGCGCGGCTTCACTCGCAGACGCCTCCGCAACGGTCACGATCGCCTCGACGCGCCGCCAGCCGTCGTCGCAATCTTCTCGCGTCGGCGCACGCTGGGCGCTTCGCGAGAGCTGGCCCGCACCGTGTCGCGCATCCTGTGCGCGGGCGGTGTGGGCCTCCACCAAAGTAGAATGCGCGCGCGCGATCGTCTCCGGCTCGAGGTCGCCATTGCCGGCGGCGGCGAGGACGCCCTGCGCACAATCGATCGCGCGCTCGAGCTGGCGTCGATGGCGCTCGCGCGCTCCGGGCAAGTGCAGCGCGGCGACACGGGACAACTCGTCGGCAAGGATGGCCGCGGCCTCGCGCTCGAGCGCGTGCGCGTCGATTGAGGATCTAAGCAAGGGCGTCACACAAAGAGGGCATGGGGTCCAGGCGGGGAGTCGAGATCGACCCAGTCTACGCAGAAGTGGGGTCCGCTCAAATGGCGCGGGCGTCACCAGCGGCATCATCCATTTATACAAACGGTGTTTTAAAATAGCCTTTCGACCCGAAAGAACCGAGGGTCGAAGCGCCGGCCGCCAGCAAAGCTTTTCTTGAGGGGTTTTGACCCTATGAGATAGTCTAGTGACCGAGGGTCTCGGAGGGGCCTGCGGGTGCTAGTGCTGCGACAACTCGTCTCGGTTTTGTACTTGGGCCCCGGTTTCGCTGCGCGAAGCGCTCCCGACCGCCGAACACGCTGAAACTGAAGAAGGGGAACGATATGAGGGCTCGAGATTGGCGCTGGAGCGTTGCGCTGGGGTTGGTCGTGGGATTCGTCGGTGCGACCGCTCGCCCGGCCGCGGGACAGGGCATCACCGAGATCATCGACGCGATGTTTGGTGTACTCGACACGCCCTCCTTCATCACGGTCAACAACGCCAACGGCGACGTCTACGTCAGTGCGTTCCTGAGCGATCGACTGTTTCGCATCGAGCCGAACGGAACCATCACGACCGTCATCGATGCGACCGGTGACGGGGTTACGCAGTTTCGCCAGCCGTCCGGCGTCGTGACGGATGCCGCCAACAACGTCTACGTTGCCGGGAACAACTTCGACCAGGTGTGGAAGATCGAGCCCAACGGCACCAAGACGCTGATCGCCACCAGTACCGGTGACGGTCAGGGCAACTTCATGCAGCGCCCCAACGACGTCGCGATCGATTCCTCGGGAAACATCTTCGTCAATGCGCTCGTGAGCGACAACGCGTTCAAGATCGAACCGAACGGCACCATCACGGAGATCATCGACGCGACGGGCGATGGGAGCGGAAACGCGCTCGAAGAGCCGTCGGGGATCGCCACGGATACCGCGGGCAACGTCTACGTGGCCGGATCCAATAGCGACAACGTGTTCAAGATCGAACCCAACGGCACCATCACCGAGATCATCGATGCCGCGGGCGACGGACTGGGGAACCCCCTGGACAAACCCGCACGGATCGCCACCGATGCGGCGGGGAACGTCTACGTGGCCGGGATCTTCAGCAATAACGCGTTCAAGATCGAACCCAACGGGACCATCACCGAAATCATCGATGCCACCGGAGACGGCGGAGGCAACACCCTGGGCGGTGGAAGTGGTGTCGCGACCGATCCCGCGGGAAATGTCTATGTAAGTGGGCGCACGAGCGACAATGTGTTCAAGATCGCGCCCAACGGGACCATCACCGAAATCATCGACGCCACCGGAGACGGCCAGGGCAACGGCCTCGATCTTGCGGAGGCGGTGGCAACGGACAATGCGGGGAACGTCTATGTGGTCGGGCTCCTCAGCGACAATGCGTTCAAGATCGAGCCGGCACCGTCGGGCGTTGAGATCTTTACCGACCAGGCGGCGTTTCTCGCCGCGGTTACCCCCTCCTACCTCGAAGACTTCGATCGGTATGCGGACTCCTTCGTGGGCCCCATCGAGATCCTCGGTCCGCCGCCCCAGAACCCGGGGTATCGCTTCGACATCAAGCTGGCCCAACCTTCCGTGGGAAACACCATCAACCTGACGTTCCTCCCGCCCCCGACCGACAATCAGGTCAGACCCGAGGTCAATCTCGACACGGTGGTTTTCTCGTTTCCCGACAACAATATCTTCGCGGTGGGAGGCTTCTTCTTCGCTCAGGACGGCGCGAGCAACCCGGTCGCTAACGAGATCCTGGTCGATACGGACCAAACCGACCCGATGCTGACCGGCGGCGGCGAGACCAACTTCCTCGGCTTCAAGTCCGACGTCCCCTTCGAGTTTCTCAGCATGACCCAAGCCGTGGCCGTGACCTGGCCGACTGCCGACGATCTCATCATCGGCGGCGGCCCCCCGCTCGATCTCGATAGCGACGGGGACGAAGCCGCCGATGATCGGGACAACTGCACCGAGGTCAGCAATCCGCGGGTGGGCATGCTGTGGACCGACACGCCCCAACAAGCCCACCAGACGACCACCGGAAGGCAACTCGACGATGATGTGGACGGGTTCGGCAATGCGTGTGACTCGAAGTTCGGAACCGGGGGCCAGTTCGTCGGCGGTGTCGACGTATCGGAACACATCGCATCCTTCAACAAGAACGTCAGCGGAAACAATTGTGGAACGACGGGCGACAAGTCGTGTTCACAATTCGATCTCGACGGCCAAGGACAATTCATCGGCGGTACGGACATCGGGATCACGTTCGGAAACTTCAACCAGGAACCGGGCCCGAAATGCGACGCGTGCCCGCGATTTTGCGATGGGACGGCTTGCCCCTAGACGGGAAATTCCTGGTTTTTTTGACTTATCGCGTCGTCTGTGATTTCACAGCCACACGATTCGCCTTGGAGAGTGCGATGCCTGTTTGGATGCTGCGACTGTTCATCTCGATTCTGTGCTTGGGAACCCTCGGCCTTGGAGCGCCCCTCGCGGCGTTCACCATCGATGAGATCATCGATGCGACGGGCGATGGCATTACTCCCCTCGCCGGGCCCGGCACGGTCGCGCCCGACATCTTCGGCAACGTATTCATCTTGGACGATGGGCGCGTCTTCAAGGTCGAACCCGATGGAACCACCTCGATCGTCATCGACGACACCGGAGATGGTGCGGGCAATCCGTTGACGGCTCCCCTGGACATCGCAACAGACTTGGCGGGAAACCTCTACGTCGTCGGGCGCGTGAGCAACAACGTCTTCAAGGTCGAACCGAACGGCACCACCACGGAAATCATCGACGAAACCGGTGACGGTACGGGAAACGTATTCAATAACGCGTTTGCGGTGGCGACCGACGCCGCGGGCAACGTCTACACCATTGGCCGCTTTTCCAACAACGCATTCCGGATCGCGCCGGACGGGACCATCACAGAGATCATCGACGAAACCGGCGATGGCCTGGGAAACGTTTTGAGCGGGCCCTTCTCGCTCTCTGCCGACAGCCTCGGCAACGCATACGTGGGTGGCGGATCCAGCCACAACGCATTCCGGGTCGCCCCGGACGGAACCATCACGGAGATTTCCGACGCTTCGGCGGGACTCGACAGTCCCCGAGACATCGCGACCGATGCCTTCGGCAACGTCTTCATCGCCAGTGGGTCCATTGACGTCATCCGCGTGGCGCCCGACGGGACGCAGACGGAAATCATCGGCGGGGCTGGCGACGGTGAGACCGCCTTGTCCACGCCTTCGCGCCTGGCGACGGATGCGGTGGGCAATGTCTACGTGCTCGATCCGTTTCGTGTCTTCAAGGCCACACCGGACGGTGAGGTCAGCGTGTTCGCCGATGAGGACGACGCGAGTCTAGGGATCGAAGACCCCTCGGGCATCGCGAGCGACGTCGCCGGGAACCTCTACGTGGCAGGGGGAACGAGCAAAAACGTCCTGCGCTTCATCCCCGACCCGCGCATCACCGAGATCTTGGACGCCACCGGAGACGGGCTCGGAAATCCCTTCACCGTTGCCGCTCATGTGATCACCGACCCGGTCGGCAATGCGTTCGCGTCGGGGCAGAGCTCCAAAAACGTCTTCAAGATCGAACCGGACGGAACCATCACCGAGCTGATCGACGCAACGGGAGACGGTGCGGGCAACACACTCTTGAGCCCCCAGGGCCTGGCTCGCGATTCGAACGGCAATCTCTTCGTGGCGGGATTGGGCAGCAACAACGTCTTCAAGGTCGAGCCGGACGGAACCACCACGCAGATCGTCGACTCCACGGGCGACGGTTTGGGGAATCCCCTGTTTGCCCCGCGGAGCCTCGCCACCGACGCCAGCGGAAACGTATTCGTAGCCGGCGAGGCGAGCGACAACGTGCTCAAGGTCGAACCCAACGGAACGATCACCGAGATCATCGACTCCGCCGCTGGGCTGAGCATCCCGAGAGACGTTGCCACCGATGCGAACGGAAACGTTTTCGTGGGGGGCACCTCCCCGAACGCCGCTTTCAAGGTCGAGCCCAACGGAACGATCACCCAGATCATCGATAACACGGGCGACGGTGCCGGGAACGCGTTGGGAAACACGCGCGGCATCACCGTGGACGCTTTGGGAAATGTCTTCGTCGCGGGACAGAGTAGTGACAACGTGTTCCGCGTCGACACGGATGGAATCGTGACTCAGGTATTGGACCCGAGCGGAGACGGTGCCGGGAATCTGCTCGACTTGCCGTCACTGCTCGCGACCGACTCCGCCAACCGTCTCTATGTCGCGGGACGGGATAGCAACAACGCGTTTCGCGTCGAACCCGACGGAACGATCCGGCAGATCATCGACAGCACGGGCGACGGGCTCGGCAATTCTCTCGGCAATCCCTTCGGCATTGCCGCCGATCTCGCGGGCAACGTGTTCGTCACGGGGCTCTTCAGCGACAATGTTTTCCGCATCGCGCCCGAACAGGTTTCGGGTTACCGGTCGCGCGCGGAGTTCGAGCGGGCCATCAAGCCCGGTTTCTACCGCGAGACCTTCGATGACGGACCCCAGGGGCAAGTTCCGCCGCCGCTGGCCTACAGCCGCAACGGCTTCAGTTTCGAAGTCGACATCGTTCCGCCGGCCCAAGGGGGACTCTTTCCGATCTTCAGCCCCAGCGGTGAGCCCACGGACATCCGGATGAGCGCTTTCCATCAGAGCGACGTGATTCGATTCACCTTCAGCGGGAACGTCACCGCCGTCGGCGGTTTCTTTCTCACGACGGACGGCGCGGGTGATTTCGCCCCCTCCGAGATCATCGTCGACACGGACCAGACGGAACCCATCTCATTCGTCCCGACTTCGGAGCGCGACTTCGTAGGCTTCGTCTCCCCGGTTCCCTTCAAGACGTTGACGATCGCAAACACCTCCGGCTTCACCTTCGCGACCGCCAACGATTTCGTCGTGGGGATGATCCGTCCCGATTGTCCGCCAACCGCATCCGACGCGGTGGACGGCGACATCGACGACAACGGCATCTGCGACGCCGACGATCCCTGCTTCCCGCTCCCCGACCGGGACGGAGATGGCATCTGCGACCCGTCGGACAACTGCACCGACGTCCCCAACGCCGACCAAGCCGACGACGACGCCGACGGTGTGGGCCAGGCCTGCGACAACTGCGTCAATGTCGCCAACCCGCGCCTCGGCACCCAGGGCGAGCCGGCCGCCCTCCCCTTCCAGACCACGACCGGCGGCCAGCTCGACGACGATGCAGACGGCTTCGGAAACCGCTGCGACGCGAAATTCCGAACCCAGGGCGAGTTCGTGGGAGGTCCGGACGTCGCCGAGCACCTGGCTTCCTTCAACAAACCCCGCGACGGCAACAACTGCGGTATCGGGAACGACCTCCGCTGCGCCCTGTTCGACCTCGACAATCGCGGCGACTTCGTCGGTGCCATCGACCTCACGATCACCTTCGGACTCTTCAACAAACGCCCGGGCCCGCGCTGCATCGACTGCCCGCGCCCGTGCGCGGGCCTGGCCTGTCCGTCGCCTTAAGCGACGACCGGCGGTCGACACTTTCAGCTCTCCAACGTTGCCGAGCGGCGGTGCCACTCAGGCAGCCTCGGGTGTAGATGAAGACCCAGATTCCCTCGGTGGCGGCGAGGTCGAATAATCGCACTTCGGAGGTCCGATACGTTCTGGAGTGACGACTCACCGGGGGACATCGGTTAAACACCCTACCCGTAGGCCGTCAGGGGCCAGCCCGGCAGTTCTGGAAGCGCGTGGCATGATGCACCGCGATCGATTTTTCCCTTCTTTTTCTTCGCGATGGTAAATTGGCTACATGCTTGCTCACGTCACCTCTCGACTCCTGATCGCAGCAGCTGGGGTCATGCTGTCCGCGAACGCGAACGCGGTACCGGAATGGACTGAATGGGTGGATGCTTCGAGCACCGGCGCCACCGCGAGCTTCAGCCAAGGCCCGAGCGCGATGCTCTCCATGGGCACGAGCCTGCTCAGCTCCGTGAAGGCGGCCGATTCCGTCTTTACCGCAGCGCCCGATATCCCCGGTGCCAGCGTCGGCGGCCACCCCTCGTATGCTTTGGTCTCGACCGGTGACTCCAACGCCGACGATATTCTTTTGACGCTCGACCTGACGGGTTTCCCAATCGATCCGGGAACCGTCTTCGGTTTCGCCGACATGTTCTTCGACTATCGAATCGAACTTCTCGATGCGGCCCTGAATCCTGTGTCGGTCGACGACTTGATCCTCAGCCATTTCAATCTCTTCTATCCCGGTGGGATCGCAGACTACGATCTACAGCTCGCTTCTTCCGGAGCACTGACCTTGAATCCCGTCCACGACGCCAACCAGGGCAGCACCTACCCACACAGCGGTTTGACGTTGTTCGAAAACCTTCCCGAGAACACCCGTTTCGTGCGCCTCGTGAGCAATGCAACCCAGAGCAGCGAGGGGATCCAAATATATTTCGGCGCAAATCCGATTCCAGAACCGGCCACATTCACCTTGACGGTGGGCGCCATGGCGGTCCTCTTCGTGCTCCGATCCCGGCGACCCTAGGCAGCCTTCCGACGAGGGGATGCCAAGGCCCCGCGTAGCATCAGAAGCGGCGGCCCGCGAGGCAGGCAATTCCCAGTGAGCCGTGTCGTATTGTGACCTTCGAGAGGTTTTCTGTGTACGTCGTCATGCCACTGCTTCTCGCTGCTTCGCCGATCGTCGCGCTCTTGGTCGGTTCTCCCGCACACGCGAACAACGGAGTCTTGGAAATCAACCAGACCTGTGCCCAACAGACCGGCTGCTTCCCGAATGACGCAGCCGGCTTTCCGGTGACAATCACCCAGCCCGGAAGCTACCGGCTCACGAGTAACCTCGTGCACACGACGACACCGACCGCTCACGTCGAGATCCTCTCATCCTACGTCACCTTCGATCTCGCAGGCTTCGAGGTAAAGGGACCCGTGAGCTGTATCGGCACACCTCCAGGCTGCACGGGAGGTCCCAACGGCCGCGGGATCCAGGTCGATGGTGAAGGCCGACAGCACGTCGTCGTGCGCAACGGAACGGTCCGTGGAACGTCCATCTACGGGGTCCGTGTCGGCGAGCGCGGCAGGGTGGACGACATCCATGTCGATGACGTCGGAGGAATCGCCGTTGGAACCGGGCCTTTCAGTACGGTTCAACGGTGCACGGTCGTCTCGTCGAGCGGTACGGCAATCTCCATGGACGAAGTCGGCCGCGCCCAAGACAACGTGGTGATGAGCACGGGCGGACTAGGAATGATTTTGGGTTCGGGTAGCGTCGTGCGGGGAAATGCAGTCTCCGGAGCGAGCGCTTCCGGCATCCTCTGCGGGACAGGCTGTGTGGTCCGCGACAATGCTGTAAGTGACAGCAGAGATGGCATTACCGTCTCCCTGGGATCCTCGGTGATCGCCAACGCCGTCACCGGGAACTCGATTCGGGGAGTCTCTGCCGGTCCAGGGAGCTTCATCTCGAGCAACACGATCCGGAACAATGGCGGCGAAGCGATTCACTGCACGGGCTCGCCCCCCACCGCTCGGTATTCCGAAAACGTCATCACCAGCAACAACGGAACGTCGGATGCGACAGACGGGAACCAAGGAACACCCGCGTGCCTCCCACTCGGCTTGAACCACTGCGGAACTGACACGACCTGCCCTTGAGAAGGCACGAACCGATGATCAGGTCGGCGGGCAGGCCTTCATCGGGGGTTGTAGCATCACGGTCCGTGCAACATCATGGAGAGTCGTCGCTCTCCTCACCACCGAAACGGGGTCACACCCATCGATCCTCTTTTCCCCCCGACCTTTCTCGCGCGCGTGCTGCCGCTCGGCATCGCTGGGGCCCTGGGGTTGCTGGGCGGCCTGGGCGCCTTCACCTTCGGTTACGGCGACGGGGCGGCGTACCTGAGGAACGACCCCGCGGCCTGCGCCAACTGCCACGTCATGCAGGGACACTACGACTCCTGGCTCCAGTCCAGCCACGGCCGGGTCGCCACTTGCAACGACTGTCACCTGCCCCACGACTTCGTCGGAAAGTGGATCACCAAGGCCGACAACGGCTTTTTCCACTCTCTGGCGTTCACGACCAACGCCTTCCACGAGCCGATCCGGATCAAGCCGCGCAACCGCCGCGTGACGCAGGGCACTTGCCTGCACTGTCACAACGATCTGGTCGACCACATGCTCCCGGCCGAGCCGGGCGGCGACATGCTGCTATGCGTCCACTGCCACGACGATGTCGGGCACGCGCAACGCTAATCGAATCGGGCCGCGCGGACGGTGCGCAATAGGCCAGATGGAGGAAAGATGAACGACGCTCCCGCACCGATCCAGGATCCCGCCTCGCCGTCCCGGTGGCCGCGACTGAGCGTGCTCCTGCCGCTCGTGTTCGTCACGGCCGTGGCTGCCACCCTGCTGGTCACGTGGGTACTGATCACCATGTTCGCGCGCAAGCAAGAGGCCCGCACGCCGTTCGTTCGCACTGCCGAAGTCAGCGAGATCAGCACCGATCCCGAGCCCTGGGGCAGGAACTGGCCGCGCCAGTTCGATGGCTGGAAATCCACGGCAGGCGATGAGTTCTACGGCGGCAGCAGCGCCTTGCCGCAGAGCAAACTCGAAACCCACCCCTGGCTCGAACGCCTCTACGCCGGGTACGCCTTCAGCATCGACTACCGTGAAGCCCGTGGTCACGCGTACATGCTCTACGACCAGGGCGTAACGGAGCGCGTTACCAAGAAGCCTCAGGCCGGAGCGTGCCTGCACTGCCACGCTTCCATCTCCGTCCTCTACCGGAAGGTCGGTCTCGAAGCCATGGACCTGCCCGCCGACGAGCAAAGCCTCGCCGCCGATTTCCACATGCCTGCGGTCATTCGCGGCTTCGAAGAGGTCAGCCGCAAGCCCTACGGTGAGGTGCTGGCGATGCTCCAGGCCATGCCCGACGGCACGCCCGGCGAGGACGAACCGATCTTCCCCCAGGCACCGCGCGGCGGCTACACCGGCGAGTATGCCGGCGAAGCCCTGCCCGAGGACCACGCCCCGGTTGGCGAGGCACACCCGGTTACTTGTGTCGATTGCCACGATCCCGCAACCATGTCCATCCGCGTCACGCGCCCCGGTTTCGTGAACGGCATCGACGCCCTAGCCCGGAGCGACGCCCCGGTGCCGCACTTCCCCAGCGTCGAACGCTGGCGCCGGGGCGACCGCGAGCGGCCCTACGATCCCAACCTCCTCGCCACCCGTCAGGAGATGCGATCCTTCGTCTGCGGCCAGTGCCACGTCGAGTACTACTGCGCCGACAAGCAGACCCTCACGTTTCCCTGGGGCAACGGCCTGAAGGTCGAACAGCTGGAGCGGTTCTGGGACGAGACGACGTTCCCCGACGGCACGCGTTTCTACGACTACAAGCATGGCGAGACCGGGGCTCCGGTCTACAAGGCCCAGCATCCGGAGTTCGAGCTGTGGAGCCAGGGCGTGCACGCGCAAAGCGGCGTGAGCTGCGCAGACTGCCACATGCCCTACCAACGCGAAGGCGCGATGAAGGTCAGTTCGCACAACGTGCAGAGCCCGATGATGAACCTCAACAATGCTTGCCAGCAGTGCCACAACATCGCCGAGGACGCACTGCGCGCGCGGGTCGGGACGATCCAGGGCCGCACCACCGCGCTGCTCGAGCGGGCCGCGGCCGCAATGACGGACATGCTCGATGCGATCCTCGAAGCCAAGGCCGCTGGCGCGACGGAGCAGCAACTCGCCGCCGCCTTCGAGCTGCAGCGCAAAGCCATGTGGCGGCTGGACTACATCAGTAGCGAGAACTCGCGCGGCTTCCACGCCGGCCAGGAGGCGGCACGCATCCTCGGCGAGTCGATCGACTACAGCCGCCAGGCCCAGGCAATGGCGCTGCGTTGGCGCGCCCCTTAGCTCAGGTGGCCGTACGTCTCTATGACCTCAGCGTCATTCGGCATGTGTGACTGGATCGTGGATACCGGACCGGACGGTCGCACACCCGTCGGTTAGGGATCGAGCGAACGAAGCATTCGCAACCACAGACTTTTGGGTGGCTACGAATCGTTGCCCGTTACGACTCGATAGGCCTCGTCGATTTCTGCTTGATTCGTCGTAGTGACATCAAGGTCTTTGATCAGACCATCCCGGACGGAATAGATCCATCCGTGAACGGACAACTCTTGTCCTCGTCCCCATGCCTCCTGCACGACTGTTGTGTGACACACATTGCGCACCTGCTCGATTACATTGAGTTCGCAGAGCCGGTCAGCGCGGGCGCTCTCATCTGCAATTCGGGATAGAATCGCGTTGTGCGTGTGCCTTACGTCGCGGATGTGTCTCAGCCAATTGTCGATCAGTCCGAGGTGGTGGTTCTCTCCGGCTGCTCTGACTCCACTGCAGCCGTAGTGTCCGCACACGATCACATGTTTCACTTTCAAGACTTCGGTAGCGAACTCGAGGACGCTCAGGCAATTGAAGTCGCTGTGGACGACAACATTGGCGATGTTGCGATGAACGAAGACTTCTCCCGGGTCAAGTCCCACGATCTGATTTGCGGGAACGCGACTGTCCGAACAACCGATCCAGAGGAATTCAGGCTTCTGGTGATCCGCTAGCCGCGCGAAGTAGCCAGCATCGAGCGTCACCATATTCTGCGCCCAGCGGCGGTTGTTATCGATCAGCTCCCCCAGAATTCTCATTGTAGTCGCGACTCCCAGCGCCGAAAGAAACAGATGCGCACTCGGGCTGAATGGCGCGAGTTCGGGTGCGCATCCAGTCCCAGAACCTCTTGTGACAATCTACTACTTCTTGCCATGATTCCATCGTCGCAAGTAAGGGAGCCTCCGGCAAGCTCGGGGCGGTTCGACGTCCTACAAAATGATGGGTCGGAACATTGAACCGGGAACACCACCCGGAGAATGTCGATTCGAGTCGAGCGGGTCGGTCATTATGGCAAGGTCTCCGCTCGCTGTGCGCAAATCGAAGGCCCGCGCCGCAGATCGACTAGCATGCCGAGATGCCTTTCGATCTCTTGAGCGCCGTGCTCGGCACCTTTGTCGGCCTACTCCCCATCGCCAATCCCTTTAGCACCGCTGCTGTCTTCGTTGCGATCACCCAGCGCTTCACCGAGACCCAGGCACGCCATCAGGCTCGGCGGGCCTGCATCTACATGGCGATCGTGCTGCTGGCCTCACTGTTCGCCGGCGCCCTCATCATGGAGTTCTTCGGGATCTCGATCCCGGCGCTTCGCATCGCAGGAGGGCTCATCGTCGCCCGGATCGGATTCGACATGCTGAGCCCGGAGCCCGATCCCGATGTGGGCGAGACCCATCGGGAGGAGATCCGCCAGATGACCGATCTGGCTTTCACGCCGTTGGCGATGCCGATGCTGAGCGGTCCGGGCTCGATCGCAGTGACCGTCGGCATGGCGGCGGGCGCCGAGACCCCCTGGGAGTACGGCGCCATAGCGCTCGGAATCGTGTTGGTCGCGTACTCGTCGTGGCTCGTGTTGCGAAGCGCCCGACGCATCGTCGCCTGGCTCGGTTCGACGGGGGTGACCGTGCTGACCCGCGTAATGGGATTCCTGCTCGTCTGCGTCGGCGTGCAGTTCATTGGCGACGGAGTTGTGGAGATTCTGTCCAACGAAGAGATTTTCGGTGCGTCGATCGCGGCAATCGAAGCGATAGGTCAGCGCTAGCGGGACCTCGTCCGATAGCCGCCGGTGCTACCGAGCCCTTCACGAAGCCGCCGCGGGCTAGCCAGCGAGCAGCCTCCGATGGAATCCGCGCACGAGCAGTAACAGCGATGACAACAAGGCACCGATGCTGTTGATCGGGGCAAGGATTTCGAAAGCCAGGCCCGGTTCGAGTTCAACCAGTTGAACCAACAACACTCTGGACAGGTCAACCGCCAGGCCCTGAAACTGCCATCCCAGCAGCGCAAACGACAAGGCCAATCCGAATCTTCGTAACCACCGGCGACGCTGAGCCACTCGAATCAGTGCCGAGACACTCTCTACGAATTCATCGCTTGCGCAATCCGGTTGCTCGTCTGCAAAAAGTCCATGCAGGTCAATGGCCGTTTTTCTAGTCATTGGAAGCGCCCTGGTAATCCGCCAGCAGAGATTGCAGGCGGTCTGAGCCCCGTTTGACATGCGATTTCACCGTGCCCAGGGGGAAATCTGTCAGTGTCGAGATCTCTCGATGGGATAACCCTTCGTGGTAGGCCAGTACTACACAAAGCCTTACGTTCAACGGCAATGTTGACAGAGCACTTTCCAGGTCCACGACCATCCCGGGTTGCCGGCGCAGACCGGGCGATTCCAGCGCTGAGTCACCATCGAGAATTTTCTGATTCAGGTGTTTTCGCAAATGTTGATTCCAGGTGTTCACCGCGATGCGCTTGAGCCAGGCAGAAAACTTGTCGGGGCTACGTAGCTTGCCGATGTCCCGCCACGCTTGTAGAAAAACCTGCTGAGCAAGGTCCCGCGCCAGTTCTCGATCTCCGCTGAGTCTTTGCATTAGATTGCGAATCAAGACCTGCCTGCGTCTTACAAGTTCTGTGAATGCCTGTTCGTCACCCGCTCTTGCCAAACCCACGACCATCGGCTCAGCCGTTTTCGAAAGGTCGGGCAATGCGAGAATCTCCTAGGGGTTGATGCCATCAAGGGAATCAGCGTCGTGGTACCCGCGATCAACCACTGCCGCCGCCACGAGGAACCCCACACTGAGGCAGAGTATCAATCCGGCCACGGCTGACATGATGCCTAGGAGTTCTGTCGCCAGGGCTACAGACAGGATGTAGCCCATGAGTACGAGACCCGGTGCCAGTGACAAGAAAATCAAGCCGCCGACCTTGAGATCACGCGCCAGGTTCTTGCCGTTTCCGGTCAAGGAAAGCAGTTTGTTCACCAATTCGTCATCCAGGGGCTGGCCACTTTCGATGGCACGACGCAGCGTCTCATGCTGTGCATCCCGTTTGCGAATGCCGTCCCAGACCCCAACGGCAATCGTGGCGGCAATGAAAAGCCAGAATCCCGCCGCGGCAAGCCCGGCTCCGGTTCCAATGTTCTCCATGACTCGAGCCTCCTCGTTCGTTTGGAACGCTGATCGTCGGTTTCGAGGGTATAGGTGCTGTTCTGAAGGATTTGGATGCAGTGTCCTAGAAAAACTCTACATCGATGGTGGAGGTCGCGTTACGTGCCGGGAGCGTGGTGGCGGGCACCTGCCAATTCGGTGGCCATACGCATCTTTTCGGCTACCGGGATGTGGTTCCTGAGTGGCCGGGGCTCACCAAGCGCTAGTCGACGATGTTACAGAGGAAGCCGCCGTCGCAGATATTGGAGCCCAGGTCCAGAACGTCGTCGCAGGGGGATTCGCGTTTTACGTGCCCCCCGTTGTCGGCCAACACGTTCTCAGAAACATCGTGTCATCGCCCGGGTTGTCCGAGGCGAGCCTGGCTTGAATCACCCCTCCGAAGGGCTGATCCCGACCAGTCCGTTGTTTCGAGACGTGACCCCGAGTAGGGAATTTTCCCGACAGCGAAGACGCTGCGGCTTCATCTTCATACCCATCGACTGTAGGAGTTGCCCCTTACTTCGAATTTGTGGTGCAGAATGGCGGGGCCTGACGGAGGTAGTGGCGATGAAATGGATCCCGGGTGGAATGGGTGCGGTACTTGGGTTGGTCGTCGGATTGGGGATGAGTGGATCGGCGTTCGAAGTCGGGGCCGAACCGCTCGATTGTCGATCGATCAAAGCAGAAGAGAATGGCTTCACACCCGAAACCGGGCCGGTCCCGATCGTCCCCGAAACCGAGTTCAGTTTCAGCTTCAACGAAACGCCTGTCTTCGAAGTAGACTTCGATGTCGCGGGGAACGTTGAGTTCAAGTCATTGATACCCGACGTCGTCCACTTCTGTCCGGACCCGCCCTTCGAAGCCTGTCACCTGACGTTCACGGATCCAGACGGGACGATCCCGACCATCGTCGGCGCAACGATCATCGACGCCGTAAACACCACCGCCATCTCACAATCGGATCTTTCCTTCACGCCGGACTCCTTTACGTTGGACACTGCGGGTTCCCTCTGGTCGCCCGGAGGCACAGTGCAGGTCGCACTGAGTTTCGGCGCGCCCGAAGACGACCTGTGTACCGGCGATCCCTGCTTCATTACCGGAACGCACGCGATTGGCGACTGTACGAATCTCGACTTCGGAAATCGCCAGGTCGAGCTCCAGGGAATTCTCGACCTATTGCCGGAGGCTTCGATGACATTGAGCGCTGGCGGTTTCGAGATGACGACGACCGGGGGCATCGAGGGAGCCGGCAGTTGTCCAGCCGTCAAGGGTGGGAACGTGCAGATCAATGTCGATGTTGGCGACATCCAAATCGCCGGAACCGGCGCATCCGACGGATCGGCAATCGACCTGCGAGGTGCCCATGGCGGTACTGCACGCCTGTTTGCGGACGGGGAGATTTCCGGGGGGACGTGCACCCCCCTCGAGTCCGGCGCCCAGACGACGACGTTCTGCAACCCAGGCGCCGGCGCCATCCTCCTGGGAGGAATTTCCGAATGCGCTGGAGATTCGGGAGAACTTTTCATGGCTTCCACATCCGTTGATTATGCGGGTCCCGTCGACCTGACGGGTGTATTGGGCGGCTCGATGACGGTCGACGCACTCGGCCCGGTCACGCTTCACGAAGTTTCCGGCTCCGGACCCGATGGAGGAAGCCTGGCAGTCCAAACGACGGGGGAATTCGACGCTCAGGGCGCCCTGACGTTCGGTGGCGCGTTCGGTTTCATCGACATCATCGCAGCCCGGATTGTCACGAACGCCGCCATGCTGGCCGGTGGGGATGGTTCAAGCATCTTCCTCAAAGCCGAGGAAGTCGAGGTAAACGCGACGATCCATGGCACCGAGGTTGAAATTGAGGGACGCCGCGGGGTCAAGCTCAACGCCGCCGTGACATCCCACCATCCTTCGTTTGGTGGTTTGATCGGCATCGAGGCAGCGGACGGCGTACTGGAAGTTGGATCCCTGTCCGCCACGGGATTCCTCGGATCGATTGACCTGGAGGGGTGTCGGGTGATCGTTCCAGCCACGTCGACGCTCCAGACCGGTCCGCCTGGAACCATCGAGATCCAGGCAAAACGCCAGATGACCCTAAACGGCACCTTCACCACAGGCGGTGGAAACGACGCGGAGATCAACCTGATCTACCGCGACCCCAGCCTGCCCCCGGACACAACCGGCGCGAGTTTCGACGTCGCTCCATCCGAGTTTCTCAACACCGCCCTTCCCGCCTGCGACTTCGACGGCGACGGCGAGCCCGATGAAACCGACAATTGCCCGACGGTCGTGAACCCACCCATCGAATCGCTCGCCGCCAATCTCGTAAGTCTGCAGCCCGATAGCGACGGGGATGGTGTTGGCGATGCATGCGACAACTGCAGCACGATATTCAACCCGCGCATGGGCAGTCTCGGCACCCCCGAACGCCAATCCTTCCAGACGACCACCGGCGGCCAGCTCGACGACGACGCCGACGGTTTCGGCAACCAGTGCGATGCAAAGTTCAGTAACGCCGGACAAGTCGTCAGCGGCACGGACCTGGCCGAGCTGTTCGCTTCCTTCAACCGGAGTCGAGAAGGAAACGATTGCGGTGTGTCGGGAACGGTTCCCTGCGCGCGATTCGATCTAGACAACCTCGGGCAGGTGATTTCGGGCACAGATATCACTGCGTCCTTCGGACTCTTCAACCTACCTCCCGGACCGCATTGCGGAGATCTGTGTGAGTCCTTGAGCCTGGGCTGCACAGGCCCCGGCTGCTAGAAACGAACCTGCGGCCTTGGCCGTGGCTCTGTGGATTGAGTCGCATCGAAGGGCGAGCGATTCGGGACCCGGTTGTTTTAGGCGCCGCTCGAATCGACTCACCCAAGCGTTGAAATCACAAGCGGTCATCCCATTCGAGTATGTCGGCGCGGATTGCGTCGGCCTTGCGTCTACCTTTACGATCGCTCGTGGGGTTTCCGTCGACATCGAAGATTCCGACATCACAAAAACCGTTTCGGTTGTCGTAGACGTGGTCGCTGAGGGTGAAGTAGAAGATCTTGTTGCAAGCACCGAATGCTCGGCAATGCGAGTAAATGCTCGTGGCCGCTGCACCCGGATTGTTCACTGAGCTAAAACCACACACGTCGTCATTGAAGCTGGGGTTGCCGTTCGACTTGGTCGTCCCGTGGCCGAACTCCGTTAGCCAATAGCCCTTGGCGGGTAGATTGGGATGGCTCGTAAAGTACGTCCACATGTTGTTCATTCGCGCCTTCGTAGTGGCAACCGATCCATAGCTATGGAACGAAACGTAATCGAGCGGAACCACGTAGTTTCGGTTCGAATTGGACATCTCCACCCAGCTCTTGTCGAATCCGCCCGCGGTAGCCGGAGCAACGACATATCCCGGGATCTGTCCCGAGTCTTTGATCCCGTAGTACCCCGGCGCGAGAACGAGGTCCTTGTAATCTTGTTTGGTTCCTTGCCAACGCCGACACGTATTGGGTTCATTCCACAATTCGAAGGCCGCTACGAGGTGACCGAGCTGACTGGCTGCATCTCGGGCAAATCCGTAAAAGTGTTGTGCCCTGGCATCGCCTGCGACGCGCGCCGGAGGCTGAGCCCAGGAATAGATTGATTTGTTGCAGGACTTGCGCGCGGTGTCGTCTCGAAGGTCTTCTCCCGGCAAATCCTCGTGGGATCCCGACAGCACGAGAATCAAGGAATAGCCTTCGGAGACGAGCCGTTGATATCGCTGGCTGACATGCCCAAAATCCCAATGACCATCGGCTCTACGCCCTATGCCCTCCCAATTGATCCACACGCGCACCCACTTGAAACCGGTTTCGCGGCCGCGTTGGGCAATCAGTTGGCTATTGGGTTCATCCAACCAATCGACGCCGCCGGAATCAACGCCATAGCGACTCGGATCGTTGGGCGCAGAACAACCCACAAGAACGCAAAGGGAAGCAGCAACAAGGGTGAATGCCAGGGTTTTCATCAAATGCACAACGAACCTCGATTTCCGACGATGAGTGCCGTTCTCCAGGCGTTCCATTCCACCGAACGAATGTTCGCTAGAAGGGGCTCGTCAGCCCGCGACTCGCAATTTGCTTGAGGTGGCGCACTCCAAGAGTGATGAGGAGGTGCCGCGGTCGGGCAGAGTCCCCTGTTCGAAGCCTGAAAATGACTTGTCAATCGAATATCCGAATTGCACGCTGTTGCATTTGACTTGTCAAACGAATAAAGTCCATTGCATGGCGGCAGACACCACCGCGCGGCAGCGACAGCGTGAAGCCACCCGCGAGCGAATCCTGGAAGCGGCGATCGAGACGTTTGCCGAGCAGGGCTTCCTTGGCGCAAGCACACGCGAGATCGCTCGCCGGGCCGGAACCAACCAGGGCCTCATCACCTACCACTTCAAGACCAAGGATGAGCTGTGGCGCGCCGCTGCGGATAGCATTTTCGAGCGGCTGGGAAGCCAGCTCGCCGAACGTTTGGACGCACTCGAGCTCGCCGATCCGCGTGAACGCGCAAGGGAGGCGATCCGCCAGTACGTGCGGTTCGCGGCGGCCCACCCCGAGCTCTTCCGCATCATGGTGGACGAGGGCAGAGTCGCCGACGACCGCATGAAGTGGCTGGTCGATACCCACCTGCGACCGCGCTTCGAGGCCGTCTCGAAGGGGCTGACCCAGGTCGCCGGAATCGACGAGTCTCTCGTTCCGCACGCGTTCTACGTGCTCGCTGGCGCGGCCTCGCTCATGTTCGCAGTAGCACCCGAGTGCCGTCGGCTCACTGGCCTCGATCCCCGAACCACACAGGTCGTCGAGACCCATGCGGACTACGTGGCGCGGCTGATCGTGCCCTAAAAGGGCGAGCGTCCTCACTCATTTGATCCCGGCCCGGATGGCCCTCGATCCGGGGGCTGCCGTCCAACACTGCTCTGGGTCGGCCTCGATTTATTCGATTGACAAGCTAATTTCGCTGCGACATATTTCGCTTGTCATTCGAATAACTACGGGCAACGGAGGATGCGATGGAGACGATCAGGACCGACGTGTTGGTGGTTGGGGCGGGACCGTCCGGCCTGACGGCGGCGTCGCTGCTCGCCCGGCTCGGCGTCGACGCGTTGACGCTGACGAAGTACGGCACCGCCAACGCGCCGCGGGCCCATATCACCAATCAACGCGCGGTCGAGATATTCCGCGACATCGGGATCGAGGACCGCGTGAAGGCGCGAGCCCTTCCCCACCACCTCATGGGCAAGCAGGTTTTCGCGACCTCGTTCGCCGGTCGCGAGCTGTCGCGCATGATGACGTGGGGCACGGGTGACGAGCGCATCGGCGAGTACCGGGCCGCCAGTCCGTGCGAAATGTGCAATGCCCCCCAGCACATCCTCGAACCGATTCTGCTCGCGCGGGCCCGGGAACTCGGCGCCCACATCCGGCTGCATCACGACGTGGTTGCGGTCGCGCAGGACGCTGAGCACGTCATCGCCCGCGTGCGTCCTCGCGACGGCAGCGCGGAGTTCGAGGTGATCGCCCAATACGCGATCGGGTGCGACGGCGCGCGCAGCGTGGTCGGGCGCGACGGCGGGTTCGAGTTCGAAGGGGAGGCGGGGATCGGCAACGCCGTCACTGTCTGGATCGAAGCCGATCTGTCTCGCTACACCGCGCATCGTTCGGGTGCGCTCTTCGTCACCGTCACGCCCGGCAGCGAGGATCTGGTCAGCATCTGGACGTGCATCGAGCCGTGGAACGAGTGGAGCACGATCTTCATACGTCCCGGTCTGGCCCCCAACGACCTCGACGAGTCCGTGGTGGTCGAGAGCGTGCGTGCCGCGATCGGAGATGACAGCGTCGAGTTCTCGATCAAGAAGGTGAGCCCGTGGCAGTTCAACGACGTGGTGTCTTCGCGTTATCGCCGCGGTAGGCTGTTCATTGCCGGTGATGCCGCCCACCGCCATCCGCCCGCGAACGGGCTGGGCAGCAACACCTCGATACAGGACAGCTACAACCTGGCTTGGAAGCTCGCGCTGGTGGTGCGCGGCGTGGCGAATGATGGGCTGCTCGACAGCTACGATGCCGAGCGTCAGCCCGTGGGTCGCCAAGTCGTCGACCGCGCCAATCAGAGCGTGCGCGAGATGACGGGCTGGTTTGCGACCCTCGGGCTTCGGCCCGACATGACGCCCGACCAGGTCGATGCGCGGCTCGCCGAACTCTACGGCCCCAACGGAGAGCAGCAGCGGAGCGAGCTCCTTGCTGCGCTCGACGTGACGAACGCCCAGTTCAACGCCCACGGCGTCGAACTCGGGCAGCGCTACCGGTCGCGCGCGGTCGTGGATGACGGCACACCCCCTCCTGAGCCGGCTCGCGATCCCGTGCTCCACTACGCGCCGTCGACGCATCCCGGCAGTCCGATTCCTCACGCGTGGCTCGCCATCGGCGATCGGGAAGTCTCCACCCTCGACCTCTGCGCCTACGACCGTTTCACCCTCGTC
Source organism: Deltaproteobacteria bacterium (assembly GCA_029261875.1). Lineage (GTDB taxonomy): Bacteria > Myxococcota_A > UBA9160 > UBA9160 > JAJDAL01 > JAJDAL01. Next base: position 143,185 of record JAJDAL010000033.1, read on the forward strand.
ACGGGCGCCGGTGGACAGCGCTGGCTCGATGCCGCCGCGAAGGTCTCCGCGGAGCTCGGCATCGAGGTCGCGGGCGTGCAGGTTTCGCTCGGGCTGGCGGTCAACGACGTCTACGGCGACTGGATCCGCCGCCGAGAAATCGGCGACGAGGGCTGCATCCTCGTGCGCCCCGACCGGATCATCGCCTGGCGCTCTCCCGGCCGGGTCGACGACCCGCAGGCGGCCCTTCGTGCCGTGATGTCGGCCATTCTTGGAGCCGAAAGGTCGAACCTGACGGAAGAGAAGAAGACGCCCCGACTCACGCTGGGACACACGACATTGACGGCCCACTGAGTCAACCGATACCACGTCGTTCGACGAGGAGATGCGACGGCCCTGGAAGGCTGCGGCCAGTAGCCCGGCGCCTCTCGGAACGGCAGTCGGCCCCGCGGCTCGCGCTAGACGAAACGCCTTCGAAGTAACGGTAGGGCGCTGAGCCCAATCCCCAGCAGAAGTAGGCTCGACGGTTCGGGTACTACGCGGAAGCCTGCATGATAGGTTCCACCGAGATCCTGCCAGACCACGCCCGAAGGCAGTCGCCCGAATTCGACGGCAATCTTTGTTCCGCTGTCGAAGTTGTAGTTCACCACGGTACCGAGAAAGCTCGTCCCGAATCCCGTTCCAAAATCATCGATCGATAGGACGGGTGCATCGAATGCGAGGCGTCCAATCGGGCCGTACGACCCTTGGTTCGTTATCCGAAACGTCAGGATCGGGCTTCCTCCTGCGCCCATCTCGCTATCTTCGAGCAGCAAAACCATGGTGTTGAAGCCGACGTCGTCGGTATGGAGTCGCCGAAGCAACGACCCCGGGTCCATTTCGATCTCGAGCGCCGATACGTGTCCGGATCCGAACAGTGTAAAGACAACACCAACCGCCAGCATGATTCGAGCAAACAACGTCAACTGCATTCCTCCTTGGCACACCGCTCTGGAGATTAATTTTACTCGTTTCGAATTCAGGGTTCCTCGTCGAACTCTCACGATTAAGGAGGCCAACTCTCACGATTCGAGAGGCAAACAAAGCATCGACCGAAATGGGGATCGATTCATAGGTGTATGAAAGCAATGGGATGAGCGGGTATCTGCGCAGGTTCTGTCAGCCATCCCGGCAGTCCGATTCCCCATGCGTGGCTCGCCATCGGCGATCGGGAAGTCTCCACTCTCGACCTCTGCGCCTACGACCGTTTCACCCTCGTCACGGGCGCCGGTGGACAGCGCTGGCTCGATGCCGCCGCGAAGGTCTCCGTTGAGCTCGGCATCGAAGTCACGGGCGTGCAGGTTTCGCTCGGGCTCGCGGTCAACGACGTCGACGGCGACTGGATCCGCTGCCGAGAGATCGACGACAAGGGCTGCATCCTCGTGCGCCCCGACCGGATCATCGCCTGGAGCTCTCCCCCCGAGCGCCACCATCCGATCGCAGTCGTCGCCGACTCCCGCTATGGAGACCCCCGTCTCGCGGGCGGGCTGAGGTGATTCCGACTCGGGTCTTTGTGTGATCGGAGCGCTCATTTCGCCCGCCCTCATGCCTTTCATGCATCGATGGGGATCGGAACTCCCCCCTTCCATTGGGTCGGAATCGCGATTGCCCGATACGTCCTGCAGGGAACACTGCAGCTCTTCGGGGTAAACCGGTTGGGCGCCTCGCGCGTCTAAACCCCGGGAGATGGGCCGCTCGGGATGCCGCCCATGGAAGTCGCGCAGGAGGATTGGCGAAGGATGGGAATCGGTCGGTTGGATGCGCGACACGCGGCAACCGGGTGCGCGGGGAGAACGGCGCGCTCGTGCGCCAAGTGTGTGGCGCTCGTGCTGGCGTGCACCGTCCTCGGCGCGTGCGCGGGAACGCCGGCGGTGCCCCCCCCCGTCGATCTCCCCAGCGCCTTCTCCCGCGATGGTGTGCAGCCGAGAGCCGATCGCTGGTGGGAGTCCATGAACGATCCCACGCTCGATTCTCTGATCGACGAAGCCCTGCGCGAAAATTTCAACCTCGCGACACTGTGGGATCGCCTCGCCCAGGCGCGCGCGGTGGCGCGACGGGAGGGGGCGCCGCTGCTTCCAGCGCTCGACACCGAGAGCGGAGCGACTTCGACCTGGTCAGATCGCCCGGACCGAACGACCACGAGCGGAACGCAACACGAAGAAGACTATCGCGTGGGACTGGATCTCAGCTGGGAGTTGGATCTATTCGGCCGCCTGCGCGCCGCGCGCAACGCCGCGCGTTTCGATGCACAAGCAAGTCAGGCGGAGGTCAACGCTTCTGCCATCGTGCTGACGGGACAGGTCGCGAGTCAGTGGTATTCGGTCGTCGAGCAGGTGCGGCAGCTCGCGTTGCTCGACGCGCAGATCCGGACCAACACAGAGGTGCTGCGCCTCGTCACCATGCGCTTTCGTGCGGGCCAATCGGCTGCCGCGGACGTCTTGCGCCAACGTCAATTGGTCGAGCAACGCCGCGGTGAACGGGCCCAGGTGTCCGCGCGTGCCCAGGTGGCCGCACACGCACTCGCGGTGTTGCTCGGGCGACCGCCCGTGGAGGTGGTGTTTCCCGACGCCGAAACAATGCCGGTTCCCGGGCCGCTGCCCCAGACGGGCTTGCCTGCCGCATTGCTCGAGCGCCGGCCCGACGTGCGCCGCGCCTATCTCGACATTCTCGCCGCCGACAGCCGACTGTACGCCGCGCGGGCGGACCGCTATCCGCGCTTGAGCCTCAGCGCAAAACCGGGCTTCGGGGCCGAAGAGATCGCCGATGTCGTGGACAACTGGATCGCTACGCTGGCCGGAAATCTCGTGGCGCCGTTGTTCGATGGCGGCCGGCGTCGGGCGGAAATCGATCGCACGCGGGCGCTGGTTTCCGAACGCATTCACGGCTACGGCCAGGTGGTCCTGATCGCGTTGCGCGAGGTCGAGGACGCGTTGGTGCAGGAAGCGAGACAACGCGACTTGATCGAGAGCCTGGAGGCCCAATCCACGCTTGCACGCCAGACCCTGGAGCGACTGCGCGATCGCTATCTGAAGGGCGCCGTAAACTATCTCGACGTGCTCGATGCCCTGGCGAGCCAGCAGACGCTCGAGCGCAGTCTGGTGACGGCGCGACGCGAGCTCCTGGATTTCCGGATCGCGTTGCACCGCGCCCTGGCCGGCAGCTTCGAACTCGAGCCCGCGGACCTGGCGGTGGTGGAAGAACGGCATGAGGGCCGCAACCGGCGCGAGAGCTCGGAAACGACGTCGTGACCGAACCGGACCCGAAGCGTCGTGGCCCCCTGCGTACGGTCGAAGTCGAGGGCGCCGAAGTCACGGTGTCGGGCGCGACGCCCCAGGGTTCGCAGCCCCGTTGGCGCGCGGCGCTGATTCCCATTGCGATCCTCGCCGGCTGCGCGGTCCTCGCGGTGGTGGTGATCGAGACCAGCCCGGTTGCCGAGCGGAAGGCGCGTCCGTTGCGTGCGCGCCTGGTGGAGGTGGTTCCCGCGGAAGTCTCGACCGCGACCACGCAGGTCGTCGCCATGGGGACCGTGGTAGCGACGCGCGAAGTCGTGTTGAAACCCCAGGTCAGCGGGCGCGTTGTGGAAGTGAGTCCGGAATTCGTGCCCGGCGGCCGCTTCGAGCCCGGCCAGGTGATGCTGCGCGTCGATCCGAGCGACTACGAACTCGCTGTGCGTCAGCGCGAGAGCGAGTTGGCTCAGCACCGCGCGGACCTCCGCATGGAGCAGGGAAATCAGTCCGTGGCGCGTCTCGAGTTCGAGTTGCTCGGCGAAAGCGTGTCCGAAGAGGATCGCGACCTCGTGCTGCGCGAGCCCCAGCTCGATCGCGTGCGCGCTCGCGTGGGCGCGGCGGAAGCCGCCCTCGCCCAGGCGAAACTCGACCTCGAGCGCACGGTAGTGCGCTCGCCGTTTCACAGCTGGGTGCGCGAGCGGGGTGTCGAGCTCGGCACGCGCGTCGATTCCGGAACCGTTCTGGCCACGCTGGTCGGCACGAGTGACTACTGGGTGGAAGTCGTGGTGCCCGTGAACCAGCTGCGTTGGATCGAGATCCCGAGCACACCGGAGGAGACCGGATCGGTGGCGCAGATCGGCGACGCCGGTGCGTGGGGGCCGGGTGTGTACCGCGAAGGACACGTGGTGCGCTTGCTGGGTGACCTCGAACACGAGGGCCGCATGGCCCGCGTGCTGGTTCGGGTGGAAGACCCGTTGGCGCTCGAGTCCGACGACCCGGGTGTGCCGCCGCTGCTGCTCGGCTCCTTCGTGAACGTGCGCATCGACGGGCATTCCCTCGACAACGTGGTGGCCCTCGATCGCACGCTGTTGCGCGATGGAGACCGCGTGTGGGTGATGGGATCGGACGACGCACTCGAGATCCGCGAGGTTCGCGTGGTCTTCCGCAGCGAAGACCGCGTTCTCGTTCGCGAAGGACTTCGCGCCGGCGAACGCTTGGTGAAGTCGGATCTCTCCTCACCGGTAACGGGAATGGCGCTGCGCACCCGCGAATCCGATTCGGAATCGGGCGAGGCCACGGCAACGCCGCCGCCTACGCCGAAAGCATCCCGTGACGACTGATCCCGACGCGCGCGGTCCGATCGCCTGGATGGTGCACCATCGCGTGGCGCCGAATCTCTTGATGCTCGTGTTGATCGTGGGCGGCGTTCTCATGGCGACGCGCATCCAGCAGGAGATCTTTCCCCAGTTCGATCTCGATACCGTGTCCGTAGTCGTCCCCTATCCCGGAGCGAGCCCCGAGGAGGTGGAAGAAGCCGTCGTTCTCGTGGTGGAAGAGGCGGTGCGCACGATCGCCGGCGTAAAGGAGGTGATCGCCACCGCGAGCGAGGGCGCGGGCTCGGTCGTCGTCGAGATGGACGAGGATGCAGATGCCCCGCGCGTCTTCCAGGACATTCAGCAGGCCGTGGCGCGCGTGCGCACCTTCCCCGTCGACGCCGAGGAGCCGCGGGTCAGCCTGGCTCTGCGCCGACGATCGGTGCTGGAGCTGCAGCTCTACGGCGACGTCGCGGAGTTCGTGCTGCGCGACCTGGCGGAGCAGCTGCGCGATCGGCTCCTGCAAGAATCCGAAATCACCCAGGTCGACTTGCGCGGCGCGCGTGCGACGGAGATCCACGTGGAGATCTCCCAGGCGGATCTGCGGCGCTACGGGTTGACACTATCCGGTGTCGCCTCACGCCTGCGCAGCACGGCTCTCGATGTTCCGGGGGGGAAGATCGACACCCCGGGTGGTGAGGTGCTGTTGCGGGTGAAGGAACGGCGCAACTGGGCCCACGAGTTCGCCGAGATCCCCATCGTTACCACGGCGTCTGGGGCGTCCTTGCGATTGGGCGACGTCGCGCAGGTGAGTGAGGGGTTCGAGGACACCCATCGCAATGCCACCTACAACGGTTTGCCCGCCATTCGACTGGACGTATTCCGCGTGGGAGACCAGACGCCCGTGAGTGTTTCCCAAGCCGGGCGCCGGGCCCTGGCGGACATCGAAGCGGACCTCCCGCCAGGTGTCCGCATCGCAATCCAGGACGACGATTCGGAGATCTACACCCAACGCCGCGACTTGCTCGTGAAGAATCTGCTGTTGGGACTCACGCTGGTGCTGTGTGTGTTGGGCGTTTTTCTCGAACCGCGCCTGGCCTTCTGGGTCACCATGGGCATACCGACTTCCTTCCTCGGCGCGTTCCTGCTGCTGCCGTGGATGGGAATCACGATCAACATGATCTCGATGTTCGCGTTCCTGGTGGCGCTCGGAATCGTGGTGGACGATGCCATCGTGGCGGGCGAGAACATCCACGAGCACCGCGAGCGCGGGATGGAGCCCGAAGAGGCGGCGATCAAGGGGGCGCGCGACGTCGCGACGCCCATCGGGAGCAGCATTCTCACCAACCTGATTGCCTTTGCGCCCCTGGCCCTGGTGCCGGGTCGGTTGGGGAAGATCTGGTATTCGATTCCCCTGGTGGTGGGGAGCGTGTTCGTGATTTCGTGGATCGAGTCGCTGCTGATTCTGCCATCTCATCTCGCCCACGCGTCGCCGTCGCGGCGGGGACGGTTGCAGCGGTTTCGCGATGCGGTGCAGCGCCACTTCACGCACTTCGTCGAGCGGCGCTATGCGCCTTTCCTCGCTACCGCGGTGCGCTATCGCTACGTCACGGTTGCGGCGGGCGTGGGGGTGCTCGTGGTCATCATCGCCTATGTGGTCTCCGGGCGCTTGGGCATGGTGTTGATGCCGCGCGTGGAATCGGATCGCGCGGTGGCGACGGCGCGACTTTCCTTCGGAAGCCCACTGGCGGCGGCGGAGTCCGTGCGCGATCGACTGTTGGACGGCGCGCGGGCCGTGGCGGATGCGGGCGGGGGGGAAACGCTCGTCACCGGAACCTTCGCCCTGATCGAGGAGAACAGCGTAGAGGTCGACGTCTACCTCACGCCGCCGGGCGTGCGGCCGCTCTCTACCGCCGAAGTGTCCCGTCGCTGGCGCGAGGCGGTGGGCGCCATTCCCGGAGTCGAGTCCCTGCGCTTCGAGTCGAACGCCGGCGGTCCCGGGCGCGGTGCCGCGTTGACGGTGGAACTCTCCCACCGCGACGTCGAAGTGCTGGATCGCGCCAGTGAGCAGCTCGCCGCAACCCTCGAGCAGTTCCCCAACACCAAGGACGTGGACGACGGCTACTCGCCCGGAAAACCCCAACTCGATTTTCGTCTGCTCCCCGCCGCGCGCAGCCTGGGACTCTCTTCCGCCGATGTGGCGCGCCAGGTACGCGACGCGTTCTACGGCGCGGAGGCGCTGCGTCAGCAACGCGGTCGGGATGAGGTTAAGGTTCAGGTGCGTCGTCCCGAGCGCGAACGCGTGAGCCTCGCGAATGTGGAGCACCTGTTGATCCGCACGCCGGCCGGAACCGACGTACCGCTGCTGGAGATCGCGGAAGTGGAACGCGGGCGCGCCTACACGCGCATCAATCGCCGCAATGGAAGACGCACGGTTTCCGTTACCGCCGACGTAACCCCCCAGGATCAGACCAACCAAGTGCTTGCCGCGGTGCGGACCCAGGAGATTCCGCAGCTGGTGCGCGACTACCCGGGGCTCGCCACCAGCTTCGAAGGGCGCCAGGCCGACATGCGGGAATCCCTGGCGGCCCTGCGCAATGGATTTCTCGTGGCGTTGCTCGCCATCTATGCCGTCCTCGCGTTGCCGTTTCGCAGTTACCTGCAGCCCGCCATCGTGATGCTCGCCATCCCCTTCGGCATCGTGGGTGCGGTTCTCGGGCACTGGATCATGGGTTTCAGCCTGAGTGTGATCAGCATGATGGGAATCATCGCGCTCTCGGGCGTGGTGGTGAACGATTCGCTGGTGATGATCGACTACGCCAACCGCCGACGCCAGGAGGGGGCGACTGCCTACGAGGCCATCATGCGCGCCGGGACGCGCCGCTTTCGTCCCATCTTGTTGACGACGCTCACCACGTTTGGCGGCCTCGCACCGATGATCTTCGAGACCTCCCGCCAAGCGCGCTTCATGATCCCCATGGCAATTTCCCTGGGCTACGGAATTCTCTTCGCCACCTTCATAACGCTGCTCCTGGTCCCGGCCCTCTATCTGATCCTCGAAGACGTCCGCGATCGGATCCGTCCGCCGAGCCGCTTTGGCGCACGTATTTGATCTTTGCGGTCGAACGGACACGCTAGAGCGCTAATCTGGGCACGTGACGATTCCCGCGCCCACTGAGCTACCCCGTACTCCCTTTGAGGATGGAGCCGCATCCGGGTTCGCTCGCTTGCAGCGCGGCGAGATCGTGATCGTTCGACAATTGCCCGAGATCCATCAGCTGCGGGGCTTCTTGGTTGATCGGGTGGCCGCGGCGATGCCCTCGACGGATGCGGACGAAGTCCGCGCACAGCTGGACGACCCTCAGCGATTCACGATTCCGGTGCTCGAAGCGCTGTATCTCGAACTGCGTGAACTCCGCGACAGCCGCTTCGTCTCGTGTCTTTTTTCGGATTTCGTTTCGCGGCTGGGGCTTCCGAAGCCCATCAAGATCGATACCGGCCATTTTCGGTTCGTGCTTCCGTTTCTTCACGCGAACTTGCGCGAGGCCGTGGGGAACCGGTTTCGGGACGAACGTGAACCCGAAGCCAACGATGTGGAACCGATGATCTGCAGCCACATGGCGGCCGGTGTCCACCGCGATCTCGATGTGGCGCACCAGACGTTTCAGATCAACTTCTTCTTCGCACTGCACCCACTCAGCGAAAAGCAGACGTTGGTTCTTTTCCCGAATGCCTACCGCCAATCGAAGCCCTACTACCCGGACTACCAGGGCGAACTCAACCCCGCCAAATGGGGGTACGGGGATCCACTCCAGATCCCGCTCGACGTGGGCGACATGATCCTGTTTCACTCGCAACACTTTCACGGGTCATCCTCGCAAACGCCTGAACGCAACCGGCTGTCGGTCGAGATCCGAGTCGCCTCCGCGTGCGACGACGACAACGCAACCCTCTACCGCCGAACGTTCTGGGATCTGCGGAATTTCGAAGGCGCCGAGTCTCCCTTCGACCGTGCGAAACGCCTGATCGAACCGCGGGCCCCGCTAGCGAGCGAACCATCCGCGGAAACGCCCCAACTCGGATTTCGTCGTCTGTTTGCAGACTCGTTTTCCGCTCGGCAAGCTTCTTATGGCTTGGCGGATACCGCCGTTCTATCAAACGCTCCAGAGCGTGCGATCCCAACCTGGGACGTGATGCTCAAGTCTCTGGATGGAAGTCCGTTCAGTGAAGACCGGCACGTCGCCCTGGCCCGCACGATGCTCGCCCGCGGCACGACCGATCGGGCGACGTCCTGCCTTCGCGATGTCGCAAATCGAACCGATCGCTACTTCTGGCTGCTCGAAGTGGCTCGCATCGCGGGCTCGGCGGGCAATCGCGAGCTCGCTCGATACGCGCTGGAGAAGGCCGTCGGGGTCGCTGCGCGGTCCAACGATTCGATGGGGCAGTACTCCACAACCCCGGTTCGCCATGGCGAGGTCCTCCAGCTCACCCCGCGAATGGCCCACCGGATCGCTCGGACGTTTCTCCGACAGGTTCGCAAGTCGGATACCGGCCCGTGGTTCCTCGATCCGAGGACCTTTCTCCCCCCTGCCCTCGTCTCTTCCTATATGCATGCCGACGTTTTTCGAACGGGGTTCCTCTACACCGCCCTTCCCGCCGGAAGCCGATTTACACCGGAAGGCGTCCTCCGAGGAAAGGCAATCGTTCACGGAGGTTCGGAATCCGCGATCGTTTCAGCGGCGGGGGATCAACTGGGTTCGAGACTCGCCGCCCCACGGGCGGTTCCGCGATCGCATCGACTCCTCGGCAAACTCGAACAGAGTCTCCGGGTTCCGCTCGATCGCTTCCGTTACAACTGGGACCGACGATTTCGTCGTATCGACGCCGGTTCGATTCCAGATTAGGATCTGCATCCGGGGGGAAGCTACGTGAGCAGATGGGGGTCACTCAATCGTCGTCCGGATCGGCTGCCGCTGGCCGTCCGGATCCTCCGTAGGCTGCACGTCCTTCCGTCCTTCATTCCCTCCAAGGACTTTCTCACGACGCTCTTTGACGGGGACGCAACGAATGCGGACGTCGCCCTCACCGAGGCTTTCCGATCGCTTCCGGACGAGTTCAAGCTGATCGGTCCTGCAGACGCCGTCGATCGACTCGCCGCCCTCGCACCGAGTGGGAAACACGCGATTCCCGTGCACTGGGAATTCGGCCATCCCATCCCCCCCGTCTCAGCTGGAGTCCACATTTTTGCCGTCTCCCCGACGTCGGAAAGCGAGTGGGATCAGTTTCGACAATGGCAAGACCAGCTCGGGTCCAATCTCTTGACGTCCTGGGGGCTCGCCCTCCCCTTCGCAACGCTCCCGTCTTTGCAAAAGCTCGTAGATTTCAACAGCGATTCTTTTTCCGGGCTTTGCGATTTCTACGCGGGCCGCGGATTCTCCGTCCCGGTTGCGGAATCGGGCGACATATCCCTCGACTTCAAGGGCAAGAGCGTCGTCGAGTTTGGTCCCTCGGACGGTTGCCACACAGGGGGGATCGTTGCGGGCGGAGCAGCACGCGTGTTGTGTGTCGAGGCGCGACCGGAAAACGTCGTCAAACTACTGGCGGCTCGTCAGTCGTTCGGCTGGAACCCAGTCGAAGTCCTGCCCGAAAACTTTCACGCGATCCATCCTGCAGTCCACGGCCGCTTCGACATCGCCTACGCCCACGGCGTCTACTATCACACCAACGCCCCGCTCCATTTCCTCGAGAATCTCACGCGCCTCAGCGACGAGATTTATATCGGTGGCTGGTGCGCTAGCGACGCCAAGCCCGACGTACCCTGGGAAGAATGGAAATATCGAGGCGAGACGTATCGCGGGAAGACCTACAAAGAACCCATGCACTTCCTCTCGGGAATTCAACAAACCAGCGTCTACCTCGACGCCGAAAGCTTGGACCGATTCTTCGAACACCGCGGGTTCAAAGTCTTCACCGTTTCGCGGGAACAATCCCTCCCGGACGTGACTGGGGACTTCTATCGCTTCATCGCTCGTCGCTAGCGAACGTCACCAGCCAAGCCCAACCGGGCGCATACGCCCTTTCCGAGTGTTCAAATCTGTTGAATCTCGGCAAAACATGATCGAACAAATGATTTTCCGTGATTACCCGCGGCTCTCAATCGTAACTTGTGATATTCGCTGCAGCTCATTTACGCTTGGGGAGATTCGTCATGCTGAACCCACGCAGCCCGCAAACCCGTCGCGTCGTTAAACGAACGGTCGCCGCACTCATTTGCCTGATACTCCCATCCTTCCTGCTCGTCACCCCTGAAACGGTACATGACTGGGTCCTAGAACGAGTTCGCAAACGGGAACGCGTCGCCAAGGAGATCGCGCGTCAGCGTCGCCCCCTCACGAATCAGGCACCCGATGCGAGCGAAAAACTAGACGACGTCTATGTAACTGTTCGCAAGGCCCTCGCGAGAACGAACGTCGGCAAAGATGGTTCCGGTACGGACCGCAGCAGCCGTCCGAATGACGAGACCCTCCAAGACATCATCCACCGCATCCAAGCACCGCCTCGGGACTCTGAGGAACACCGTGCCCTCATCGAAGAGAGACAGAAACTTCGTCGACGTCTCGTGACCCGGGGTGGCACCGAAACCCTCGCCAAAGCCAACCCCAATCTCCGCGAGCCTTCCCTCGTGCCCCTCCCAGTGCGACTCCGGGAGGGGAACTAGCCATGGGAGTTCTAAAGCGAACACTCGTCGGCATTCTCGCTCTCCTCGGCCTCGCGTCGACGGCGACTGGCCAAAACTCGACCGAGGCGTCTCAAGGCGTCAACGGCTTTTTTGGTTCGTTCTCGACCGAAATTCCGATCGAGGTACCGCCCTTTCACGGCATCCAGCCCCGAATCAAGTTGGTGTACAACTCCGGTTCCCAAAACGGCTGGGTGGGTGTGGGGTGGAACGCTGCCGCGACGTCGATCGTCCAGAGAACTTCCGCGCGCCGCGGAGCTCCGAAGTACGACACCACCGACATCTACATGATCGACGGAATGGAGCTGGTTCCCTGCACGACGCAGGGCGGAACTCACTGCACTCGAATCCAGAACTTTGCGCGGGTTGAGCGCAACGAAGCGAGCGACCACTGGACCGCCACTGGCACCAACGGAAACGTCGCGGTCTACGAACCCCTGCTTTCCATCGCAGAGGGAACGTTTCGGTGGGCGTTGACCAGCGTCACGGACCCCCTCGGGCACACGGTCGACTACGAGTACTGGTGCGACGGACAGGACTGCTACCTGGACCGAATTTCGTACACAGGTGCAGAAATTCAGTTCCTTAGCGAAACGCGCCCCGACCCGATTCCGTTTGGAAACGGAAAGTGGATCAACCGCACAAACTACCGCCTCAAGGCGATTGACGTGCGAGTCTTTGGTTCCACCGCCAGAGCATACCAGCTCGACTACGACACGGGATCGAGCACAGGACGATCTCGGTTGATCAACGTTCAGCTATTCGGAAATGACGCCCTAGTCAACGGAACCCAAATATCGGGGACCAGCTTCCCCCCGCAAACCCACAGCTATCAAGAGCTCCAGAACGCCAACTACGGAGGTGGCCCCGCGTGGGCAACAATTCTCAACAACGGCGGAAACCAATTTCAACCTGGGCAGACGCGTGTAGTCGACATTTCGGGAGACGGATTCGACGACCTAATCTTTCAAGATGACCTGAATGCGTTCCACGTCGCTCTTTCCACGGGAACGGATTTTTCGTCACCACAGACTCCAACCATCGACCACGGAGGCGGATTCGAAGCGGGGCGGGCCCACTATGCCGATGTCAACGGCGACGGGCGGAGTGACCTCATTTTCCAAGGAAACAGCAACGAGTTCTATGTTTCGTTGTCGGACGGATCCAACTTCCTTCCGGGTGCAATCTGGGAAGATCATGATGGATCCTTCGTCTACGGCCAGGCTCAGTTCGGCGACGCAAACGGGGACGGACTCGCAGACCTCATTTTCCAAGGTAATGACAACGCCTTCAATGTTTCGCTTTCCTCCGGGACTGACTTCATGCCGTCTTCCGTATGGGGGCAGCACGGTGGCGACTTTGTCAGTGGACAGGCTCAGTACGCCGACTTCAATGGCGACGGCATGATCGACCTCGCGATGCAAACCGACAATGGTCCAACCCTGACTCAGTTCCACATCTGGCTTTCGGACGGCACTCAGTTTGTCGGAAGCCCGAGCTGGGGAGGACACGGCGAGCAATTTCAACCCGGTCAGGCCGCCTACGCGGACGTCAACGGCGACGGAATGTCAGATCTGATATTTCACGCAAACAACAACATCTGGTGGGTCAATCTTTCGCGCGGAACCACCTTCGACGGTGCAAATCATTGGTTCAGTCAGCCGGGGTCGTCCGAGCCCGGCCGAACCGGATACGGCGACTTCAACGGCGACGGCCGTGTCGACATTTCCGTCCAATTGTCCGGCACGGGGCAACAGTTTTTGATTGGACTATCAAACGGCCTTCAGTTTGTCCATTCCGGCGCGTGGATCGGCCACGGGGGCGGATACGTCAACGGTGCAATGACGTACGGCGACGTCAACGGCGATCGCCTTACGGATTTTGTCTACCGAGGCGGCTCCGACTACTGGGTCAACAACAGCCTCGGTGAAATTCCCGACCTGCTATCCGCTGTCGACAACGGGCGAGGGGGAAGTACGCAGGTCGTCTACGACCCATCGACGCGGTGGAATACGACACCAGGAACCGAGCTCCCACTGGGACTAATCCAACCAGTTGTTTCTTCGGTGATCTCTTCGGATGGACGAACCAACCCTTCGACGACCGACTACTTTTACGAGGGAGCAAAGTGGGAGTCGACTGAACGTCGGTTCCTGGGGTTCCACACGACAACCGAAGTCATGACAGCGGTTGGCAGCTACGCGATCACGGAGTTCCTTCAGAACGCCTACGCGATCAACAAGCCCGCACAGCGGTGGTTGTTCGGGCCGAACGACGAACTCCTCTCAGGCGAGATGCTCCAGTACACAGAGAACACCGAAAACCCACCCTTTACATCGCTTCTCACATCACGCTGGCAATATGAATGCAACGGCGTTCCCACAATCACGCAGTGTCGGGAGACTCGAATTGATTTTGCGTACGACATCTATGGGAATGTCTATGAAACAGTGGAGCACGGAGACACCAACGTTATCGGTGACGAACGCATGCGCACACGTGGACACTTTCCGAACACGGTCGACTACCTCGTTGGATTCCCCGCCTTCGAAGAGGTTTTCGAGGGGATGGGCGACCCTGGAACGCTTCTCCTCGTGCAACGCTCCGAGAATCTCTACGACGGAAACACTGCAATAGATCAACCGCCGACAGACGGACTCGTCACCTCGAAACGCCGACTGAAGGATGGCGGCGGCTTCGCTGAATCGTTCTACACATACGATTCCCACGGAAACGTGAAGACGGAAGCCGACGAACGCGGGCACCAGACTACGTACCAATGGGACACGAAGGTCTACCAGTACGAGACATCGCGTTGTAACGGATTTGACCACTGTGTCACAGAGACGCACGACCTTGACTTCAGTACGGTCCGCTTCTCGACGGATGAGAATGGGATAGCAACTGAATTTCGCTACGACGCCCTAGGGCGAATAGTAGACATCATTCGCGTTGATGGGACCAACCGATCGTTCCAATACCTCGATACGGGCGACCCGAACCTACAACGCGTTCGTGAAACAGCATACGACGGAACCCCAGATGGACTCTGGACGGAGAAATACCAGGACGGCCTTGGTCGGGTATTCAAGACCGTCCGGGAAGGACCGATAGAGGGTGGCCAGCCTACGACTCTTGTTCAAGAAACCATCTATGACGGGTCCTCCACGCGCGCCCTGCAGCGATCGCTATGGCACCGAGGAACCGAATCACCGCGCTTCGTCACTTTCTCTTACGACGCCGCGCTTCGCCCCCGAATCGTCACCAACCCGGATCTTTCTGAGCGCGAAACCCTATATGGACTAATTTTTGGCATTCCAGTCGAAACTCGATCGGATGAAAACGGGAATCAAACGATTTACCTCAAGGACGCCTATGGACGCACCGCCGCGATTTTCGAAAGCGACGGTGAAACGACGATCCCGACAACATTCAACTACGACTCCCTCGACCGTGTCGTCAGCACCCTGACCGACAAGGAGATTACGGTCACATGGAACCTCCTCGGCGAGCGCACCGAGCTCTGCGACCCCAACTTCGGGTGCGTGACGCACACCTACGAGGCAGGCGGTCTACTCGCCGTAAGGACCGACGCCAAGAATCAGACCCTCACTTATGACTACGATGCCATCGGTCGCGTCCGATTCGAAGCCTCGTCTGACGGCGATGTCCACGAGTGGCGGTATGACGAAGCGAACCATGGGTACAGCGCTGGGCGCCTCACGACCATTCTCTATCCCGCCGGCTCCGAGTCCTTTGAATATGACACGTTTGGTCGAGAGACGGCTGTCACGCGAACGATCGCGGGCGCAGGATCGAAGACATTCCTTGCTGCTTATGGCGCCACCAGTCGACTCGAATCGCTGACCTATCCAGACAGCGAAATCGTCACCTACCAATATGATGAGTCGGGCCGACTGTCGTCCGTCCCCGGGTATGCTCCAACCCTCGAATGGTCACCTAGCGGGCAGCTGAGACAGATCGAATACGCAAACGGGACAACCTCGCGGTTCGACTATGACCAAGACCGACTCTGGCTCGATCGCTCCCGAGTCGACGGCCCCCGCGGAAACTATTACGACGTTTCGTACGAATACGACGTCGGTGCTCGCCTCGTGACAAGCAATTCGACGCTGAACCCCGAGATGAACCTCGGCTACCAATACGATCCCCTAAACCGACTAATTGGGGTTACAGGCTCCCAGTCCCAGTCGTTCGACTACGGCACGCGGGGCAACACGCTCTACAACAGCTCCCTGGGAGACTATTTCTACGAAGCCGCCGCTCACCCTCATGCTGTCACACGCGTAGGCGACAAGAACTATCAGTACGATACAAACGGAAATTTAAAACGAATGTGGCTTTCGACCGGCAGCGGAAGCTGCGGCCAGAATACGATAGCGACCCTTACGTGGAGCGGCCGAGACCGGCTCGAATCAATCGACAAGCTGGGTGCACTCGTTGAGTTCGCTTACGACAGCGAGAACATCCGCGTGCGAAAGACGACTGCCACGGGGAGCACTTACTATTTTGGTGACATCCTCGAGGTCCTCGAGGACGGAACCGAAGTCAAGTACTACAACGCGGCAGGGATACTTATCGCGAAAAGAGTTGGCTCAGATCCGTTCTGGTTCCACGCGGATCGCCTCGGTTCTCCCAAGCTAATCACCGACGCACAAGGCCAAATCGCATCGTCTTTCGAGTACTCCTCCTTTGGGGAAGAAACAACGATGTCTGGCTCGATGGCCAGTGGACGCGGATATACGGGACACCGTCTCGACTCCGAAACCGGTCTCGTGTATATGAACGCGCGATACTACGACCCCGAGCTGGGACGATTCATTTCCTCTGACGATTTCGTTCCCAACCCGAACAACCCGCAAACGTTCAACAAGTACGCCTACGCAGACAACAATCCTATTTCCAACGTCGATCCCAGCGGAAACAACGCCAAAGACATCATCACGAAGATCGCTGCCGTTTTCCTCGCAGTGTTCCTACCGCCCGGATATGCGCTTCTCGTGGGCGTGATTGGGTTGGGACTTTCAATAGCCGGTTTCGCGACCGAGAACCCAACACTTGTTTTTATCGGGCAAATTCTCCTTGGAGTCGCGGCGACAAATCTAGTTGGTGGAAATCTTCTATCACCGGCTGGCAATCCAGGCACAAGCCCAGGCTGGCCGCATTTTGGGGGAACTTTCTCTGATGGAGGTACGGGGAACACGACCAACAAGATTCGAGAAGCCGTCGACGCTGTCGACAAAGCTAGGGAAATTTCTCAAGCGGTTGGCGAGAAACGCAAAGAAACCGCGAAAGACGACGCGGCCGCCAACCTGGCACTTGATCAGCTTCGAAAATACAATCCAATTTCGGTCGAAACCGACACTGAGTATGGCGGTTTTATCTATGAATTTGGAGATGGAACGTTGGGCGCAACGCCATCGGTGTCGTCTCCTTGCCTCGGGGGAACCAGCTGTGAGCTTCCGTTGGGGGACCTAGCTGAGTCGATCCCGGATGACGCCTCAATCATTCTCGACTGGCATACGCATGGGGCGGCACCCGCCACGAACCCGATGCGCTGGGAGCGATTCAGCAGGAATGATGTGATGGGAACCAATCAATTGGGGTCCTCTTATGGAACGTTCCGGGGTTCTTACCTTGGCACACCTCAAGGACGCGTCTACTTCTTGCCTCCGGGACGAATCTCGGGATCTCAATGGTCCGAGCGAGCGATTCGGCAGGCGCAACAATATCAAGGGAGAATCCCAAGGTGATTCGAACAAATCGAGCTTGTTCATCTGTACTATTTTCACTTCTGCTCGCCACGTCGTGGTCGGCGCACGCCGAGTCTCCTGCTCCCCACGACCCCGCGGAGAACTATCCCGAAGCTATCGAGCAGGTGACGGTTTCATCCAAACTGCTTGCCGCATTCCTTGCCGCATACGAGGCCGACCGAACTTGGACCAAGCAGAAAGAGGGCATAGATCTCTCACTCGCCGAGTTTGTCCGCCGAAACGACCGCGTGTTCTTGACGAAACTCGCCGACGGAACGTTCGACATTCAGATGGGAGGAGATTCCAAAGGAGACATGTCCGCGAAGCCAATGCGGTTTCCCAAACTGGGACGGCGATACATCCTTGATGGCTCAAATTTCTCGGTGATCGAGAGCTTCTTTGACAGGTGACTTTCGTGGGCACGGTCGAGGTTGACGGGTTCAGGAGGCTGAGCGAACTAGAGAATTGGAACCGTTCTCAACGAGGTATTGGGCATTTCCCGCGCCTCCTGAATGAGACCCGCCCGCCCTATGGGGTCAACCATCCCCGAGCCCCCACCGTGGGTCGCCCTAATCCACGGTCGCCTCGTCTCAATCGCCCTGAACGTCGCGGCCGCAAGGTGCTGTAGCGACTCACTGGGTGAGTGGAACCACGAATCGCTTACGAGAGCGATGTACACATCGGGGATAAGCCGACTCATTTTCATGATATGGTCTTTGTCAAGATCTTCCGAGCAAATTGCAGGAGCGATAACTATCGAACCAAACGGAATCGTTTCCACTCGTCGCCCGTAAGCGAGGACCGGCGCATCGGGAAGTCTTCGTCGAATTTTTTCGCTTGCCCGAGGGAACCTCGTTTCCGCGAAGGGAGTTTCCGCAACCGGAACCAGCTGAACCTTGTCATATCGCCCTAGGATTTCTCCACTTTCCCCTACAAGAACGGCCGAGTTCCATACGCGCTCGGTCCCAATTTCGTGCGTGAGAGTGCCGAACAAGATGGGGACGTTGGTTCCCCGACGCTGAGCCCAAGGATGGTGCTCCGAAAAAATTCGCGTCGCAGCGCGATCCATTCGGTACGGCCAGACTGCCTCGGGCCAAACCACGAGGTCTGCACCCATATCCGCGAGATCCTTCGTTCCCTTACGAAGGACCTCGACGTATTCCTGAGCGCGCTCCTGGCGTTCCGAGAGGGTGAGGTGTCCGAATCCTGGTTCGACGATGCCCACTCGAATCGTTTGAGCTGACTCCATCGAACGCATGACTTGGTAGGCTCGAATCAATCCACTCGCTTGGACCAACCCAAACACGGCGAGCGCCAACCCGGTCAATCGGTAGAGCGCTACTCCGTTCCGCCAAGCGACGAAGCATTCTCCCACGATGACGTTCGCCAACACGATGAGCGCAACGACGGCTGAAGTGCCTCCCCACTCGGCGACCTGAATCAGCGGCCAGAGGCGCCACCAGAGAATCGCGAGGTCCCACTCGAACAGAGGCGGAGGAAACGAGCTCGAAACCATTGCGACGACCGGTGCTGCAACCAGCCATGGAATCCGCTCCCGTCGGCCCACAACAAGCCGGGTCAACCCTGCCCAGATTCCAAGCTGAAGACCGTGGTATGCGCAAAGAAGCATTGCTCCGAGGAGCGCGACCGGAATCGGGAGGTCCGCGAACCGCATGAGAGTCGGCGTCCACCACCAACACCCGACAAAGTTCACGACGAAGCCCGTGACCCAACCCGCCTTGAAAGAAGCCCCCACCCTTAATCCGCGGATAGCGATCCAAAGAGGAATCAGGCAAACGAACGAGAAGATCCAGACGTCGTAGGGAGGGGCGGCGACGACAACGAGGCCGCCAGACAGGAGCGAGTGGTAGATCCAGGGGTGCTGAGGAAGCCAGCTGCGTCTGCCGTGCACCGGACAATCGTAACACGCGAATCGATGGGACTAAATGGCGGAATCCGCACTCAGCCCTGGAAATCAAAGGAATTCAAACAGATCTCGACCGCCGAGTCGGTGCCCTGGATGCTCTTGCGCTGTACCAACTGAATCCGGTTGCTCAAGGTCGTTGAGTTCCCACATCGAAGCCATGTGAAAGCCGGCTACACCAGCTTCTCCATGCTATGCCTCGGATACCCGGCTGCGATTTTTGCCACGGAGGGCGCGACCGAGTACAACCAGGCTCGTCAGCTTGAACTTTATCTGGGAGGATCCCGCCAGCGCCTTCGGACCCTTCCGGGTCGATCTCGAGAGCTGCTCGACCAGCCAGCACGTCTGGTGCGTGGAGGACTGGAACTGACGGGAGAATTCGTGGAGGCGGCGGGAATCGAACCCGTCGGCCTACTCGGACTTCCGCTCCCGCCACTTCGAATTCTACAGCGTCGGTCGACAGATCCGCGAAATCGAATCCAGACATGGAAGTCATCAGATCCAACTGACCTGCTTGAGGATGGATCGCGCTAAGAATCGCGCCGTTCTCGATGATCCTCGTGAGAACGAGAGCATCGTCGAGATCGACAAACGGTTCGTTACCTCACTCGAACGCACAGCCAAGCCCCGAGAGCACAGAAAGCGCGCGAGCCAGTGCAGCCAGCGTGCGGGCGAATCCACTAGCGGGTTCGGACACGCTTCGCCTTACGAACTTCTCCCGCGAAATGCAGCTGGGTCGACATCGCTTCAGCACCCAGGTCTTGTCAGTCCCGGGACGATTCCAAGGCTGTCTCTCGATTTACTTCGCAATCTCAGCAATAGACATCGGCATCGCGAGGCATCCTTCGGTTGCGAATCGTACGACAAGCAACCCATCGGTCCTGCCCGGCCAGGCGGCACGAGTGATGGACCCGGACGCAAAGTATTCGAACCGCGACGGGGTGCCATTCGAGATGGCTCTGGTCGAGACCTCCGAACTGCCCGCCGTTGGCCTTCGGGCACCAGCGCGTCAACCCGTTGAAATCGCCCCGAATCGGGGCCCTATCCCCCTCGCCGGGTGGATGGTTGAGTGAACCGGTACTTGTCGGACGTGCCGAGAACGCAGCTTCCCTTTCCTATGCCCGACGAAAGTATTCTTCTGGATTGGCGTTGAACATTCGAGCCGGTTCAGAGTGCTAGATCTTCCTCGGATGGCGTCAAAGGCACGGTGACATCTTCGAATCATCACGAATGCGATCGCAACGCGATCAACTTCGCAATCGTCGCATCGTTGCGAAATGGACGCATGAATCTCTCCACGTGGGAACAATCGTTCACTTCGGTGGCACGACCCGGTTTGTGACGTCCCTTCGATGGACATTGGAGTCGAACATTGGAACAGCATCGAGCGCGCCGATCCACAAGACGGTGGTTCGAAATTCAGGACGACATTGATCTCAGCGTGCTCGACAACCGCAACTGGAATCGACTCGATTGGGACGGAAACAACGAGTTCACTGGCGCAGCGCGTTTCGGACGCTGGGTCGTTGACCTCCCTCGGATTCATGGAATAGGAGAAAGCAATGTTGAAACCTTCGCACGGAATTCTGGCGTTCGCGATGGTCGGCCTCCTCACGGGCTGTCCGGTCAATAAGACGACACTCATCGTTGGAACGGCGAGCTTTGGCAACGAAACCGGCGGTGGCTGGTTTGAACGATTCAAAGGCCTTCCACCGGGAGACTCCAAAGGCTGGGACCGGGTTTCTGAATTCGATCTCTATAGCGACAGCGGGGGTGGCGCTCGCCCCGTCCTGTGCAACTTCGATGACGATGGCCGAAATGAAGTTGCCATCGGGTTGGACAGCCTTCCCGGCAATGGAGGCTGGGTACAAATCCTAGACGATGAATCAACAGGCTTCGCCCATCTCGCATGGGTGCGGTACCGAACCAACACGATCTACGATTCCAACAACGGAGAAACACGACCCGCCTGCGGCGACGTCGACGGCGACGGTCGGGATGAGCTCGTGGTGGGCGGTGGCCCTGGAAGCAGCACGCTCCTGCAGATCTTCGATGATGCCACCACGGACTTCGCGCATCTCGACTACCAACTACTGCTCACCGACATTGGGTACCTGGTTACCAACGGCGAGACACGGCCCGTGTTGTGCGATGTAGACGGCGACAATCGGGATGAGATCGTGATGGGCCTCGGATCCTTCCATTCGGGCAAAGGCGGCCGAGTCGCCATCTTTGACGATGCGCTACGTGAATACAGGCTGCTCACTGAGCTGCAGACCACCTGGGGCGCTGCTCGAACAAAGGGTACGGGAACACGACCCGCCTGTGGTGATCTCGACGGCGACGGTCTGGACGAGATCGTGATGGGCTTCGGCCCCGGCACGAAAGGCTGGCTCGAAATCTTCGACGATGCCGTCGCAGTGCATGCGCCCATCGGCTGGACTCGGGTGAGCTGGACCGACTACAACGACGCGCAAGGAGAAACCTTCCCGGCCTGCGGTGACATCGACAACGATGGTGTCGCTGAGCTGGTGATCGGCCTCGGCGCCTATCCAGAGAACGGTGGCTGGTTCGAAACCCAGGACGGCTTTGATCGCAGCGATCCCGTGCAACTGCTCGACAACCGCGATTGGGGGCGACTCGATTGGGAAGAATACAACGAGTTCAGCGGTGCGACGTTTCCGACAGTGGGTCGTTAGGCAAGGGGGCTGCTGGCGAGCGGCATACGTGGCCGATGCCGGCAGCCCCTAACCAGGAGTCTCCTGGAGACAGATCGGATGCTGCAATGAAATCGTGGTGGCTGCTTATCCTACTTCTTTCGCTGGTTGCGATTCCTGCTGTCGCTGCCGAGCCCGCGCAGATCGGAAGCCTGGCGCTTCGCGACCTGCGCGCGCCGTCGGCCATCGAGCTGTCGACGGACGGCGCCACCCTGTACCTGGGCACGGTGCGAAGTCGAAAGCCTGAGCTCTACGTCATCGACGCGTCAATCCCGGAAGCGCCTGTGATCGCGGATCTCGTGGAAGTTGGAGCCCGTGTCCATGACATCGTGCTCGGCAATGGTCGGATCTATCTCGCGACAGGACACCCCGCGACGGAGCTCCTGATCCTGGATGCCGGAACCCATGCGGAGGCCGGCCGCTACGACCTGCCTGGACGGCGCGCTGCGCGTTCGCTCGAGCTTCTGGAGAATGGCAACCTCCGAGTCGGCCGGAAACGCGGACAGGGCGCGCAGTATTTCGAGATCGACGTCCGCGATCCCCATCTTCCCGTGCTGATCGGTACCTCGAACTCCCCCAATCGCATCCCACGGCCCACTCGCGCCAGCGCGCCTCCTTCCTATCGCGAGGCTGGGCTGGTGCGAGCACGCCAGGATTTCCCCATTCCCTTCGGAACGCGCTTCTTCCTGGTCAGTCGGGTTCGCGGGCGCGGGTTGCTCCAGGTCGTCGAGCAAATCGCGCCGGTGCGATTCCTCGACGCCAACGGCGACGGCCGTTTCGTGCTCGGATGCTTGGGAGATTCCAATACCGTCGCCAGCCCCTCATTCAAGAGGTGGTGCGACCGCCTGAAAGAGCGGGTCAACGACAGCCAATTCCGCATCCACAACATCGCGGTCTCCGGCGCAACCGCCAACTCGAATCTCAACCCGGCCCAGCCGGGCAACGATTTGCCCAATCAGATGGCGGAGATCCCCTCGCTTCGACCCGCGCTGGACGCCGTGGTGATGAGCTTTGGCACCAACGACATCTTTCAGGGGCGGCCGCCGGAGACGGTGGTGGACGCGTATCTCGCAGCCGCCGAGCTGGCCGAGGCGAGAGGTCTCGCGGTCTATGTCACCACCACGCCACCGCTACGGGGATGTCTGGATGCCGGATGTCCCGGGGCGGAGGCACAGAATGCGCTGATCCGTACGGCGTTCCCCGGGCAGTTCATCGAATTCTACGACGGCATCCACGAAGCGCAGTTTGCCGACGGCATTCATTTCAACGCCGACGGACAGATGCTTCGGATGCAACGGGCCTTTGACATGATCGCCGTCGAGGAGGCGGACTGATGACCGCACTGAATCGGATCCCGGTGGCCGCCCTCGCGGGAGTACTTCTTGTCTTCGCCGCCCCTGCCTCGGCAGGGATCGACAAGGAAAACCTCGTCGCCATCATCAGCCCCGCGACCGTCACGCCGGCCGTCGAGCTCCCCATCGAGCCCGGCGAGACCTCGACCCAGGTGCTCCTGGAGGTTCGATTCGGTGAGTTGCCCGACGGGACGGGCGCAGATCCGGATACCTTCAAGCCGCGCTTCACCGGAATCAAGTCGAAGCTTCTGCTCCCGATATTCGAGGACGTGACCGACTCGGACGGTCGCCTCGTCGGAAAACGGGCTGTCGTCGACATCCCCTACGTGAGCGACAGGAAGAACTACAGATTCTCCGCGCGGGTGAAGTCGAAGCCCTATCAGAGCGATTCCGGACGCTTCCGCACCACCAGCGATACGGACCGCGCGCGGCTGCGGCTGCGGCGCAATACGCCGCCAGTGATCGCGAACCTGCGCCTCGGCGGAGAAACACTCGAGAACGCCGACGGCTCCTGGCGAGTCAATCCGGGGCAGGGGATCACCGTGGAAGCCGACCTCTCGGATCCCGATGGCGATCGGGTGGTCCATTACAGTGTCGACTTCGGAGACAATGCCTCCGCCGAACGCACCAGCTCAGCTGGCTTCGGCCATGTGAGCGAGCCGCACACCTATCAGGGAACCGCGAGCAGCTACCGGATCTTCATCACGGCCTCCGACGGGGTCACGTCGACGAGCGCAGAGCTGAACCTGGCGTTGAACAGTGCCCCAGTGCCGGTTCTGCGGATTCTCCCCGAGGAAGGCACCTTCCTCTACCCCGTGCTCTTCGATGCGCTCGACAGCGTCGACTCCGACGGCGATGCGCTCCGCTACGAGTTCGATTTCGGGGACGGCACAACACCCACGATCGGTAGCGAGCCCCGCGTCGAGCACATCTATCCCCGGCCCGGCAAGACCAAGGTGGTCTATCCGGTGCGAGTCACCGCTCGCGATTCCCTCGGTCTCTCCGCCTCGGTCCAACGCGAACTGGTGGTCAAGCGGGCGCTTACCGGGGAGACTCTGCTGCAGCTGGCTGCGCCACTCGGGCGCGAGACCGTTCAAGTGGGCGACCACCTGCCGGTTCGCGTCGAGGTCGGACGGGCCAGCAGCGGTGCTCTCATCGACCTCTCGAGCTTCGATGCCGCACTCAATGGCGTCGATGTCACCAGCCACTTCACTCCGGTTCTGGATCCGGAACGGGGCGGTGAGATCCTGCGTCTCGAGGGCGCGATCCCCCTCGAGCTCGTCGCTCAGGCAGGCAACAACAGCATCCGGGCGACAGCCCGCAGCCTGCCCTTCCTCAAGGTGGGGCAGACCACACCGACGACGCTCGTCGATACCGACTGGTCGCGGTATTTCCGTGTCAGCACAAACGCTCGGCCGACAGCAACTTTCACCGCCTCCCCGGGTGCACCGCTGGAGGGCGACACCGTCTCCTTCGACGCATCTGCCAGCTCTGATCCAGAGGGTGCGCCGCTCCTTTTCCGCTGGGACTTCGGAGACGGCACCCCCCTCACGACCACCGCCGCCGTCGTGACCCATGTCTACGAGAACGAAGGCATCTACCTCGTCGAGCTGACGGTATACGACGGGGTGTGGGAAGTTGTCGCGGCCCCGTTGAGTATTCCGGTGGTGCCCGAGACCGGGCCGCCGGGCGATCCGCTGCTGGAGATCTCGCCGGACAGCGCAACGGGCCTGGACTTCGGCGCGATCAATCTCGACAACGCCTTCCCTCCGTTCTTTCAGTCGGCCCGTGAGCGCATCGTCGAGATCCGGAACGCCGGTCAGGGACTGCTCTCTGTCGACTCGATCTCGCTATCGGATCCGAATGGAGTGTTTCGGATCACTTCGCCCGCGGTGCCATCGCTCCAGGCGGGCGAGAGCCACTTCCTGTCGGTGGAGTTTCGCCCGACGACTCGCTCCGCGGGCAGCCACTCGGCCGGCATCGAGATCCGGAGCAACGGCGGAAACGCCCAGCTGAGCCTCAGCGGCGTCGGGACTCTCGATCAGGTCGAGTACTCCGACATGCTGACCGCCTTCGATGTCGATCCCGGCCCCCCTTCGGCGGTGATTGCGGACTTCGGACTCAGCTTCGGGCGCAAGACCAGGAGATGGAACCAACTGGGCAACCAGGCGCGGCTCGAAGTATTGCCCTCCGGTCCCTGGCCCTTCGGTCGCGTGGTGGGCGTCGAGATCGTCGGCCAAGATGCCGGGGCGTTCGGAGCCAGCCTGAACCAGACCCTCTTCGGCTTCACGCCCGGTGTCTCCCACATTTTTCCGGCCGAGTTCGACCCGCCGAATCCGCACATCGAAATATCTTTCGAGCCGGGCGAGGTCGAGAGCAGCCGGCGCTTCTCAGCGGTCATGAACGTTCATTGGCAGCACCCCATCGCGCCCTTCGTCTTCGGCTGGGTCGACGGGGAGCCGATCCAGGTGGGGCTCATGGGAGTGGCGTCGAGGGCCGGACAGGTCGCCTTCTCGGCACCGCCAATGGAGTTCCAGCGCATCGCACAGGGGCAGAGTACGGACCAGCTGGGCTCCGCCCGATCGGGGCTGGTCCCGGCCCGAATCAAAGCCACCTATCTCGCCGGAAGCGAGACCGTGACGGGCTCGGTCGAGATCACCCCGATCCATCCGCCGGGTCACTCGGCGTTCACGGTCACATCCCCCAGCTGGACCCTCGACCCCGACCAGCTGGACCCGAGCAACCCTTCGATCTTCATCCCGGTCGAGTTTCACTCGAGCACCTCCGGCCACTATTCGGCGGTCCTCAGCATGCAGCCCAACGCCGCTCACATCCCGGCCCGCAAGTTCCTGCTCCACGGCTACGTCAAGGGCGACAACTCGATCGGTGTCCTCGGCAGTCCGGAGACCCTCTACTTCGTCGACGACGAGTACTTCAGCGGCTTCAGCAATGATGGCGATTTCAGCACTCGGGTGATCGGGCTGTCGGCATCCGGCGGCGTGGCCAACAACGGTCGGGGGCATGCCGACCTCGCCGTCATCGACGACCCGTTCAGCTCGCCTTCCCTCGAAGCCGGAACCGACCAGTGGATCGAGGAGCCGAGCGACGTGGTCGTTGTGAACGACACCGTCTACGCGATCGATTCGGAGGTCTTCGAGCACTCGTCCTGCGTCCCCGAGCTCACCGACCACGCCTGCGATCGCATCGCCGCCGGCGGAATCGGAACCGGTGCAATCGTCGAGGACGACCGGTTCCTCGGGGGTCTCGAAGCGAGCTCCGGCGACGCGGATCTCGTGTACGACGGAGAGAGCCTTCTCGAACTCGACGCCACTTCCGACGGCCGGCTCTTCTTTACCGAATCCCAGAGCTCTTCGGGCGCCGCGATCGGAACCCGGTTGCGCTGGCACGACACCCAGAGCGGTGCGACCGGGGCCCTCAGCGACGATCTGATGGCCAGCGTCGGCGCTCCCGCCGGCTCGGTCCTCGAGGAGCTGCGGGCCATCCGCAATGGGACGAACTACCGACTCTTCGCCATTCTGGAGGACGGCGCGCTCTACGAGCTGGACGTTGCAGGTTCGACGATGACGATCAGTGCCACCGCGGTCCTGGCCCCATCGACGCCCCCGGATGCCACCCTGGTCATCGATGCCGATGGCAACTGGATCACCGTCCTGGGCGATGGAAGCTTCATCGATGTGTGCCGCGAGAGCTTACACGCGGGGGCTTCTTCGCGGACCTGCATCGGCCACGCGGAACTCCCCGCGGAAGATCTCGCGCTTTCCGTGAAGCTGGACAAGCACGGGAACGTCTTCGTCGAGACCCAGCTTGGTGTCGTGAAGTTCGCTCCCGCCGGACCCGGCAGTCTCCGCTTTGAAGGGTACGTCCTGGCCGGCGCGAACTACCAGAGCGACAAGTTGCGGGGCGACGATCCCGAGGACACCACCGCCGACATCGACATCGACTTCACGCGCACCTGGTTCGAGAAGTGAACCCTCGCGCCGATCGAGGAGAAGGGAATATGCGTGAGCACGGACTTCACCGCCCTTCTAACCGCTCTGGAAACGCGTCGACAACCTATTGGAAAGAACGAAAATGGTGGAGTGAGCGAAATCGCGCTGCTCACGATTCCCCACCCTTTCTTAGCGCTATCGCTGAGATGGTGGAGGCGGCGGGAATCGAACCCGCGTCCGAATGAGCTCTAGTGACCGCGTCTACGTGTGTAGCTCCCGATTAAATTTCGGTGGGGCCTTGGCTCGGGAACGGGGCCAGCACCCACCTAGCATCGAATAATCTCACCTCCGACGACGACGGTGCCACGGTCCGGAGGCCAGCCTTCTTTTGGCGTTCGCGATCCCCTAGAAGGCGTCGAGGACGAACGTCACTAACCTAGTTTCAGCTAGGCAGCGATTGCGTAGTTATCGTCGGCAGTTATCACTACCAAGTGCCACCTGTTTAACGACGGAATGACAAAGTCGACACGCAGCGTCCACCTTCGACCACCCGTCGAAGCCGATCGCCCCCAAACCCACAAAGCCTAATCCCCCCAGCGCCGAGCGCCAGTCCCCGGACGACGACCCACCTGGGGATAGTCCGGGCCGTGGGCCGAACCCGAGGGACCGTAAGGTACCGGCGGAAAACCAGGGACTTTCTTCGGAAAAACCTGTCCAAAAGCGACGGATTCTCGGCACCGCCTGGAAGGGGTTTCGGTCACTCCGTAGAATGGCCTTTGGACTTTCGGGAGACCCGAGCATGCAATCGACGCTTCGACAATTCGCCCAAGCGGGATTCCTCGCGCTTGCAACCTGCGTTCTCTGCGTCGTCAACGGGAGCGCCCAGGAACCCGCGCAAAGTGGGGCAGCCGACCTGATTCGCGCGCTGGGCGCGCGGATCACCCCCTATTACGAGAATCAGAACATGCAGGGAGTTCGGCTGACGCAGGTCGAGCCCCACGGCCGACTTTCCCAGATGAGTTTTGTCGAAGGCGAGATCATCCTCGAGCTGGACGGGAAGCCCCTCGATAGCCCGAGCGCGACCGCCACGATGTTGAAGAGAATGGCGCGCGGCGAAGGGATGGAATTCCTGGTACGCCGGCCCGACGGACAGCTTCGGAAAATGCGCGTCACCGAAACCCGCAGCGCCGGAGGCGGCGTGACTTCGTTCGCGGTCGAACACTACGAGGTTGGCCCGAAAGTGTTCCGGTCCCCACGCCCGGTCGCCTCACCGCCACCGCTGGTCGAACCCGAACCGGAAGTGGAAGTGGAACCGGAGCCCGAAGACCGCAGGAAGTTCATCTCGGTCTACGAGAACGACAAAGTCATCGGCGCCCGCTTCGAAGACCCCGACGGCCTCGGCCCTACCCTTCCCGGACTCCGCCCGGGAGACGTCGTAACCGAATTCGATGGCCGCATCGTGGACAACGAGGAAGACGTCGCCGCACTCTCCGAAGCGATCGGGCGCGGCTCCAACGTCGAACTGATCTTCCGCGATGGCTCGGGGTTCGAAGCGCTCTCGTCGCTCTCCTTCGCAGACTCCCCCTAGCCTACGGCTCCCCGCCCAAAAGGTTCCGTCGTGTCCGCGACGTATCGCGCCTTGGGTGGGATGAAATCCAGAGTGATATCAAGCGGTTCCCACCGCGCCCCGGAAGTGACCCCAATTCAGTGGGAAGCGACGCTGGGCCGAGCTGGAGAAAGCCGCCCAGTCTGTTAGAAAGTCCGCCTGCTGTGTGACCATCGATTCGATCACCAAACCCGGGGAACCGCATGAGCCAGTCGCCGCCGATCATCTACACCTGGACCGACGAGGCGCCGGCCTTGGCGACCCACGCGCTGCTCCCCATCATCCGCGCCTTCGCGGGCGCGACCGGGGTTCCGGTCGAAGCCCGGGACATTTCGTTGTCCGGGCGCATCCTGGCGGCCTTCTCGGATCGCTTGCCGCCCGAGCAGCAGGTGGACGACGGCCTGGCGGCCCTGGGCGCTCTGGTGAAGACGCCCGAAGCCAACGTCATCAAGCTGCCCAACATCAGTGCCTCGGTCCCTCAACTGAAGGACGCCATCGCGGAGCTCCAAACCAAGGGGTACGCCCTACCCGACTATCCCGAAGAGCCCAAGGACGACCGCGAGCGGGATTCCCAGGCGCGCTACAACAAAGTGATGGGGAGCGCGGTCAACCCGGTGCTGCGCGAGGGCAATTCCGACCGGCGCGCCCCGAAGGCCGTCAAGGAATACGCGCGTCAGAATCCCCACCGCATGGGGGCCTGGTCCGCGGATTCGAAGACCCACGTTTCGACGATGGATTCCGGCGACTTCTGCCACAACGAGAAGTCCGTGACGGTCCTTGCGGCGACCTCGGTTCGCATCGAGCACGTCGCATCCGACGGTACGACTTCCGTCCTGAAGGAGGGGATCGAACTTCAGGCGGGGGAGATCATCGACGGAACCTTCATGAGCGCGAACGCCCTCACGGCTTTTCTCGCGGAACAGATCGCCGATGCGAAGCGCAAGGGAGTGCTGTTTTCGCTCCACATGAAGGCCACCATGATGAAGGTCTCGGACCCGATCATCTTCGGACACGCGGTGCGGGTCTTCTTCGCCAACGTATTCGAAAAACACGCCGCGACGCTCGAACGCCTGGGGGTCGACGTCAACAACGGATTCGGCGACTTGCTCGACAAGATCGCCAACCTCGACGAAGAAGAGCGCAAGTCCATCGAAGCCGACATTGCAGCGGCCTATGCGGAGGGCCCTGCCCTCGCGATGGTGAACTCCGACAAGGGCATCACGAACCTCCACGTTCCGAGTGACATCATCATCGACGCCTCCATGCCGCCCATGATTCGCGATTCCGGCGGCATGTGGAACGCGGACGGTGAGTTGCAGGATTGCAAGGCCGTGATTCCCGACAGCAGCTACGCGGGCGTATACCACGCGGTGGTCGAGGATTGCCGCAAGTACGGCGCCTACGACCCCGCCACGATGGGAAGTGTCCCCAACGTCGGCCTGATGGCCCAGAAGGCCGAAGAGTATGGCTCCCACGACAAGACCTTCGAGATCGCGTCCGACGGTGTGGTGCGGGTCGTGGATGCCGCGGGACAAACCTTGCTCGAGCACGCGGTCGAGCGCGGGGACATCTGGCGCGCGTGTCAGGTCAAAGACGCCGCGGTTCGCGATTGGGTGAAGCTCGCCGTTGCCCGTGCACGAGCGACCGGGACCCCGGCCGTGTTTTGGCTCAACGCCGAACGGCCCCACGATGCGCAGCTCATCGAAAAGGTAAACCGCTACCTCGGCGACCACGACACGACGGGCCTCGAGATCGCGATCTTGTCCCCCAGCGACGCAACGCGCTATTCCGTCGAACGCATTCGCCGCGGCGAGGACACGATCTCCGTGACGGGCAACGTGCTTCGGGATTACCTGACGGACCTGTTTCCCATTCTCGAAATCGGCACCAGCGCCAAGATGCTTTCGATCGTGCCCTTGATGAACGGTGGCGGTCTATTCGAGACGGGCGCCGGCGGATCGGCTCCGAAGCACGTACAGCAATTCGAAGCCGAAGGGCACCTGCGCTGGGATTCCCTCGGAGAGTTCCTCGCCCTGGCGGCTTCCTTGGAACACCTC
Source organism: Deltaproteobacteria bacterium (assembly GCA_029261875.1). Classification (GTDB taxonomy): domain Bacteria; phylum Myxococcota_A; class UBA9160; order UBA9160; family JAJDAL01; genus JAJDAL01. Next base: position 173,859 of record JAJDAL010000033.1, read on the forward strand.
GGTGAGCATTTCGACAATGCGGGAGCGAGGCTCCTGGGAGAAACCCTCGACGCGGCAACCGGTCAGTTGCTCCTGAATCGAAAAGCGCCGTCCCGGAAGGTCAACGAACTCGACAACCGCGGCAGCCAGTTCTATCTCGCGCTGTATTGGGCGTGCGCGCTCGCGGAGCAAAGCACGGACGCCGCCCTGGCACAGCGTTTTGCACCCATTGCCGAGAAGCTGACCGCCAACGAAACGAAGATCGTCGAAGAGCTCAACACCGCCCAAGGGCAACCGCAGGACCTCGGTGGCTATTACCGGCCGGACCCCGCCCGCGCGGAACGCGCCATGCGCCCGAGCGCAACCCTGAACGCGATCATCGAATCGATCTAGCCGGAAGCAGCACAACCCCAACGCGAATCACGAATCGAAAAAGCTGAATTCGCGTTTTCCGGTTGCCTCGAGCGAGGCGGAGCCGTTGCGCTAGTAGACTTCGCGAACGAAGACGCGTTTCTTGCTGCCTTTGAAGATTCCATAGGTGTATTGGAATTCAGGATTTTCAGGACCATTCTCGTTCCAATCGGATTGCAACCAACATGCGAACTGGTCGACGGGAAAGGTCTCAGTCCACGTCCCTGTATTGTCCTTACCCTGTGCGTCGTATCGAAAGCGCCACTGATCCCCGTTGAGATCCACCATCTCCAGTGCCGGGTCCTTGGCGGTATCTCCGTGTACCCGTTGAGGCCCGCCGCCATGCGCCAAGAAGGGGACGATCTTCTCGAAACCATCCTCCGAGTACGGGCGGCGGATCTTGCCATCATAGTCTGGATCCGATTGAAGAATCTCGTCCGAAGTTACTCCAACCAATCCGTTCAATTGAGCCGCCACACAGGTCTGTCCAGCAGGGTCTTTCACCCAGGCCGCGCTCGAACCGTACATCCTCATGAATTCCACCTGCATGGGTACGTCGAGGTCCTCTAATTCGGATCCGTAGGCGTTCGGAATATTCAACCGACCGACGCGGAAGTTCCCGAGTGCGATCTGCGGCGCCGTTTCGAGCGGCGCCCGATGCGCGTCATCTTCCTCTTCTTCGACGATCTCACTCAGATAAAAGCGCGCCGCAGTCTCCCCCATCTTCTCCATGTCCCACATTTGAGTGAATTTCAATTTCACTTCACCGGGGTTGTGGTTGTCGAAGTCGTGATCGATACCGCTCTCGTCTACGTAGTCGACCATCGGTTCTTGAGCCAAGCTCATGGGGTCGCATTCACCTGCAACGTATTTGGGAGCCGGACTGAAAGGGATCGGCGTCACGAACGGACTCAGCGTGGGCCCTGTGTTCACAACAGTCAGTTGGTCCGGATGATTCGTGTCATCTACCGATACTGGATTCCATTTCGCGAAATCTCCGCGGTAGTTTTCGGTTGTTCCACCAAATACATTCTTTGCCTGGATCGTTAGCTCGACTTGGAAGGGCTGCCGCGAATACGTAAAACCCGTGCCTTCGGAACATCCAGGGGTTACCGGCGTGGTATTCGCGACTTCGAAATGATGCGGTGAGAAACGTCCGATCGGATCCGACGGCCGCAAATTCGCGACGCCGACCCCGGTTCCCAGGTATCCTTTCCCCGCCTCGCAGTTTCCAGCGAGGTCACAGGTATCGATTTGAGCAGTGATTCTCAGAATCCCCACTTCATCCCAAGTGATGATCGCTCCAGCAGCCCCATCGGAAGGGCTGGCGTCGTCGAAGTCGAGCGTCTCGATTGGATCCCCGTCTTCGTTGGTGGGCTTGAGGATGACTCCTAGTTCGTCTTTTCCGTGATCGATATTTCCCGACGAACCACCAGTCGGCTTGAATGCGCTCGGGTAGAGACTTCCCAAGGAGACCGTAATCGGGTCCCCAAGAGGGGCCGCGTTCGGATCTGCGGGGCGATGTTCCCGACCGAAGTTGCTGGCGGGTATCGGCGACTCGGACGCCGCGGCGTCGCCCGCGGTCATCGCCGTCACGCGGATCTGGAAGGGCTCTCCTGCGTGCGCCCACCAGTCGTCGTCGGCATCGTCCATATTTGTCGGAACCGGGGTGCCATCATCGTACCGTCCGACTTGATCGATTCGGAAGTGGTCCGGAGCAAACACGAGATCGTGGCCCAGGGCGCCGATGGGTCCGAGATGAAGGCCGGAGTCGCCCCACTCCTTGAACGCGGTATCCCACAGGATCCCGATTTCGGGGTCGATGATGTGTGCGAGCAAGATGCTCACGCGACCCACATCGCGATACTTGATCCCGGTGATCTCGGTTTGGCCCTGATCGAAAGTCAGGACCATGGGGGCGAAGGTCGTCGAGATCGAGAATTTCCCATTCACCGTATCGACTTCGACCTTCTTCGGGACTTCCGGTGCCCCCGGGTTGTTGTAAACCATCACGGTTTGGATTTGTTTCGTACCGTCGAAGGATTCGATGATTCCACACTCTTCACTGCCGGGCATTTTCCCGTACGCGGTCATCCACAAGCTATGCGGTGCGCCCGCCGTAAGCGGACTGATCTTCAGGTCCCCGTTCGCGGCTTCGATCTCGGCGGCACTGGGCTTGTCGTGAGATGCGACGAATCCCCAGGGAAAGAACTTGATCGCGCCTTCGGAATTGTCGTCTCGAATCGTGGGGTTGAATTCGTCCCATACGTCGACCACGACTTTGGCATCGCCCGCCTCGTAGTTGAGTTGGAACTCGACCTCGCCTTCATCCAATGGGCTCCAGGTGTACACACCCGTACGGGGGTCGCTTTCGTCGGGATCCCAGGTTCCATGGCCGTTGGACGTCCAACTCATGACGCTTCCCGCTTCGCCGTTGTGGGGCGACGCCGTGATGCGCGTGGTTCCCTCGTAGATTTTGTTGACACCTCCATCGGTCAGGCGCGCGGTGACGGTGACGGGTTCGGGTACACAGCTCACCCCGATCTTTCCAAGGGTGATGTTGAATCCTTCCTGATAGGGAGGCATGTAGACCGCATCCATGATCGGTTGACGGTTGAACAGGATGTGGGCGTCGAGAATCTTCCGTGCCCCGAGGGGTCCGAGGCCATCCACAACCTTCGTCGGGTCTGGGTTGTACTCGATCAAGTCACCTTTTCGGAAATAGCGCCTTCCGAGCGAGACCAATCCGTCGCCGGTCGTCGAAGCCGACCGGGTGGAAAGGATGTAGTTCCCGTTGTACTTCATGTGGAATGCGTTGATGTCTTCCTTCCGTCGGAACGTCGGCGGTGACCCATCGAAGAGAATCTCCGCTTCACCCGCCTCGAGATTTCCGCGCTTTTCGGCCGCGCAGCCGCGCCACGCGCGACAGCCGTTGTATTCGATGACGTCCTCGCGATTGAACAGTTCGTTCGTCGATTTTCCCACGCGGTAATAGATGTTGTTTCGAATCGAAATCAGCAGGGTTTGGTTGTCCGGATGCACGGACACGAGATTGACACCGATATTTCCCACGCTCTGGCCCGCGATGGGAGACCAATCCCAATCGTTGACCAGGTAGACACCCTCGCCGGGCGGAATCGGGTCGCCCCAGAGCGAAGTCTTCGTGATGCTCGTCGGGTTCCATTCGACGACGTGATGGCGCTGAATCTTTGCCGACGGATCGGGCCACACCGGATAGCCGGGCCCGAGCGTGAGCTGCTCTCCATCCTTGCCCATGGTGAAGATCCACGTTCCCTCACCCCGGCGATAGTGAATTCCGTCGAGGTCGCGCTTTCTGTCGAAGGGCAACCCGGTCTCTTCACCCAGGACCTGCCCCGGCAGCGGGGAATAGGCTTCGGGAATGACGGGATCGTAGTCGACGAGATTCGAATCCTTCAAGTCGATGGTCGTCGTCGCCGTGGTGAGAACGTCGTTGCCGCCGTTGGTCGAGAAGAAGATATGACGTCCTTGAGGATCTGCGGGGACGGTCGCCGCGATGATGGTCTGCATCTCTTCGGCCTTCAGGGTCGCGTCGAAGAGAACGACTTCGTCGAGGTGTCCACAATAGGGGTCCTCGAGGTCGTCGGTGTGGACGGGATCGCCGTCGTCCGGAAACCCGGTGGGGCTGTTTCGTTGACTGGCCCCGAAGATGAGCGGTTGAATGTTGTCTTGGAGGTTGAAATTCTTCGGGTTGTCGACGACCAGCATCCCGTCGATGATCAATTGCTGCCGGCCACCGAACGCGAAGGTGATGTTGTACCAGTAGTCGGGATCGTCGAGGGTGACGGGTTCGATCAGCACCTTCGTGACCGTCCCATCCTCTTCTTCCTCGTCTTCTTCTTCCGTCGGAAGGTCCGAGCGGAGAATGCACTCGTTGTCGTCATCCGGCCCGGCACAGCCGCCGCCGTGGGGTTCGGTTCGGACCACCACCGCGTTCGTTCCGGCTTCGATGTAGATCTCGAAATCGCCATCGTTGTAGCCGATGTGATCTTTGGAGATGACGGTTCCATGGGAACCGAGGGTCTTCACCCAGAACGAGATCGTCCCGTTCGCCAGATCGAATTCCGTCGCCCCGGAGATCGGTGTGTGGGGAACCCGAACGTGCCCCGGTCGCTCGTTGGTGATCTGAGTGGGCGTCTCCGGCGCGACGACGGGCAGAGCTGGATTGCAATTGTTCTCGAACCAGATGGCCCCGTTCAACGGGTCTTCGATGGCACCGGTGATCCCGTCTTTCCCGGCGTAGCGAAACTTTCCCTGCTTGATGTAGCGGCCTTCCATGGGGCCGATTTCATCGTTGGTCACCTGACTGATGTTTCCGTCGTCTTCGCGCAGAGTCCAACGCGAAACCGCATTCCCATTGGCGGTCAATGCGTCGGTGAAGTCGGCGAACGCCGGACGATTCGACGCGGCGAGCACCATCACCACCAAGGCGGCGAGCAAGGCTCCCTGGAGGGCGCACAAGATGCACGCGAAACGCGGTCGGTTGCGGAAGTTGGGGCAACGCATGGACGTACTCCCTGCCGCGCCTTCGGGAGAAGGCGAAAGCCGAGGAAAACATTGGGAAAACCTGTAATTGTGTGATCGACGTCGCGTGGAGACGGCCACAGGGGTGAAACCCTGAGAAGCCCATCGGCAGCGGATCCGCAAAACCCCGGGCAAGTGCGCACTCGAGATTGGCAAGTACCTATTCGATGTATCCCAATGTCCTCAGGCGCTCTTCGCGGGCACGATCGATGGCGCGGATTTCCTCGCCCTTCACGACCGGCTCGAACCCGAAGTAGCGCACCAGGAAGCACTCCCCGGGTTTGGGTTCGAGGCGAACCGCGAAGGATTTTCCCTCCACGGTGACGTATCCAGCGGGCTGCGGCTTCGCCTTGAGGTACCGATCGATTTCCCAGGCACCGCTTTCGAGCGATCGTTCGGTTCCCTCCACGTGCAGGTTCCCATTGCCCAGGGTCGCGGCGGTCAGGCGGTAGGTCCCATTGGGAATCCGAAAGCGCACGTCGATCGGGGGCGCCCCGGGACGCGCCTGTAGGAAGTATCCGGAATAGTGATTCGATCGAAGCCAGCCCGGGTCGGCGGGACCCGATTGGCAGTCTGGCTGGGCGGATTGGGGGATCGTGTTTCCGGGACGGAATCGAAAGTTCTGCGCCGATACCGCGAACGCGGATTCGGGCTGATCGTGGGATACGGACGCTTCGAAGCGGTCGAAATAGAGCCGCATCGCTTCGCGGTAGCGGACGAGCAAGTCATCACCGATCTCCGGACGAGCGGTCCAGAGGTTTTGACGTTCTTCGGGATCGGTCTCGAGGTCGTAGAGCGCACCCATCTTCGGATTCCGCGGCGGCGTCGCGTCGCGTAGAAGCATCGAGTCGCGGCGATGGAAGATGGCTTTGTATCGCTTCCCGCGAATCGCTCCGGACTTGAAGACGAACTCCTTTCCCGGTTCCTCGCCGCGTATCACCGGTACCAGATTTTTTCCATCCACTGTCCGATCACGCGGCAGTTCCACTCCCAGGAGTGCGACCAGTGTCGGATGCACGTCGACGCCCTCGGTCAACCCGCGAACGCGCCCCGGTTCCAGTGTTCCACCGAACCGCAGGATCAAGGGGATGCGGGCGACGGTTTCGAACCAATCTCTTCCACCGTGTCCGAAGCGACCCGGATCTTCCGCCAAGCGCTCCCCGTGGTCGGAGGTGATGACCAACAACGTCTCTTTTCCGGTAGCAGATGCATCCACAGCTTCGAACAATCGTCCGAGTTCACGGTCCGTGTAGCGAAGACTTCCGTCGTACAAGGCGTCGAGGTAGCGGCGTTCCGTTTCGTCGAGCGCGCGTTCGCGCCAATCCCGCGGAACCCCTTTCGCATCGAACCCCTCCACCGGCGGTATCCCGTCGCCAAAGAACGCTTGGGCTTCGGGCCCAAAGGCGTGGGGATAGTGGGTGTCCATCAGGTGCAGGTAGAGGAAGAAATTGCGCTGGCGGTTTGCCTCGTACCATTCGAGGGTGAAATCGATGGCTTGCGCCGCACTTGGGTACCCGCGAACACCGAGGGAATACGGGAGTTCGTGCAATTCGTCGAACTCCCGCGCGAATCGGGTGGTCTGGCGCAGCCAGGGATGTGTGGAGATCGCCACCGTATGCAATCCCGCGCGAGACAAGGCGCGGGGCAGGGAAATCGTTTCGTCGTCCGGGCGCAGAAATAAAACTTTGGGTGCCGTCAGCGGAACATTTCGACTGTGCGGAAAGATCGGGAGGGTGAAATAGCGGGAAAACAGGAGCGTCGGAAGCGAATCGCGGGTGTCCGTCGCCTGCGCAAAATGATTCTCGAACACGACGCCTTCGCGCGCAATCCGATCCATGTTCGGTGTCGTCTCGCGCGAATACCCGTAACTGGAGAATCGGTCCGCGCGGGCCGCGTCCAGCAGGATCATGATCACCTGGCGCTTCGGTCCAGACGCGTCGCCACACGCGGCGATCCACAGACTGAGGGGCAAAATCGCGAAGAGGCCAAGGGCGCCCCCCCGGCACCGGCTCGCGCAACGGCCGCGCAACGCCATCTACCAGCAGATCCCTTCGTAGCCCGCGGGCGTGTCGAGCCGACCTTCCACGCCGACCAGATCGATCACGAATTGGTCCGGGCGCAAGCTGCGAATCGCCGCCGCAACCGCCGTCGATCGGTGACCGAGCACCAGGAGTTCGGCCTCTTGGAGAAACGGCTCCAGATCGGCGATCAGGAGCGACGAGAGATGTGGCACGCGTTCTTCGATGTAACGTCGATTGGCACCGATCAAACGACTCATGGAAACGTCGGGATCGTGAATCGTAACGGCGAATCCCTTGCCCAAAAGGGTTTCGATGGCTTCCACCAGCGGGCTTTCCCGCAGATCGTCCGTTCCGGCTTTGAAACTCATTCCGAGAAAACCGACACGCGCCGGCCGCAAGCTCTGGATCCGCCGCACCAACCAGCGGATCTGCTCCTGGTTGCTTTCGGAGATCGCATTCAAGAGCGGCGTCTCGAGATCCAGGTGTTTGGCACGGTAGGTCAACGCACGCAAATCCTTGGGCAGGCACGAGCCTCCGAACGCAAACCCCGGTTTCAGGTACGCGTCGGAAAGGTTGAGCTTCGTGTCCTGGCAGAAGATCGACATCACTTCGTGACCGTCGATCCCCATGGCCTTGGACAGATTCCCCACCTCGTTCGCGAAGGTCACCTTGAGGGCGTGAAACGCGTTGTCGGTGTATTTCACCATCTCCGCCGTTCGCAGCGTCGTGCGAATGACCGGGGCCGATATCCCTTCGTACATCGCCAGCACCGCGTCGCCGGCACTGGGCTCGCTTTCACCGATTACAATTTTCGGAGGCTGGTGAAAATCCGCGACCGAAGATCCTTCGCGCAGGAATTCGGGGTTGAAACAAACGTCCAGTCCCTGCCCAATCGGTCTCCCCGAGGCCTCGACAAGGATCGGAATCACGACCTCTTCGGTCGTTCCGGGCAGTACGGTGCTGCGAATCACCACCTGATGGGGGCCCGATTTCGTGCGGATGGCCTCGCCGATCTCGCGACACACCTTGCGGACGTGGTCGAGATCGAGACTGCCGTTCGCCTCGCTTGGTGTCCCGACACAAACCAGGGACAAATCGGACTGGTGGACGGCTTCCGTGGCGTCGAGGCTGCCGCGCAGATCACCGCGGGCCTGGGCGTCCCTCACGAGGTCTTCGATCCCCGGCTCCACCAGCAGGCTCTGGCCCGCGTTCAGGGCATCGACCTTCTGGGGATTGACGTCGACCCCGATCACCGAGTGGCGGTCCGCGAGGCAGGCGGCGCAAACCGTCCCCACGTAGCCCAGGCCAAATACACTGATTCGCATGCGGATACCTCGCGCCCCTGGCGTGAATGAAGCCGGACTAGATTATCATCGCTGGCTGAACACGCACTCGAGGCCGTTCTTGATCTACGTCGTTCTCGGCATGCACAAATCGGGCACCACGCTGGTATCCCGGCTGCTCCATCATTCGGGCATCTCCATGGGACCCGGATTCGATGCCGCGGTCGACTACGAGAAAGGCAACACCTACGAAGATTCGGCCGCCAGCGCGCTCAATCGCGCGCTCCTGGGGATCACCGACACGCGATCGATCGAAATCGGAATCCCAGATCCCTTGCAGGCCGATCCCATCGCGCAAGAGAAGCTTCGGCGCTTCATCGCATCCCGCCAGACCGCGCACAGCCACTGGGGCTTCAAGGACCCCCGATCCACACTCACCTACCCGGTTTGGAGGGGCCTGCTCCCCCCCCACCGCGTGGTCGGCATTTTTCGCCCGCCCGAGGAAGTCTGGCCGCGCTACCGGAGAGGCGGGCTCAAAGGCCCCTGGCTCGACATCGCAATCGCGCGACAATTTCTTCGCAGTTGGTGCGAGCACAACGAACGCTTGATCGGCATCGTCCGCGCAAACCCCGCTGCGATCCTGCTCGACTACCGAGCGCTGATGTCGGGCTCGGCGGAGTACGAGCGGCTCGAGCGTTTCCTCTGCGTTCCCCTTTCGGACCAACGCAAAGCCGTTGCATCGGAGTCGAAGCCGTCCTGGCATCTGACTTTGGCTCGCCCCTTCGCGCGGTCTACCTCCGGGCGTCCTGCGAGTGCGATTCTGCGGGAACTCGGAGCGATTCGCGGGAGTCAGCTCACGAACCCCGAGCCGCCCGAATGATCGTTTCCAATTCGTCGCGCAGATTCGACCATTCGGCCCGATAGCGCGCCCGTAGACCTTCCATCTCCTCGGCCAGGCGTTCCGATTCGACTTCCAACACTTGCAGCGCTTGCGCAATGCCGCGCTGGGTGTTGTCTACGTGAAGGGTTCCCGCGCTGAAGAACGAACGCAACAGGGGCGTATCCGAAGTGATCAAGGGTTTCCCCAGGTCAAGCGCCTCGCAGCCACCGCGTTGCATGGTGTTTTCCTGGGTCGTCAACGCCATGACGGCATCCGCCCCGCGCAACAATCCCAGGTAGCGGGCATCGGGCAAGAAGCCCGTGAGTTCGACGTTGGGGGGAAGCTGCGCGAGTTCCTGGAGCGTGGATTCCGACGCGTCCCCGGTGATGTGGAATCGGATATGGGGCACGGACTTCGCGGCCCGAAGCAATTCGCCGAGGGGTTCGTCGGGCGCCCAGGAGGCGATCACCGCAACGTTGCGCGCCCCGGACAACGCGAGGGGCTCACCCGGCGGAAGTCCGACGGGAATGTCGGGAACCCTCAGTGCAACGCCTCCCCAACTTTCCACCAACCGCGCATGCGCCTCATTCGTGACGAGGGTCGCCGCGGCGGCGCGCGAGAGCCGCGCATGCAAGGGGAACGACCAGCGCCACACGGGCCCTTGTAGCGCCGTCGTGTGGGAATCGATCAGAAACGTCGCTCCGCGCAGCGCGGAATAGAGGTAGACCGCCAACGGCGCGAAGATGGGCGGATTCTGCACGAACACCACCGGGGGTCGGTCCCGCCACAGTCGCCAGAATGTCCGAACCCATTGCGCGCAATAGCGCACTGGCGTGGGAAGCCGGCGCGAGTTCGCGATCGGGTGCATCTTCAACCCGAACGCTTTCGCGAACAATTGCCCCCGGCGGCTGTAGGAAATCCAGGCGACGAATGCGCCGCGGAATTCAGCCACGGGATCCGCCGTTCTGTTGGCGAAACAAACCCACGAGACGCTCCACCGTGCGTTCGATGTTGAAATCCGCCTCCACCTTGGCGCGCCCGGCAGCCGCCAGCTTCGCGCACAAGGCGGGTTCGGAGAGCATTTTTTCGATTCCATCGGCCAGGGCACGCGGGTCCTCCGGGGCGACCAGCCATCCGGTTTCGCCGTGGATCACCAATTCCGGAACTCCCGAGACCGGAGTCGCGATCACCGGACGTTGACACGCCATGGCTTCCATCAAGACATTGGGAATGCCGTCGCGGTCCCCATCGCGAGCCACCACACAGGGGAGCGCGAACAGATCCGTTGCCGCCAGGCTGCGAATCACCTGTTCCTGAGCGAGGGGGCCTCGGAGTTGCACCCACTCCTCGAGATTCGCCGCTGCGATCTGGCGCGTCAGGGTATCGCGCAGGGGGCCGTCGCCGATGATCTCCAGCCGAATGCGCAGGTCCCGCTCGTGCAGCATCCGGCAGGCTTCGATCAGGTGTCGAAACCCCTTCTTCTCGACCAGCCTTCCGATCGAGAGAAGCTGCGGCACCTCCCGACCGGGGACTACGCTCGCAGGTTTGAAGCGTTCGAGGGGAATCGCCGAATGAATCACATGGACCTTGCCGCTTCCGCAAAGCGACGGTTCGATCTCCTCGAGAACCGCGCGGTTGTAGTCCGAGATCGAAACGATGAAAGCCGCGGACCGGAGCTTCTCGCTCAAGAGAAGCGGATCCACGAAAAGATCGTTTGCCCGCACGGTAAAGCTGAAGCTGGTGCGATTCAGGCGTGCGAGGGCGAGCGCCACACTCGCGGCGTTCAGAGCCGAATGCGCATGGACGTGCCGAACACCCGCGCGATCCATCTCGCTCGAGAACAAGACCGCTTCGCCGAAATGCAGCAGCGTTCGCCAACGTTGACGAAAACGCGGGTAGCGCCGCGCCATCAGATACCGGATCGCGCCCAGATAGCGCGCCGGTTTCCCGATCAGACAACGCAGATTTTCGATCAGAACCCGCATCGGGCCCACGGGAAGTGCATAGTGGGTCGACGCTTGCAGTCCCAGGGGATCCTTCGGCGTTTCATCCGCCGCCGGTCGCCAAATCGAAAAAAGCTGCGGTTCGAAACCGAGTCGTCGGGCCTGCTCGATCTCGCGATAGACGAACGTCGTCGTCAGCATCGGGAACTCTTGCATCACGTACGCTACGCGATCACCCGCCACGTCGGATCTCCCGCAAGAACCCCGTCGACAATGCGACGTAGAGCCCCCACTCCAGGCGGTTGCCCACCAGGAGTGCGCTGTTGGTCAGATTCGACAATCCCAGAAAGCAAAAGAACAAGAACGGCCAAAGCGCCAGGGCGGACGGCCCAGCGATCCCCCAGCGAAACACGCGCTGCACGAGAATCCCAAACGGGATGAGCCACGCGAGCAGGCCTACGACTCCGAGCCCCAGCACGAGATCCAGAAACCCGTTGTGGGCGTGGGCTGCCCATTGGAAGTCGTGTAGCGGTTGATCGGGTCGATCGGCGACGGTCGACCAGACCGCCTCGAACCCATACCCCAGCCACGGCTGGACGCGCGCCACCTCGATCGACGCTCCCCAAAGCGGGGCTCGTGCGTTCAGGGTCGCATCCTTTCCGAGTGCAGCGAGCAGGGGATCCGCCCACAACAAACCCAGCACGACGAACGCGAGTCCCAACACCACGGACGTCCCCAGCAGACGGATTTGCGCTCTGCCCTCGATACGTTGAGCAACGCTACACAGTACGCCGATCCCCAACAGCACCGGGAAAACAATCCAAGCCGACCTCGATTGCGATCCCACCACAGCAACCAGGGAGAGGAAAACGCCAACCCAGCCCAGCACCCTACCCCTTCGCATTCCGAGTGCAATCGGAGTAAAAAGCGCCACCGCGAACACCATCCGCGAGCCGAGCGTGAACCGATTGGTGAAGATTCCGTTCCACGCGCCTCCGTCGACATCCGTCATGGTCGCGTGGGCGGGAAACAACGTGGATGCAGCGATGCAGGCCAGGACGATTGCGCCGGTCAGGAATCCCAGCAACCGCACCTGTCGCGCCAGGTCGAGCCGAAGGCCGAGCAATACGCCCCAGGCCGACGTCGCCACCAACGCGCCCGCGCGTTGCAGAGTTCGCATAGCGTCCTCGGACCAGGCGGCAGACAATACCGCCAAGGCGACCACCGGGAGCCAGGGCCAGGCCACAGCGAGTACTTCCCGACTTCGGTCGCGCTCTCGAAACAGCAGAATCAGCGTGGTGGCGTAAATCGCCGCAATCAAGAACAGGCCGGCCGTGGAGCCGAGACCGGGAATTTGCGCGACGGAAAAGTCCCTCCAGCTTCCATACAGGAGTACGTCGAGGCTGCGCAGTAGCCATGCGAACGAGACCCACCAGAAGATCGATTCCCAGGGCGACGGTGTACCGCGACCCGATTCTCCGCTTGCCGTCATGCGCTGCTTTCCGCCCGTCGCGCGCGAAGGCGTTCCGTCACGATGCACCCGAACAATCCGAACGCGATGGTCTTGATGGACTGGTGGTTCAACACGGACGCCAAGGCGGGCAAAACCATGGCGACGCCGAGACAAGCCAACAGCGCCAGGAGTGCGGAGGCGCCGTTTCCCTCCGATGTTCGCAAGCCACGCCACGCCGCGAAGAACGGAATCGCGAGAAAGAGGATGTAGGGAAGCAGCAGAACCAACCCGCCATCGACGAGAATTTGCAGGTAATCGCTCTCTACACTGCGATAGGGCTTGTGATCCTCTCCGGCGTAATAGTCTTGCGCCCTCCGACTCGACTCACCGTACCCCCATCCCAAGAAGGGTTTCTCGGACCACATGCGGACCGCTCCGATCCAACGGGGAATGCGGTCGTGTAGGGTGGCGAGCTTGTGGGTCACCCGTTCCCACAGTGACTCCGACGCCGATGAGACCGCCGCAGGGCCGGGCACGGAAGCTTCTTTCTGGGGTTCCGAAACGCGTTCGGGCCTGGCGATTTCGGGCGCATCCATCGAATCCGACTCCGCCTGTGGCTGCCCAGGAATCTCTGCGAGTAGAAAGCCTGCCAGCGCGATGCCGAGCGCCAAAGAAATCAACATCCGAAATCGGACTCGCCCAAAGAACCACATCGCCAGAGCGATTTCCAGCAAGCAGGCAATCCACGCCGTGCGACTGAAGGTCAGGACCAGAGCGCAGGCCATCAAACCCACGGCAGCCACCAGCCCATTGCTTTGAAGGGCGCTGCCCCCGCGTTGCATGAGATAGAAACCGAGCGGAACCCCGAACAGCATGACGCGGGCGAAGTTCCCGGAACGACCCATCACACCTTGCAACAACCACAGGCTTTGGTCGCGGTCGTGATAGAGCGGCGCCGGCGTCCCGAAGGACGGTTTCAGCCAAACATGCTGTGTTTCCGCTTCCAAGATCGCATACAACGCCAACACGACCGCGAGGGCGACAACCGACGCGAAGACCCAATGCAGTTCGCGCGAATCGCGAATGAAACTTCGACCGAAGAAATAGCTGGCCAGCGGCATACCGAGCAGGGTAACGGCGCGCTGGGCCGCATCGCTGTCCACGGCCCGCGGCAGAAAGACCACCAGAACGAACAGCGTCATCAGCGCGAACCCATCCATGCTCTGCAATCCGGAGCGCAGGAGCCCGTCCGAAGCGCGAACCTCGCGCGCCACGAACGCGATCGCCAACCCCGCGGTCAGGGCGCGGCTGAAGCTCAAGTCCGGGATGCCGGCCCCCAACCCGAAGTGGAGAAAGAGTTCGGCGAATGGCGTCACACTCAGCAAAGCGATGAAGCCCAGAACGGGCCGAAAGAGGCCGAGCAATGCAACGAGCAGCAGCGCAATGCCGGCGACGAGATTCGATAGATCCATCTCAGTTTCGCCGCCGCACGGACGCGAGACCGCGCACGAGCGCGTATCCGACACGACTTACGGAGAATCGCATGGGAGACGGGACATGGAGATGGCGACCGAAGTCGTGTTGCGCGCCACCGAACTTCGCCTTGAAGTCGCGCACGCCGTACGGTTTGTCGGGGTGGCCCGCGCCTCCGAAATCGTAGACCGAATAGCCGTTGCGCGCGCCCCAATCGAGAATCTCCCAGGTAACGGCCTCGGTGGGTTGGAAAGACGAAAATTCGCGGTCGGTTCCACCGTACCAGCCGTAGATCTCGTCTTTGAAACACAACTCCGCTCCGCAGGCCGCGGGTAGTCCATCGACGAGAGCAAGGTTGAAGCGCACGTGGCCGAGGGGCAGGAGTTCCCGAAGCGCCGATTCGAAAAGCGCTCGGGGAGCCATCGGAACCCGCGCCTGCCGATAGGTAGACTGAAGCGGCGCGTACCAGGCGTCGAGTTCCGACAGATCCCGAATTTCGCGCACTTCGAGTCGCGGATCCCGCAGACCGCGACGAATCCCCTTCCGGACGCGCTTCCCCATTCCTTGGAGAATTTGCTCCGCAGGATCCTTCAGGCACAACCGGTAGGTCAGGTGCGGTTCGAATCGGAATCCGGCGTGTTCGAGGACACCCGACACATCGGGGCAAGCCGATTGATGGCGGACTTCGGAGAATACGGCGTCGCGCGCCGTCGACACGAGGTATTCCCCGAGTACGTGCGCGAGCGCTCCCATTCCGTTCGCGCCCGGTGCAGCGAGCAGACCACCGTAGTGGAGCAGGCGCGTGGTGAGGCTCGGAAAAAGACCGCCGCCCACCTGCACGGCAACCGGGGTGAGGAGAGCCAGGGGCGTTCCCGCCGAATCCGTCGCGGCCCAAAGATGCGGCGTGTAACCCGGCACGCTGGAGAAGACGCGGAACATCTCCGGTGTGTGAAAGATGTTGCCCCCGGGGACCGAATCGACGAAGGCCCGCCAGACCGCTTCATCGAGCTTCCGCACAACCTTCATGGAAGCTTCCAATACGGGGGATAAATCGAATTCGACACAGTCAGTTGCGGCCTTCAGTTGCGCATTGCATCAAGCGCCCGCCTGCGCTTCCCTATTCTCTTCCCGAGGCAACCCGTAGTAAGGTACCGAACTCGGGAATATCGGAGCCCGCTCGCCCAGGCGCGGCGAACCTTTCATCGACCCATGCGCTTGGTCCGAAGCTAGGAAAGTTGGCAGACCGTTGGCATTGCATCAGTTCATCAAGCGATCCCTTGAGATCATCTTTTGCTTGGTCCTACTTCCCGTCTCACTCGCGGTTGGAATCTGCATCGCCCTGGCGATTCTTCTCGACACGGGTCGGCCCATTTTTTTTTCCCAACGCCGCGTGGGATGGAAGGGTCGATCGTTCCGGCTTTACAAGTTTCGCACACTCACCAGCGTCGAATCGGTTCCGGATTCGGAACGCGAATACATGCGCTCCTATGTTCGCGGCGAACTGAACGCCGACGAAGACTTCATCTTCCAACCCTATGATGACTCGCGAACGACCCGATTGGGTCGTTTTCTACGCGATTCCGGCCTCGACGAATTGCCCCAGCTATGGAATGTGCTCCGGGGGGAGATGAGCTTGGTGGGGCCGCGCCCCCATGTTCCGTGGGAGGTCGACGAATACCTGGACCATCACCACCGAAGACACGAAGTCCGACCGGGCATTACGGGCCTCGCCCAGGTTCGCGGTCGCAGCAACATCCCGTTCGAGCGCGCCGTAAGGTACGATCTCGATTACATCGACAACCGCTCTATCTGGCTAGATCTGCAGATCGTATTCGAAACTCTCGGCCAAGCCCTGGGTTCGAATCGCGATTCCGATCGCAGAGACGAAACCGATGGAGTGGTCGGCGCGCAAGTCTCGAGCTCGCGGGAAAACTAGGCGTCTGATCCGGGCTTGTGCCTCTCGAGGCGCAGGTGGTTCTTCTCCATCGTTTCCCTTCAAGCATCGCTGCGCATCCCGGGGGTTCCCGTTGGCCCGGCACTGCATGGTGGTCCACGCCTACTATCCGTTTGGCGAAACGCGCGTCCAGCGCCAAGCCGAAGCGCTCGCGGAGCGCGGCTACGAGGTCGATGTGATTTGCCTGCGCGGTCCCGGTGAGGCCCGGCGCGAACGCGTCAACGGGGTCGACGTGATCCGTGTACCCACCAAGCGGTTCAGTCGCAGTGCGGCACTCCAACTCCTGGAGTATCTCGCCTTCTTCCTACTGGCCGCGTGGGAACTGAACCTTCGGTCCGCGCGCCGAAACTATGCGGTCGTCCAAGTCCACAATCTTCCCGATTTCCTCGTGTTTTCCGCGATCGTCCCGCGGCTCCGGGGTTCAGCGATCCTGCTCGACATTCACGATCTGATGCCGGAGTTTTTCGCGTCGCGCTTTGCGTCCGGAGCCGACTCGCTGGGGGTGAGGATTCTTCGCTGGCAAGAACAGCTTTCCTGTCGCTTCGCGGACCACGTCGTCACCGTGACGGAAGCGTGGCGGAAGACACTGATTCGCCGCGGGGTTTCGGAAAGCAAATCGAGCGTCGTGATGAATCTGGCGGACGATCGCATCTTCCGTCCCTCGAACCCTTCACGCGCTCCGTCCGCAGACGGCGACTTCCAGCTGCTCTACCACGGAACACTGACGGATCGCTATGGCATCGACTTGCTCGTTCGTGCCGTTCATCTCTTGAAGGACGAAATTCCGGAACTCCGCTTGACGATCCACGGTTGGGGCGACGCATTGGCGTCCTTGCGGGCGCTGGCCGCGCAACTGCAGATCGACGACCGAATCGAATTCGACCAGGAACGGCTCGACGTCCCGGACCTCGCGCGCATGATCGAGGAGGCAGACTTGGGCGTCGTCCCCAATCGCGCGGATCCGTTCACCGACGGGATCTTGCCCACCAAACTCCTCGAATACACCGCCATGGGGACTCCCGCGGTCGCCGCGCGTACCTCGGCGATCCAGGAATATTTCGATGACGGCATGGTCGCCCTGTTCGACCCCGGCGATGCGGCGGATCTCGCCCAACGCATCCGGGAACTCCACGCCGACCGACCGCGCCTGGCCGCGCTTTCGGAAAACGCGGCCCGTTTCAACGAACGCTACTGCTGGCAACGGCAAAGCGCCGAGTATGCGCAACTCGTCGAACGACTCGGACGTGGAAAGCCGTGACATGGCGGGCCGCCCTGCTGGGCACAACGGACCGGATTCGCGATCTCCAGACGATTCTCGCTCGCGAGGGGTGGGCGCACGGCATTCGACGATCGCTCCGAGAAGTGGTCCCCCCGCTGTTTCGGCGCACGGACTACGTCTTCGTCGCAGCCGACGTGAACGACGTACGGATCGGATCCAGCGGGGACTTTCGCGGAACGGTCCGAACCGCCACCTCGTCTGATCTGCCGCGTTTTGGAAACATCGCGACGCCGTCCCAGATGCGGCAGCACGCGACCCGGTTTTCCCGTCGACAGGTCTGCCTGATCGCAATCGAGGGGGACCGATTGGCGGGCTATTGCTGGGGAACCCAGCACGTGGATCCGATCCTCGAAGGTCTTCCCGTAACGCTCGCTCCCGGCGACATCCTGATCGCGTATCTGTTCGTCGCTGAGGAATTTCGCAAACGGGGCGTCGCGCACCGTTTACTCGAAGCGCTCAAGCAATACGGGGAGAACCGGAAGCTCCGGCGTACCGTCGGTACGGTGGATGCACTCAACTACGCCTCGCGTGCGCTGCTGGAGGCCACCGGGCACCGCGAAATCGGCCGCGGAACCTACAGGCGGATTCTGTGGCACCGGTCGTTCCGCATGCTCGAGGACGGTTCCTGAGGTGAGCGCCGAAAAAGCCCCGTCCGCACTCTTCCAACTCGCGGTTCGCGGATCGGCGTTTACGACCGTGGGCCTGGCGATCGAACAGGGCCTGCGTCTCGGCGGAAACCTGATCCTGACGCGCCTCCTCTTCCCGGAAGCCTTCGGGTTGATGAGCCTGGTATCCGTGGTGCTGACCGGCCTCGAACGGCTCTCGGAAGTCGGTATCCGCCAGAGCATCATTCGCAGCGAGCGCGATGACGCGGACTACCTCAATACGGCGTGGACCCTGCAGATCCTTCGGGGGATCGCGCTCGCCAGCCTCGCGATGTTGGCCGCGGGCCCGGTGGCCGATTTCTACGGTGCACCCGAATTGGCCGGGTTGATCGCCGTTGCCGGTTTGGCGGCCGTCGCGGGTGGCCTCGCCTCGACGCGACTCTTCACCCTCAATCGCCAGCTCGCCTTGGGACGACAGACCGCAATCGAGATCGGCAGTCAACTGTGCAGTCTCGCGCTCATGGTCGTTTGGGCATTGCTCGATCCCAGCCCGACGGTGTGGATCCTGGTCGCCGGCCCGCTCACCGGGAGTGTGATCCGGGCCGTTCTGACCTACATCGCCGTTCCGGGCATCCGCCAACGATTGCGTTGGGAACCCCGCGCGGCGCACTCCCTCCTCCACTTCGGAAAATGGTTGATCCTCACCAGCGCGGTGAGCTTCCTCGCCATGCAGGGCGATCGCTTGCTGCTGGGTCGACTCGTGTCCGTGGAATTTCTGGGGATCTACAGCATTGCCCACTTCGTGAGTGACGCGGCCTCCCAGGCCGTGCGCCGCATCTCTCAGCGCGTCCTCTATCCCGCCTTCGGCGAAATCGCCCGCAACCAACCCGACGCGCTCGCTGCGGTCTATTGGCGCGCTCGACGCTACCTCGACTTGTCGATTCTCCCGGCGGCCTCCGTGCTCGCCTTTGCGGGCGGACACTTGATCGAATTTCTCTACGACGATCGCTACATCGAAGCGGGCTGGATGCTGCGGATCCTATCGGTGCGCATCGCCCTGAGCTCGATCCTTCCGCCGGCCAACATGTGTCTGCTGGCGCTCGGAAACCCGCGCTACAACCTGGTGGGGAACGTCGCCCGGGCCGCGTGGGTGTTCGTCGCGCTGCCCCTCGGTTTCGAATTCGCGGGAATGACGGGTGCCGTGATCGCCATCGCGGCCTCGGACGCCGCACGCCTACCCTTTCTGTGGTGGGGCCTTCATCGCTACGGCCTACTCTCGCTGCGGCGCGAACTGTTGCGACTCTGCTGGATCCCCGCCGCGGCGCTGCTCGCCGGACTCGGTTTCAGCGTCGACGGCTAAGCGATCGGCTAGATGCGTTTCGCGAACGCGGAATGGATCGCAATCAGGGAAGCATCGGACCCGCGGAGGCTTCCATCAGCCGAGAATAGAACGCCACCGCCCGGGGAAGGGATGCGACGGGCACGCGTTCGTTGAGACCGTGGGCGCGCTGGAGCGTTTCGCGTTGCACCTCGATCGGCGTCAGCCGATACACCGAGTCCGTCAACCGATGAAAGAACCGCGCGTCGGTACCGCCGGTGGAGAGCGCCGGGATCAACACGGCTTCCGGAAACCGCTCCGCCACGGTTCGCTGAATCGTCGAGAAAGCCGCGGAGTCGATCCGCGACACGGGGCTTGGACCGCGGGGTTTCGAGCGCGGCAGAATCCGCACCTCGACCCGGTCGTCGTCAACGGTTCGCACGACGTGTTTCCGAACCCCCTCGACGGAATCGCCCGGCAGGATTCGGTGGTTCACGACGGCCCGCGCCTCCTGGGGCACGACGTTCGCCTTGACGCCGCTTTGCAGGATCGTCACCGCGGTCGTGGTTCGCGCGAGCGCATCGATGACCCGGTCCTGGGCGACGAAATACCGCAAGGGCGTTTCGAATAGCCAGAGATTCCCCAGCACGAGACGCGGTCCGAACGGGAGTTCCGGGGCCAGAAAGTCGAGGGTGAGCCGCACGGTCCCGCCCAGATTCGCAGGCATCGGGTTGCCTTCCAGCCGTACGACCGCAGCCGCCAGAATTCCCGCGGCCGTATTTCTCGGGGGCACCGAGGAATGCCCGGCCGTGCCGCGCGCGATCAGCTCGAAGCTCACGGACCCCTTTTCGGCGATCACGAGCGGGGCCAGGGTCCGGTCCAGAATCGAGAGTCCGTCGACGAGAAAACCGCCTCCTTCGTCGAGCACGTACTCGAGTTCGACGCCCCGCGACTCCAACAGCGCAACGGCCGCCTCCGCTCCAACGCTCTGAACTTCCTCATCGTGCCCGAGGAACAAATAGAAACTTCGATCCGGATGGAAACCGCGCTCGATCGAGCGTTCGATCGCCTCCAACATGCAGATGATGTCGGCTTTGTCATCGATCGCTCCCCGACCCCAGATGAAGCCGTCTCGAATTTCTCCGCCGAAGGGCGGATAGATCCACTCGCTCGCACTGGCGTCCTCGATCGGGACGACGTCCATGTGCCCCATCCACAGCACGGGTCGCAGCGAAGGATCGCGGCCGGGCCAGGTGAAGAGCAGGGACAGATCCGCCACGGTCTCGCGCTCGAGGGTGGCGTGCACTGCCGGAAAGCTGCGTTCCAAGTAGGCGTGAAACGACCGAAAGACCGCGGGGTCCATGCGTTCGGTCTCGCGGTAGCTGATGGTGGGAAAGCGAAGACTACCGGCCAGTCGCTCGGTCAGTCCATCGGTGTCGATGGTAAGGCGGGGACCGGGCGGTACCCGGAGCTGTTTGGAGGTGAGCGGTGCGGCCCGGACGAATAGAACCGCGACCAACAGTCCCAGCGCACCCACGACCCCGATTCCGAAACGACGCATCGCGTTCCTCCGCCCCGAGCCCGAGCCCGGCAAGACGGACCGACGCTAGCGAAGCTCGTTCACACGCGGGGGTGTCGCGACATCGGGAAGAGACGCGTGGGGATCGATCGCAAAGTAGAGCAGATTTCCATCCTGGCTCTCGAGGACCGGTGCCCCCAGACGGGCTTCGAGCGCGTGTGCGAGCGAGCGCCCTCGATCCTCGAACCCCCGGCGATCGAGTGCGACCCCGGAGAATTCCTTCTCGGCAATCGACGCCAGGAAGGCATCCGGTTCCAATCCGGTCACCCGTCGATGCCAGGCGTCATCGCGCCCCTTCATGGCACCATGGCTCCAGGAAAGCGAATGCGAATGCAGCGCCACCCGGAAATGGGTATAGGGCGAGAGATCGTGCAGATGGCGCGCTTCCGGAGTCTCGATGAAGGGAAGCTGAAAGATGCGGGCTCCCGGGTAATCGGATTCGATGTGATCGACGAAGGCCCGGTCGGATTCGAATCCGCTGCGTATCTCCGCGCTGTCGATGGAGTCCGGAAAGTCGAAGGAGTTGGGATAGCGCTGGTCGTAGACGCCAATCACCGCGACCAGAACACACAGCGGCACGTAGAGCCAGGCGCGCCGGTTGCGTGTGACGATTCGCGATAGTTCCGCGGCGACGAAGGTCAGGGCGAACAACCCGATCAAGACACTCAGTCTCGACCAAACTCGAAACTGAGACGTCACGGTCGCGGCGAAGAGCACCCCGAGCCCCCCGACCGTCGCGAACAGGAACGCGGCGACGTTCAGTTGCGCCAATCGATCGACGAGCGTTCCCACGTTGCGGCGCCGACCCAACACCACCAGCAGGCCCAAGAAGCCCAACGCGCCCACCAACCCCAGATACGTCGGACCGTGGGGTTGATTGGGCAACGCGTCCCAATATTGCGCTGCCATTCGGTTCAGGATCTCGAAACCCGACCAGTGGGGCAGTACGAGATGCGTGAGCTTCAGCGCGTACGCCTCGGATTCGATCGGGGAGCGCGCTGCCGTCACCGGATTGCGACCGTGGCTCGCCCAGTACAGGATTGATGGCAACACGTTCAAGATGAGCGTCACTCCAATCGCCCCACACACCGCCGCGCTGGCGCGAATCCGCGAAGCGCGTCCGGATCCGCCAAACAGAAGATCCGAGCTCGCCATCACGCACAGCAGCAAGACGCTCCAGAAAGCGAAGTAGGCCCCCGCAGAACCCAGCAGCACGCCGAACAGAAGCAGCCCGAGCATGGACCGACGGGTTTGGCCGAACCAGCGTACGGATGCTCCGGCCCCCTCCCCCGCAGCGCGACAGTGGATGTCGTGCACGACGACCACGAACAGCGGGAGCAAGAAGTAGGAGGTCTGATGCAGATGCCCGATGTTGACGAGCACGTGGTATGGGAGAAACGCAAACAGCAACCCGCAGACCAATGCCGCGAGCGGACGAATCCCCACCCGCGAAGCCATGTAGGCGAAGCTGAGACTGCAAAGGGAATAGGTGAGAACGAAATACGCGTTGACCGCGCGAAAGACGTCCCCGACGAAAACGCCGATCAGGCGCACGATTCCCAACACGAAATTGTCCGGAACGGGGAAATCCCGAAAATCGAAACCGACCGGTGCGCCCAACTGACCCGAGCGAATTCCGAGGTAGAGGGTCCAGTCTCCATCCAACAAGGTCTTCGACAGCGTCAGATAGACCAGGGCGTCCCACTCGTAACTCAGGGGAATCCCCCAGTCGATGTCGCGCGCCCCCTCCCATCCCGCAATCACCGCGAGCGGAAGTACCGCGGCCAGCGCGTAGTACGCGACCGTGCGCCAGACAGCTTGGGAACCCATTTCGTTCACGCGCACCACTCCTTCGGGCGTTCATTGCCGGTCGGCTGCGAGCGCGTGTGGCTTTAGGGTGAGGCACAACCCCCCCGCCCATCGGCGCGCAGCACCGCGTTTCACCAACCCGCAATGGAGATGATGCGAGGCACTCCAACTGCGCGATTTTCATCTTAAAGCGCCGCCATACCCCATCCGATAAGCGGGAGATCACTTTTCTTAGGGGGGAGCGCGTTGGCTCCGGAGAACACCTGGTCGCGAATTTCAGCCGGACGCCCGCACACGGGCGGTTCGAAATCCGTTGCGCTCGTCATTCCCCCCTCCCCGTTCCTGTTGGACGAGCGCGTATTCGTAAGCTTGGGCGTCCTCAAGGTGGCGGCCTCGCTGCGCGCCAGTGGGCACGACGTGCGCGTGCTCGACCTTTCGGGAATCGAAAATTACCTCGACACGCTGTCCCACTACTTGCGCAACCATCACGACGACGCGATTGGGATCACGACCACCACACCGCAGCTACCGGCCGCGATCGCCATCGCAAAGACCATTCGCGAACAGTCGCCCCAGGTCCGAACCGTGCTCGGCGGTCCCCACGTCACCCTGACGTACGCAGCGGTGAAGCTCGAGCAGAAACGCGGAATCCAGGGCGGTCGAGCCCAAGCGGGCGCCAGCCGCCTCGAAACGGCGGTAGACGTCCTGTGTCCCGGAGATGGCGAACTCGCCATGTTGCAGGCGCTGTCCGACCGCTGCCCCAAGGTGATCGACGCGGACGATCCCCGGGGTCCGTACTTCCTTACGGATGAGATGTTCACCAAGAGCCCGCGGCCGGCGCGCGACCTGGTCGACATGAATTCCTACCACTACGAGATCGAAGGTCATCGCGCCACGAGCTTGATCGCCCAACTCGGGTGCCCCTTCCAATGCGGTTTCTGCGGAGGTCGCAACAGCAAGAGCTTGCGGCTGATCCGAAAGCGTTCCAGTGAATCGATCGTGCGCGAGATCGAGCACCTGCACACGCAATACGGTTACACGGGTTTCATGTTCTACGACGATGAGCTGAACGTGAATCGCCAGCTGGTACCGCTCATGAATCAGATCTCCGACCTCCAGCAGCGGCTGGGCACGGAGTTTCGACTGCGCGGATTCGTGAAATCCGAACTTTTCGACGCGAGCCAGGCCGAAGCCATGGTGCGCGCGGGTTTTCGCTGGCTCCTGTGTGGATTCGAAGCGGCACACCCGCGCATCCTGAAGAACATCAACAAGCGAGCCACCATCGACGACAACACCCGCTGTGTCGAAATTGCCAAGCAACACGGACTCAAGATCAAAGCGCTGATGTCGTGTGGCCATCCGGGAGAAACTGCGGAATCGGTGCAAGCGATTCGCGATTGGTTGATTCGAAGCGAAGTCGACGACTTCGATTGCACGATCATCACCACCTACCCCGGCACTCCGTACTACGACGAGGCGGTTCCCCACGTCGCAATGCCCGATGTCTGGACCTATTCGAACCCCATCACCGGAGACGCACTGCACAGCCGCGATCTCGACTTCACGAAGACCGCCGACTACTACAAGGGCGATCCCAGTGGCGGGTACCGCGCTTTCGTGTTTACCGACGAGCTTTCCTCCGAGGAACTCGTCGAACAGCGCGATGCATTGGAAACCGAGGTCCGCGAAAAGCTCGACATCCCGTTCAATCCCGCGCGGGCGGCCTTGCGCTACGAACATTCCATGGGCCAGGGGCTGCCGGATTTCATCCTGCGAGGGGTCAAGAAGTCGCCCGCGGAATCCAAGACCACGCAGGGTTCGACGCCGGCGCACCCCGGCCTGCCGTTCGTAAGCCGTTGAGTTCGACCCCGACTTCCTTGGGAAGGCTGCACTCCTCGGCTGTCGATTCGGCCCCCGCGGCGCGCTATGCCATCTTGATTCCGGTCTACAACGATTGGGGCCCGCTGCGCACGGTCATGCGCGAACTCGATGCGGTGCTCGCAGACAAAGGCCTCGAGGCCGACTTATTGATCGTCAACGATTGCTCCAGTGACGTTCGCGAAGATCAACACTTCGCAGCCGACTGGAAGGCCCTGCGAACGATCCGCGTCCTGGAACTCCGGCGCAACATCTCGAACCAACGCGCCGTGGCCGTTGGGCTCACCTACCTCTACGAAGAAGCCCGCTATCGCGGCGTGCTCTTGATGGACGGAGATGGCCAAGACAACCCGGCCGACGTTCCCCGCTTGATCGAAGCCTTCGAGAAACACGATGCCCAGCGCTGTATCTTTGCGGAACGCACCAAGCGCAAAGAAGGTATGTTCTTCCGCGTGGCCTACCGGGCCTTTACGGCCCTGCATCAGCTACTCGTCGGCCCGCGGCTTCGAATCGGGAACTTCGGAATCGTTCCCTTCGAACTGCTCAAGCGCGTCGTAGTGTCACCGGAACTCTGGAGCCACTACGCCGCGACGGTCATTCATTCGCGAATCCCCTTGGAAACCATCTCCACGACGCGTGCCCAACGCGTGGCGGGTGAATCCAAGATGCGTTTTACGGATCTCTTTCTCCACGGCTTGCGCGCCATCGCGGTCCATACCGACTACGTGAGCGTGCGCTTGTTGTTGATGATCGGGGCCGTCTCCGCCTTGCTGGTCGGTGCACTGATCGCCACCGTGGCGATTCGAATGTGGACGGACCTCGCCATCCCGGGCTGGGCGACCAACGCCGGTGGGCTTTCGTTGATCGCCCTGGCGCAGAGCTTCATCATCGGCTTGTTGCTCGTATTCGGGACCGTCAATGCCCGCCAACTTTCGAGCTTCCTACCGATCCGCGATTGCCCGTACTTCATCGACTCCGTCGATCAGGTGTTCCCCAACCCGTGACGGTGGCGGGGGACATCGAATACCTGAGCGAAGATCTCCATATCTTTCGCCACGCACGCCATTGGAAGCGCTACTTCGCGCGCCAGCTGCGTCCCTTTCTCGGGCGCTCCGTCCTCGAGGTGGGTGCGGGCCTCGGCGCAACGACCCAGATGCTCTGCCCAGCCGACACGGATCGCTGGCTCTGCCTCGAACCCGACGCGGACATGGCGAACACCCTGGAGGCCTCTCGCCGCCGCGGCGACCTACCCTCCTGCTGCGTCACGCGGCACGGCACCGTGGCAACCGTCCCGGAGGATGAGCGCTTCGACACCATTCTCTACATCGACGTGTTGGAACACATCGAAGACGATCGGGGCGAACTCACAAAGGCCCTCGCGCACCTGCAACCCGGCGGACGCATCGTCATTCTCGCCCCGGCACACCAGACCTTGTTTTCCCCATTCGACGAAGCCGTCGGACACTTTCGTCGCTACGACCGCCGTTCCCTGCGGGCCGCCATACCGGCGCCGCTGCGCCAAGAAAAACTGATCTACTTGGATTCCGTCGGGTTGTTGGGATCCTTGGGCAACCGCGTCCTTCTGAAATCCCGAATGCCGACCCTGCGTCAGATTCGCGTCTGGGACAATCTCATGGTTCCCGCATCAACGATCGTCGATCGCGTGACCGCGCATCGGTTGGGAAAATCGATCCTCGGCGTCTGGAGAGCTCCGGAATAAGCGCCGTCTGCGCACGCAATCGAACTCGAACGGTTCTTCCTGGTACATCCCATCGCCCTGCTCCTCACTGTGTTTTTCCCAACATCGCCTCGCAACCCGTGGATGCGAGAAACGAAATAACAGTGCGAAGAATCGCTGCGCGGTGGGCACGCGGGATGCATTGACTCGTCGTGAAGTCACGGGAGTCGCCCACCATGAGGACCGAACGCGATGCATTTCTTCTTCGAGGTCTACGAACAAGCTGGATCCTTGTACGTCGAAACTGCACTACCCGGCATTGCCCGCCACGAGATCGAGCTTTGCGGACGCGACACGGCGCTCGTGATCTGCGTTCGGCGTCGGGTGTCGGAATCTCCCCGACGGATCCACTATTCGCGGGGCGTTCCCGTACCCGAGGAATTCCAGCGGGAGATAGCGCTGCCCCATCCAGTCGAATTTTCGTCCGCCGAGGCCTCGCTTCACGCGGGAATCCTTCGTGTGTGTTTTCCCGATCGGAAACCGAAGCAAGCCTCCCGGGTAGGGATTGCGGTCGGTGGGTTGCGCTCGCGAAGAGGACGATCAGGCGCTGCGAGCGGGATTTCGAGAAGAGGTTCGCACCCGGGCGACGGAACGCGCGGGCTCTAGCGAATCGATTTCGTCCGCGAGGTGGTGTTTTCGAATGCGGTAGCCCAGGGTACGACGCGAGATTCCGAGCAGGCCTGCGGCGTGGGTCTGGTTGCCCCCCGTCTTCTTCATGGCGTTCAGGATGCTGCGAATTTCGAGGGCTTCCAGCGTGGCGGCCTCTTCTCCCACCGCCTCTGCGGTTACGCGCGAAAGGGCATGATCTTGAATCGCCACCGGGAGATCGCAGACGTCGATGTTTTCTCCCTCGCGCATGACCAGCGCGTGTTCGACGGCGTTGTGGAGCTCGCGAATGTTTCCCGGCCAGTCGTAACTCGTTACGGCTTGCCAGGCTTGCGCTGAGAAACCCGGACGAAACCCCGGGTTCAACTCGTCGAGAAAGCGCTCGATCAAGGGGGCGAGATCGTTCGTCCGCTCGCGCAGCGGAGGAAGCGGAAGAGCGACCACGTTCAACCGATAGTAGATGTCCTCGCGAAACGCACCGCGCTGAACGGCCGCTTCGAGGTCCCGGTTCGTCGCAGCGATGATCCGCACGCTGACTTGATGCGTTCTTCCCGCTTCACCGACCCGGTGGAATTCCCCTTCCTGAAGGACCCGAAGCAACTTCGGTTGAAGGTTCAAGGGAAGTTCTCCGATCTCGTCGAGAAAAATCGTCCCGCCGTCGGCCACCTGAAACAACCCGGGACGGTCGCTGTCCGCCCCGGTATAGGCGCCGCGCACGTGCCCGAACAATTCGGCTTCCAACAGGGTTTCCGGCAAGGCGGCGCAATTCACCTTCACGAACGCGCGATCGCCGCGGCGGGAGAGCCGATGCAGCGCATTGGCGATGATCTCTTTCCCGGTACCCGTCTCGCCCAGCAGAAGCACCGTAGTCCCGGAGCGACCGATGCGCGGAAGCTTGTGGAGCAAATCGTCCATGACGTCGGATTTGGCGACGATGTCGTCGACGCGAAACGGCTCGTGGTCGGAGGTCACGCGCTTGAGGGGTGGGCGGTCCATATGCTCACTTTCGTGAGGCGAGGCTTCGAGAATCCCGCGAATCAACGGTTCGAGGTGTGAATTCGCCATGGGCTTGGCGATGAAGTCGACCACACAGCGCTTGAGGGCGTCGCGCGCCATTTCGACGGTTTCTTCACCGACCACGAGGACGATCTCACAGCGGGGGCGAATGGCGCGCGTACGGCGCATCAATTCGATCGCGTACGCGTCGGGACGTTTCAGGTCGAGCACGACGATGTCGAAAGGACGATCGATCAACAGTCGCAAGCCGCCATCGGCATCGTGCGACTGTTCTACTTCCAATCCGTCCGCGCGAAGCGCACGCACGAGTTCCCCAACGGGGTGGGGATCCTCACCAATGATGAGGATCGAGCCGCGCACCATCGACTGACCCCCTCGGACCCGAAACGCTGGGCTTTCCCAGAAGGCTCTGGTCCGGCGTAGAGCCTCCACCCATTATGCTCCTTCGAGAAGGCTGCATTCAACATGCCAATTCCTAGGGGCACGAGCGCTCAATGCGATCGCGTGGCTGGACGTTTTGCTCCAGTGGGATTCGTTCTGGTACACCGCACCGGTTCCTGTGGGGACGGAGTCATCGAGTTGCACCCGCGGGGATCGAACTTTCGCTTTGTTCGCGGGTTAGAAACTTTCCATCTGGGAAAGCAAAGCGCGCAGGAAGTCTTCGCGCTCCCGCGGCTCGACCCCGCCGTAGCCGATCTTCTGACGCAGGACTTCGACGGTTCGCGCGAGAACCGGTTCGCGTTGCGCGGAATCGAGTCCTTCGAGTCGACCCAGGGTACGCCGAATCAGCTGCAGCTCCGTCGTACCCAAGGACTGAATCTGGGCTCGGTCGAATCGATAACTGGCGGACGGCGAAATCGTTTCGGATTCGGAACGGGCGGCGCGGGGCGGACGATCTTCGCGAACGACCAGCGTTCCAGCTGCCAGATCCCCAAGCCGGCGGCCCGCGTCGGAGGCCACCATGCTGATGACTCCAACGAGATAGCTGGACGGTAGAATGTCCGCGATCCGCATCAAGTTCCTCAGAGCCGACGCGCCGAAATTGATGCGCTGCCCGCCTTCGCGAACGACCCGGAGTTTCAGGGCCATCTTTCCCGGAGAGCGCCCGCCCGAGACGGTTTCCCAAAAGATGAAATACAGAATCTCGTTGACGAGTTGCGTCAAGAGCAGGAATACGAAGAAGAACATCACCGCCGTACTGGACTGGAACGCATCGACGTCACCGGAAGCCAGGTCTTGTTGGAGCTGCTCGAAAAGCCCCCCCAGCCAAGCGACCACAGGAGGCAGCGTGAGGACGATCATCGCGATCAGGCCCACCTGCAGCACGAAGATCAGCAAATAGTCGATTCCATAGGCGAGCATGCGCGTAGACGGACCGGCGATCGGCAGTTCGAGGGCCACCTGGTCCGGCGTGCGGAGCTCCTGGTGGAAAGCCCCTACGGGGGAGGTCCGGGGCGAGTCGATGGGGTCGGAAGTCATGCTCACGAAGGGTATCTTTCGACCGGTCGCCCCCCCACCCTAACCGGAACCGATTTCGGGAGCCTGCATTTGCAAGCCCACGACACCGAGCGATTCGAAGCCCTGCTGAACAGCGCCGAGGACCTGGGGCCCCGGAGCCAGTCCTTCGCTGAGCTGCGCGAATTGGCGCGCCTGTATCGCGCCCACGCGGCACGCCTCGCGCGCCTGCGCGACCGCGGAATGGACCCCGACGCAGTCCGCCACCTGAACGCCTTGTGTGTGCGCGCCTTCACGCGCCTGAACGTCGAACCCCTACGGGAAACACCCGGGCCTACGCTGCGAGAGCGCGTCGCCAAAGCCATCGCGGAAAGCTGGCCAACACAGACGCTGGCGTGGGGTTTGCTCATCCTGGGCTTGGCGATCGGTGCTGGGCTCGGAGCGCGCGATGCCGAAATCCTCGCCGTGATGGTCCCGTTCTACAGTACCGAGGTGACCGAGCGCCTGGTGGCCTCCAAGGAAGCGCGCGAACAATTCCTGGCACGCGAAAAGACGCCGGTGGCCCAGAATCTGTTGTTCGGATCGTATCTGTTCGCGAACAACACGCGCGTGGGATTGCTCTCCTTCGCCACGGGCATCCTGGCCGGCATTCCCACGGTGATTCTCCAGTTCTACAACGGGGTCATGATCGGTGGCTTCACTTCGATCTTCCTACGCGACCCGTGGCCGATCGGGTTTCTGGCCTGGATTCTGCCCCACGGCGTGCCCGAACTGACCGCCATCACGCTGTGTGCCGCGGCGGGGCTCCACTTCGGTCGCGCGGTGGCGGCCCCCGGACGCCGAAGTCGACGGCGGGCGATTCGCGAAGCGGCGTTCCCCGCCCTGCTGCTGTTCGGCACCTCCGTACCGCTTTTCTTTGCGGCTGCGCTGGTGGAAAGTTTCATTCGCGAGTCGGCCCTGGGAACCACTCCCCGGCTCGCGGTAGCGGCCCTCTTCGTCGCGCTCCTCGGTTGGGGACTCCTGGCGGCGCGCCGGATCGCGCGCCGTCAGCGCGTCGAGACGAGTTGGCTCGCGGATCTCAGCTAGCCGGAGCCCGGCCGATTCGGCGCCGCAGCAGCAGCCCGAAACCGGCGCCCGCCAGCGACCCGCAGAACAGCCAAGTCACGAAACCCGGTAGCACGGGGACCGCGACCGGCGGCAGCAACCATTGGGCGTAGAAGGCGTCGATGGCGTGTTCCGCCAGCGCGACGTACCCCTGCTCCGTGGGGTGGATCTCGTCCACGAAAAGATTCGGGTTGCCGGGAAAGTCGGGATCTCCCCCGCGCAGGGGCAGGTAGTCGGGAAATCCGCCCGGGAGCGGAGTTTCTCCGGGCCCGAACTCGTTTGGAAATCCGAAGCGGTGATGCAACACCCCGAGGTTGTTGAGGAGAAACAGATTGGGCTTCAGCGCCGCTCGCGCGATCATCTCTTCCGCAAAAATGCCGAGTTCGAAAGAAAATCCGGTCGAGAGGTTCACGTAGTCGTAGACCCCGAGCGCGACGCGCACGTTGCTGCGAACGCCGTGGACGTGGTCGACGATGGTATCCACATCGTCGGCGACCTGAGCGATGACACCGAGCAGTTCGTCGATCGTGGTCGGCCCGGCGTTGAGGAAATCGTTGCCTCCCACCGAAAGATGGATGATGTCGAGGGTGGGGTTGGCTTGTAATTCCTGGGTGATGAGCGCGAGGAATCCGGGCGTTGCCCATTGCGCGGCGGTGGTTCCGCCGATCGAAGTGACTTCACCCAACTCCGAAAACTGTCCCAGACCCTTATTGCCGAGTGCGGTCTCGAACACGCGCTGCGTCCAGGACTCGCGTGCCCAGCTGTCACCCACCAACAGAATGCGATCCGTGGCAGCGCTGGCGGGAGCGCTGAAAAGCGAAACCATGACGAAGACCGCACAAAGCGGTCCGAGCACTCGTTCCTTCACTCCACCCTTCTCACGCGATAGCGCGAGACCATAACGAATCCAGCCACTAGCAGCGCGGCCGCAAACCCCATGCGGGCCCAACCGTTCGCCATGGGGACGGGGGTCGAGGTCGGGAGCAGCCAATCGGCGTAGAACGCGTCGATGGCGTGCTCAGCGAGTCGGACATAGCTGGCATCCGTGGGATGAATCGAATCATCGAAGGCCGCGGGCGAGCCGGGAAATGCCGGATTGCCTCCCAAAAGCGGTGTGTAGTCGGGAAAGCCCCCCGGCAACGGTGTCTCCCCCGGACCAAATTGGCCGGGAAACCCGAAGGCGTGATGCAGTACGCCGAGGTTGTTGATCAAGAAGAAATTGGGCGTTTGATTCGCCCGCTGAAGGATCGCCTGGGCGAGGATGCCGAGCTCCGTCGAGAACCCGGAACCCGTGTTGACGTAATCGTAGACCGCGTAGCCGATGCGCGCCTGGGGACGCAGAGCGAGAATGTGATCCACGATCGTCTGCGTGTCTGTGAGAATCTGATTGAGGAGCGCGAGCAGCTCCGCGGGCGTCTGGGCATTGGATTGAAAGAAGTCATTGCCTCCGACCGACAGGTGGACGATGTCGAGGGACGGTTGGTTCTGCAATTCTTGGGTGATCAAGGCCAGGAACGAAGCGCTCGCCCATTCCGCCGCCGTCGTCCCCCCAATTGCCGTCACATCTCCCTTTTCGGAAAACTGACTGAGCGCCTTGTTCGCGAGAGCGGTTTCAAACGCCCGCGCCTGCCAGGCCTGCGCGACCCAGCTGTCGCCCACCAGGAGAATCCGCTCCGTGGCCGCAATTGCCGTGCCGTGGAACCAAAAAACCACCCCCACGACGGAAATCAGCGCGAATCGCGGTCTACGTGAGACGAGACGCATGCGAAGCCCTCCCAGAACGCTTCAGAGCCCGTCGGGATTCTGTCATACTACGCGTAACAAATGAAGGAGATGCCGGTGCGTCGAATCGAAAAACGGATTTTGGGAATCGCGCTGGTCGTTTCGTTCCTGTTGTCTCCGGTCTGGACCCCCGTTGCCCAAGCGGCTGTCGACCCGGCGGCGAAGTGCATCGACGGCAAGCTGCGGACCGCGGCCGGATTGACCAAGAGCATCTTGAATTGCCACGCCAGTGCGACCCGGCGCGGACAGCCGGTCAACCCCAATTGTCTCGATCGCGCCCAGCAGCGCTTCGACAAACGGATGACACGCGCGGAAGACAAGGGCGGCTGCCCCACGCAAGGCGATGCGCCGATCGTCGCAAGCTTTGCGAATGCCCAGGCCAATCGGGCACTCATCAGCCTGACCCCCAATGGACCCGACGGAAGCAAGTGCTCCGGAAAGAAACTCTCCGCGGCCGCGAAGCGCGCCTTCAAGACGGCGAGCGCCCACGGCAAGAACGTGCGGAACCCCAACCTGGAGCGTCTGGTTCGCGACATCGATCGAGCCATTGGCAACTTTGACGACAGCATGGCGCGTGCCGAGAACAAGGGAGATTGCCAGACCCTCGGGGATGCCAATTCCGCCGGGGCCACGGTCGATTCCGGCGCCGACGCCATCTTCGTTGCCCTGACCCTCGTGGGTTCCGAGACGACCTCGATTGCCAGTGGCGCCGAGCCCGCGGAAACGCCGGGAACTGCCGGCGTCGACGCCAACGACTACCCGAATCTCGTGACCCAGTTCGGAGGCAGTTCCTTCAACCTCAACCGGGCGACCTACACACGCTATTTCGCAACACCCGACGGTTCACAACCCGATGCAATTCTCATCCTCGTGCCCGGCTTCGAAGGGGGTGCCACTTCGTTCAAGATTCTGGGCGAGAACCTGGTCACGCGTTCGCTCGAAAACGGCCTACGCGTCGAAGTCTGGGCCTACGACCGCCGCGGAAATCAACTGGAAGATCGCGAAGGCTTCGCAATCGCGCGGGCCAACGAGGACCCGTTGATCGCCCTCGATTGGTATTACGGCGACGACCTGGGTCTGACCCTTTCCCCGGAACTCGTCGCGGGCCCGAATCGCCGGGCCTTCTTCCACGATACCCACGCCGATACCGCGTTCATCGCCAACTGGACCCCGCTGGTCCTTTCGCGGGACATCGACGCGCTGGTGGAGGCCGCGCGCAGCCAGGCGCTCAACCAGAACGTATTCCTCGGCGGACATTCCGCGGGCACCGGGTTTACAGCCCGCTATGCGGCCACGGATTTCGATCTCAGCGGGTTGGGGCCCGTCGAAGCCGGCTACGCGAAATTGCGCGGATTGGTTCTGCTCGAGGGCGGAGGGGGAAGTGCGGGAGCCCCCCTGACCGAAGATCAACTCGATCGCATCGAAGACAAGGCCGACGGCGGCCAGTTCGCCGCCGTGCGCGACAACGCCCCACGCTGCAGCGACGGGACTCCCTGCACGGTGGCGACCGAAGCCGTGGACTGCGCGGGGATCGGCCAGGAAACCTGTACCGAACCCGTCGCTGCGTACTCGGTCGTGGCCGGACTCCTGAATCCCCACATCCTCGCTTCCGCCGAACCCGGCGTATTGCAGCCGCGCCTGTTGTCGGACACCGAGCAGGTGATCCTTCAGGTCGACCAGGGAGCGCCGGGAAACAACGCCATCGCAATGGTTCCCGAGCTCGCGCCCCTCGCGTTGATCCCGCAGTCGACTCCCGACGGCGCCCTCGGGACGTTCATCGACGACGATGGGTTCATCTCGTCGTTCGCCGTGTTCGTCCGCACATCGGTCGGCGCGCCCGGCCCCGTCGTGGGCGGTCTGCTCACCTGGCTCGACCTCAGCGACGGACCGATGCCCCCGAGCGCGGTTCCCGACAACGGCGCCGCCCCCGTAGCGCTCCCCGCCGACGAATGGGGCCCGGAGTTGGAGGTTTCGCGGATCGACCGAGTCGGTACCACCTTCGAAGACCCGGACACCAACTTTACGGATTGGTACTACCCCTCGAGCGGTCTCAGCACCACCAGCGGGATCGGGCTCGACTCGACGCAACTCTCCGTCGGACGCGGACGCCGAGACATCGAGAACCTCACCCAAGCGGGCAACATCGACATTCCGGTCATCTGTTTCGGTGGCGCCAATGGTCTGACGCCCGTGCCCGGTGAGTTCGTGTCCTTCGCCTCGACCCTGGCGACCTGCGCAACACCCAGTTGCGATGGAACCGCTCGGGTGGTGGACGCCGGATTGCCGAACCCGGCCTTCCCGACCCTGGGCGACATCAACGGCGGGTTCGAAGTCCACATCAACACGGGTTACGCCCATGTCGATGTGGTGACTTCGGAAGACGATGGCAACAATCAGGTGGTCGGCCCGCTGATCGACTTCCTGGAGCGCAACCTTCAGTAAGGCGCGCCGGGCCGACGCGGATCATTCGGCGCTCAGCCATTGACGGCATGACGCAGCGCGAGATAGCGATTGAGGACGGGCGCCGTCATGGATTCCGGTGGCAGATCGAGCGTCTGGACACCACTGCGGCGCAGAGAGAGCAGCGTTGATTCTCTTTCCTGCAGCAGGTCCCCCAGCACCAGGCGTCGGAAGTGCGTATGCGGCGAAGCGTCGGCGGCCGCACTTCCGGGATCCATCAGACCGAACAAGCGATCGCGAACCGCCACCAGCAACACCCGGTGGCGACGCGCCAACAGGGTCAGTGGCTCGACGAGTCCCGCGGATTCCGCTTCCACGAAATCACTGAAGATGACGACCAGGGAGCGTTGCCGCTCGCGCACCGCAAGATGGCGGACGAAACTGCGGTAATTCGCCTCGACACGCCGCGTTTGCACCGGGCGCAGCATGTCGATGAACGCACCCAGATCTCGCCGGTGCGCGCGTGCGGTCACATGACCCCGCACCTCGCGATCGAACACCGACATGCTTACGCGATCCCCGGACACCAGACCCGCGTAACACAGGCCCAGGGCCGCATCGATGCTGTGGTCGAGTTTCGTGCGACCGTCGACGTCGCTTCCCATGAGGCGGCTGGCATCGAGTGCGACGAGAACCCGGTGGTTGCGCTCGTGCTGGAACACGCGGGTCACGAGCTTTCCGCGGCGGGCGGTGGCAGACCAATCGATCCGACGCGGATCGTCGCCCGCGACGTAGTCGCGCAGGGTGTCGAACTCGGAGCCATCGCCCCGTCGACGCATGGGCTTCACTCCAATCATCGCGAACACCCGCCTTGGATCGAGGGCCTCCGGGCGCAGGTACTTCGACGTATCGGGATAGACGCGCAACGTATCGCCACCCGCCGCCACGCTGCGCCGCGCGAGAAGCCCGAGGGGTGCGCGCACGAGAACCAACAACGAACCCAGGCGTCGATCGCCGCGCATGCGCGGAACGACGTCGTAGGACAGGAGCTTGCGCGTGTCGGCTTGCACCACGATCGAGAGCCATTCGCTGCGATCGCGCGCCAGATCTTGCGGAAGCTCCTCGTAGAGGTCGAGCACGACGGGTCGACCCAGCGGGTTTCCGACCGAAACCGCCAGTTCCACCGAACGTCCGACGAATGCGCGCTCCGGAAGTACGCGTTCGAGGGTCAAGGGAGCGCTGGCCCGAAGCGAAGCAAAATCCCATAGCACCAGCGCGATCAACACTGCGGCGGACGTTCCGGCCAGAGGCCAGGCCCAGGGGAAGAACACCGCGGGGAGCGCGGTCGCGGACGCAAGCGCTGTGGCGCGCAGCAACCGACCGGTGGGGAAAACGCGCAATCTCAACGGGGCACGGTGACGCTGCGAAGCGTTCGTTGCAGCGCCTCGTCGGCGCCGAGCCCTTCGACCTCGGCGGCGGGGTCGAGCAGGATTCGATGGCGCAGTACCGGGAGAAACATTTCCTGAACGTCTTCGGATAGAACGTAGTCGCGCCCTTCCAAAGCGGCGTTGGCCTTGGCGGCGCGCAGCAGCATGACACCCGCACGGGGTGAAGCCCCCAAAGTGAATTGGAGATCGCTGCGCGTGGCCCGCACGAGTTCCGCCACATAGGACGTGATTTCGTCACGAACGACCAGGTCGCGGACCGTTGCACGGGCCGTTTCGAGGTCCTGTTTGCGCAGCGACGCACCCACGGATTCCGCAGTCTGGGTGCCCGAATGATGCAAAGAGAGGAGTTGGATCTCCTCTTCCAGACTCGGATAACCGACGACGATCTTGAACAGGAAACGATCGAGTTCCGCTTCCGGGAGCGGATAGGTGCCCTCTTGCTCGACGGGATTCTGCGTCGCAAACACCGTGAAGTGGTCGCCGAGCGGATAGCTGGTGCCATCCACGGTGGCCGACCGCTCTTGCATGGCTTCGAGGAGCGCCGCCTGGGTCTTCGCGGATGCGCGATTGATCTCGTCGGCGAGCAGGAGATCGGTGAACAACGGCCCTTCGCGAAATCGCGCATCGGTTCCGTTCGGATTCAGAATCGCGGTCCCAATGATGTCGCTGGGCATGAGGTCCGGTGTGAACTGGACGCGGCCGAAACGAAGCTCCAGTGTCGTCGCCAGGCTACGGACCAGCAGCGTCTTCGCCACACCCGGTACACCTTCGAGCAGGCTGTGCCCGGAACACAACAGCGTGATGAAAATCAATCGCACCGCCTGGTCCTGGCCGATGACCACGCGCCCAACGCTCTCGCGCAGAGTTGCGTAGGATGCCTGTACCGGCCGCAGATCGACACTTTCGCTTGAACTCATCGGTTGGTTTCCTCCACGAGTGCATCGAGCTCCGCCATGGCGATTTCCAGTTGACGGCTCGAGGCCACCCCCTGGCCGTCGTTCAACAGCGTGATTCGTGCGGGTGACAAAGATCCCTGGCGGCGCAGTTTCTCCGCGAGTACCGCCGGCGGCGCGTCCGACGCGAGACCGAACAGACGCCGCAGGCGCGCTGCGGTGATCTCCCGGTAGCGCTCGAACACACTTTGATAGTCCTGACTTTGGGCATAGAGAGAAGCCAACGAATCGACGAAACCGCCGAGCGTCGGTGTCGCGAATTCCTCTTCGGGAAGCGTGCGAAGTCCCAGAGCACTCCCCCGCCACGCGAACAACACGCCGAGCGTCGCGAGACCCGCCATCACACCGACGGCCGAGGAGGTCGCGAGCGCGCCAAAGGTACTCTGATGCGTTCTCAATCCATGGGTCCGCTCATCGAGGATCGGGTCGCCGTAGCGACGGACGAAATCGACCGCCAAGGGCGCAGCATCCGCGCGCGCCAGCCAGCCGTTCCAGAGAAAGCGCGAGTCGGCGACGACGACGAGCCGCCCTTCCCCGACGGTCCGTTCGAGCACGAACGGCTGCCCCATCACCATCGCACGCGCGCGCCATTCCCCCGCATCGCGAAAGCTTCGCAGTTCCGGAATGGCGAGTGCGCGCGGGCTACCTTCGTCCCAGCGAACCTCCCACTGCGATTCCTCGGGTAGCGGTTCGAAGGCGCGTGCCAATACCGGTTCTTCTTCCGGGTTGGCTTCGTCGGGCAGCACCGCTTCGACATCCGGCGGGATGTCGACGTCCGGGTTTCGCACTGGAAGCGCGAGCCCCGCGATGGATTCGCAGGCCGACTTCGGAGTGAGAAAGACGAGCGCGACACCCCCTTTTTCGATCCAACCCAACGCCGTCCAATCCGCCTGGATGCGATCTTCGTCCTCCTCCTCCTCCTTCGACGCTTCGCACACGCCGACGGGATCGATCCACCAGGCGGTTGCGCCCGGCGCAAGTTGACCCAGTGGCCCCGCGTTGCGAGCGACCTCGAAATCGAGCGCGGCCAACAGCTCGAACAGCCCGCCGGTCGCTTCGGGACGATTTCCGTAGCTCGTATTGGTGAGCTGCAAGGTGTCGTCCTGGGTGAAGGCACCGATCAAGCTCAGCACCACGAACAGCGCCAGCAATGAAAGCTTCGCGCCGCGGCTCATGGAGCCAGCCCCGATTCCATTCGAAGCCGCCCGTGAAAGCGTTGCCAATCCGCGTAGAGATCCCGGTCTTCGGTTCGGTCGCGAAACCACAGACGCTCGAGTCGATCGACCAGGGAAAGGATTTCGTTGCGCTGATCGTCCGAGAGGAGCGCCACGCGAAGCCGCGCGCGCAGCGTCCGGTTGGGATCCGACCGATCGAGCTCGAGGGCACCGCATTCGAGCAGAATCGAAATACACGCGAGCTGCAATCGATGCGCGGCCTCGGTAAAGCGACCCTCACGCGCCAAACTCTCGGCCTCCTGCGCAAAAACGGGACGCGGTTCGGGAGCGGCTTCGGATGCCGGCGGCGCTTGGACCCGCAACGCAATTCGCAGGGTCCAAACGATGTGGAGGATCAGGGCGATACTCACGAAGAAAAGCCCACACAGAATCACCCAGTAGAGCAACGGATCCGTCTGCCACAATCCATCCATCCAGGACAGCCAGCGGTCCAAGAACTCGAGGATGCGTTTCAGGAAGGTGAGCTCGGACCATTCCGCGAGCCAACGCGCGTATTCCCAGCGGCCGAGAATCTCGCCCGCCAATTCGCGAATTTGTCCGTCGCTTGCGTGCCCCGCTGCGGAAAGCGGAATCAAACCCGATCCTTCAAGGCGTTTGGATCACGGGCGCATGCCCCGACCCGCTGCCCTCGACCATTTGCGCCAGATGTTCGAGATCGAAGGCTTCCTTGCGACAACGGATGTCGAGGTAGAGCAACACGTACACCGCCGAGAGGTAGGCGAACCCGACGGCTTGCGCCATGACACCCGCGGCATCGCCCAAGAGCGGAACGAAACCCAACGCCAGCCCCAGGCCCTGCCCCAAGACACCGACGATAATGGAACCGACGATGGACACGCCGAGTCCGCGCAACAAGTTCCCGATCATGAGTTCTCGACTGCGACCGAGCGCGCGAAAGCCGAACTTCCGCTCCATCACCATGACCTGAACGATGAGCAACCAGACGAGGAGGAGGTAGAGCCCGGGGAAGATGAACAAGAGCAAGCCCCCCAGAACGAAAAACCACATCAAGAATTGGGTCCCCATCAGAGGCAGGAGGAGCGAGAACCCGGTCTTGAAGGCCTCGCCGATAGTGGCGGTCTTGCCCGTATAGAAATTGCTGATCGCGTAGGTCACACCCGCGCTCGCGACCGGCATCACGATCAACATGGCGAAGAACGACATCCCGAGCGTGGCCAGCAGAAAGCCGGTGTTCAGCCCGACCTCGCCCTCGGACTCGATGGTGGGCGCGATCTGCCCCAACAGAGCGACCATGACCGCCATGGGGAGATAGGCGATCAACGCCACACCGAGGATGACTTTGGCGTGATTGCGCACGAGCTGGAAGGCCGTATCCAAGATCTCGCCGACGGACATCGCTCGAATTTCGTATTGCACGGTTCCCCCCTTGTGACCGACGGAGTTAACGAATCCGCCGCGCCCCCGCAGGGTTTTGTCCTTCCGGGGGCCAGATCTCGAGTGTGTCGAAGATGGCGCGAAACCACGGCTCATACGCACTCCAGAGTTCCGAGGGACAGTCCGCGATGGCGACGAAAACCCGACCGTCTCCCGTTTCGACGAAAGTGAGTTCCTCGATGAAGTCACCCCCTCTTCCCTGGACCCGAATTCGCACCGCGGGACGACCCCGAATCCGCAACGGGCGATTGTCGAGGATCTTTCCTTCCCCGACGTGGGTCGCGCCGTGGCGCGCGAGATAGGATGCAACCGTCGGGTAGTTGCGAACGATCACTTGAAACGTCGCATCGTAATCCCAGGTCACGCCGTCGATGGCGAGAAATCCGCGCGGCGAGGACATCCGCATCCAGCCCGCGGGCGGCCGGATCTCGAATCCGAAGCGGGCATCGACATGAGGCGCCAATGCCATGATGGGCGGACCGGCGGTTGCGGACGGGAGTGCGCGTTCGGGCGCCCCGTCCGGGGAGATCCGGGTGAAGACCGTTCCGTTCGGAATCTGGTACAGGGAAACGAACGAGTTCGCGTCTTGCTCCGATACCCCATCCACCACCAGGCGGTCGCGCGCCACCTGGAACATCAAATCGCCGGCAATCGGGCTGTGGCCGAGCATCCCCAGGGCGTGCCCCAATTCGTGAAGTGCTATGCGTTCGACTTGATCCGGCCCCAGGGGACCCGAGTCGTCGATCACGTAAACCCGAAGATCCGAAGCACCGAATTCCACGACGGCGCGCCCGGTGTCGGTATCCCATTGGCGGAGTCGACACGCCCCGCCCATTTTCGCGGAACCCAGAATGCGGACGTCTTGGGTTTCCGGAGCCACTTCTCCAAGGAGCGCAACTTGGAGTTGCGCGTCCGCGGGCGACTCCGCGCGTTCGAAAGCGACGAATCCCTCCAGCGCGTGCTCCCAGGTTTCCAGGGCGGTTTCGACCGCGTCGACGTATTCGAACGGATGACGAACGTGGAATTCATCCGCATCGGGCGGAATGACGGGCGGCTCGATGTGGACTCGGAGCGGGAATGCTTCCGGCGCCCAGCGGCAGAACACCAAGACGTCCTCCAGTCCGTCTGGCGCCCGAGCCCAATGGGCCATGTAGGGCAGGTAATTGGGTTCGAGGATCTCCGGGTAGGCTTCGCGGAACGTCACGTAATCGCGTCGATCCGGGACGTAGGGGGTTCGGCGCGGCGGCGGCAACTCGGTCGCGCAAGCGCCGACGACCAGGAGTCCCGCGAGGAACCGCACCCCGTTCACACCCGACCACTCCGTTCACGTCGCGTCGCGCGGTCGACTTCGCGCTTTTCCTCGCGCTGGCGAATGGTCTCGCGCTTGTCGTAGCGGCGCTTCCCTTTGGCGAGCGCAATTTCCGTCTTGGCGCGACCGTCTTTGAAATAGATCGAGAGCGGGACCAGGGTCAGGCCGCGCTCCGCCACCTTGCCCGCCAGCCGTCCGATCTCCCGGCGGTGCAACAGCAGCTTGCGCTCGCGGGTGGGCTCCGGGTTCTCGCGACCCGCCTGGTTGTAGGGGCTGATGTGCGCGTTGTGGAGGAAAACCTCCCCTTTGCGCACGGTCGCGTAGGCGTCGGCGAGATTGGCACGCCCGGCCCGAAGCGACTTCACCTCCGGTCCCAGAAGCGACATCCCCGCTTCGAACGTCTCGAGGATCTCGTACTCGTAGCGCGCACGGCGATTGGTCGTGACGACCTTGCGCTCCCCCGAGTCCGGCATGGGGAAACCCTAGCGCACTCCCCTAGGACTCCCGAGCCGGTCGATCGGGAGCCTAGTGGACGATGTTGTTCTGACCATCGACGAAGATCCGGCGGGCGGACCAGCGCTCTGCCGCTTCCCCTTCCACCTCCACCCAACTCGCGATGATGACGCAATTGCCGGGTTTGATGAGGTGAGCCGCGGCTCCGTTGACACAGATTTCGCCGGTGCCCTCTTCGCCTTCGATCGCGTAGGTGGTGAGGCGATTGCCGTTGGTGCAATCCCAGATGTCGATTCTTTCGTAGGGCACGATGTCCGCCGCCCGCAGCAACACCGGGTCGATCGAGCAACTGCCTTCGTAATCCACATTGGCTTCGGTCACGGTGGCACGATGAATCTTGGATTTGAGCAGGGTCCGCTTCACGGTTGTTTCTCCGAAAAAGCCGAGCCGGGGGGCTGCGGTTTCAACACACGATTGTCAATCAGTCGTACCTCGCGCCCATCCGGGAGCATGAATACGACGGCCAGAGCGAGCAGGGTCGGCGCGTCGAGGGGATTGCCGACGGGCTTCAGGCTATCGGGGTCGCGTAGCTCGGCGTAGTCGATGCGACCCGCCGGAGCCTTGTCGAGTTCCACCGCAACCAGATGCAGCAATGCGGGAACCGCGCGAATTCCCGCGTCCAGCGCCCGCTGGGCGGAATCCAGGGCACGGGACAAACTGAGCGCTTGGCTTCGGGTCGACGCATCCAGATGTTGGTTGCGACTCGACAGCGCCAGACCGTCGCTTTCGCGAACGATCGGCACGCCCACCACGCGGACGTCGAAGCCCAGGTCCACCACCATGCGTCGAATGACCGCAAGCTGCTGAAAGTCTTTCTCGCCGAACACCGCCACGTGGGGTTTTGCGGCCAGGAAGAGCTTCGACACCACGGTCGCAACGCCGCGAAAGTGTTCGGGGCGGGATTTCCCGCACAACGGCTTCGCGAGTTCGTTGACTTCGACCCAGGTCTGACTTCCGGGCGGGTACATTTCCGCGGCGTCGGGCAGAAACACCGCGTCCACGCCTTCCGCGCGGCAATGGGCGAGATCGGCTTCCAGGGTGCGGGGGTAGCGGGATAAATCTTCGCCCGCCCCAAACTGGGTGGGGTTGACGAAGATCGATACCCAGACCCCATCCGCGTGGCGCTTGGCTTCGCGCACCAACGCAAGGTGCCCTTCGTGCAGTGCACCCATGGTGGGCACCAGCGCGATGCGCCGCCCCGCGCTGCGGTACGCATCGGCGCGGGACTGAAGCCCGCTTACGCTTTCGATGACGTCCATGGGATTACCGGTACCCGTGCTCATCGCCGGGAAACTTGCGGTTGACCACTTCCTCGATGTATTGACGCGCCGCCTGGGACGCCACCGCACCGAGGTTGGCGAATTGCTTGACGAAGCTGGGCGCCCAGTCCGAGAGTCCGAGCATGTCGTGCATGACGAGCACTTGCGCGTCGCAGTCAACGCCGGCGCCGATGCCGATGGTGGGGATCTCGAGTTCCGACGTGATCTGGGTCGCCAGCTCCGTGGGCATGCCCTCGAGCACCACCGCGAAGGCCCCGGCGACCTCGACCGCCTTGGCGTCGGCGAGCACGCGCTCGCGTTCGGAATCGGTTCTCCCCTGGACGCGATAGCCCCCCATGCGATGAATCGATTGCGGGGTCAATCCGACGTGGCCCATGACGGGAATATCGGCGGCCACGATTCGCTCGATGGTGGTCGCCATCGCGACGCCGCCTTCGAGCTTCACCGCATGGGCGCCGCCCTCTTTCACCAAGCGAATGGCATTGCGCAGCGCGTCTTCGGGGGAGACCTGATACGACCCGAACGGCATGTCCCCGACTACCATGGCGCGGCGTACTCCACGGGCCACCAGGCGCGTGTGATAGACGACGTCATCCAGGGTGACGGGAAGCGTGGTGTCCTCGCCTTGAACCACATTTCCGAGTGAGTCCCCCACCAGCAGCACGTCGACACCCGCTTCGTCGAAGATGCGGGCAAAGGTGAAGTCGTAGGCGGTGAGCATCGAGAAGGGCTCGTGGCGGCGTTTTCGCGCCGCCAGAGATCGTTGGGTGACTCGGTGTTCGCGTTGCGATTTGGCCGTGACGGTGGACATTGGGGGTCTCCGCGCTCCCGCTGCGATCGACCGTTTCCCGGAAACGCGAGCCGTTCCTAGAACAAAAAAACGCCTGCCGTTGAACCAACGGAGGCGCAAATACCCGCTTAACGCGGCGCTACCTTGCTTGGCCCCCGTCTCGGTCCCGAAGGATCCGAGCGATTTGTTTGGGCGTTCTAGGTGACGCTTCTGTTTCCAGGCGCCTCTGGTCGAGGGCCCGGGTGGCTAGGGGTTCGATGGGGATCGCACTGTACGATTCCCCTCGTCAGCTCCAAAAGAGTACCCCGAGGCCGAGGAAGGGGTCAAGCGCGCCTCTGGGGCTCAGGATCGGCCCTTGCCGACCGCTTCGAGACGATCCCGAACCGCAGGAGGGAGATAGCGGCCTTCGAGCACAGAAGCTGCGTGCTGCTGAAGGGCACCGGCCATCACCTCCACCTGGTCCTCGACCGGGTCCACAGCCGCCAAAA
This sequence comes from Deltaproteobacteria bacterium, assembly GCA_029261875.1. Lineage (GTDB taxonomy): Bacteria > Myxococcota_A > UBA9160 > UBA9160 > JAJDAL01 > JAJDAL01. Next base: position 217,800 of record JAJDAL010000033.1, read on the forward strand.
CCACCCACAATTGGCCCCGCACGCGGCAGACCGCACTCTGGGCCGGCGGCTCACCATCCCGCGCTGAACCCCGCGGGAGCACCCGAACATCGATCTCGGCGATGCGCGCCAATTCGACCAAGGCATCGAGCATTTCCTCACTCGTCACGGGCTGGCCTCCGGTTCCGGGAGCGATCGCAGCAATCCGACCCATTGCTCTGGAACCAGCACCTCGGCGCGAACCCGCGGGTCGAGTCCCAGACGTTCGAGTTGGTTTGCCAGCCACACTTTGTCTTTCACCAACCCGGCCCCCGCGACAGCGTTGACCAGGGTCTTGCGCCGCTGACCGAAGGCCGCCCGCACGAATCGTTCCATGGGATCCAATTCCCCAATTTCCAACAGCGGCTCCGCCAGGGGACGGAGATTGAGAAAGGTCGATGTAACCCGCGGCATCGGGAAGAACACCTGGGGATGCAGATCGCAGACCCGGGTGACCGACGCGGTGAGCTGGTGGAGCACCGTCAGCGAGCTGTAGTCGCGGGAGCCCGGTGAAGCCAGGAGCCGCGTTGCGACTTCGCGTTGCACCATGACGGACCAACCCGTGAGGCGTTCGCGCTCTCCCACCAAGCGGCGCAACAAGGGTGCCGTCGAGACGTAGGGGAGATTCGCGACGACGCGAAAACGCGCCGCATCGCCCACCAGCGCGCGCCAATCGGCGGCCAGCGCATCCGTGTGCTCGAGGCGGACGTTCGCCGGAAGCAGCGCGCGCTCGCGCAACAAAGCAACCAATCCGGAGTCGATCTCGAGGGTCACGACGCGTTTTGCGCGCGCCGCCAGAGCGCAAGTGAGGATTCCCAGCCCGGTGCCGATCTCGAGCACGATGTCGTCGGCGCCGACTCCCGATTTCTCCACGAGTCGCGCCGCCCAGGTCGCATCGACCAGAAAATTCTGACCGAGGTCTTTGCGCGCCAGCAACCCGTGCTCGGCCAGGAGTTCGCGAACCCCCGCACTCATTCCGGGTGTTGCGCTTTCCAAGGCGCGGTACCAAACGGCACGCGAGAGAAGGCATTCATGTCCAAGGCGTCGCGCTCGCCGCGCGCCAAGCGGCGCGCTCCGGCCGCCGCGATCATGGCGGCGTTGTCGGTGCAAAGTTCGAGAGGGGGAAAGAACACCGAGAATTGATCTCGCTGGGCCGCGCGGCCGAGCACCGAGCGCAAGCGCCGGTTGGCCGCGACGCCGCCCACCACGGCCACGCGCGCAATGCCCTCTTCCGCCAGAGCGCGGCGCACGCGCGACACGAGGATGTCCGTCGCTGCCGCTTGGAAGGAAGCCGCCACGTCGGCGCGTACGCGCTCGTCGACCGGTGCGCGCTCTTCGACCGCGATCGCAACGGCGGTCTTGAGCCCGCTGTAGGAGAAATCGAGGCCGGGACTCGACGCCATGGGGCGCGGGAAAGCGAAGGCGGTCTCGTCGCCCTGCTCCGCCACCTGCGCGAGGGCGGGTCCACCGGGATACGGAAGCCCCAACAGCTTGGCCACTTTGTCGAACGCCTCCCCGACCGCATCGTCGCGCGTCTGGCCCAGCAGCGTCGGAGGGGCATCGGCCTCGATGCGATAGAGCGCCGTATGGCCGCCGGAAACCACCAGGCCGACATAGGGGGCCACGAGCGTTTCATCGGCGATTTCGGCCGCGGCCAGGTGGCCTTCGAGGTGATGAACCCCAACCGCGGGGACATTCAAACGAAACGCCAGCGCTTTACCGAAACAAAGGCCCACGAGGAGCGAACCGATCAGACCCGGGCCCGCGGTCACGGCGATGCCCGCCAGCGCATCGCTCGCAACGCCGGCTTGTTCGAGCGCAGCCTCGACGACTTGCGAAACCGTCCGCACGTGGTCGCGCGAAGCCAACTCCGGGACCACTCCGCCGTAGGGTCGGTGGACGCTTTCCTGGCTCTGGACCGCGCTCGAAAGAATTTCGCGACCGTCACGGACGACCGCCGCGGCCATTTCGTCGCAGGAACTCTCGATCCCGAGCACGAACTCGGGCATGGCTTCATTCACAAGGGGAAAGGTAGTGGACTTCGGGAGCGGAGCCGAAAGGCGCCCGGCTACCCGGCGCGGCGCTCGATTTTTTCTTGCTCGGCCTTGCAGTCGATGCAGAGCTCGGCCACCGGACGCGCTTCCAGGCGCTTGATTCCGATGTCCTCACCACAGTTCTCGCACTCGCCGAAATCGCCGTCTTCGATCTTCTTGAGCGCACCGTCGATCTTGTTCAGAAGACCTCGCTCGCGCTCGCGCAAGCGGCCGATGAAGGAGAGCCCTTGCTCCGAAGATGCCGTGTCGATCTCGTCGGGGAAATCGTCCGGATCCAGGTGGATATCGCCCGAAAGCGTACGGGCGGCGTTCCCCATCAGCTGTTCTCGCTGTGCGATGAGGATCTTCCGAAATCTTTCAAGATCGCGTTTTCTCAATGTCCCCGCCTTGCATCCGCTCCCAAGCGGCATCTTGGACCGGGCGCTTATCGGTCCGCACCCGAAAAACTTTATCCCATCTTTCCTGCTCCGAACCGCCTCTACGCCTAACTCGATTGGAGCAAATCGAGCTGGCGTTTCGCCTCTGCTCCCCGGGGCGACTTCGGGTATTCCGCCAGAATCCGTTCGAACGCTTTGCTGGCCGCCTTGTTGTAACCCGGGCCCAACCGAAGCAGCGCTTCTCCCTGGCGGTAGAGAGCATCTGCCGCCTTTCCACTTCCCGAGTATCGGGACACGACATCATCGAAGCGGAGAATCGCTGTCTTGTAGTCCCCTTGCTTGAAATAACAGTCGGCCATCCAATACGCCGCATCGTCCGCATAGGCGGAAGCGCCATAGGTTTGCAGAAACTCGCGAAAGCGTCCAATGCAGTTTTCCGTGTCTCCGGAGCGCCAAGCCGAGTACGCGGAACGGTACGCTTCGACCTCCGCGGGCGTGCTTCCGGCCTCGACCGGAACGTCGAGCTTGGCTTCGGGCTGGCCGACCCGGGGGGGCGCCGACGGGGGCACGGAGCCGTCCGGAGCCCCTTGCGCGGCAGCGGCGCCGCGCGCGGCGCGGGCCTCCTGAAGCGCCAGAGACGCTTCGTGTTGCGCCACTTCGACGTTCCCCCGCAATGCGCTCAATTCCTCGCTGAGGCTATCGACCCGGGACACCAGGTCCGCGAGATGCTCGCCTTGGCCCGCGCCACTTTCGCGCGCGCGCTTGAGCTTCACCACCTCGCGTTCGAGTTTTCGATAGTCCGAAACGCTCACGCACCCAAGCAACGGTACGAGCAACACGACCCAAACCGCAGGTGTGCGAAACACGCTTTGCAATGACACAGCCATTCCCCCTCTTCGAAGAACGCGGATCGATTCGGGTCCGCGGTCCGGTGCCTATTTCCCGTAGGGACCCCACGAAGGATTCGTGTTGTCCCCGGCGCTTCGGGTCAAGCGCCGAATGTTATCGCCCGCCAGGTCCGTCACAAAGATGTCCGCCCGCCCCCGACGGGTCGAGCTGAAGGCCAACAATCGACTGTCGGGCGACCAGCTCGGATGCTCGTCGCTGCGCGGATGGGAGACGAGCGGAAAGTTCACGGCTCCGTCGGGGTCGATCAGCCAGATGTCGAACTGACCCTGCAGACGCGATTCGTATGCGATCCAGCGTCCGTCCGGCGACCAGGCGGGATGGGTGTTGTAGGCACCTTGGAATGTGAGACGGCGCGTGTTGCTGCCATCGGAATCCATCAAGTAGATCTGGGGCGCACCGGAGCGGTCGGAAACGTAGGCGATGCGTTTGCCGTCCGGAGACCAGCTGGGCGAGATGTCGATGTTGCGATTCTCGGTCAAACGGTCCAGTCGCTTGCCGTCCTTGCGAACCGTGAAGATTTCCGCAGCACCGTTCGCGGACATCACGACCGCCAAACGCTTGCCCTCCGGATCGAACACCGCCCGGTATTGGGGCGCCCCGCCCATGAGCCCGCCCAGGATTCGCCCCGGGGACCCACCGCCGCGCGCCAGCAGAAACAAACCCGGGCGACGTTTTTCCCGGTAGGAGGTGTAGACGATGGAACGCCCGTCGGGCGCCCAGGAGGGAAAGGTATTGATCGACTTGTTGTGCGTGGCCTGGCGAACGTTCCCGCCGTCGGCATCCATCACGAAGATCTCGCGATTTCCCGGGCGACTCGAAACGAAGGTGATTTCCGTGGCGGAGACGCCGCGGCTGCCCGTAAATGCACCGACGATGTCGTCGGCGATGCGCTTCGCGATCTCGGATTCCTTGTCGGGCCCACCGCGGTAGCGTTTGCGGATCAGCTTGCGGCAACTCCTTGCCACGTCGCGCACCCGGAATTCGACCACCAGGTCCGATTTCCCGATCCCGAGTTTCGTTTCGCTGCGAATCTCGCCCTGGACGAGGGCGTCGGCCCCGATCTGGCTCCAATCCCCACACGCAAACGCGAGGTCTTCGTCGAGGGATGGCGTTTGGTCGGCGCCCAGGAATGCGATGGGATCCAGGGGACGAAACAACGACGAGAACTCGAGCGCCGTGCCGATCTTCTCGCGCAGGCGCGCGCTGGCGTCCTCGGTCGTCCCGGCGAAGCGTTGAATCGCCACCCGATAGACCCGTGCCGAGGGATCCGTAACGATGACCGGCGGCTTGCCCTGGGCGAAAGCCACCGGGGACAACAGGCAGGCCAGCGCTGCGATCGCGGCGAGCGCAGCGGAAAGGAACGGGTTCAATAGGAATCCTCCGGGCGAAAGACGAAATCCCAGCGACCCGCTTGGGGCGGTGCCGGGAGTGGACTCGCTTTGGAAATGGCGCGCGTGACACTTTCGTCATACCACGGATTCCCGGACGAGCGTTCGATCCGGGGCGAACCGATCACGTTCCCCGCCGCATCCAGCTCTACGGCCACATAGGCCTCCAGGGGTTGTAGTCGAAACCCCGGTGGCAACACCCAGGCGTTGCGGACGTGAATTCGCGCATCACGCAACCAGGCCGCCACTTCGGGCGGAACCCGCACCCCCGTGCGTCCCCCCCCTCCTTCGACGGGCGAGGCCGCCGCTGTCTTCACGGGTTCCGGCGGCGGCTCTTCTTCGCCCGCTTCGGCGCGCAGTTGATCGAGCAGGTCGTCGTACTCGACCTCCTTCTCCTTGGGTTTGGCCGGGGCCGGCTTGGGTTTGGGGATCGCCGCCGGCGCCTCGGTCGGGAGCACAACCTTCTTGGCGACGGGCTTCGGCGGCGGCTTCGGTTTGGGCGGGGCCGGCGGTACGGGTTGGGGTTTCGGTTTGGGAGCGGCTTTCGGCTTGGGGGCCGGTGCTCCGGGCGGAGCGGAAACCAGGTCCACCGAGATGATTCCCGGCAGAGCGGGAGCCGAACTGGGGTTCGGCAGCGCAAAGAAGAGCCCCAGGACCAGCACGTGGCCCAGCGTGGAGAACAACAAGAGGCGCCGCATTTCCGCGCGGCGCACCTCGTTCAGCGGATCGAGGGAGACGGTCATGGCTCACGAATGCCCATTCGAAGCCTTGGACTCGAAGCCGGCCACTAGGATTCGGGCTCCGTCACCATGCCGAGCTTGGTCGCGCCGGCTTTGCGAGCCGCCGCCATGGCTTTCGCCACGACTCCGTACTCGACTTTGGTATCGGCACGGAGGAACAGCTCTTTGGAGTCCCGCCCTTCGAAGATCGCCTGCAGCTTGGGTTCGAGTTCCGCCATGGGGACCTCGGTCCTTCCCACGAACACCTTCCCGTCGGCTTGAACGCTCAATATCAGGGGTTCGTCGCGTACGCGCAGGGGCTGGGTCGTCGTATCGGGAAGGTCGACATCGATGCCCTGTTGCATCATCGGAGCCGTCACCATGAAGATGATGAGCAACACCAACATCACGTCCACGAAGGGGGTGACGTTGATCTCCGAAAGCGGTCGATTGGGATCGGCGAGGCGCGGCACCTAATTGCCCGGCGCTTCGCGAGCTGGCGCTGCACGCGACTGTCGCCGCAAGTCGGTCTCGTACTCGGCGGTGAAGACGTCGATCGCCGACGCGATTCCGCGCAGCTTGCCCACGAATTGGTTGTAGAAGATGGTGGCGGGAATGGCGGCCAACAGCCCCACCGCCGTCGCGATCAAGGCCTCGGCGATTCCCGGCGCCACCACGGCGAGGTTTGCGGAACCCGCGCGACCGATGCTTTCGAACGCTGTGATGATCCCAACCACCGTGCCGAACAACCCGATGAACGGCGTGGCACTGCCCGTCGTCGCCAGAAACGGCAGACCCCGTTCCAACCGCACGCCTTCGCGTGACGCGGTCCAATGGATCTGGCGCGCCAGGGCATCGACCTGCCCATCGTCGACACCGCGCCCGGCACCGTACTTGGCGACGCGGTTGAATTCCGCGTACCCCTTGAGGAATACCGCGGCCAGGGGACTCGATTCGCATTCGCGCGCCGCCCGATACGCGGCATCGAAGGAGCCCTCGCGATAGACCTCGAGGAACGCCTCGCTATCCTGTTCCGCTCGGCGCAGCTCGCGCCATTTCGAAACGATCAATGCCCAGGACACGACCGAAAATACGGCGAGCAGGAGCAAGACCAGTTTTACCACCAACCCGGCCTGTGCGATGAGCCGGATGGTGTCGAGTTCACCCCCCAAAAGTCGCCCCCCATGGTCCTCTTGAGATCGAGGAACCAAAAGCTAGGAGCGCGACTGAAGATGCGCAAGAAAGGGCCCGGGGTGGGGGTTCAATCGAGGCGGGATTTCAACCGATCGGAAAAGGACAGGGGGGTGTCATGCAGCTCAGTGTAGGAAGTGGAGATCCGAAACAGGCGGCCGTCGATCTATTGGCGGTGCCGTTCTTCCAGTTCGAAGGCAAGAAGTGGCGTCTGGACAAGCGCTTCGCAGCCCTGGACCGGGCCTTCGGGGGCCCGATGAGCGCCGCCTTGCGCAGCGGCGACTTCCGCGGGAAAGCGGGTCAGACCTGCCTCCTGTATCCGGATGCCTCCGCGCCGGCGAAACGCCTGCTCATGGTTGGCCTGGGTGCCGAAGCCGAGGCCTCGGGCAATGCCCTGCGCCGCGCAGCGGGGCTCGCGGTTCAGCAAGCCGCACGCCGGGGGGGCGGAAAAGTCGCGTTCTGCGCCCCGAGCTTGCGCCGGGTCCCGGCGGCCGATGCCGCCCAGGCCTTTGCCGAAGGCGCCGTGCTCGCGGATTACCGCTTCGATCGTTTTCAGGCGAAACGCGAAAACGCACCCGAGGGTGTGCGGAGCTTCCAGCTCCTGATCGAAAAGGCATCGGATCGCGCGAAAACCCAAGCCGGCGTGCGTCGCGGCGGCATCATCGCCGATTCCCAAAACCTCGCGCGCTCCCTGTCGGATGCGCCCGCCAACACCCTGCCTCCGGTGGGCCTCGCCCGCGAAGCGCAACGCATGGCGCGCAGCACCGGCCTGCGCTGTCAGGTACTCGACGTCGCTCAGCTCAAACGCCGCAAGATGGGCGGCATCCTGGCCGTGGGCCAGGGCAGCGCCAACCCGCCGCGCTTGATCGTCCTCGAGCACAACCGCGCCAAACGCCCCAAGAAAGGCGCACGCGGAAAACAGCGCACGGCGAGTCTGTGTTTCGTCGGCAAGGGCATCACCTTCGACTCCGGCGGGATCTCGATCAAACCCGCGGCCAACATGCACGAGATGAAACACGACATGTCGGGCGCTGCTGCGGTCGTGGGCGCCATGCGGGCCGCCGCCCTGTTGAAGGTTCCCCATCACGTCGTGGGCATCATCGCGGCCGCGGAGAATCTCCCGAGCGACACCGCGTACCGCCCGGGCGATGTGGTGACCAGCATGGCGGGCAAGACCATCGAGGTCCTCAACACGGACGCCGAGGGACGCGTCGTGCTCGTCGATGCCCTGCACTTCGCCCGCACGGAGTTCGCCCCGGACGCAATCCTCGACCTCGCAACGTTGACGGGCGCCTGTGTGGTGGCCCTCGGCAAGGCGGCTTCGGGGCTCATGGGAAACCACGAGGGCTGGTTGGACCAGGTGCGCCGCGCAGGCGAGTCCTGCGGCGAACGTGCCTGGCCCCTACCGCTGTGGGACGAACATCGCGAGCTGGTGCGCAGCACCGTGGCGGACATCAAGAACACCGGAGGGCGGGACGCGGGCACGAGCACCGCAGCCGCGTTTCTCTCCTACTTCACCGAAGGCATCCCCTGGGCCCACCTCGACATCGCGGGAACCGCCAACACCGAGACTCCGGGCCCCTACCAGGGGCGCGGCGCAACGGGCGTCGGGGTGCGCCTGATCGTGGACCTTCTACACGACTGGCGGGCCCTCTAGCGCGAGAAAGCCCGGGCCCCTACCCTGCGGCGCGTCAAGTCGCAGCGAATATCACCCGATGAATGGGATCGGGTGAACCCGGTAAGTCGCTGCTACCCGACGTGACGTTCCAGAAGCTTCGATGATTGAAGTCTCTTGGAACTGGAATCAAACAGGAGCCACAATGAATCTTCGACGTTTCGTGCGCGGAATTGCTTGCTCGGGCCTCGCTGCTGCTTTCGCCCTCACCCTCTCGCCCTTGCAGGCCTCGGCGGCAGACGCCGCTGCCGGCAAGACCATCTACACCACCAATTGCGTTTCTTGTCACGGCGAGAGCGGCAAAGGCGACGGCCCTGTGGGCGCCGCCCTCACCCCCAAGCCGCGCGATTTGTCGGCCGGTGACTTCAAGTTCGACACCGACAAGGACGGCAAGGCGGGCACCGATGCCGACCTGGCCGGTGTGATCAAAGGCGGCGCTGCGGCCTACGGCGGTTCGCCCCTGATGGCGCCCTGGCCGATGCTCTCGGACGAAGATGTGGCCAACATCGTGGCGCATATCCGGACGCTCAAGCAGTAGTCACGGTCTGCTTTCTGGATCCCAGCGGGGTCGGCGCAGCCGCGCCGACCCCGCTTTTTTGTCTGCTACCCTGACGCGGCTCGAAGTCTCTTGAGGTAACCGCGGTGAGTTCTCGCGAAGCCACATCGCCGCCGGAAACGGATGGCGTGCCTTCCGAGATCGCGCCGGCGCGTGTATCCCCGCGAAACACGACCCGCGATCTCGAACCCGTCGACGCGCTCACGCGCTACATGGCGGAGCTGCGCCATGCGGAACCCATTTCCCGGGAAGAGGAACACGCCCTAGCCGTCCGCATGGTGGAAGAAGGCGATCTCGACGCGGCGCGCAAGCTCGTGCTGTCGAATCTTCGCCTGGTGGTGAAGATCGCCATGGAGTACCGGCGCGCCTGGACGAACGTCCTCGACCTGATCCAGGAAGGAAACGTCGGACTGCTCCAGGCCGTGCGACGCTTCGATCCCTACCAGGACGTCAAGCTGTCCTCTTATGCGGCCTATTGGATCCGCGCCTACGTGCTCAAATACCTGATCGACAACATTCGCCTGGTGCGGTTGGGCACCACGCGCGCGCAACGCAAACTCTTCTTCCGGCTCAACAAGGAAAAACGCCAACTCGAACGCGAGGGCTTCGAGGTCGAACCCCGCCTACTCGCCGAGCGCCTGGACGTTTCCGAAGGCGACGTGATCGAAATGGAAACGCGCCTGGCCCAGGGCGAACTCTCCATGGACGCTCCCGCGGGCAGCGAAGACGGAAACGCGGTGTTTGGCGACTTCGTAGCGGACCGGGCGGACGACGCCGAAATGAGTTTTTCGGACCGGGAGCTGCGCAGCGTCTTCCTCGAGCAGGTCCACGCTTTTGCGGAAACCCTCGACGAGCGCGATCAGCGCATCGTCGATGAACGCATCCTGGCCGAGGAGCCTCGCACGTTGAAAGACCTCGGCGAAGAAATGGGCGTGTCGCGCGAACGCGTACGACAGCTCGAGGCGCGCGTGGTGGATCGTCTGCGCGAATACTTGAAGGAACACATGGTGGACTTCGAGTACTACGCCCCGCCGAAAGACTGAGGCGGGTGTCCGTGGCCGCCATCCACAAGTGCGAACGGGTTGCGACCTACGGCGCACCCGAGGCCGGATGCGCACCGGTTTGACGGCCAAAGAACGTGTTCTCTATCGGCTGATGACGGGCCTTGGGACCGGCCATGCCCCGGTGGCCCCGGGCACGGCGGGCACGCTTCCGGCCGTCCTGCTGGGGGTTGCGTTGCAATGGGTCTGGCAGGGTCCAGCCCTGGCGTGGATTCTGCTGCTGTTGGCCCTGCTGTTGTTGGCCGTCGGGTGCACGACCACGGACCTGGTGGCGAAAACGTGCGAGCACAAGGATCCGAGCGAATTCGTCTTGGACGAAATCGTGGGATACCTCCTGGCCTTGTCCATGGTCGCGTTCACCATGGCGGAGGGACCCACGCCGTTGGCCCACGCCGCTTGTTTCCTGTTGTTTCGCACCTTCGACATCCTCAAGCCCCCGCCCGCCCGACACCTCGAACGAATTCCGGGCGCGGTCGGCATCATGCTCGACGACGTGGCTGCGGGGATCTACGCGGGTACTTGCCTGATCGCGATGAATCACTTTCAGCTCTTTTGACGAAGGCGAGCGCGTCGGTGTCCGCAGCGAGCTGGCGTCCCCACCCAGCGGCGCGCGCAAGAGCAATCGGACTCAGGCTCCCAGGTAGTCGAGCGCCATCGCGGCGTGGAGTGCCACGCCCCGGGCCATGGCGCTCTCGTCGAGCACCATGCGATCCGAGTGGATCGGCGCCACGTCGCCAGAAGCCGGCTTCGCGGGCCGCGCCCCCAGAAACACCATGGCGCCCGGAACGCGTTCGAGGATGTAGGAGAAGTCTTCCGCACCCATCACCGGTGAAGGCATCAGTACGACGGCGGAATCGCCCAGCAGCTTGCGCGCCACGTCCGCCGAATAGGGGGCGAAGCGGTCGTCGTTGACGGTGACGGGATAACCCGGAATCACCTCGACCTCCGCCTCGAGCCCGTGCGCCTGGGCGATCCCCTTCGCGACCCGCGGAATCCCCTCCCGCAGCCGTTCGCGCGCAGCGCTGGAGATCGAACGCAGGGTGCCCGCGAGCGTCGCTGTGGCGGGGATCACGTTGAAGGTGGTGCCGCCCTCGATGTGCGCGACGGTGATGACCACCGGATCGAAGACATTGAAGCGTCGCGTGGTGAAGGCCTGCAGCGCGGTCACCACCTCGCACGCCACGGGGATCGGGTCCACCGCATCGTGGGGCATCGAAGCGTGCCCGCCACGCCCGCGCAGGGTGACGCGGAAATCGTCCTTGGATGCGAGAAAGGGTCCCGGACGCGTTGCCACCATGCCCGACGGCACGACGGGGTTGATGTGAATCGCGAAGGCGGCGTCGACCTTCGGCTCGGCTTCCAGCAGGCCCTCTTCGACCGCGATGCGGGCTCCGCCAAAGCCCTCCTCCCCAGGTTGAAACAAGAACTTCACGGTTCCGTGCAGAAGTGCCCGTTTTTCACACAGGATCCGCGCCGCGCCCACCAACATCGAGGTGTGGGCATCGTGACCACAGGCGTGCATTTTCCCGGGTCGCTCGGAGGCAAAGGGAAGCCCTGTGTTCTCGTGGAGGGGCAAGGCGTCCATGTCCGCCCGCAAGAGCAGCGTCCGTCCGGCCTCGGACCCTCTGAGCGTCGCCACGATGGCGCTCGTTGCGCCTCCGGTGTGGATCTCGAGCGGTAGCTCCGCCAGGGCGTCGAGCACCGCGCGCTGGGTCTCCGGCGTATCCAGGCCCAGCTCCGGCGCAGCGTGGATCTTGCGCCGCAAGGCCACCGTATCGGGCAATAGAGATTCGGCTTCCGCCAACAGCTCGCTCACGCGCTTCCCCCTTCGAGTACGGCCTCTAGTATATGGCGATGTCCATCGCTCGACTGCGCGAACTCGAAAGCCAGATTCCGAAATGCCGCCGCTGCCCGCGCCTCGTACGCTATCTCGATCGCTCGGCCGAGAAATATCCGGACTACTGGGCGCGCCCAGTACCGGGCTATGGCGATCGCCGCGCCTGGCTGCTCGTCGTGGGCCTGGCCCCCGGCATGCACGGCGCCAACCGCACGGGGAAACCCTTCCAGGGCGACGCCGCGGGAACCTGGCTCTACGCCTCCCTGGAAGCCCTCGGCGTGTGGAACGGCCGCAGCCTGCGCGGCGCCTACATCGTCAACGCGGCCAAATGCGTCCCTCCCCTGAACCGTCCGACCGGCGAGGAGTTGAACCGCTGCCGACCCTGGCTCCAGGAGGAACTCGCCAATCTCGCTTCCGTACGCGTCGTGCTCGCCCTCGGCACCGTGGCCCAGCGCGCGGTGTTGCAGAGTTATGGCCTGGGGCCCCTCTCGAGCTACGCGTTCGGGCACGGCGTCCGACATCGCCTGCCCGGACGTCCGGATCTCTTGTCGAGCTATCACCCATCACGCCAGAACACCAACACGGGGCGCCTCACGCCGGCCATGTGGCGCGGGATCTGGCGCCGGGTTGCCCACTACCGGCCCGCGGCATCCGGGTCGATCGCGGGTTCCCGTAGCGCGCACAGGTGACTTAGCATGGAGGGCCGCATCCGAATCCGCGCCCTGGTGCGCGGACGCGTTCAGGGGGTGTTCTTTCGCGGATCGACCCAGGAGCGTGCCCGGGAGCTCGGCGTGGACGGATGGGTTCGAAACTGCCCGGATGGGAGTGTGGAAGCCGTGTTCGAAGGAAGCCCCCAAGCCGTCGCGGAGATGTTGACCTTTTGCGCGCGTGGACCGCGTTGGGCCGAGGTCGATTCCCTCGAGCAGAGCGCCGAAGCCCCCGAAGAATTGCACGGATTCGCGATTCGATCGGAACCCGAAGCGTGATCGAAAAGCTCGTTAGCGGCGGCCAGACCGGCGTCGACCGCGGCGCCCTCGACGCCGCCCAGTCGGCAGAAATCGAGTGCGGTGGGTGGTGTCCCAAGGGACGCAGCGCCGAAGATGGCGCGATCGACCCGCGCTATCCGCTCGACGAAACGCCTTCCAAAGATGCCGCCCAGCGCACGGAATGGAACGTTCGCGACTCCGACGGCAGCCTGATCTTGGTGGGGGAGAAAACCGTGGGCGGCACGGCGCACACCCTGCGCGTGGCCGAGCGCCTGGGGCGGCCGTGCCGAGTCGTGGAACTCGACGGCGAGGTCGACCCGGACGCGATTCGCCGTTGGATTCGCGACCACCACATTCGCGTCCTCAACGTCGCGGGCCCCCGCGAGAGCGAGCGCCCCGGTAGCTACGCCGCCTCCCAATCCATCGTTTCCGCCCTGCTCGAACGCGAGCAATCCGTCGGTCGCAAGCGCGGGCGCTGGCTGCGCGCGGCGGCGGCGATGCTCGCGATCGCAGTCCTCGTCCCGATCGCCTACTCGGTGCTCCGCGCCGAGGGCAGCGCTCCCGCAGTCGTGATTCGCGACATCACCGTTCCCGTCGAAGTCATGAGAACCGCTGAAGAAAAGCGACAGGGCCTGTCCGGCCGTATGTCCCTCGAGGCCAATTCGGGGATGTTGTTTCTCTACGATGCCCCGGGCTACTACGCCTTCTGGATGCCCGACATGCACTTCGACATCGACATCCTGTGGTTGCGCGAAGGCAAGATCGTCGACCTGCGAACCCAGGTCCCCCATGACCCCGGAACCCCCTTGCCCACCTACCGCCCACGCGCGCCAGCGGATTCGGTGCTGGAGGTGAATGCGGGCTTCAGCGCATCCCACGGCTGGAGCATCGGCGACCCGGTGCGATTGCGGGGCATCGATTGAGGGAGCGGTGACGGTCCCGCCGCGACCGCATCTGCTCGGCATCGACGACGGCGCCTTCGAGAAGTACCAGCGCGCCGCCGTGCCCATCGTCGGTGTCTTCATGGAAGGCTGCGATCTGGTCGAAGGCGTGGCAACCACGCGCTTCCCGGTGGATGGAGCGGACGCCACCGCGTTCCTGGCGGATTGGATCTGCGGCCTGCGCTTCCATCGCGCGCTGCAGGGGATCGTGGTCGGCGGCATCACGATCGCGGGCTTGGGGGTCCTCGACATTCGCCGACTTCACAGCGCGACCGAGGTACCGGTCCTCGTCGTCAATCGAAAACGCCCCACGGACGATGCGGTCGTCGGCGCCCTGCGAAGCGCGGGCCTCGAAGAGCGGATCGCGACCGTCGAGAACTCGCCCCGGGCCTTCGACTGCGGGAATCGCTTGTTCGCCGCCTGCGCGGGTTGCTCGCCCGAGGAAAGCCGCGCGCTGCTCGCCGCGACACTCGGGAAAGCGCGACTGCCCGAGCCCTTGCGACTCGCCCACCTGATCGCGCGCGCGATGGCGACCGGGGAATCCCGCGGGCGGGTGTGAGGAATTTCGGAAACCGAATCCCTGTGTCGATCTAGTGACTTGGAGCGGAAGCTGGAGAATCTTCGCGAGCCTTTGGAAAACGCGATGCCACGTCTTGGCGAAGCGCGCGGTCGAGCCCCTGGGTGTCGACGCCCAGGATCTCGGCCAACACACGTTCGACCGGCTCACCGGCCCCCATCCGGTCGAGCAGCCGGGCGCGTTGGACCGGCGTGGTGCGCGCCCCGATCCAGGCCGCGGCGGCGGTCGCCTGCAGATAGGCGGTGCGGGCCTTCTCATCGCCGAGCCCCGAGAAACCCCGCGCGAGATCGGCGAGGGGCAACCAGCGATCGGCCTCGATGCGCCGACGCAAGAGCACCCAATCCTGCTGGGTGAGTGCGGGCTCGCGCCGGGCGCTGCGTTCGGCGAGTTCCGCCAACCCTTCGTTGAGCCAGTAGGGTCGATCTCCGCCCACGCGCTCGCGGTACAGGGCGTGGGCGTACTCGTGGAACAGCAACGCGCGCAGCTCGCCGCCGGGATGGGCGGCGGAAACCACGTGAATGCGCCCATCGAAGAAACCCACCGTCGCAAACGAGAAGCGGTGCTGATGGGCTTCGATGTAGGCCGCCTTCCCGTAGAGGACCACGTGGGTGGGCTCCGCGGGTACCAACCCGAGCTGACGCCGAACCTCCTCGCGGGCGTCTTCCAGATACTGGACCACGCGTTGGGCGTAATCGGGGGAAGCCTCGCCGAGCGAAGCGTCGTACTCGATTCGAAAGTGGTCAGAGGCAGCGGAGCGAAAGCGCAGGGGACCGCGCGGAGCATCCAGGTCCGCGAGATCCCGCTCGCGCGCGAGGGCCGCCAAGCGTCGCTCCGCGGAGCTTCGACGGGCGGTGTCGTCGGCATTCGCCCGGGCAAGGAAAGCCCGCAGGTGCGCTTCACTGGAAACGAAGCGCCCGCGCTGGCGGTCGAGCAACGCGAGGTACCAGTGGGCGTCCGGTTGGCCGGGCTGCTCGCGCAACACGGCCTCGAGGAGCACCGTGGCGCGCACGGTTTCCCCGCGCTCCAACTCTTCGGTGGCGGTGCGAAGGTGGCGGGCCGTGCGATCGTGACTGCCACCGCTGGAAGCGGTGGGATGCTCGGCGCGCGGGTCATCCCAGACACCGCGCCAGGCGTTGGGGGTGGGCTCGGTCTTCGCGTCCGCGGGAACCCGCTCCGCGTCGTCGGTGATGTGGAGACGCCCTTGCGGGTCGGTCCACAGCAGCGTCTCCCCCGCGCCGGCTGACGCCGCTGCGAGCCCAGCCACAAGCCCGCCGAGGGCAATCCGTGCAAACCCCATGAGAGGAGTTTCGGTGGGGCTTCAGCGGCGCTTGACCGCTTCCCCGGCCAGATGGCTGAGTTCCGGAATCACCAATCGCGGCAGCGCCAGACGCAGGGCACCGCGCGAGCCGGGCAAGGCGAACACCACGCGGCCCTTGGCGATCCCCGCCAGGGCGCGGGACAGGAGGGCGGCGGAACCGATGTCCTCGTAGGAGAGCATGCGGAAGAGCTCGCCGAAGCCCGGAATGACCCGCTCGAGCAGCGGCTCGACGGCTTCGGGCGTCACGTCGCGGGGCGCGATTCCGGTCCCTCCGGTCAAGATCACGGCGCGGCAATCCTCGCGCTCGAGGAGCTTCGCCAGCGCGGCGGAAATCGCCGAGACCTCGTCGGGCACGATCTCGCGCGAGACCACCGGATGCCGCGCCGCTTCGAGCAGCTCACACACCAGGGCCCCGCCCGCGTCGGTTTCCAGGGTCCGCGTATCGCTCACGGTAATCACCGCGCAGGCCACGCAAGCCGGTCCTTCGGACTTGTGCTGATGGACGCTTTGGCGTTCGTCGCTCACGCGTGATCGTCCACCCAGTAGGCGCCGTCGGTGGCGATTTCCTTCTTCCAGATGGGAACCGTCTGCTTGAGCGTGTCGATCGCGAAGCGACACGCGTCGAAGGCTTCTCCGCGGTGGGGCGTGGCCGCCACCACGACCACCGCGATGTCCCCGATGGAGAGATGGCCCGTGCGGTGAGCAATCGCCACGCGGGCGCCGAAACGCGCTTGGGCCTGGGCGGCGATCTTCTCCATTTCGCGCTCGGCCATTTCCGGGTACGCCTCGTATTCTAGATGTTCGATTTCGTGTCCGCGCGCGCGATCGCGAACGGTTCCGATGAAGGTCGCGATGCCGCCGGTGTCGGGCCCGACGACGCGTGCGATCACCGCCTGTACGTCCAACGCAACCGAGGAGATCGTGCAACGCCCGGAACCGCCGGAAACCGGTGGTAGCAGCGCAACCTCGTCGCCATCCCGAAGCCGCGTTTCCAGCGGCGCTGCTTCGAGGTTGACGGACAGCATGAGGCGCTGGTCCAGGGCTTCGATCGCCGGGTAGTCGCGCGCCAACAGCGCGTGGAGATCCGCGAGGGTGGCGTCCCCGGGGAGTTCGACCGAGAGCTCCTTGGCCCCGGTCGCCTCGCGGACGGACCCGAACAGTTTTACTTGGACTCGCATCCGCCAAGGCTACCTGGCGGTCCCGGGTAGCTCAAACGGCGGCGGTCAGACGCGCGGTGCCCCGCTTCCGAGATCTTCCGCATTGGGAGCGGCGGCGGCCGGGGTCTCCCGGCGCGGTACGGCCTTCAAGCGCGGTGAGGCCCCCTTCTCCGCAGATCCGGCCCTGGCCCCCATGCTCACGCGACCGTTGAGCTCTGCGCCCTCTTCCATGGCGAGACAGGCGGTTTCCACCGACCCCTCGATGCGTCCGGATTTGTAGAGCACCAGCTTTTCGCTGGCCGCCACATCGCCCACGATCAGGCCGGAAACGACCACCACGCGCGATTGAATGCTGGCGTGGATCTCGCCCGTTTCACCGACCACCAATGTGTTCTCGCTCTGGATTTCGCCCCGGAAACGGCCGTCGATGCGCACCGTGTCCTTGAACGAGACCTTGCCCTCGAACTCGGAACCCTGATCGATAAAGGCCGTGAGTTCCGCGGAACTCGCCGTTTCACTTTCGAATTCGCCACTGCGGACCCGTCCAAAAGCCATCTGCATCCTCCTACGTCTGACCCAGGTCGAATCGACCACATGGGGGGAAGACTTGAGCAGGGATCCTGCAGACGCCGCGCAGGTCAGGGGGGAACCTCCGAAACACCTCGGTTTTTCCGCCGGAGCAGCCCGAGCCCAGCCCCCGTCAGAAACCCACCCAGATGGGCCCACCAGGCGACGCCCCCAGCGGCTCCCCCCAACGCGAAGCCGAGGAACTGCCCCCCCAACCAGACCCCGAGCAGAATCGGCGCCGGTACCCGGACCCGGAAGGAGAACAATTCGAAGCTCAGCCACGACCGTAGGCCCGGGCGACCGAAGCAGACCACGTACGCGCCCAGCACGCCCGATACCGCGCCACTGGCACCCAGGGTCGCGACGAACGCATCCGGTGCCTGAAGGAGATGCAGGGCGCTGCCCGCGAGACCGCAAACGATGTACGCCGCCACGAACCGCCCCCACCCCACGGCGGATTCCAGCACCGGACCGAAAAAACCCAGGAACAACAGATTTCCGATCAGATGCGCGATTCCCGCGTGCAGGAAGAGGGAGGTGAATGGCGTGAGCCAAACCGAACGCCCGGTGCCGTGGGAGTCCGCAAGACTGCGCAGGAATTCGCGGGGCACGAAGCCGTAGCGCTGCACGAAGGCGTCGATGTCCAGGGACGACAACGTCAACGCGTACGCCAAGACCCCGGTATTGATGGCCAACAAAGCCAGTGTGGCACCGGGGAAACGGCGCTCCTTCGCTTCGTGGGCCAGGGGAAACACGCGCGGATTATCAACGACGGGGCAATTGATTGCTAGACTCGGCTCCCCATGTCGACCGACGCAGGCCCCGCACAGATCCTCGACAACGCCATCGCGTCGCAACGGATTCACTCCGCCTACCTGTTGTCGGGGACGGGTCCGGAACCGATCGAGCAAGCCTTGCGCTTCGTGCGCGGCATCGTCTGCGTGGGCTCGGGAACGCGCCCCTGCGAAGATTGCCCGGCTTGCCGGCGTTCGAGCGCGCGCGAAGAACCGGTCATCGACGGTGCCGGCACCAAGGGTCCCCTTTATCGCCACGTGGGCGACCACCCGGACCTGATCTGGGTCGAACGCGGCGAGCGCGATACCCGGGTGCGGATCGGCCAGGTGCGCGCGCTGCAGAGCGCCCTGCGCCTGCGCACCTCCGAAGGGCCGCGCCGCGCCGCGGTCATCGCGGATGCGGAATGGCTCAACCAGGAATCGCAAAATGCGCTGCTGCGTTTGCTCGAAGAACCCCCGCCCCTCACGACCCTCGTACTGATCACGAAGAGTCCGGCGGGTCTGCTCGCGACCGTGCGATCGCGTTGTCAGCGCGTGGCCTTTCCCGTCATTCCGGCAACCGGACCGGCGGACGAAGAAACCCAAGCCCTGTGGGAACGCCTCGACGCGCTGCCGGAATGCGGCCTTCCGAACCTCTTGGAATGGGCGTCGGAATACCAGGGCGCGCGCGCCCCGGCGGCCACCGCGGTCTCCCAGCTACTCGAAGCCGGCGGCGGCTGGTTGCGCGATCGCGTGGGCACGCGGGTGGTCGCGGACCAACCCGTGCAGGGCGAACTCGAAGCGTTCGCAACCCTTCAGTCTTGTCGCAAGAATCTCGTGCAGCGCAATGCCAACCCGCGCCTGGTGGCCGAGCGCGCGCTCTTCGCCCTGCGCGAGGCCATTGCCCGGTGAGCCGCGCCTACTACATCACGACCCCCATCTATTACGTCAACGACGTACCCCACATCGGTCACACCTACACCACCGTCGTGGCCGACACCCTCGCGCGCTACCACCGCCTGTGCGGGGACGACACCTTCTTTGCCACGGGCAACGACGAGCACGGGGAAAAGGTCGCCCAGGCCGCGGAAGCCCGCGGCGTGACGCCCCAGGCTTTCGTCGACGAAGTGGCGGCGGAGTTTCGCAGTACCTGGGAAACCCTGGGGTTCTCTTTCGATCGCTTCATCCGCACCACCGACGCGGATCACCGCAAGAACGTCCAGAACATCCTCCAGCAGGTCTACGACGCCGGCGAAATCGAATTCCGCGAATACGACGGTCTATATTGCGTGGGCTGCGAGCGCTTCCTGACGGACCGCGACCTCGAGGATGGGCTCTGCAAAGACCACGAACGCGCGCCGGAGAAGCGCAGCGAGTCCAATTACTTCTTCAAGATGAGCGCCCACTTCGACTGGCTCGTCGAAACCCTGAACAACCAACCCGACTTCATTCGGCCCGAGCGCTACCGCAACGAAGTGCTCGGCATGTTGCGCGACCAGAGCGGCCTCGAAGACCTGTGCATTTCGCGCCCCAAGGAACGCCTCGAATGGGGGATCGAACTCCCCTTCGATTCCAACTACGTCTGCTACGTCTGGTTCGACGCGCTCATCAACTACTTGACCGCCGCCGGTTACCCGGACGGGGACGGCTTCGAACGCCATTGGGCCAACGTCGACCACCTGATCGGCAAGGACATCCTGAAGCCCCACGGCGTCTTCTGGCCCATCATGTTGAAAGTGATGGGCGCGCCCATCTACCAGCACCTGAACGTCCACGGCTATTGGACCGTCGAAGGCCGCAAGATGTCCAAGAGCCTCGGCAACGTGGTGTCGCCCCTGACCATGCGCGACCGCTACGGCTTCGAGAGCTTCCGCTACTTCTTGCTGCGCGAAATGGTCTTCGGCCTCGACGGCAACTTCAGCGAATCCGCCCTCGTGGCGCGCAACAACGGCGACCTCGCCAACAAGCTCGGCAACCTGGTGAACCGCGCCCTCAACATGACGGCGCGCTTCTGCGACGGCCAGGTGCCTTCGCCCGGCACGCCCGGCGCGAGCGAGAAATCCGTGGCGGACGCCGCGGAACTCGCCCGGCGGGAGATCGACGGACATCTGAGCGCGTTGGAGTTCCACCGTGCCCTCGAGTCGCTGTTTGCGTTCGTCGACCGTGTGAATCAATACGTCGACGAACGCGCCCCCTGGAAGCTCGCGAAGGATCCCGCGGCCCGTGCCGATCTCGAAACCACCCTCTACACCGCCTGCGAGGCCATGCGGGTGATCGGCGTGTTGCTCGCCCCCTTCTTGCCCGAGGCCGCGGCGGAGATCCGCCGTCGCCTCGGTTCCACGACCGAGGCCCGCATGGAGGACGCCGCCTGGGGGCAGCTCCAGCCGGGCACGGCCACCACCAAAGGCGACCCCCTGTTTCCGCGTTTCGAAGAACCCGACGGAGCTGCTTCCTAGGTGTGGCTCGACAGCCACTGCCACATCACCGCCGAAGAATTCGAGGCGGACCGCGGGGAAACGATTCAGCGCGCCCAGGACGCAGGCGTCGACGCCCTGATCGCCATCGGCTCGGGCTACGGCATCGAACACAACCGCCTTGCCACGGACCTGGCCGCCAGCGACCCGCGCGTCTACGCCACCGTCGGCGTCCACCCGCACGACGCCGCGCTCCTCGATGACGACGGACGCCGTGCCCTGCGCGACGGGCTCGGCTTGCCGCGGGTCGTCGCCGTCGGCGAGTGCGGACTCGACTACTTCTACGAGAACTCGCCGGTGGCCGTACAGCGGGAGGTATTTGCGGAACAAGTCGCCTGGGCGCGCGAGTTCGACCTACCGGTTTCGATTCACGTGAGAGACAAGGGCCCGGCTGCCTACGAAGAGCTGCTCGAGATCTGGGCTTCCGAAGGCGGCGGCCAGGTATCCGGCGTGTTGCACTGCTTCACCGGAACCCTCGACTTCGCCCAACGGGCCCTCGAACACCGCCTCGACATCTCGTTCTCCGGAATCCTGACTTTCAAACGCGATCGCGGATTGCGCGATGTGGCGAAGAACGTTCCCCTCGAACGAACCCTGGTCGAGACCGACGCCCCGTTGCTCGCGCCCGAAGGCTTCCGGGGCAAGCGCAACGAACCGGCGCGTGTGGCCCTCGTGGGTGAAGCGTTGGCGGCGATTCACGACCAACCCGTCGAAGAAGTGGCGCGCGTGACGCACGCCAACGCCCGCCGGGTCTTCCGATTGGACGATCCCGCATGAGCGAAGTCGACGACATCCTCGAGCTGGCCTGTCGCCTGGCGCGCGAAGCCGGCGCGATTCAGCGCAGCCACTACGAAACGGACTTCCGAATCGACAGCAAGAGCACTGCCATCGACCTGGTGACGGAAGTCGATCACGCATGCGAGGCCAAGATCGTCGCGGGGTTGACCCGGGAACGTCCGGCCGACGCCATCCTCGCCGAGGAAGGCAGCGGAGAGGATTCGAGCGACGCCGCCTGGCGTTGGATCGTCGACCCTCTCGACGGCACGGTGAATTTTGCCCACGGTTACCCGTGTTTCTGTGTTTCGATCGGGATCGAACACCGCGGCGTTGCCACGGTCGGCGTCGTATACGAACCCTTGCGCGACGAACTCTTTCACGCGGTGCTGGGACAAGGGGCCTTCTGCAACGGAAAAGCGATCCGGGTTTCGCAGATCGCCGAAATGCAGCGCTCCCTGGTTTGCACGGGTTTCGCCTACGACGTGCACCAAAGCGATCGCGACAACTTGAACCACCTGACTGCCTTCGTGAAATCCGCCGGCGGCGTGCGCCGCGACGGCAGTGCGGCCCTGGACCTCTGCTACGTCGCCTGCGGGCGCTACGAAGGCTTCTGGGAACTCAAGCTTCACCCCTGGGACGTGGCCGCGGGCGCGCTGATCGTGACCGAGGCCGGCGGACGCACCAGCGGCGTAGCGGGCGGGCCCGCTCCGCACGACGGATCGGAGATCGTTGCCAGCAACGGCTTGATCCACGACCGCATGTTGAGCTTGTTGGGAAGCTAGGACGGCGTTTCGGTCGGGGGGTTCTGCGCGAGGAATTCGGCGCCGAGCTTCCCTTCGGCGATCTTCTCCGCCGGCCCCTGCATGGAAACGCGGAAATCCCGCTCGACTTCGATCCACAAGCTCCCACCGGGCATGCGCACGATCACCGGGCTGTCGCACAGCGCGCGCCGGCACACCACGGAGGCCGCCGCGCAGCTGCTCGACCCCGAAGCCAACGTGTAACCCGCCCCGCGTTCCCAGATCTCGATTCGAATCTCGTTTGCACCCAGCACTTGTGCGAACTGAACGTTGCTGCGATCGGGAAAGCGCGCGTGATTCTCCAGCGCCGGGCCCAGCGTGCGCGCCAGCTCGGCACTCACCGAAGGCAGCACCACCACGCAATGCGGATTTCCAACCGATGCCGTCGACACTTCCCACTCGCGCCCGTCGACTTCCAGCGACTCCGTCACGGGACCGAATTCGACCCGCCCCATATCGACGCGCACCTGCCGATCGTCCCTCACGCAACAGGTCACCGGTCCGCCTTCGGTCGAAACCGCGAAGGGGCGGTCGTGCACGCGCCCGCGGTCTCGCAGATAGCGGGCGAAGATCCGCAGGCCATTGCCGCTCTTTTCTGCGCGCGAACCGTCGGGGTTGTAGATGTGGAGCGCGAACGCGGAAGCCGTGGATCGATTCAGCAGAATCCCATCACTGCCAACGCCCCGGTTGCGATCGCACACGGCACGAACGAACGCCGCCGTGGGCGGACCGTCGAACTCCGCGTCTTCCACGACCAGATAGTCGTTTCCCAGCGCCTGGTATTTCGCGAAACGCAGACGACCTCCGGATCCGCGAGGCGCAATCGGTCAGGGAGCGCCCTGTCCTCCGAGCCCCAGGGCTTCCAGGTCCAGCTCGGGCGCGACTTCTTCGTCTTCCGACGAAGCGACGAAGCGATTCTCGAAGGCTTCGAGATTGACGGGAACGTGTTCCGCGAGCGCGTAGGAGATGCGATAGATCTCCGGTTGGTCCGCGTGCTTCGCGATGATGCCCTTCTCTCCGTCGAAACTCCCGAGGTGCACTTCCGTCAGACGATCTTCGCCACCCCAAACGCGGAGGATCGCGTTGGGGGGAGACAACCCGATTCCTGCCAGCTCGTCGGCCCCCATGGATTCCGCGACGATGTCGCTGCCCTTGAGCAACCCGAGTTCCGTCACCAGGCGTCCCGCCTTCGACGGCGCCATTTCCGTGGGCGTCGTGGTCCAGCCGGATTCGCCGCGCGTGCCTTCGATCTTGAGCGAACGACTCTCGCTTGCGCCGTCTTCCTGGAAGACCAGCTCGAAGCGATCCGCATCCCCGGACGCAAAGCGCGAAACCACCTTGAAGCGGTAATCCACCACCTTGCGGGGAAACTCGTCGATGCGTTTGCGGGGAATCAGGTAGAGAAACGGCAGGGCGCCGCGCGCGATCCGCGCGCCGTCGTACTCGCCCCCGACCGCGATCTCGTAGCGCGCCCCGCTGACCCCCTCTTCTTCTGCACGGGCGTGTAGCACCGCGCGAAAGGCCGGGCGGTCGAGTCCCACTTCGACATCCGGCGGCGGTTCGTCGACGAACCCGGTCGCGCGCAAGAAGGAAAGATCGGAAAGCAGCCCCGACACGATCTCGTCGTCCGCAGCCCCTTCCAGGGGCTCCATCAAACGCCAGGCCGAAGCGGCCCCTTCGGGTGCGCGAACCAACGTAACGGCGCCACCGGGCCAGAACGTCTCGATGCGTTCGATGGCGCTGGTTTCGAATTGCAGGATCCGCTTTTCCCGCAGATCGTCGAGCGCACGCGTGAACGCGTTCACGCTGAAACTCGGAACCGTGTAGATGCGGCTCGTGTCCGCCGTGGACACGTAGCTGTTCGCATCGATCGGCGTCTTGCCCCCGATCCGCAGCTCGTACTCGGTACCGCCCGCCGCGAAGCGAACGACCTGGGCCTTCTCGCCGAGACTGTAGACTTCCGGCGGTTGGGGATCTTCGAGAACCCGCTCGCTCTTCAGGTTCACGAGCGCGCGCGCGATGGCGTCGATGGCCATGGAATCCCCGGGAGCCACGATCGGCTCGACGATCCCCCAGCCCTCCCCCAACGGTTCCGCCTTCACGTCTTGCTGATCGCTCGTCCGCAGGGAAACCCATTCGATTCCGTCTTCGCGGACGGCGGGAAATACGCGCTTTTCTTCCTCGGCGGCGGCCAGTCGCTCCTCGCCCCCGCGGATCTCGTAGAAATACAAGAACGCCCCCAGGACGCCGGCGACCAATGCGAGTATCAATGTGGTTCGGGGATTCATGAGTTTGGCCTCGCAGCTAGCGGGAGTGGCGGCGCCCCCACCAAGATACGGCGCCCAGGATCGCGATCGCTTCGGGGAGAATGAACAGCGACAGGTAGCGAATGTTCGAAAGCTCCTGGGAGGAAAGGCGCAGACGCGACGCGCGCGATACCGGCGGGCGAATCGAGATCGCCTCGACATCGCCCAGCAGCCAATTCACGGAGTTGATGAACAGGTCGCGGTTTCGGTAGGCGTCGATCGCCTGATTGGACGCGAAGTCCGAATCGCCGAACACCACGAGTTTGGGCGTAGCCCCTTCCTCCACCGCTTCGTGGGCCGGGGTGCCGGCGATCGCGACCGGAATCGGACCGCGCGTGTCGTCGGGCTCGAAGCCGAATTTCCCCTGCTGGACGAAGAGGTCGAGATTGCGCTCGGCCCAGGAATTCTTGCTCGTCTTCACGATCTCCGTGAAATCGCCGCCGCCTCCGGCCTTGGCCCCGACACTGCGCGCCATCACGAAGAGCGTCACCTCGCGCAAGTCTTGGGTGATCGGGTGTCCCGCGTACTCGCCGGCGGTGGCCGCGTGGGGTTGACCGAACAGGCCCTGCAGTTCGTCGAGGATCACATCGTCGCCGAGGACGACGCCCCATTGATCGAGCAGACCGTAGAGATCCGTATTCGCGCGCGGATCCACGAGCGCGAGCACCGAGCCCCCGCGGTTTACGTAGTTTTCCAGGGCGCGGGTTTCGGCCGGACGCAGGGCCTGGGTGGGACCGGCAATCACCACGACGTCCGCATCGTCGGGCACCTCCCCCACCACGCCCAGTACGATGGATTCGAGCCGGTAATTCTCGTTCTCGAGCGCCTTGGCGGCCTTCGAATACCCGTTTTCGATGATCGCTGCACCGCCTTGAGGACTTTGTCCCTTGGGCCCATCGCTGATGGGTCGTTCGCCGTGCCCTTCGAGGAAGTAGACCTTCTTGTCACCGGTTCGCGTCAGCTTCACGATGGCGTTGGTGAGTTCGCTCTCGTTGGGCTCGGTGACCTGAACCGCTTCCTCGCCGATCGCCACGCGGATCAAACCCTGACCCAATTGATCGTCGCTGATGGCGTAGCGCTCGAGCAGATCCCGACGCACCTGGGGGTCGACGACTTCCACCTTCACCCGGTCGCTCACGTAGGCGTAGCGATCGAGCAGATCGCGGATCGAACCGGCCACCAGCGCGGGATAGAAGGCCAGCAGTTCGACGTCGCGTTCCAAACCTTCGATCACCTTGACGGTCTGATCCGAAAGCGAGAGCGCTTTGGCTTCGCTCCAATCGAAACGCTTCGTGTAGCGCGTGCTCATGAAGCCCAACATGCCGAGAATCACCACGCCCAGGATCGTCGAGACCACGGCGCTGGTTCCGTATTTCTGGACCCGTCGCGCTTCCCCGGTACTGAGCCGCTCGCGCCACATGTCGAGTCCGCCGACCAGGGCCGACACCAGCAACAACACGCCGAGACCAAAATTTCCGTAGATCCAGCGCAGGTCGGTGGGGGCGCCCAGCTGCCAGACCACGAGACTGATCAAACCGAAGGCGATGAAAATCGCCCCGAGAACACCGAAAAGCGGAGACCAATTGCGCATTATCGCCACCTCACCGACTCGACCGCCGCTTTCGTCAAGAGCAGAAAGGTTCCGATCATCACACCGAAGTAAGCCACGTCCGAGGTATCCACCACACCTTCGAGCAACTGATTGACGTGATTCGCCGTCGACACGTAACGGATTCCATCCATCAGCGCGCCGGCGCCGCCGCCCAGGGCTGTCGAACCGAGATCCGCCAAACCGGCCAGAATCAACATCAGGAAGCCCAGAACGAAGGCGACGATGAAGGCGATCATCTGGTTGCGCGTGAGCGAAGACGCAAAGGCCCCGATGGCGGCATACAGCAGCCCCGCCAGCAGCAAGCCCAATATTCCGGCCATGGACCACCAGAACTCCGGATCGCCGTAGTAGAAGAGCATCCCGATGAAGAGCGCGACGATCCCGACCAGCAGGGATACGAATGCCGCAGCCGCGAAGAACTTGCCGAGCACGATCTCCCAGATCGAAAGCGGACTCGTCATCAACAGTTCGTCGGTCTTGTTGGCCTTCTCGGAAGCGAAGAGCCCCATGGTGATGCCCGGTATCAGGAACACCAGGATGATCCACATGGTTCCGAGGAACGGCAGGATCACGTACTGGTTCAGGTTCAGCGCCGACGATTGGTCGATTCCGAATTGCTGCATCTGGGTGGCGCGATCGAGCCGTTGGTAGAAGTTGAGGACGTTCAACAGGAAGAACACACCCGCCAGCAGCGAATACAGGGTGAGGACCACGTACGCGACGGGCGAGTAGAAGAGCGAACGAAGCTCGCGTCCGGCGATCAGTCCTACGTGTTTCACGAGGATCCCTCTTCGGTAACGGGGTCGACCCCTTCGTGGCCGTGACTCGATGTGACCCGGGCAAACAGATCGCCCAGGGTCTTGCCGTCGGCGGTCACTTCCGAGAGCGGCGCGTCGACGGTCTTGCGGCCATCCTTGATCAGCACCACGCGCTGACAGATGGCTTCCACTTCTTCGAGGATGTGGGTCGAAAGAATCACCGAACGCTGGTTGTCGCCCCGGCTGGGAGACACGAGATCGACGATCAAGCGGCGGATTTCGCGAATCTGTACCGGATCGAGTCCGCGCGTGGGCTCGTCGAGGATCAGCACCGGCGGATCGTGGACGATGGCCTGGGCCAGCCCCACGCGCTGGCGGTACCCGAGGGAAAGCGTGCCGATGATCTTGCGCCGCACATCCGTCAGGCTGCAACGCTCGAGCGCCTGATCGACCGCCGCCCGGCGGTCGCGCCGCTTCACGTCCTTCAGACCCGCCACGTGGCGCAGGTAGCCGTCGACGTCCATTTCCGGATACAGCGGCGGGGTCTCCGGCAGATAACCGATGGCGCGCCGCGCGTTGATGGGATCGCTGAAGATGTCGTGCCCTCCGATGATCGCGGTTCCATCGGTGGCGGGCAGAAAGCCCGTCAACATGCGCATGGTGGTGGTCTTACCAGCGCCATTGGGTCCCAAAAAGCCCACCACTTCGCCCTTCCCGATTTCGAACGAAACGTGGTCCACGGCCAACAGATCGCCGTAGCGCTTCGAAAGTTCACGGGCCACGATCATTCGGATCTTCCTCCCGCCGCAGCCCCGCCGAGGAATATCTCCACCACGGTTTCTGCCAGGTTCTGAAAGTCTTGGGGCGCCGCCGCCCCGCTGCGCTCGATTTTGATCATGTCGAGCACCAAACTCGTAATCACGATATCGAGGGCCCCGATGAACACGAAACACGCGATATCGGGATCCAGTTCAGCGCGCAATTCGCCGGATTGCTGCCCCTGCCGAACGATGCGGCCGATGATCTGAAACAAGCGACCGATGGCGTGGAGCTGGTGCGGTTCGTTGAAACGGGATGAGCGCTGAATCTCCAACACTAGCACGCGCACCCAATCCGGACGCGTCCGGTAGGCGTCGAGGATGCGCGACGCGATGGCGACGAGCTTTTCCCGCGTCGGAGTCGCTTCGCGCGCGATCGCGTCCACCTGGTCGAGGAATCCGGTCCAACGCTCCTCGAAGATGGAGCTGAGAATCTCTTCCTTGTTCTTGAAATAGTGATAGACGAGGCCGTAGGCGATTCCGGCCCGGGTCGCGATGTCCGAAACCCGCGTCCCGTGGTAGCCGTTGCGGGCAAACACGGCGATGGCCGCGTCCAAGATGCTTTCTCGTTTGTCGCGACGCGCGGTTTCTGCGTTTCCCACAGTCGGAGTCGTCATCGAACTGAAATAACCATCCCTTGGCAGTCTCGGAAACCGGCCGATGGGGGAATCCTTCCCCTGGAAACCGTGCCCCGGAATCGATCATCCAAGCAGAGGGCGCCAAAAAGTTGGCTGCGCGGCCCCTGCGGAGGGCGAAATATGTTGCACGGACCGACTCAAGTCAACATCGAGAAAAACGAGGCGGCGTGGGGACTTTGCCGCCCAGAGCGCGCGCGCGAGGACGATTTCTACCCAGCGGGTGCCGCCGAAAAAAATGTCCGTCCGGAGGCCGGACACCGCCTTCCCGCGGGCGCGCGCTAGCCGTGCGGGCCCCGAGAGCCGATAATCTGAACGTGAGACGATTGCTCCTCGCCCTATTTGCGCTGTTCCTGTTGGCCCCGCAGGCCTCAGGAGACACGACGAATCCGGGCCTTCTACCGCCCGAGGCCCAGAAATGGAAGGGGGTCTTCTGCCCCCCGCGCAGCCAATCCCCCCTGCGCACCGCGCTTTCCTTCGGCGTCGTCGTGGGAGGCGTCGCGTTTATCGCCCACCGACGCAAGCGACCTTCCCGGTAAACTCTCTCCCCTATGCGTATTGCTCTGGTGATCGAGCGCTTCCTTCCCGGCGCTGGCGGCGTCGAAGGCGTGGCCTGGCGCGTCGCCCATGGGCTTGCGTCCGCGGGCGAAGAAGTTCACGTCGTGGCGCGCCGCGTCCAGCCGACCCCCAGCGTGACACTGCACGAAATTCAGGTGCCCGCCTTCTGGCAGCCCCTGCGCGTGTGGAGTTTCTCCCGAGCCGCGGCGCGAGCGGCTCCGCGCGGAAGTTTCGACATCGTGCATTCCTTCTCGCGAACGCGGCATCAGGACATCTACCGAGCCGGCGGCGGGAGCCATGCAGATTACCTCGAGCATCGCAGCGGCGGCAGCGGCAACGCGCGCTTCTCGCCGCGCCACGCCGCGCTCCTCGCCATGGAGCGCAAGATATTCGGCGACCCCAGCCAAATCATTCAGTGCAACTCCCTCATGGTGCGCGACGAGATCGCCGCGCGGTACGGCGTGGCGGACGAACGCCTGGCGGTGGTGTGGAACGGTGTCGACCTCGAACGATTCCAGCCGCGGCGGGAACGCGATCGCGCGGAAATCCGGAGCGAACTCGAATCCGCCGAGGAGCCGGTTTGGCTGTTCGCCGGTTCGGGCTTCGAACGCAAGGGACTCGACACGGTCCTGGCCGCGCTGGCGGCGGATCCCGCAGGCCACGCGCGCTTGTGGATCGCCGGCCGAGACGACACCGCGCCATGGGAGAAGCGCGTTCGCGAGATGGGCCTCGCCTCCAAGGTCCGCTTCCTCGGCGCGCGGGACGACATGGAACGCGTCTACGCCGGCGCGGACGTTTTTTTGCTTCCCACCCGCTACGACGCCTTCGCGAACGTCTGTCTCGAAGCGGCAGCGGCGGGTCTCCCCGTAATTACCAGCGGGACCAACGGCGCGGCACACGTATTTCGAAATGCGGGTTTCGTGGTCGAGGACCCGGAGGACGTAGCGGGACTCGTCAAAGCCCTGGCGGAGTTGAAGACGCGTGAAAGCCGCCTTCAATGGGGGGGACGCTGCCGGCGCGTCGCCGAGGGCCACAGCTGGCACTCCCACGTCAACGCCTTGCGCGGCCTCTACCTGCGGATCACGTCGGTTTGACGCGTTGGCATTCCGGAGAAGTCCCCGTGCGCCGGACCGTCGACGCGGTTTGGGGCAACCCCCAGGACCCCCGGCAATCGCTCTTGCGCGACAACCCGCGGCGGCGGTTGCTGCGGATTCGCGACGAAGCGGTCGGCGACCTGCTGGCGAAACAGTTTCGCACCGGCAGCGGCCGCCACCGCCAGCGGGAACGCTTCAAGAGCGGGTTGGGTATGTCGCCCGCTTGCCGCGAATGGCGCGTCCTGTCGCAACTTCACGCCGCCGGTGTCGCGGTTCCGGAACCGCTCGGTCTCGCAACGCTCCCCGGCGGCGACCGGCTGCTGGTCATGCGCTTCATCGAGGGGCCGCTGTTGCGCGCTGCCTACGAGAACCTTCCTAAATCACGCGCCGAGAATCTGTGCCGACTGGGAGGGGAAATCGCGGCGTTGCACGCTGCAGGATTCACCCACGGCGACCTCCACGACGGAAACATTCTGATTTCCGAAAGCGGCCCCGTGCTCCTCGATCTCCAACACGCCGCCCGCGACGCCGGCCGCGCCAGCCAGGTCTGGGATCTCGGCTGCCTCGATTACGCGCTTTCGCAATTCGCATCGCGCACGGATCGCCTGCGGCTGCGCGCGGCCGCCCTCCGCATCGAACGCCCCTTCGACCCGGCCGAACGCGAAGCGCTCAAACGCGTGGGACACGCATCGGCCGCGCGGGGCGACGAACACGCACGCAGCCGAACGCGTCGCGCCCTGCGCCCGGGGCGCCGCTTTGCACGGGTCGACGGTCAGTTCGGTCGCGGCTTGCGCCAACGCGAATTTCCTGAGGAAGCTTTGTGCGAAGTCTTATCGCGACACGAACAAGCCCTCGCCGAGGGCGGCAAGGAGATCCTGAAACGCGACGGCCGCTCGGCCATCACCGCCCTCGATTCCTTTGCACAGCGGGTCGTGGTCAAGGAAGTGCTGCCCCGCTCCATCGGGCGCATGTTGGCGGACGTCTTGCGCGGCTCCGCGGGGTACCGCGCCTGGCGCGGCGGCCACGGCCTCGCCGCTCGGCGCATCGGCGCCGCGGACCCCCTGGCGTTCGTCGAACGACGTCGCTTCGGGATTCCAATCGGATCGTGGGTTGTGCTTCGCGATCTGCGCCCGGCGCTCCCCGCAGACCGAATGACCCACGACGCGCCCGCGGTCATCGAAGCCCTCTGGGCACTCGCCCGGTCACTCCACCTTCGCGGCGTCGACCACGGGGACCTGAAGGCGAGCCACGTGTACCTGCAGGCGCAGGGTGGGGCCCTGGAGCCGTTCTTGTTGGATCTGGAAGGCGTTCGATTCCGCCGCCGCCTATCGGATGCGGATCGGATTCGCTCGCTCGCGCAACTCAACGCTTCGCTGCCCGATGCGTTTCCGGATCCGCTGCGCTGCCGGGGATTCCACCGCTACGCCGAACGCCTCCGCTTCCGCATGGGGGAAGCGCGCGCCCTCGACCAGG
>JAJDAL010000034.1 GCA_029261875.1 Deltaproteobacteria bacterium
CAAGTCCCCTTCCCCACCCTGCCGTACTTCGCAGCTGAGAGAAGTCCACCTTGGCCATGGTGGGGAAGATCATCAACCACACGAGGACGGCGATTGCGAGGTTGACACTCCCCACTTCGAAGGCGCGAAGCCACGAGAAGACCCATGGCGCGACGGCACCGAGAACCAACCCCGCAAGGATCGAGAGGAAAACCCAGACTGCCAGATAGGCCTTGAAGGTGCCGATCTCGTGCGCCGGCGGCGTTGCTGCAGGAGTCATCCGGCGACGTTCCCCTCCATCGTGCAGCAAAGGGGCTTCGGCTCAGTCCCCATCGGCGACGTTCTTCGTATAGAGCGAGAGTTCCTCGTCCGTCTTCGCCCCGTAGTGTTCGAGCTGACCGAAAGACTGAAACGTCTCCCAACGAACGCCCTGCGGATCGGCGGTCCAATTCTTTTCGGAGTCAGCGAAGCAGCACTGCGTTCGCCCCACCTCCAGAAGCGGCGCCTCCGCCTCCTCGAGAGCCTTGCGAATTCCCTCGAGCTCGCCGTCCGCATCGACTTGGATGCCGACGTGGTGAATCCCGGGAACGTCGCCCGCAATCTCGAGCACCTCGACGGTGAAATTCACAGCGGGGTCGTCGAGCAGCCACTTCGCGTATCGGTCGCGCGTGACCGTTGGTTCGGCGCCAAAGAGTGTCTGGTAAAAGCCGACTGAGGCATCGAACTTCGTCTCATTCACGTTGACGTGCAGGTGGATTCGTTTCATTGATAACAGCTCCTTCAGGCGCTCGCGCGCCGGCCTGCGTCCCAACAGTCCTCGAGTGCATCGGCGAGGCCACGGAGCGTGGACGCCAGCGCTCCGATTTCGATCCTGTAATGCATCTCGCGCCCGTACTTCTCCGCTCGTACCACCCCGGCCCGCTTGAGCAGCGCCAGGTGCCGCGACACGCCGGAGAAGTGAATTCCGCAGCACTGCGACGCCTCGGTGACCGTGAGCGCACGTCCGCTCGCTGCCAGATGCGCCACCAAGGACAGGCGTATCGGGTCACAAAGCGCCTGAAACAGCTCGGCTTCGAGCCGCTCGCTGAGGGCCGTCTGGCATGCGGCAGGGAGTCCGGATCGAGTCGCCATCGAGATAAACTAGTATACATGCGCAACTATGCAAATATATATTTCTCAATTGCTTTTAGCCGGAGCCGGCGCTGGGCCGGGCACGATCAGCTTGTAGTCCCCCACCCCGCGGTGGCTTGGCGACCGACAGCAGCGAAAGAGATTCCATGGTTGCGTTGCTGGGGGGGCAGGAGAGGCCCTGACAGTTCAAAGACTTTCGGTGCCCGTCAAAGTACCGCCGTACCCCTCGAGTTCACGCCAAGTCACAGAGCGGTCTGTTTCGAAGGCTGAGAAGAATTGAAGATTTCTTACCGCCACCCTGGATCGCGCCGACACTACCCACTCGTGAGGAAAGTCTCGATCCGCTTTTCATGCGCCCTTGCAAGGAGATTCTTCGTGCGAATCATGAGCCGATTGATGGCAACCTGCTGGTTGCTCGCCGGATTGTCTCCCGCCGCCCACGCGGATCTCCAGCGATTCGTCTACGACGGTGCCGATGTGCCGCCCCTGCCCGGCGTGCTCGTCCGGAGTGAGGGCGAGCCGCCCACAGGAAACAACGAAGTCGATAGCGGTTATGACTACGTGGGCGATGCCTACGACTACTTTCTCGAGATGTTCGGCCGGGACGGTTGGGATGACAAGGGATCGCCGGTCGAACTCACCGTGGGCACGTGCCTGGACTACGTCGGTTTTAGTTGCATCGGAACGACTTCGCTCGTGCCTCTGAACAAGAAAGCCGGTCCTCTCGGCCTCGTCATGGGAACACTCTCGACAATGGATGACACTCTGGCGGCGGAATATGCGGTAGGCGTCATCGAGTCCAGCTCGGAAATGGTCTATTTCGGCGAGACCGGAGCCATCGCCCAGGGCTATGCCTTCACCTTTGGGGAAGTGGTGGATCTAACGAACGGCGTGGCGGATGTGCCTGGCGGCCGTTGGTACTTCGGAGACGACGTCTTTTACGGCCTTCTCGGTCAGGTGACCGGCATCAAAAATTTTATTGACCCCAACGAGTTTGGCGACCCAGCGAAGATGAGTGACCCGCTGTTCCAGTGCGGCCATCTGAGCGAGGGCGGGATCTATGCCAATAGCAGCCTCATCACGCACGCTTTCGCGCTCACGACCGATGGCGGCGCCTTCAATGGACACGACATCACGGGGATCGGGATCGAAAAGGCTGGACGCATTTACTATCGGACCGTCACCGAGTTGCTCCCCCGGACCGCAACGTTTCTCGACAACTACAACGCGGTGCAGCAGGCATGCAAGGATCTCGTCGGCACCCACGGCATCACCCAATCCGATTGCATTGAAGTGAAGAAGGCCCTCGACGCAGTGGAGATGTGGATGACCATTCCCTGCGCGGGCGCCTGCCCCGCTGAGCCGCTGACCTCTTGCGACGAGTCGGCGCCCGGAAAGCGCACCCGATTGACTTTGATCGACCGCTGGACGAGCCGCGACACCTTGTCCTGGGATCTCGAAACCAGCGGAATTCCGATTGACGACGCGATGGTGGATCCGCGCTTCTACAGTACCCAGGCGATGTGCCTCTACGACCACTCGGGTCCCGACGGAGCAGCGGTCTTGAAGCTCGAAGCCAAGGCCAACATCCAGGGACTGTGGAAGCCGCTCGCGGGTGGCGGATGGAGCGCGCGTTACCCGAGCCGTTTGCCGGACGGTGTTCGCAAGATCAGCCTGAAGAACACCCAATCGGGAACCACGCGGATCCGGGTCGCCGCGAAGGGGGAGAATCTCGCCATGCCGGACCTCAACTCGATCGAGGGTCCTTTGAAGGCCCAGCTCTTCAACACCTTCACCGAACATTGCTGGTCCACAGACTACGACACGCCGGTGATCAGCCCCAAGGGCGATCGATTGCGCGCGGTGGAAATTGGCAACTAGCTCGGGGACGATCTCACGCCACCGGGCCCGCTCGCCGCAGGCACTTGCCGTCATCGAGCGGGCGAAGCAAGAAGCTACCGGTTCGCGTTCAACCGCGAACGAAAATCGGAAGCTCGCGAACTAGTTCTTTGCTTTGGCTTTGAAGATACCCGCGTCTTGTTTCAGGGGCGCGTCATAGGTGACGGACCAGCAGGGACCGTCGAACCCGGCCGTGTTCTGGAATTCGACGGTTACCGGTCCACTGATCGCATCCAAAGACGACACACCCAGGGCGGATCCCGATCCCGTCATCACGAGGCGAGTCTTTCCGCCCTTCACCGGCTTGACGAGAGCGGTCTTGGTTCCGAAGGGAAGTGTGCTCTTGTTCTTGTACTTGTACCCCCCGTTCTTGAGCGCCTTCCAGCAAGGCTCGCCCTCGCACGGGGCGCCTCCGGACGGCGCGACGGTTTCGAGGATGAGGTTTGCGGTTTCGCCGGGTCCGGATTGGTCGTAGGCGCACAACGCGTAGGACGATCCACCGCCCACCGGGTCGCCGCGTTCGCCGGCCGTCGCCGGGGGGCCAATCATCTTCCAAACAAGCTTGTCCTTCTCGTCCTTGGTGGGGTTGTCTTTGATCAAGAGCGTCGAGACGGAGCCCGGTGCCGGTGCTTCGCAAGTCCCCCGGGGTTCGGCCGGACACAGACTCGTGCAGGGAGAGGGCGCGGACATTTCGACGGCGTCGAGCGCATTCCCGACTTCGTCACAATCGGCTTGGGCGATTCCCGAAGTACCGATCAGGTCCGAGCAAGATTGTCGCAGGGCTGAATCGTTGTGCAGAAATCCCGAAGTGCTGGTGAGATAGACCGTCAGCGCGCGGTAGTGGATCTGTGCCGCCTTCTCGAGACCGATTCCGACGATGTCGACGGCGTTGAAGTTCCCACCGTCCACCATCAGCGCATAGGCGTGATTCGCGATGCCGCTGTTGATGTGGACCCCGCCGGAGTCGTCCAAGGAGCAATGGAAGATCGGGTCGCTTAGCTTGGCTGGACTCGGCCCGGCGAGCCCCAGCGCGGGATCCATCATGTTTCGCACGCCGAAACCGCCACCGAAGATGTCGTCGAAAAGCCACCAGCGGGAATCCCCCGCGTTCTCGGAACCGTTCGTTAGATCGACGGTCTCACCGAAGATGTCCGCGTAGGATTCGTTGAGAGCCCCGCTCTCGCCGAAATAGATCAATCCCGCGGTGGCGAGGACGACGCCGTGGGTCACTTCGTGAACCATGATGTCGTCCATCACGACATTGGCACCGATGAAGATGTGATTGAGATTCTCGTCGAAGGTGGCATTCAAGCAGGGGCATCCACACCAATCGGGGCAGCTCCGAACCGTTGTGAGGAGCGGTGCACCTTCGCCGTCCCAGCTGTCGCGTCCGTGCTCGTTGAGGAAGTAGTCGTAAGAATCTCCGAGGTAATCGTAGGCGCGATCCACATCGACCTGCCCTACGGGGCCTTCTCCTTCGCTCCGAGCGAGCGTTCCCGGAATCGCGTTGGTGGCATTCGCGTTGTAGATGGTTCTCGCCAACGCGTCCGGGCGCGGATCGAAGTGGAACAGCAACTCACCGGAGTGCGCGTCGATCCAAATATGCTGTGCGTCGTGTCCGCCGGCGGCCTTCAGGAACCATGCGAGGCGCGTCACGTTGGCGACGGCGCCCAGGTGTGCCGGATTGACGATCTCGAGTGCAGGTTCACTCATTCCGCCGATCGAGAGCTGCAGGGAGCCCAACAGCGCCCACCCGATGGCCGTCGCCTCCGTGCGATCGATGTTCGGCACGAGGTTCAAATGGCTGGGCACCGGAAGTGTGCTGGCAAGGACGGAGACCACCTCTCCACCGCGCAGATGCAAGGTCAGCTCGCCGCCGCGAACGGGAATGCCAGCCATCGATTGCTGGACGCGAACATGGGTCATTCCCACGGAGTCGGACTCGGAAACCATCCGGACCGTAGCCTCGATGCCATTCGAGAACCCGAACGTGGCCCCCTGGGACGCGAGAAAGTCGCGCACGATCTGCTTCGGATCGATTTCGCCCTCCGAGGCCGTCGATCGTGCGCTGCGCAGGGCGGAATCGCCTCGCTTGTAGAACACGCCGAGCCCCGTGCGGGGGGAGTTCACCAAGGAATCGGCGTCGCCCTCGCTGGCGTCGACTGCGTGCGCAGCGCCCAGGCAAACAACAGCGGATAGCGCGCAAAGGAATGTCGTTCTCAAAAATCGCATAGAAGTGCCGGAAAATACCCGCGTGTGACAGATTCCTGTCCACTGCCGCAAACCCGCCGTAGAACGAATGAGCGTATCTGTGTTTCCTTGGTTTAGGAAGGTTCCGAAGTTCTCGATCGCGAAACGATCGGACGGCTAGAACGCGATCTGACGGTATTCGTCACGTACAATTTCTTCGGTGGCGCCGATCTCACCTCGAATCGTCCAGATCGCGCCGCCGTTCCCGCCGCGCGTGCCGCCCTGCAAGGGCCCCGAGGCCAAGTGATGCGAGGACCCACGTCGACGGCTCCGGCGTGCAAATATATTGGGAATCGCAGATTTCGGTCCGCGGGATCGGTTGGAATCCGTCGAGGTTAATGAGCGGAAAGAACTCATCCGTTCCGAACAGGCTGTTGGTACCCGAGAAAGTGAAATACGGACCGAAATTGGATTGAAACGTTCCGATCAATTGGAAGTCCAGGCTGGGTCAGAACGTCACGTGATTCGGGGGGACGCCGCCGGCCGCGAATTGCACATAGAGCGCGTTGGGGTCCACGAGGAAACCGGATGCACCCGGCCCGAGAGAGCCACAGGGAACGTATAAGCAGGATGGGGGTTCGAAGCTCATGTCGAACTCGAAGGCCGTTGCGCCGATGATCCCGATTGCTCCCGCGATCAACGGGAACATCCGATTGAATTCGCAGGTTGTAGACGCCGCGTTCGGAAGTCCGCTCGGCGCAGAAGATCACTGTCGAGATGCACCGGAACTTGGCCGGTGTCCTTCGCAGGAATCTCCCAGCGCGAGGTTTGGAAGGAAGAGAACGAAGAGTGCGACGATGAATTGTGCGAATTGCATTGCGTCATCCCCTCGGCGGTGATTCTACCACGATCGAGGGGGTCGATCGGAGTCGATTTCGACGGTCGAGCGAATCGAAGTGCACGCAACGCGCCAAGGGTGCACACGGCCGCTAGCTACCAATCGGACCCCGTGTCGAATCCGGCCAGTTCGCAGTAGAGTCGCAGCATGGGTGGGAATCTATCGAAGCGCGAAGAGGTCTCGGTGTTCAGCCAACACGCGCTGGCGTTGGCCGAGCGTCTGTGCATCCGGACGGCGCTAGTTCTTGCAGACGAGCTAGGAGACCCTTTCCGCGCCGAGCGCGGCTCCCTCGAGCGCGTAATCTGGTTGGCCCAGGAAGAGTCCGCCGAATCCCGCTCGGACGGGGAAATCGTGATCCCGATCCCGGGGGCCAAGCTCACCCGAATGAGCCAGATCAACCTCGGCCTCTATTCCGCAACCTTGCGAGGCTACCTCGAGCTGGATGAGAACGTATTGTGCTTGTCGGGCATTGCGGGGTCTGGTCGTTTGGACCTCATGCTCGTCACCCAACCCAACCGCGACTTTCCCTGGCTCCGTACAGAAGACCTGGAGCGCACACGCGGCTTGATTCCGTCCCAGGTGTTCGGCCGTTTGCTCGGGCTCGTGCTTCGCTTTGCCGCCCAGGGACGCGAGGGGAAATCCATAGGAGCGATATTCGTGGTCGGGGAAATGGAGCAGCTCGATCCCTTCATTCGACAGCTCATCTTGAACCCGTGCAAGGGACACCCGCGGAAACTACGCAGTTTGCACAATCCGGACTTCGAGGAGTCTTTGCGTGAATTCTGCGCAATCGACGGGGCGGTGATCGTCAACAAGAATGGAGTGGTTGAATCCGTGGGAACCTACCTCGACGCTCCAACCAAGAACGTTCGATTGCAACCGGGCCAAGGGGCTCGGCATGCAGCCGCTGCCGCGATCACCAAGGTGACCGACTCCATCGCCTTCGCGATCTCGGAATCCTCCGGAAGTGTGACCCTCTTCGACAACGGCAAGCCGGTCCTCGAGCTCGAAAGACCGAGATAGCCACGTCGAAGAGGCAATAGCCATTTTCCCGTGAAGGTGGAGCTACGCCTTGTCCCACACAGGGAACCTCCCGAAGGTCACTAAACGACAATTCAGCTCAACCTGGGGTTGACACACCAGGCGCGACACCATCGACTTCCAAAACGTTGGATCGCGGTACTCGAAGACTCGGAACTCGTGGAGTAGCGCTACTCGTCGAAAATGGAGTCATCGGCCCAGCGGTCGTCGAAGCAGCCGAGTGCCGCGTAGACCTCGCCCCGGACCGATACCTGCTTCGCAAAGACGCTGCTGAACTGTGTGTGCGTGGTCTCCGGGTCGGTTGTGCCCAGGCGGACCCGACGCTCGGGTGCCAGGACCGCGCCGAACAGGTAGTCGTGCGCCGCCTGGTCTTCTGCACGAACCGAGGGCCCGCGGCCGATCACGTTGAGGATCACGCGGTTTGAACGCACTCGATAGCAGTGTCCGAGCTGGACCCGACCGCGCACGTTGATCAGGATCTTGACGTCCCGGATGATGCCGTTCTCGTCCACGTTGTCGGTGGCGATCCAGAGCTGCCCCCCGGAATCGGAATCGTCCGCGCAGAAGTGGCCCCGGGCCGCGCCTTCCAGAACCAGGTCTTCCATCTCGATCACAGGTCGATCGGTCCCGCGCGCGTCGATGAGAAAGATCCCGCCGGCGGGAACCCGAACGCTTCCCAGCGAGTGTGTGGCGGGAATCGCCGCGAGCGTCGTCGACTTCTCTGCCAGGCCCCCCTGGAGCGCACGGCATTCGGACACCGCCGGATGCTCACCGGTTGTGTCGGTGCGCCAGATCGAGGGCGGGTGCGGGCGTTGTTTGAACGAAACCGATCCGCCGCCGGTGAAAACCCCGCCGCCGATGATGGCGTAGTCGTCCTCCGGCAGGCGCTGGAACCGAACTGCGGTGCCCCTCTCTTCGCTGGCGATCATGTACCCGATGTCCCCGACGTGGTGCTTGATGTTGCGCGCGCAGACCGCAGAGAAGGAGGGCCATTCCCATTGCTCGTATTCGCGCTGGAAGACCGCGCCCGAGCGAAGCTGCATCAGGGAGACGACGGGATACTTCGTGAGCTCGCCGAGCACTTCGCATGGATCACCCCCCGATTGGGCGGAGGCGGCGGTGCTGAGCACGATGGCTCCAAGCAGACACACCACCCGATGGGATAGAAGGGTCGGCATAGGAGGCTCCTTCGGTGGTGGCGGCGAAGCGACAGCTTCTTCGAGAGCCAGTCTACCGTGGGGACGTGCCCGTCGTTCCTTAGATCTTCGTGAGGAGCGCCCGGGCCGGCCGCGGGTGATTGACCTGCTCCGGAGCGGCCTTCGCCACATGAGCTGCCGGGGCGCTTCCGCCCAGGCGAGACTTGCTCTAGCGAGACCTGACCTGGTAAGGAGCCGTCAGCACAACGGACCCACCGTCGTGGTTCGGCGGTGGGCCGGGCGCCACTCCGGCGCGTTCGCGCCCTGCGTCTATGCAGTCGCGATTACGAGGCGCCTCGTCGAAACGACCCAACACAGTTCCAAGCCAAGTCGGATTGACCCGGGAAAGCAGCGATGGCGTCACCAATGGGCGTCGAACGACGACCGCGCCCGAACGGCCTAACGCGACTCAGGATCGATCGCGGTCACTTTGATCTCGACCTTGTAGCGTGGATCGACCAACGATGTGACGCCCACCAACGTGCAAGGCGGGGGGGAATCCGCGAACACGTCGCGCGCAACGGTTCCGAATTCCCTGAGGCCCGCTTCGGCATCTCCCACGACAAACACGACTTGCTCCACTGTGTCCGCCGCCAGGCTCGCACCGTAGTGGCCGAGAATTCGCTCGATGTTCTCATAGGCTTGGCGAATCTGCGCCTCGAGGCCCTCGGGAACGCTCATGTCCTTCGCAAATCCCGTCATGCCGGAAACGTAGATCAATCCACGGTGGCGCGACGCAAACGCAAACCCCAGCTTGCCGTTGAAGGGGTCATAGTATTCGACGTTGGAGGCGGTCATGCTGCAGTTCTCCTGTGAATGAGGTGCCTAGGGTAGGACTCTTCGCTGCTCGATGGTGCCGCCCTCCAGCCAGTCAGATGTCCGGGCGGTGGCGGGCGCCCGGCCGACATTCAGCAACGCGGGAAACGAGGGAGGGGCATTCATCGATTGGAGCTGAGCCGGCAGACGGAAGCGAACTCGTGCCAGCCACGCTTGTTTGGCGGGAACGATGGTCTCCTCATCACTATCCAGCGTGTAGCCGGGTGTGGGAGCGAGGATCTTGTCGTTCGAGCGCCAGGACGAATTCAGGCCGCACAACTCTGAGCGGGCAGCCGCCCGTTGGGTTGTGACCCAGGCCTGACTAGAGCGCGGTGGACTCCCGGAAAGGGTTCGCAGACAGCGCTTCGCCGGCAAGGGCTTGAAAGCTCGCGGATTCCGCCCGCTTCGCTTCCTCTTTCGTGTGGAGCGGTTCCAAAAAGCGAGGTTCCATTCCGATCAGGCCCGCGAGCGTCGAGCCAATCCAGCGCCCCAGGGCTGTGTTGTTGACGAGGTTTTGAACACCCATCAGTAGCTTTGCGTCCGCATGGCGTGCGATACCCGGTTTTGCCCCGAAGAGCTGAACGTGTTTGAACGCTTGGCGAAGCCGCTCGCCCGAAGGGTCCATGCGGTCCATCGGTTTGAAAAAGACATCGCGAATGAAGGGGCGCGCCCAGAATCCCATACAGAGGTAGATCCAGCCAATTCGAACGCGTTCGCGCAAGGGGCGTCCACTCGGTGATCTGAGGCTTTCGAAGTATTCGTCGGAAGCGTAGAACTCGGCCATGTAATAATCGACGGCTACATGGCGCGACTCATCCCGGTTGATCCGGTCGATAACCTGCTGGCTCATATCGTCCATTGCGAAGTCGTTGATGGATCGAAGCAGTGCCATATCGAGCAGAAGCTCGCCGCAAGTGATATAGGCTGCCGCAACATGGGGAGCGACGTATTGAATCGCCCGTACGAAATGGGGAGCGAATCGTCGCAAGGATGTGTTGGTTTCGTAGACCTTGTATTGGTGAACGTTGTAGTGGTCTGCCAGCATTTGCGCCGCATGAGCGTGACGGATTTCATCTTCAGCAAAAATCTCGAAAATCTCTTGGAGTAGAGGGTCGCTCGCGTTACGCCGCTGCTTCATGAACCGCCTTTTTCGGCGCACCATGAAGTACGTCGATTGGGAGTTCGAGCAAAGGTTGAAGCTGCAGCGCGCGAAAACCGCTGAATCGAACTGTCTGTTCGCCAAGCTGCTGGAACTTCAGAATTCCGAAGATCCGGATCTGCGTCTGACAGACCGCGAGATTCGCGATCAGCTGTTGACCCTGTTTGGGGCGGGTCACGAGGCGACCGCAGCGATGCTGACCTGGACTTGGTATCTGCTCGCCCTGAACCCTCAGGTTGAGGAGAAGCTTCACGATGAAGTGGACCGGGTTCTGGGCGGACGAACCGCGACCTTTGCCGACCTCTCCGAGCTCACCTATACGAAGAAAGTCCTTCAGGAGTCCCTTCGCCTCTACCCTCCTTTCTGGGGGAACATCCGGTCGCCCTACGAATCGACTGAGGTATGCGGGCGACCCCTTCCCGCTGGCGCCCAGGTCATGCTGGCCCCCTGGCTCGTGCAGCGGGATGGGCGCTGGTTTCCCGATCCATTGCGGTTCGATCCCGAACGGTTCGCCCCCGAGGCAGTTCGCGCGCGACCGAAGTTTTCCTACTTTCCTTTTGGGGGCGGAAACCGGCGCTGTTTCGGTGAAGGACTTGCAGACGCGGAAGGTCGGTTATTGCTCGCGACACTGGCTCAACGGTTCGCGCCTCGCCTTTCTCCCGAGCAAACGGTGACCCCGGATCCCGCCATCACCCTTCGCCCCCGCAAGGGGCTTCCCATGCGTCTGATGCGCAGATAGGCGGCGGCGCTGTAGCCAATGTCGGCCCAGACCCTCTGCGATTGGAGAATTGCTGTGGTTTATTGAGGGGCTCAACCGACTCTCTCCACAGCTTTGATCGACTTTTCCGGTGAACTCCTGGCGAAAGAGAAATTGATGTTTATTTGATTTGACCAACCACCGGAACACCAGCGTACTGGTGCGGTCACAGGAGTATTTCTGCGCTGGCCCCTGCAATCGTTGCTGGACGCCTAGCGCGGGCTCTGCTGACTTCAGGAGAGTTGCGATGGCGCGGCGAGTGGCGTTGAGTCTACTGATTGCAGTTGGAGTCCTCGGTGCGACAGGTTGTCGGGTGGACGACCTCGAGCCCAACAACTATTCGTTTCTTCCCTATTTCTCGGATCCCATTCGTTTCGTTGGTCGAGGCTACGCAGGGGCAGAGTTCGAGATCCAGGGCTGGGTCAAAGGGAACTGGGATACCGAGCGAATTGTAACCATCGATGCGAACGGCAATTTCGACGAACAGGTCCAGTTCGAATCGCAGTACTGGGAGCTCAACCCCGACGTTCAATGCTTCGACCTCACGGTTCGCCTCTACTATCCCCCCAACCCGATTACGCCCGAAGGATTCGTGTTCGCGGCTCCTGCTGGGAGCTTGATCCGCTACCGGTCGTGCTAGTTGATACTCAGGGGGGAGTCGACGTCGATCCGGAGTCTCCCACTGCTTAACAATCGCAGGCGCACTATCTGAGTCGGCCACTCCCTTCCCCTCCGCACGCGCGAATGCGCACGTAGAAAGCCCCTCAATCGCCGAGTGCAACAATGGGCGGTTTCAAGCCGAGGAGATGTGCTTGGGATCGTCGTAGCCCCCCCGATCCCGCGCCCCCTAGCGTCGGATGCGGGAGATCGTTCCGGCGTCAGCGTCGGTCCAGTAGATGTAATCGGCGCTGAGTTCGAGGTCGACGGGATGCGTGAGGTCGTCGACGATCACCTCCACGGCCCCACCGCTGCGTGCGACGCGGTTGATCCGACCCGGAACAGCCGGGAACAAGTCGCGATCACCGCGCGTCACGAAATAGACGTACTCCGAG
Source organism: Deltaproteobacteria bacterium (assembly GCA_029261875.1). Classification (GTDB taxonomy): domain Bacteria; phylum Myxococcota_A; class UBA9160; order UBA9160; family JAJDAL01; genus JAJDAL01. The sequence continues at coordinate 12,119 of JAJDAL010000034.1, forward strand.
TCGGCCCACAGTCCGTAGGGATTGTCTTCGGTGGGCAAGGTAGCGAGCGTGACGAGGCCTTCCGCATCCGAGTGTCCGCGGATACTCGCGGTTCCAATCGCGTCACGCCCCATGTTGGCCCACACGAAGAAGTCGACTCGATGGGTCATGCTGGTCGGGCGGTCCTGCCCCGTGGCGACGGTCTGAATGACGCCGCCAGCGGTCGAGACTCGTTCGATGTTGCCCCCGTTGAAGTTGGCCCAGTACACATAATCGACTCCCGCATCGATTGCCGTCGGATCATGGTTCGCGTAGTCCTGCTGCCAGGTCGGCGGCGTGTAGTAGGCGGGCGCCACGTTGGGCGGATCCCCGAGGTAGTGGAGCCGAATGGTTCGGGCGGGCGTTTCGAAGGTGTTGGTGAACAGGAACCCACTTCCGAAGAACGCGATGTCGCCGGGGCCTTCGGTGTTGTTGCTATCGACCATGGGCTCCACCAGACCGCCATTCTTGTGGACGCGGAAGATCCCCTCGTTGGACGGGAAGCTGGGGTCGTAAACGGTCCAGTACAGGTAGTCGAAGCCGCGCTCGAGCGTCCGCGCGCCGAGCTGTCCCGTCGCCAGGTCCGTCACCGTGCCATCGGCAATGGCGATCTTGCGAACTCCGCTGCTGTGGGTCCAGTACACGTGCGTGGAGTCGATCTCCATCTCCCATGCACCGCCCTGCCCCGTGGCGACGACCTCCGGCTCGGCGCATACGTCTGCGGCCGCCACGAGCGTGGCGGCGCTGCGCCGTGCAACGAATCGCGGACCCGCGGCGTCGAGAGTCGCTTCCACCATGACGAGCAGGTCACCTTCCGTCGAGACCTCGACGCTCGCTTCCATCACGTCCGCTAGCTGCGACCAATCTCCGTACGTCCAGGAAGGCGCACCGTCGAGCTTCCAAGCGACCCGGTAGTAGGCGGGCGCGGGGTTCGTCGCGGTATCGATCCAGTTGACGTCGATCGCGACGGTTTCACCGGTGCAGAACCCCGTATGCATGGCGCCGAGGACGAGGATCTTCTTGGCGCAGCTGCCGCCGACCAGAACGAGGGTACAGGCGAGAAGAAATCCAACCGTACGATTTCGCAGGCTCATAGCGGGTCTCCTGGTGGTGGGGTCGGGATCCGACCGGAAAGGCTTCGAGTGTTCCCGTGATCAGAGCAAACGCCGTACCACACGAATCGAGGACTTCATTCCGATGCAAGTACGTCACCGATCCCCGCCGTAAACAGATCTTTTCGCGATTTCAGCGGAATCCGAATGGATCGCAGTGCAAGGGGGTTCGATGGCGATCGGGTGGAAACTGTGGTGTGCGCGACGCATCGATACGCAAGAAACTGCGGGGCATCGGTCCGTTGCGATGCCAAGTTCGGAACCCACTGCTCGCCAATGGCGATTCCGCCAACGAACGGGACCGAAGCGATATGGCGACTGAAATTTTTTCTCTGAGTTACCCCGCGCGCCTTCGACGGGCTGCGACGTGACCCCAAGCGAATCCTCGCCAGCTAGCTCGGATCGGGTCCCACGCGAATCATCCGCTTGCCGCGGTTCTCTCCCGCCAGGAGACCGATCAGGCCTCGGGGAGCGTTCTCGAGGCCCTCGATCACGTCTTCTGCGATCACGATCTGACCGCTGTCGCTCCAGGTCGAAAGATCGCGCTCGGCATCTGCATCGCGATCCATGAAGTCCATCAGGAGGAAGCCCTGCATCCGGAGACTCTTGATGACGAGGAGTCCCGGTATGCCAATGGGGCTGGTGGGGGGTCCGCCGTCGTACTGCGAGACGGCGCCGCAACACGAGATTCGACCTCCGTACTTCATGTTGAAGATGGCGGACTGCAGAATGTCGCCGCCGACGTTGTCGAAGTAGACGTCGATTCCGTCCGGGCAGTGCTCCGTGAGCGCCGTTGCCATTTCGGCGGACTTGTAGTCAATGCAGGCGTCGAACCCGAGTTCGTCGCGAACCCAAGCACATTTGGCCGCGCCGCCCGCGATGCCCACAACCCGCGCGCCTTTGATCTTTCCGATCTGACCCACGATCGATCCCACGGATCCCGCCGCCGCGGAGACCAACAGCGTCTCACCGGCTTCGATGCCGGAAACATTCAGGAGACCGTGATAAGCGGTCTTGCCCGCGATTCCCATGATCGAGAGTAAACGCGTGAGCGGTCGATGGTCCGCGCAGCGCTGTAACGCGTTCGCGGGCAACGCGGCGTATTGCTGCCAACCCGCTTGGCCCTGAACGAGCTGGCCCGGCTGCAGGTCCGGTGAGTTCGACTCGATGACTTCGCAAACTGCGTAGCCGTGCATCACGTCGCCGGGGTTGACGGCTGACTTGTAGGTCGCGCCCGCCATCCACGCGCGGTTGGCGGCGTCTTGGGAGAGCAGAATACTGCGCACCAGTGCCTCGCCCGGTCCCGGCTTCGGAACCTCTCCGTGGCGGATCTCGAAATGGGATTCCTTGAGCGGACCGTTCGGCCGTTCGACCAAGATGATCTGCGTGTTGTCGGACACAGGCGGCTCCTTTCCTGGGGTGGCTTACTTTCTAAGACTAGCGTTTCACGTCCCCTCTCCTCTCCTCTCGATCGACACTGAGCCGACGCGGGAATCGAACCCCGGGGACTCGGCACGCTGTCCGACTTCACCGTTTCGTTCACCGAGCAAACCTCCCCGAACTTTTCCGAGTTCCTGAGCCAGGCGACCGCAGGCTCGTCCGAGCCCGGCCACCTAGCGAGCTTCCGCTACTCCGCTTTCGTGGCATCGGGGCTGTGTCGGTGCGTGCAGTTTTGTGACCCGAGCGAACGAATGTTCGGTCGAAAGGAACGCCAATTGGCCAGGAGACGATTTACTGTGCGCCGAATACGCAATGTATCGGAAAGTGGAGTCATTCAATGCGGCCCTGGCTGGACAATTTGAAAAAGCAATCCCTCGTGTGTCTTCTATTCGTCGCGGTCGCAGCAACCGGGTGCGACCCCGACATTGATCAGGACGGCGTCTTCAACTGGGAAGACAACTGCCCTGAGCTGGCAAACGCAGAGCAAGAGGACTCGGACGCAGACGGGATTGGCGATGCCTGCGATGCCTGCAATGACTTGGTGGTGTCTCTCCCCTTCGAGGCCGGCTCCGGAACGCCAACAGATCCGCACGTCATCTGCACCGCCGATCAACTCGACAATGTTCGACAGAATCTCGACGGCCACTATGTACTCGAAGCAGATGTCGACACTTTCGAGCGCGCCAACCGCGACCCCATCGGGTCGCTCGACGATCCATTCACCGGTCGGTTCGATGGCAACGGATACACCATTGGGTCCGTCGTCGTCCGGGTATCCAATGACGAGCAGGCTGCGGGATTTTTCGGCGCGACGTACGATGCGTCGATCGAGAACCTTCACATCCAGCTGATGTTTTTCGACATCTCCTCAGAGGGCTCAGTGGGATACCCGCGTTACGCGGGGGGGCTGGTGGGCGCGGCCATCGGATCCGAGAACGCCGGGACCGTGATTCGCAACAGTTCAGTCGTTCCCGTTTGCCGAGAACACTTCTGCTACGACGCCACGGTTGGCGCCCGGGGGTACGCGGGAGGGATCGTCGGATACCAGGACAACGGCGAGATATCTAATTCGCACGCCGACGTTCCCGTCAACGCGACGACCGTGGGATACGCCGGTGGGCTCGCGGGCTTCTTCCGCGGCCGGATGTCGAGGTCGTTTGCCGGCGGCCACGATCGAAATATCAACGGAACGGTATTGGCGGGAGGCCTGGTGGGCAGCCTCTTCAACGGAACGATCGAAGAATCCTTTTCGTTCTCTCAGGTCGTGAGTGGGCCGACTGCGGGCGGCCTTGTCGGGCGTATGGAGGCATCCGACACGGCGATTCTCGATTCATTCTCGCTCGCTCGGGTTAGCTGGTTGGGCCAGCATGGGCAATCACTCGGTGGGCTCATCGGTGAGATGGCGACCCACTACCCGGGTGTCACGATCGAACGCTCCTTCTCGACGGGAACCATCGGCGGAGCCGCTACGCACGCGGGTGGACTTGTAGGGTACGTTCGCCACGTCTGCTGTTCGGACACGCATGGTGCAATCCGCGATTCCTTCTCGGTTGGCGAAGTTCTAGCGACCGCGGATCGCTCCGGCGGCTTGATCGGGACTTCGATGAATGCTCTCGTCGAGCGCAGCTACGCCGCCGGACTCGTCGCTGAAAGCAATGACCCCTTCGCTAGGCGGGGCGGCCTCATCGGACACGCCTGGAATCAAACCGTCGTCACCCACTCCGTCTGGGACGTCGAAACCACTCGGGTTTCCACGAGCGACGGAGGCGGCACCGGGCTGAGCACCCAAGAGATGCAAGACGCTTCGACCTACGCTGCCGAAAACTGGGACATGGAATCCGTCTGGCGAATTCTCCAGGATCACTATCCCAGTCTTCGATAGCGATCGCGCTGCGACGATTCCGACACTCCCGCCGCCGGCTTGTCGACTCTACGATGGCGTTGATCTCGAGAAAAAGTGGCGTCCCCAACGGGAGTCGAACCCGTGTTGCCGCCTTGAAAGGGCGGAGTCCTAGGCCACTAGACGATGGGGACGCGTTTGGCTTGACGAGCGCGCGGAGTATGGCGAATAGGGGTGGGGATCGTCCACCCGTGCCGGGGGCGGCGGTCTAGCCCTCCGGGGTGATGGTTTCCGTGGCCCGCCAAAGGTACCAGGCCGCCACGCTGCGGTAGGGGCGCCAGCGCTCTCCCAGGGCCTCGAGTTCCTTCGGTTTGGGGAGGTCTTCCAGTCTATAGAGCAGTTGGGCGCCCTTGCGGACGCCGTAGTCTCCGACCGGGAGCACGTCCGGCCGGCGCAGGGAGAACATCAGGAGCATGTGGGCCGTCCATTCTCCGATTCCCTTGATGGTCGTCACCGCTTCCACCACTGCGGCGTCCTCCATGCGGCGCAGGCGGTAGCTGCTGAGTTCCTTCTCCGCGAAGGCGCGCGCGATGCCCTGGAGGGTGGCGGCCTTCTGGCGCGAGAGGCCGAGGCTGCGCAGCTGCGCCGGGGTGGCGGCCAACAGGGCGTCGGGCCGGGGCCAGCGTCCCCCGAAATGGGCCTTCACGCGCCGCTCGATCGCTTTCGCCGCAGCGCCCGCCAATTGCTGGAACAGGACCGAGCGCAGCAACGCCGCGTAGGGGTCGCCGTGGGATTGCATGCGGCAAGGTCCCACGTCGCGAATCACCTTCCCGAGCGCGGGGTCGCGGCGCCGGAGGCTGCGCCGCGCGCGCTCGAGGAGGTCCGGGTCGAGGCGCGAAAGGGGTCGAATCGGGGCGGCGGTCGTCACGCCGGGCAGCATGTACCATGGCGGCCATGGCCGCACCTCAAATCCAACGCGATCGCGCGCAGAATCTCTGGGCGAGTTACGAACGGAAATTCCCGCCGGTCTCGAAAGCCACCGCCCTGGACCCCAACCCCAATCTCGGGTTCGAGGAGATCGGCGGCCTCGTCAGCGCGAAGGACGAGATCCTCACCTACGCGTGCGCGGTCACGGACCCGGAAGTCTACGCGCGGTGGGGCACGTTTCCGCCCTCCGCGATCTTGCTGCTGGGCCGCGCCGGTGTCGGCAAGAGCCTGCTGGCCCGCGCCTTGGCGACGCGGACGAAAAATGCGTTCTTGCACGTGCGCGTCCCGGATCTCGTCACCGAGATCGTTCATTTCGGCGGAAAGCTCGGCGAGCTGCTCGAAGGTTGGAAACGCACCCTCGAGGAGATGCCGCACGTGACCGTGTTCCTCGAAGAACTCGAGTTCTCGCGGGCCCACGCCCTGGGCACTCTGCGCGCGGATCTGCCCATCGGTCCCATCATGGATTTCCTGCTCGACCTGTTGGACCGGACCATCGCCGCCGAAGGCACGCTCGTGGTGGGTTCCACGAGTCACCCCGACACCCTGCGTCCCGCCTTCGTGGCGCCCGGAAGATTCGAGCGCGTGGTGGAAGTGACCCCCGTCTACCCCGACGACATCGTCGCCGCCTTGAAGATCCACGCGGCGTCGGCGGTCGCGCGCGCGGGCCGACCGCTGTTCGAGGAAATCGATTGGAACACAGTCGTAAAGGGCTCCTCCGAAATTTCGCCCGGCGAGTGGGTGCGACTCCTCCACGCAGTACTGCGCCGCAAGGCGCGCTGCGAAGCCGCCCACGAGGAAGTGAAGCCGGTGAGCACGCAGGATCTGTCCAAGGAAGCCGAACGCGCGCGACGCGCACAGAATCAGCTGAAGGCCGGCGCGGGAAATTATCTGTAAGTCCGCCCACGGTGTGGGGGCGGGCCACCAAAGAACGTCGTTTGAGCCCCCGATCCGTCTCGACACCGAGGGGTCGAGACCCTACGGTCCCCAACAATGACGGGAACTTATCGCCTCCGACTCGGACTTCTCCTGATCTTTCTATTCACCGCCCCGGGCTGCACGGTTCTGGGCGTGGGCTTCGCCGCCGAGAACGAAAGCAAAGCGGCGGGCGTCACCCTTTACCCGGCTTCGCACATCCTCGACGGCGTCCCCTTCGAAGAAATCTGCGACCTCTCGGCGGACGAAACCCAACCGCCCGCCGTGCCCTTCACCAGCGACACAATTCGCGAAATCGTCGAACGCACCAAGCCCGCGGTGCTGAACGTCTACGTGCACCGCGCCACACCGGTCCGCGTACACTTGCTCTTCGTGCCGGTTCCCGGGGTACCCGCCGTCAATATTCCCGGCGAAGCCCTGGGCTCCGCCTTCGTGTGCTCCGCCGAGGGCTACGTCCTCACCAACGCCCACGTGGTGTCGCGCGCGGAAACACTCAAGGGCAAGATGGAGAGTGGGAAGCTCCACGAGCTCGAAATTCTCGCCGTCGACCGGAAGTCCGATCTCGCACTGCTGCGCATCAAAGACGGCGCCAAACTCGAATCCGTCACCCTCGCCAATGCGGAGCGCTTGTCCGAAGGCGATTGGGTGATTGCCATCGGCAATCCGCTCGGGCTCAACCACAGCGTTTCCCACGGGATCATTTCCCAAAAGGCCCGCACGCTGAACGCCGATCAGGGCGGGAGCGGCGCGAAGCAACCGCAATTCCTGCAATCCGATGCGCCCGTGAACCCGGGCAATTCCGGGGGACCGTTGCTCGATCTCACCGGACGCGTGGTCGGGATCAATTCCGCGATCGCACGCGGCGCCCAGGGAATCAGCTTCACCATTCCCACGGAACGAATCCGTGCGTTTCTCGAGCAGGTGAGCGGCGAAGTCGCCATCGCGGCCGTGAAACGCCAATAGCCAACTCGCGAACCCAAACAAGGAGAACGCCTCATGAGCTCACTTCAGTCGTTGATTGCCAGCGGAACCAAGCTCTGGTTGGACTCGATCGATCCCGAGCTCGTGCAAAGCAACCGCGCTCTGGGCGCCACCGGGGCGACGTCGAACCCGATCATCATTTCGGACCTGATCAAGACCGGACGCTTCGACGATGCGATCGCGAGCATGATGCAAGAAGGCCAGGACGACGAAGCGATCGCCTGGGCGATGACGGATCGCCTGGTGTCGTCGGCCCAGGAAGTCTTCCTCCCGGTTTGGGAAGAGACCGCCGGGAACGACGGCTACGTGAGTTTCGAACTCGACCCGTTGTTGGAAGACCCGAAGGGCGCGCCGCCGCACGCCGAGCGCGTAGCCCAGTACATCGCCCTGGGGAAGAAATGGGCCAACGGCCATCGCAACCGCATGATCAAGGTCCCCGCCACGGCGGCGGGCCTCGATGCCCTGGAAGAACTCGCCGCCGCGGGCCTGACGTTGAACGTGACGTTGATCTTCTCGCCGCGGCAATACGTCGCGGCCCGCGATGCGGTCTGGCGCGGTGCCCAACGGCGCGGCGACCTCGAGGGCTTCAAGAGCGTCTACAGCATCTTCGTGTCGCGCGTGGACGTCTACACCGAGAAACACTGCCCTAGCCTGAGCGACGCCGCCCAGGGCCAGGTCGGGATCGTGAACGCCAAGCAGATCTGGGCCAGCAACGCCGAATTCTGGGCCGCAAAAAAACTGGCCCTCAACCAGGAGATGATCTTTGCGAGCACCGGCACCAAGAAGCCGGAAGATCCGGTGGACAAATACGTGGGCGCCTTCGCGGGCAGCGACATCGAGACCAACCCGCCCGCCACCAACCAGGCCGTCGAGGCCAACGGCGCCACCTACACGCGCCAGGTCGATGTACTCCCGCCGGCTGCGGTACTCGAGGAAATCGCCCGGGTCGTCGATATGCAACACCTGGAAGAAACCCTGATGGGGGAAGGTGTCGCGAAGTTCGCCGATCCCCATAAGTCGCTGATCGAGTTGATCGCGAAGAAGCGCACGACACTCACGGGAGACCGCTAGTGATGAGCACTGACCTGACTCGGCGCATCGACGCCCTCGAGCGTTCGAATCGCCGCCTTCGCGCGAGCCTCACCGCCGGCCTGCTCCTCGGGGGGTCGCTGATCCTACTCGGAGCCGCCGAAGGCGAGGCTCCGGAGACCATCGAACTCAAGGACGGGGGCGGCAAGGTTCGCATCTCGCTTCAGATGAAGGGGGATGCGCCGGCCCTCGTGATGTACGACCGCCACGGCGACCCGAGCATCGAACTCATCGTCGGCCGCGACGGACCCGAGTTTCATCTGCGCGGCGATCACGCGTCGTCGCGTGCCGCCCTCACCGCGAATCGGGACACGACGAGTCTGGTGCTAGCGGATCGCAACGGGAAGACACGCGCGGAACTGGTGGTCGACGGGAAACCCCGCAGTGAGTTGAACCTGCTCGACGAGCAACAGCGGCGCCGACTCGCCGTCAGCTATGTGCGGGGAAAGTCGCCGGCCGTGAGCTTGTTCGATGAGCGCGGGAAAGAACTCTGGCCGGGCGGAGGCGCTCCTAAGATCGTTCGCTAGCCGGATCCGGTTCGCCGGGCAACCCGATGCGGTTGCGGCCGTGCTTCTTGGCGTTGTAGAGCGCTTCGTCGGCGGAATCCACCACGTCGCGCCAAGAACTGGGGCCGCGCCCTTCGCCCACATCGCAGACCCCGAGACCGCAGCTCACGGTAACGACTTTGTGCTCCGAAGCCTGGTGGGGAATCTGTAGCTGCTCGACGTATTTCTGAAGGCGCCCTACCAGGATGTTGGCCCCCTCGAGATTCGTCTCGGGGAGCACGAGCAGGAATTCGTCGCCCCCATACCGATAGAGCGTATCGGCCTTGCGGATGCTCTCGGCGATGCATCCCACCACACGCTTCAAGGTTTCGTCGCCTGCCAGATGCCCGTAGGTGTCGTTGAAGCCTTTGAAATAATCGACATCGAAGAGCACCGCGGTATAGGCGCGCTGGTAGCGCAGGGCCACGGCATGCGTTCGCGGCAGCGTAAATTCGAGCGCTCGGCGATTGCCGATTCCCAGCAGCGCATCGGTCAGCGTTTGAATCCGAAGGCTGGCGTTGACCTCTTCGAGTTCTCGGGTCCGTGTCGCGACGATGTTGCGAAGCCGCTGACGCTCGCCGTCGAGTTCCCGCCCGCGCGCCGCCATCAGGTCCGTCTGGGTCACCAGCCCCACGAGCTCCCCGTCGGCCCCCACCACGGGCAACCGCCGGATCCCGAGGGCGCTGAGTTTGTCCGCCGCCTCATCGACCAGGGCGTCACGCTCGACCGTGATCACGGGCGAAAGCATGGCGTTTTCGGCCAGGACCGGCAGCGCCACTCCGTCTTCGAGGTGGTGTGCGAGAATCCGCACCATATCCCGCTCGCTCACGATGCCAACGGGGCGATCGTTGTCCACGATCAGAACGCAGGAGATTTCCTGCCTGCGCATCCGAGCGGCAACTTCGCGGAAAGTCGCGCCCAAAGGCACCGTTTCCACGTATTTTGTCATCGCGTCTTCGACGCGGAGTGAGATCGGCTGGGGTTCCAAGGTCCAATCCCTCGATTCGTCTGCCATACTTCAACTCGGCACTCCCAAGTGGAGCTTGAGTCCCTCAGGGTGAATTCGCAGTCATCCGTGGCATGGACATCGGGGTTTCTGAGTACGCGGTTTTGGCTTTCCCCTAAGGGTTGCGCGCGAAACTCATCTCGTTCCCCCACACGACCGATAAACACTGCGCAAGAGGAGACCCCGCAATGCGTACATCGACCATCACGACTCTTTTTCTCACTCTGCTCCTTGCGCCGTCTCTGGCCGGAGCAGATCAACACGATCCGTATTTCTCGCGCATCGTTCACAAGCTCGCACGCGGGGTTACGAACGTCGCGATGTCGCCCTTCGAGATTCCCGTGACCGCGTATCGCGACATGCGCCGCTCGCACAACGCCAACGAAGGACTCGACGCCGGAACCATGAACCTGATGGCGGGCGCTGCCGAAGGTCTTGGGATGATGTTCGTTCGTGCGGGTGTGGGGGTCTTCGAGATCATCACCTTCCCTGTTCCCACGGAGCCGTTCATTCAACCCGAAGCTCCTGAGAACCCCCTGGAAGTGGTGGTCAACGAGCGCTTGGACGATCGCATGACCCGCTTCGGCAAGACGCGACCTCACTGCCTCAACAACGCGTGTAGTTTCAAGTGCAAGATCACGCCGCACTCCTGCGCAGACTTCCAGTACAACTACGCCCCTTAGGGCGTACAACTACGCCCCTTAGGGCGTTCGACTGCGCGCCGAAGGCGCTTGCGCGAAATCGCAATCAACGGCCGTCCCGGACACGGGGCGGCCGTTTCGCGTTGTGGGCGTTGCCACCCCGATCTGTCCGGCGACGAATCCCTCGTGTAGGATGCACGCGTGGAAATCGGCAGACAACGCGTGACCGAGACTGCATGAAATTCGGCATCGCGCTCGGGCGCCTGAATCCCGCCTTCTTCCTCGAAGCCACCCTCGAGGCCGAGCGACTCGGTTTCGAGTCGGTCTGGCTTCCGGAGCACCTGGTGTTTCCCCTCGCGCTCGCGGGATCGCCCCACCCTGGCGACGATCACCCGCCGGTCCCCCCCAGTACACCGGTCTTCGATTGTTTCGCGTATCTCTCCTTCCTGGCAGGAAAGACCTCGCGCATCCGACTCGGCACCAACGTGTATCTGCTGGGGTTGCGGCACCCATTCGTCGCAGCCCGCGCCATTCAAACCCTCGACATCGTGTCCCAGGGGCGCGCGCTGGTGGGGCTCGGAGCGGGCTGGCTCGAGAGTGAGTGGACTGCGGCGGGGCTCGACCCGCGCCAGCGGGGGCGCCGACTCGACGAAGCGATCGGGGTCTGCCAGCGTCTGTGGACCGAGGCGAGCGTCGAACACCACGGGGATTTCTTCGATTTCGCCCCGGTGATGTTCGAACCCAAACCCATCCAGAAACCTTATCCGCCGCTGCACATTGGCGGAGAATCCGACGCTGCGCTGCGTCGAGCCGCACGCGTCGGCGACGGTTGGTTGGGGTTGGTGCATAGTTTCGAATCGATCGCGGCCCCCGTCGAGCGGCTGCGCGAACTCCGCAAGCAGCTGGGACGCGAGGGGCAATCCTTCGAAGTCACGATTGGTGGGCGCTTGGAACACAAGAGCGACGTCGCTCGCTGGCAAGAATGCGGTGTGGACCGCCTGGTGGTCTCGCCCTGGCGGCGCTCACCCGACGCCCTCGAAGGCATGCGGGGTTTCGCGGCGCGCTATTTCTGAATGTACTCCGCCACCGGATAAGCAACGCTGCGTCCGACGAAGCGGTCGATATCCGCCCGTACGACTTGTTTGCTCTCCGGAAACGCGTAGCGACCTTTGGCCCGCTCCTCGGGCGACGCGTAGTGGATTTCCGCAATGCCGTCCCACACATCTCCGGCGTCCGACAGGCGCTGGTCCACCACGTTCTGAACGTATTTCGAAATCCCGGGCTGATGCCGAAGCGCCAATGGCCCATGAACGTCCTGCCAATGGGCGACGAACGCTTCGTGGCTCATTCCCCTTGCCCGCTCGAGCAGGCAGACCCACTTGAGGCCGGGACTGCGCGTTCCCTTCGCTGTGCTCGCGCGCTCGTCCTTGCGAACGAACTCCGTCGTCGCGTAGGCGACGGATCCCCCCATGAAGCGTTGGACGTCGGCGTGGATGATCGCTTCACTTTCGGGCGAGTCGTAGAGGCGCTCCTGGAAATCGCTCAGGCTTTCGAAGCAGAGCGCCGGCAGGCTGTCGAACGCCTCGCCGCCCACGGGGTCCTCCAACGCGATGTTCACTTCGTAGCGTTTCATCGTCGTGTGGTGCTTCAGCGCCAACGGCACGTGGCCGTCGAGCACGCAGCGTGCGTATTCTTCGCGTGTCAGATCCGGCCGCCGGCGACACAGGAAGAACAGCTTGACCATCAGGCGATCGCTTTCGCCTCGCGAAGCTTTCCGATCTCCTCGCTCCCGAAGCCCCATTCCGTCAGCACTTCGTCCGTGTGCTGCCCCGCGAAGGACGGCGGCCGCGCCACTTCACCTGGCGTGCGGCTGAAGCGCGGCGCGGGTGCCGGTTGAACGGAACCGGCGACCTCGACGAACGTATTGCGGGCTTGGATGTGGGGATGATTCGGCGCTTCGCCCATGCCGAGAACCGGCGCGAAACACACGTCACTGCCCTCCATGATTTCGCACCATTCGTCCCGGGTCTTGGTGCGAAACAATTCCTTCATGCGCTCTTTCAACGCCGGCCACTGGCTGCGATCCATCTGCGATGGAAGGGTTTCGCCCTCGAGTCCGGTGCGGCGCAGGAGTTCCGCATAGAATTGAGGTTCGATCGAACCGATCGATACGTACTTCCCGTCCCGCGTCTCATACACGTCGTAGAAGTGTGCGCCCGTATCCAACAGGTTCGTACCGCGCTCGTCCTTCCACCACCCGAAGGCCCGCATGCCGTGGAAGATCGTCATCAACAACGCGGCCCCGTCCACCATGGCGGCATCCACGACCTGCCCCTTGCCCGAGCGGCCGCGCTCCACCAGGGCGCACACGATGCCGAGGGCGAGCAGCATGCCGCCGCCCCCGAAATCCCCCACGAGATTGAGCGGCGGAATCGGCGCCTCGCCTTTGCGGCCGATCGATTCGAGGGCCCCGGCCAGCGCGATGTAGTTGATGTCGTGTCCCGCCGCCTGGGCGAGTGGACCGTCCTGCCCCCAGCCCGTCATGCGACCGTAAACCAGTCGTTCGTTTCGTTCGAGGCAGATGTCCGGCCCCAGGCCCAGGCGCTCCATCACGCCGGGTCGAAAGCCTTCGATCAAACCATCGGCCTGCTCGACCAAGCGCAAGGCCGTCGCCACTCCTTCGGGATGTTTCAAATCGAGCGCCACGGAACGGCGTCCGCGATTGAGAAAATCCACCGGGGGTTTTGCGGGGTGCTCGGCGAGTACGTTCTTCGATCGATCGATCTTCAGGATCTCGGCACCCAGGTCCGAAAGCACCATCGCGCAAAACGGGCCGGGGCCGATCCCGGCAAACTCCACGATTCGAATTCCTTCTAGGGGTCCCACGGCCTTCTCCTTGTTGTTCCGCGCGGCAGCTTAGCTCAACGCGAAACGCGATAACCCGACCGGTATTGAATCTCACCCTTCAGGGAGCCGTCGCGGTTCCACTCGAGCCAGCGCCCCTCTCGCTTGCCTTCCTTGTAGCTTCCTTCTCGCCAGCGGCTTCCATGCGAATAGCGCTCGCTCCACTCGCCGTGCATCTCGCCATCCTTGTACTCGCCCTTGCGCATCAGTCGCCCGTTGGGGTGCCACTCCTTCCATTCGCCCTGGCGCACCCCTTCGACGAACCGACCTTTCATCCATTTCTTGCCGTCCGGGTAGCGCGAAACCCAGTCCCCATCGCGTTTTCCCAGCTTGAAGGTTTCCTGTTTGTGCTCCGTTCCGTCCGCGTACCACGACTGCCACAGACCGTCGCGACTGCCCCCCACATAGGCGCCTTCGGCCATGGTTTTCCCGTTGCCGTGCCATGAGATGAAATCGCCGTGGCGTTTCCCATCGCGGTATTCGCTGCGCGAAAGCAGGCTTCCATCCGGACGCCAAAGTGTGTAGGGACCGTGCTTGACTTCGTTTCCTTCGGAATCCCGGCGCACGCACCATTGCGCCTGTCCTTCGGGCGGGCCCGCGCCCGTCGGTTCGCTGCCGAACGGGCAATCCCCGTTACCACACGCGAAGAAAAGCAGCGTGCAGCACAACCAGCTCGAGCCAAGGCGCGCCAACGCGCTATTCCGGGGCGGGTGCAGAGGGAGCGTCTGTTTTCGGCGCGGCGGGCGGCGGCGCGGTCGCGGCCTGCTTCGGCGCATCTGCAGCAGCGACGATTTTTCCGTTCTTGTAGAACTTCTCGGATCGGATCGAACCATCGGGGTTCCAGACCACGAAGCGCCCGTGTTTCTTGCCGTTGAGAAAGTTCTCTTCGGTGCGCGTATTTCCATTGCGGAAGAGTTCGGCCCAGCGGCCTTGCTTCTTCCCGTTCAAGTAGCGTCCCTCTTCCTGCAGGTTCCCGCCGGGATACCAGGATTTCCAGACGCCCGTCTTTTCACCCTTCTCGTACATCCCCTCTTCCTGCTTGCGCCCGTCACTGAACAACGCCACCCACTTGCCGATTCGTTTCCCGTCCACGTAGGTCTGATTGCGAAAGACGGCGCCATTTCGGTGCCAGGAGATCCACGGTCCGTGGCGCTTCCCCTTGCGATACTCGCCTTCGGACCATTTCGCGCCCGTCGGATGCCAGGACATGGAGTGGCCATCTTTGCGACCATCCTTGTAGTGCTCCTCGAAGGATTTCTGGCCGTCCTTGCGCCAGCGGGTTTCGAGTCCGTGCTTCACCCATTTGCCGCTCTCGTCCTTTTTCTGACACCACTGGAGTGTTCCGTCCGGCGGCGCAGCACCGGCGAGTTCGCCGCCGTCGGGACAGGGGTTTCGGCTGCACCCCCAGACGGCCAGCGGGAGAATCAGGGCGGCGACGAAGCGTTTTCGAGTCACGAATACTTTTCCTTCTGCGGGGTACGCAGGGATGCTCGCTGCCCCGGCCCTTGCTGTAAAGAGCGGACCTTCGATAGGCTGCCGTCGGTCCCAGCGGATCGCGTGGAGGGCAAAAGTCGGATATGGCCGGGATCAGCGCATTCTCCACCTACCTCCCGCGATATCGATTGCCCCGCGCCGTCATCGCCCAGCACTGGGGCAGCCACGCCCTACCCGGCGAACGAAGCGTTGCCAATCACGACGAGGACTCCCTCACCCTCGCTGTGGCCGCGTCGCAGAATGCCCTGGGCGTTCCCAGCCGAGTGGCACTCGACGGCGTGTTTTTCGTTTCGAACACGGCGCCCTATCGGGAGAAACTCGTCGCTTCTTCCCTCGCCGCGGTTCTCGATACGGAATCCGCCACGCGGACTCTCGACTTCACCGACAGCCTGCGTGCGGGCTCCGGAGCCCTGTTCACGGCCTTCGACCTGGTCGAGAGTGGTCAGCAGGAACGGGTACTCGTCGCCACCGGCGAGGTCCGTCCCGTGGCACCGGACTCCATGGATGAAAAAGCCGCGGGCGATGCGGGCGCAGCCGTCGTGGTCAGCCGCGATGCCGGGGGTGTCGAGCTGCTCTCGCGCGCTTCGGTGACCGAAGATTTCCATGGAACCTGGCGCACGGATCGCGAGGATTACCTGCGATCCTTTCCGGGCGGACTCGACGCCAAGTTCGGCTACGGACGCATCATGCCCCAGGTTCTCCACCAGGCCCTCGAAGGCGCCGGCGTGCAGGCGGAGCAAATTTCGCGCGCCGTGGTTTGCGGAAGCAACCCGCGCGCCATCGGCGCCGTCGTGGCCAAGATCGGGATCGACCCCATGCAGCGGCTGCAGGATTCGCTGTGGGGTGTCGTCGGAGACACGGGGGTCGCGCAGTCGTTGCTGCTCCTGGCCGCCGCCCTCGAACACGCGCAACCCGGCGAGCTGATTCTGTGGGGGGTGTATGGGGACGGCGCCGACGCCGCGGTTTTCCGCGTCGGAGACCAGGTGTCGGCGGGCCTGCCCGAACAACGCCTCGAGCAACAAATCGAAGTCAAGCGCACCCTCGACGCCTATGGGAAATACGCCCGCTTCCGCAAGTTCGTGAAGAGCGAATTCCCCGAACTCGAAAGTTCCTCCGCCGCCGTCCTGTTCCGCGATCGCAAGGAAATGCTGCCCCTGTACGGCGGCCGCTGCCCGAAATGCGACACCCTCCAATTTCCCATCAACCGCATCTGTGTGCGCTGCACCTACGAGGACGGCCTCGAACCCATCCCCCTGCCTCGGCGCGGAACCGTCTTCACCTATTACGAAAACCACGTCCTACCGAACCCCGATCCCCCGCTGATCGAGGCCGTCATCGAGCTCGACGGGGGCGCGCGCTTCTTTTGCCAGATGACCGATGTCGCGCCGGCGGACCTCCACATCGGCATGCGGGTCGAACTCGTGTTTCGCCGCTACCACGATGCCGGTGGAATCCACAATTATTTTTGGAAGGCGCGTCCCGCGGCCGCCGCAGCCAGCGAGGAGCGGGGATGAGCCTGAAGAATCGTGTCGCCATCATCGGAGCCGGCTGCTCGCGTTTTGGTGAGCATTACGACAAAGCCGCCGAGGACCTGATCGTCGAAGCCGCCCAGGAGGCCATCGCCGACGCGGGAATCGAACGCGAACGCATCCGCGCGGGTTGGGTGGGAACCATTTCCTCCGCGCTTTCGGGCAATGCGCTGTCGGATCCCTTGAAGCTGACCGGGATTCCCATCACGCGCGTGGAGAACTACTGCGCGTCGGGCATGGACGCCGTGCGCAACGCCGCATTCTCGGTCGCGGCGGGGATGTACGACATCGTGATTGCTTTGGGGTTCGAGAAGATGCGCGATGCCACCCTCGGCGGACTGCCGGCGCCCCACCCCGTCAAGGACAATGGCGAGGCCCCCCACGTCTTCGCCCTTTCGGCGCACCGCTACTTCGCCAATCACGGTGCCAGCAAGAGCACCCTCGCGAAGATCGCGGTCAAGAACCATCGCCACGGCGTGCTCAGCCCGAAGGCGCATCTACGCATGGAGGTCAGCGAGGAAAAGGTCCTCAACGCCCCCATGATCTATTCGCCCCTGGGCCTGTTCGATTGTTGTCCGACCACCGATGGCGCCGCGGCGGTCATCTTGTGCCGCGCGGATCTCGCCAAGCAGCTGCGCGATGATCCGATCTACATCAAAGGGATGGGCCTGTCCGTATCCTACGGCGCGCCCCACTACGACCCGACCTTCGATTACGACGGTTTCGCCGCGACCCGCCAGGCCGCGGGCCAGGCCTACGAACAAGCCGGAATCAGCGCCAAGGATCTCGACCTCGTGGAATGCCACGACTGCTTCACCATTACCGAGATTCTGAATTACGAGGACCTCGGCCTGTGCCCCAAGGGCGAAGGCGGCCACGCCGCCGAGGAAGATCGATTCGCCTTGGGGAACGCACTTCCCGTGAATCCTTCGGGTGGGCTGAAATCCTTTGGACATCCCGTCGGCGCGACCGGAGTTCGCATGCTCTACGAACTCACGCAACACCTGCGCGGCGACGCGGGCGAGAGACAGGTACCCAACGCGCGACTCGGCCTCGCTCACAACCTGGGCGGGATGGGCGCGGTATCCGCAGTGACGGTGTTGGGCAACGAGCTGTAGGCGTTGCCGCTCACCATCGGCGAACTCTTTCGACGACTCGGACACGTCCACGGCGGGCGGATCGCCGCCACCCTCGACGGCACTTGCCTGCGTTTCGGGAAATTGAACGACCGCGCCAATCAACTGGCCCACGTCCTGCGCGAACAGGGGATCGAACGCGGAGATCGCGTCGTCTGGTGGGGCGACACGACCCTCGACGCGCTCCCGGTATTCGCCGCCTTGTCGAAACTCGGTGCGGTATTCGCCCCCATTAACGCTCGCCTCGGCGCCGCCGAGGCGAGCCCGCTTGCGGGCTTCGCGCGCGCCGCACTGCTGATTTCCGATGCCCCCCACGCCGAAGCCGCAGCCCTCGTGGCCAAGAACGCCGACCTCCCCCGCCTTGCGCATACCGGCGGTGCCGTGGGCCCCGGGCTCGATCTCGACCGCGCACGCGACGGGGCGCGCACGCGCGAGATCGAAACCCCCGGCCTCACGGAAAACGACCCGCACGTCATCTTCTTCACCAGCGGAAGCACGGGGCTTCCGAAGGGCGTCGTGCTCTCCCATCGCGCCAACTTCCTGCGCAGCTTCCAAGGTTTTCAACGCGGAGGCGGCGACCGAACCGTCTGCATGTTCCCCCTGTTCCACATGGCGGGCTGGACCCTGGCGTTGGCGGCCTGGCAAGCGGCCGAAGCCATCGGATTCGTGCGCGCCCCCAGCGCGGACGCGCTCCTCCAAGCCGTGGCGCAAACCCGCGCCACGCGCCTGTACTGCATTCCCGCCGTGTGGTCGCGGATTCTTTCCGCGGACCGCACGCCCTACGACCTCTCGAGCTTGCGTTCGATCGACACGGGAACGTCGGCGACGCCGCCGGAATTGATTGCGGGACTGCGCGACGCCTTTCCCGGCACGGAAACCAAGATCTTTTACGGATCGACGGAGGCCGGTCCCGGAACGGTGCTGGAAGACGCGGACCTCGAGCGCAAGCCCGGCAGCGTCGGCCTCGCGGCCCCGGGTGTCGACCTTCGGCTCTCGGAGGCCGGCGAAGTGTGTCTACGCAGCGATTACCTGATGGACGGTTACTTCGACAACCCCGAAGCCACCCGCGAAGCCCTGCGCGATGGCTGGTACCACACGGGCGACCTCGGTGACCTGGACCCGGATGGCACCCTGCGCATCGTCGGACGCCTGCGCGACATCATCCGCAGTGGTGGCGAATCCATCGCGCCAGCGGAGGTCGAAGCCGCGCTTTCGAGCCACCCGGATGTTTCGGAGCTGGCCGTGGTCGGGATTCCGGATCCGGAATGGGGCGAACTCGTGTGCGCTGCCGTAGTCCCCCACGAGGGGCGGGTCCCGACCCTCGACCAGCTGCGCGTCCACTGCGAAGGGCGCCTGGCGTCCTACAAACAACCTCGCCGCCTGGCCCTCGTGGAAGCCCTGCCGCGGACCCCGGCCACAGGCCAGGTGCAGCGCAGCCTGCTGATCGAGCGGATTCTCAGCCAATAGCCGCCGACCTTCCGTCAGACGATCGGACTTGCCCTCGGGCCATTTTGAGAATATCATTCTCGAAATGGAGAACACGGTTCTCTCCGACAGCAGCAGCGCCGAATCCCTTGCGGAGCGATCCGCTTCGCGCGCGGTCTCCCACCGCTACGCCACCTACCTGACGGAAGTGCGCCAGCTGATCGACGCGGGCTACCGCGTCATGCAACGCGCCGAAGGCGTCGACCCGCGCGTGGGCGAAATCGTCCGCGAGGCAGGCCTGTCGAACCAGGCCTTCTACCGCCACTTCCGTTCCAAGGACGAGCTCCTGATCGCCATCCTCGACGATGGCTTGCGCAAGCTCGTCGATTACCTGGAACACCGGATGAAGAAATCCAAAACGCCGCTCGATCGCGTGCGCGCCTGGATCGAAGGCGTGCTCGCGCAGGCGTCGAATCGCAAAGCCGCCCGCGCCACGCGTCCCTTCGCGCTCGGGGGCATGCGGCTTCAAGATCGTTTTCCCGTCGAGGCGCGCGCGTCCATCGAGCATCTCAAGCAACCGTTGGTACGCGCCATCGACGACGCACGCACCCGGGGTGACGCCCCCGGTGCCGATGCGATGCGCGATGCGGAAGCCATCTATCAACTCGCCATGGGCTGCATGCAACGCCACCTGGTCGAACGCGTCGCGCCCAGCGCCCGGGATGTGGAGCAGCTGGTCGCATTCGCCCTGGCGGGCCTCGCGCGGAGTCGTCCCCGTGGAACGTGAGATTCTCTTTACGGGCATCGGGGGTCAGGGGGTCCAGCTCGCGGCACAGGTCCTGGCCCGCGCCGCAACCCTGGAGGAACGGTTCGTTCTCTTCTTCGGCGTCTACGAGGGCATGATGCGCGGCGGCAGCACCGAATCCACGCTCGTGATCGCCGACGCCCCGATCGAATCCCCGCCCATCGTATCGCGGGCCTGGTCCGCCATCGCGTTGCACTCGCAGTTCTTCGCGAGCGTCGACGCCAAACTCCGCGCCGAATCCTGGGTGCTTCGCAATTCCACACTGGCGGAGATCGACGCGACGTCCGTTCCCTATCGGGTGTTCGACGTGCCGGCAACGGAGATCGCCGCGCAGCTCGGGACCCCGCAAGCGGTTTCGATGGTGATGCTCGGGGCCTATTGCGGCCTGACCGAAGCCGTCCAGAAAGATTCCCTGTGCCGGGCCATGAGCGATGCCCTCCCCTCCTACCGTCGCCAACACTCAGCCTCGAACACGAAGGCGATCGAGGCCGGTTTCGACGCTGTTCCCCACCGGGCGTCGCCCTTCTGGGAAGCATCCCGGGAACTCCGCCCGTGATCGACACGCGCTTCGAACGCGGCGGCAGCGTGGTGATCGACAGCGAGACCTGCAAAGGCTGCGCGCTGTGCATTCCCGCGTGCCCGCCCGCGGTGCTCTCCATGTCGACGGACGTGAACTCGCGCGGATACCGCTACCCGGAACTCGCGCCGGGCTGCACCGGTTGCCGGGCGTGCCAACTCGTGTGTCCGGATTTCTGCATCGAAGTGCTGCGGGCCGACGCCCCACGCCAAGAAGGAGAAGCCCAGTGACGCGTCAACTCATGGAGGGTTCCGAAGCCATGGCGCAGGCCGCGGTTGCCGCCGGCTGCCGTTTCTTCGCCGGCTACCCCATGACTCCATTCACGGAACTTCTCGAACACTTTGCCGTGAAGCTTCCGCCGGAAGGCGGCACCTGCATCAACGCGGAAAGCGAGCTCGAAGCGGTGGGAATGACCTGGGGCGCCCTGGCCACCGGCGCGCGCGCGGCGACGGGTTCGACGGGACAGGGCCTGGCCCTGATGCAGGAATCCTTCTCGGAGATGACCCTTGCCGGTTTGCCCCTCGTGATCTTCAACATGTCGCGCGGACAAAGCGATTACTACCAAGCGACCCGCGGCGGCGGACACGGCGACTATCGCCACATCGTGCTGGCCCCGGCCGACAGTGCCGAAGCCGTCGAGTTGACCCAATTGGCCTTTCACCTCGCCGACCAATGGCGAAACCCGGTCTTGATCTACGGCGACTATCTGCTCGCCCACACCTACGAAGCGGTGGACGTCGAAAAACGCAGCTTTCCGCCGCTTCCCGAGAAGGACTGGGCGGTCGACGGTTCGCGTAACGGCAGCGGAAACTCACGTCTCCTCACACCCCTGGGACTGGGCAAACACGGCCATGCGAGCCCCGGCCCCGAAGCCCATTGGAAGAGCGTCGCCGCGCGTCACCGGGAGATCGCAAAGTGCGAAGTGCGTTTCCATTCCGAATGGACCGAGGATGCCGAACTCATCGTGGTGGCCTTTGGCACGCCCGCGCGATTCGTCCGCTACGCGGTTCGCGAATTGCGGGAACAAGGCCTCAAGATCGGCGTATTCCGCCCCATCACGTTGTGGCCCTTCCCCGCCGACGCCCTTTCCGCGGCCTGCCACGGCGCGCGCCGCGCGGCGGTTTTCGAGATCAATGCGGGACAAATGATCGACGACGTACGCCTGTCCCTGGAAGGTCGCATTCCGAGCGTCAGCATCGGCGGGATTTCGACCGATAGCTCGGGGTTTGGCGTCGGCGATCTGCTGAATGCCGACACCGTGCGCCAACGAATCGAAGCCGCCTACCGAGGCGAGGAGTCTTTCGATGCCTGAAACCGTGGCCCCCTTCAAACCCGACCTCCTCCTCACCCAGGAACACCACATGTGCCCCGGCTGCGGCGAACCGCTGGTGGTCCGAATGCTGCTCGATGCGCTCGAGGACCTGGGCATCGCCGAAAAGACGGTCGGTGTCGTCGGAATCGGTTGCTACACGTCCTTCACCACCACCCTCGACGTGGATGTCGTGCAAGCCCTTCACGGACGCGCCCCTTCGGTGGCAACCGGCGTCAAACGCATGCAACCCGAGACGGCGGTCTTCACGCTGCAGGGTGACGGCGACATGGTGAACGAGGGCCTACAAGAAGTGATTCACACGGCGGCGCGCGGGGAGAAGGTGACCTGCATCCTGCTCAACAATGGCGTTTTCGGCGAAACCGGAGGCCACATGACGTCGACCACGGTATTGGGCCAGCGGACCAAGAACACCCTCGAAGGGCGCGATGCCGATTACCACGGACACCCGATCCTGATTGGCGACATCCTCGCCGGGCTCGACGGAACCGCGTATGCGGCCCGCGGCTCGGTCCACAATGCCGCCGGCGTGGCGCGCACCAAGCGCTACATCGCACGGGCTTTCGAATCCCAATTGCGCGGCGATGGATTCTCGATCGTCGAAGTCCTCACCATGTGCCCCACCGGCTGGTTCATCCCCACCGCCGAAGGACCGGGCTACATGGACGACGTGATGGGCGCCGTGCACGCGACGGGCGAACTCAAACGCGACGGCCGCGTTACGCGAACGGAAGAACTGCGCCGGAAAAAAGGCTAGGAGTCGTTCAGGACCGGATGCGGTGCGGCAGCCGCGGAAGGTGGACGTCGAATCGACTGCCTTTTCCGAGGGTCGATTGTACCTGCAGCTCTCCGCCATGGGCGCGCACGATTTGCGCCGACAGGGTCAAGCCGAGCCCCATCCCGCGACCCAACGGTTTGGTGGTGTAGAACGGATCGAAGAGACGATCGATTGCCTCCGGCGCAATCCCGCTGCCGTCGTCCTCCACGCTGATTTGCGCGAACTCGCCGATCATGCGTGCGGTCACGCGGATGTGACCGGTGTCTGCGATGGCGTGTACGGCATTGTGCACGAGGTTGAGGCACACGCGCTCGATCTGGAGGCGCGCGCAATAGAGTCCGCGGGACTTGGGATCTCGACCGGCGGGGGGTTCCACCGAAAGTTCGATCCCGGGCCGGAGTTGTGTCGAAGCCATGCGGGCCACGTCCTCGAGCAGCTCGGCCAGATCCGTCCAGGCGCGGGGTTGCGAGTCGCCGAGCGTGAATTCTTTCACTTCGCGCACGATCGCTGCGGCGCGGTCGACGCCGGTCAACGAATCGTCGATCAACTCCTCGCATTCCGCGACACGGGTCTGCACGGTTTCCGGCACGTCTGCCTTTTCGAGTTCCGGGACGAGTTCCATCCATTCGCGGCGCAACAGCGATAGGTTGGTTCGGATGTAGGCCAGGGGATTGTTGATCTCGTGCGCGATCCCGGCGGCCAGCTGCGCAATCGCCACCAGGCTGTTGCCCGTGCCGTCCTCGTCCTCACTCGCCGCGCGAAGGGCACCGCGCAGCACTTCGAGCTCTTCGATCAGCTGGGCCTTGGTTTTGCGACGATCATCCACGCTTTTCTAACTCGGCAGAAACCCCCTTCAAGGCAAGTCGCCCGCAGAACGAAACCGATGGCTTTTCACCCTATTTCTTTGCGGCCGGTTGCGTCGAGCGACTAGGATGACGCCGATGCCCAGCCCGCGAACCCGACTGCTCCTGATTCTGGTGCTCCTGTGGGCGGCCGGCGCGAGCCCGGCCCGTGCCGAAACCGAGCCCCCGGAACGGATCATCCTGATCGTCATCGACACCCTGCGGCAGGATCATCTGTCCTGCTACGGAGGGCGGGTTTCGACGCCCAACATCGACAAACTGGCCGCGCGCGGGCAACGCTTCACGCGCGCCGTGTCGTCGTTCCACATGACCTCGATGTCCATGGGATCGCTGTTTTCCGGTCGGACGCCCAGCCTCGAGGTCGCGGGCAGCGACATCACCCCCTTCAACGGAAGGACCTGGTGCGGTCTCGCGCGATTTGCCGACGACGCAGCTTCCAAGGCCTGCATCCCGGACCGCGTCCCCACCCTCGCGCAGCGCCTGCGCGACGCGGGCTTCTGGACGATCGGGGTCGGATCGAACCCCTTCTTTTTCGGTGAGAGCGGTTTTTCGCGCGGGTTCGACGACTGGAACGAGGTCAAGCACCGGCGGTTGCGGAACAAGAAAACGAAAGCGGAACGCAACATGGCCATCGCCGACGGGCGCTCGGGCATCTCGGTCAACGAAGCGGCCATTCGCGCGATCGGGGAAAGACCGAACGATCGCTTCTTCCTCTATGTCCACTACATGGACGCCCACGACTACGCCTGGCGCGAAATCCCGTACGACCGCGGCGTGGGCCTCGTGGATTCATTCGTCGGTCGACTTCTCGCCGTTCTCGGCAACCGGGGATTGCTGGAGAAATCCGTCGTCATCCTCACCTCGGACCACGGCGAGCGACTCGACGAGCTGCACCCGCTCCAGTCCCGCCCGAGTCACATGGGGAACCCGAGCTTCGACTACCTCGTCCGTGTTCCGCTGATCGTTTCCCCGGCCGTGGCAGACGATCCCAACCAACCCCTGCGCAGCGACGACGTGCACCGCATGATCCTGCGGCTGGCGCAGCAGGACGCGCTCCCCCCAGCGGACTTGAAACCCGGGGAGCTGTTCCTCACGGAACTCCTGTGGCGAACCTACCGGAACGGTCGCTGGAAGAGCATGTGGCCCAAGTCCGGAGCCAAACCGGCCTTGTTCGATCTCGAATCCGATCCCGCGGAAACGGCGAACGTCGCCCACTTGCACGCGGACGTGCTGGAGACCCACCGCGCGCGAATCGAAGCCTTGCGCACGGCGTTGGCGGCCCGGGTCGACGCCGCCCCGGAACTTTCGGACCAAGACCGGGCGCGCCTCGAAGCCCTGGGTTACCTCGAACTCGCGAACCCGGAAGCGGAAGCACATACACACTGAGCGGTGGTGAGGATGGTGGGCCCTCAGGGACTCGAACCCTGGACCGACGGATTAAAAGTCCGCTGCTCTACCAACTGAGCTAAAGGCCCCGACGTTGGGTAGCGCCAGCGGGCCGGCCTGTCGAGCGGCCTCAATCCCATCCGCGTTTCACCCGATCAACAGGAGACGCCGGGCTTCCCCGCGCCCGGTTGCGGAAGTCGTCGCGCTAGCGCGACGAACTCGGGGAAAACACCGATGGCTACCTCCGAAGAACGCCTGAGCTGGGGTCCGCTCCAAAACCCCGTGCGCGGCCTGCTCCACGGCAGCGCGGCCTTGGTTTGGGCGGGGCTCGCGATCGGCTTGGCGAGCAGCAGGACGTTTGCCTCCGAGGCCGGCCCCGCAGTCCTGATCTTCGCCCTCACCCAACTCTCGCTGTTTGCCACCAGCGCGTTGTATCACTCTGCGCCTTGGAACCCGCTCGCAAAGGCGCGCATGCGACGCCTCGATCACGCCATGATCTACGTCAAGATTGCGGGCATGCATACGCCGGTCATGTGGCTGGGACTCGATGGAACCGAGCGCCTTCTGCTATTGGGCACCGCCTGGCTGATCGCGCTGCTGGGCGTCATCCAGAAGCTGGGTTTCCCGAGCTGGATCGGAAGCTCGAGCTGGATCCTCCAAGTCCTCCAAGCCGCCCTCGTGATCCCGGCACTGCCGACCTTTGCCGCACGCTTCCCGGGTGCCCCGGTGTTTCTCGTGGGTCTGGGAGCCGCCTTCTACGTCGCGGGGATGTTGGCCTACCTGACTCAACGACCGAAGCTCTGGCCGCGCGTCTTCTCGTACCACGAGGTGTTCCACGTCTTGCTGCTGGCGGGCAGCGCCACCTGGTACAGCCTGGTCGTCAACCATCTCGCTTGACCGCGAGCCGGTCGCAATCGCGTCCTAGCGCTTGAAGGGATCGGCGCGAACGATGGTCTCGTCGCGCCCGGGTCCCACGGAGATCAACTCCACGGGAATCCCCGCAAGCGTTTCGACGCGCTCCACGTAGCGTCGCGCCGCGTCGGGCAACGTCTCGAAACTGCGAACCCCCGTGATGTCCTCTTCGAATCCCGACATCGTTTCGAATACGGGTTCGGCGCGCACGATTTCGTCCAACGTCATGGGGAAGTCTTCGGTCAGTTTCCCGTCGACCCGGTACGCCGTGGCGATCTGCAACTCGCCGAAACCGCTCAACACATCGAGTTTGTTCACCGCCAGACTCGTGTATCCGTTCACCGTCACGGATTCCCGCAGCATCACGGCGTCGAGCCAGCCGCAGCGGCGCTTGCGCCCGGTGGTGGCCCCGAATTCGTGCCCCGCCTTCTGCAAGCGTTCGCCCTGCTCGCCCATCATCTCGGTCGGAAACGGGCCACCGCCGACGCGCGTGGTGTACGCCTTGGTGATGCCGAGCACGCGTTCGATCTTCGTGGGACCGATTCCCGCACCGGTACACGCCGCGCCGGACACGCAATTCGACGACGTCACGTACGGGTAGGTCCCGTGGTCGATATCGAGAAACGTCCCCTGGGCCCCTTCGAACAGCACGCTCTTGCGGTCGCGCAGCGCGCGATCGAGCAAGCGTCCGGCGTGATCGACGAACGGTTCGAGGTATCGCCCCCATTCGATGGCCGCCTCGTAGAGGGCGTCCACGTCGACGGGATCCCAATTGAGATATTTCGTCAGTTCGAAATTCTTGAAGTCCGCAATCCGATCGAGGGCCTCGCGCAGACTCCGCGGATCGAGCAGATCCGCCACGCGAATCCCGCGTCGCGCGACCTTGTCCTCGTAGGTGGGTCCAATCCCGCGGCCGGTCGTTCCGATGGCCTTGCGGGCGGTCTCCTCGCGCGCGAGGTCGAGTTGCTTGTGCCAGGGCAGGATCACGTGCGCGCGACCGGACACGCGAACCCGGGAAGGATCGCGGAGAATCCCGCGCTCCTTCAGGGCCTCGAGCTCCGAGATCAGCACTTCCGGGTCGACCACGACACCGGGTCCGATGACGTTGATGGTGCCCGGTTGCAAAATACCGGAAGGCACCACGTGGAGAACCGTCTGCTCGCCGTCTACCACGAGGGTGTGACCGGCGTTGTTCCCGCCGTGGAACCGAACCACCAGATCGGCTCGTGTCGCCAGCCAGTCGACGATCTTGCCTTTTCCTTCGTCGCCCCATTGAGCGCCTACAGCCACGAGTGTCGGCATTTTTACAACTCCACCAGTTGTGCAGAAATCATGTGAGGAAGCCCGCGCAGGCGCTCCATCACTCGCTCGTCGGGACATTGGTCGACATTGACCAACATTGCGGCTTCGGCGCGCTCCCGCACCAACGCCAGCTGCATACGCGAAATATTGATGCCCTCTTCGCCCAGAAAACCGCCGACGGCCCCCACCACGCCGGGTTCGTCGTGATTCTGGATCAAGATCGTCGGGCCTTCGGGAATCGCCTCGAGCATGAAATCGTCGACGCGCACGATCCGCGGCTGCCCGCCGTGAAAGACCGCACCGGCGATCAAGCGATCCACGCAACCGCGCACGCGCGTGGTGATCGTGCTGGCGAAATCCCGCGGGCGGCTGGCCTTGGATTCCACCACCTTGATGCCGCGCTCGCGCGCAATCACCGGCGCGTTCACCATGTTGACCCGGTCACTCACGGATTCGAGTAGGCCCTTCAGGACGCTGACGGTAATCGGCGCCACGCGCAGGTCCGAGACGTCCCCCGCGTACTCGATTTCGATTTCTTCGATGGCGCCGGGACAGAGCTGACCCTGAAAACGTCCGAGCTTCTCGCCCAAACGGATGTAGGGACCGATTTGCTCCATCACCTCGACGGACACCGACGGCATGTTGACGGCGTTGCGCACGATTCCGGTGAGTAGAAAGTCGCGCACCTGTTCCGCCACGGCGATGGAAACGTTGACCTGCGCCTGTTCGGTCGAAGCGCCGAGATGAGGTGTGCAAATCACCTTCGGGTGAGCGATCAACGGGTGATCCGCCGGCGGCGGTTCGTCGACGAATACGTCGAGCCCGGCGCCGCCCACGCGCCCGTCCTCGAGGGCCTCGAGCAGAGCCGTCTCGTCGACGATTCCGCCCCGCGCGGCGTTGATGATCAGAACCCCGGGCTTGGTCTTCGTGAACGCCTCCTTGCCAAGGAACCCGAGGGTGTCCTTGGTGCGGGGAACGTGCACACTGATGACATCGGAACGGGCGAGCAGGTCCTCGACACCCACGAGTTCGATGTCGAGGTTGACCGCGACCTCCGGAGCGATGTGGGGGTCGTGCGCGATCACCTTCATCGCCAAACCCTGAGCGCGCAGCGCGACGATGCGACCGATATTCCCGATCCCCACCACACCCAATGTGCGGTTGTAGAGTTCGAGTCCGGAAAATTTCCCCTTGTCCCAACGCCCCTCCTTCATGGAGGCCGTGGCCTGGGGGATGTGGCGCGCAAGGGCAACCATCAGCGCGATGGCGTGTTCTGCGGTGGTGATGTTGTTGCCTTCGGGCGTGTTCAAGATCGCGATGCCGCGGTTGGTGGCGGCCTCGATATCGACGTTGTCGACGCCGATGCCCGCGCGGCCCACTACGCGCAGCTTGTTCGCGTGGGCAATCACTTCCGCGGTGACTTTCGTCCCGCTGCGGATCACCAGACCGTCCACGTCCGCGATCGCTTCGAGCAGCTCCGCGGGCGACAGGCCGGGTCGATTGATGACCTCGATGCCCGCCGCGTTCTCGAGGACTTCGAGTCCCTGGGCGGCCAGGCGATCGGATACCAAAACTTGGGTCATGGGATTCTCCGAGAAGGGAAAAAGGGGTGCCGACGGCTATCCGCGCAGCAATTCGGTGGCCTTGACCACGCCTTCTCCAGTCTTACCGGAGAAGCCGAGTGCGGACAGAGCCATCTCGACGGCCGCGACGGCCGTGATGGCGTCGAACCGATCGTAATAACCCAGGTGCGCGATTCGGAAGATCTTACCTTTGAACTTGCCTTGACCCTCGGCGACGTTGATTCCGAGCTCGTCGCGCAAATAGGCGCGCAGCTTGGGACCTTCGATTCCATCCGGTACGAAGACCGCCGTCAGCGCCGCGCTCGGCGAATCCGGTGCCACCAAGTCGAGTCCGATGGCACGCATGGCTTCGCGGGTCGCGTGGGCGATCTGTTCCGTTCGCGCCCAGGTCCCCTCGAGCCCCTCCTCGTCGAGAATGATCTTGAGGGATTCTTCGAGTCCCATCAGTAGCGAGATCGCCGGCGTCCAGGCGGACTGATTGCCTTCGATCACCCCCAATTCACCGGCGAGGTCGAAGTAGAAACGCGGGCAACGCGCCTCTTTCATGAACCGCTGGGCGCGCTCGGAAAGTGCGACGAATGCCAATCCCGGCGGCAGCATGAAGGACTTCTGGGAACCCGAAACCACGACGTCGAGTCCCCATTTATCCATGGGAAGGTCATAGACACCCACCGCCGTAATCCCGTCGACGACGATCACGCAATCATCGCGCCGGTGAACCAAATCGGCGATCTCGCGAACCGGGTGACTCGCACCAGTGCTGGTTTCACTCGCCTGTAGATAAACCGCGCGAATATCCGGATTGGCATCGAGGGCCGCCTTCACGGCTTGCGGATCCGCCCCGCTTCCCCATTCGACATCGATACACGTGGTGCGCACGTCGTAGCGCGCACAGATTTCCGCCCAGCGTTCTCCGAACTTTCCACCGCGAATCACCAACGCGTGATCGCCCGGGGAAAGCAGATTCGAAACCGCCGCGTCCATGCCACCGGTGCCCGTACTGGCGAGCATCACCACGGGCTGGTCGGTCTGGAAGACGCGCTTGAGACCCAGCCGACAGGCTTCGAAGGTCGGCTGAAAGGCCGCGGTCCGGTGATGCGGGAGCGCTTGCGCCATGGCGAGGCGCACGCGGTCCGGAACCGGAACCGGACCCGGTTGAAACAGTCGGGTTTTGAGCACGTGTCGCTCCAGGGGGGCCCCGGGTCCCTCGCGGTCCACGGTCCTCGCAGGACGGGGTACTAAGGGGGCTAACCCATCGAATTGCCGGGAAAAAACCGAGGAGAAAATGTGCCGGAGTGGGTCCCGGGTGTCAACGCATCGACGGCGATCTTGCCTGGCGTTCGCAGGACACCCCCTTCCCGGCCCGAGAACGGCTGAAATCGCGATCCCGAGCTAGCTTCCGCCGCCGAAAGGAGTCCGTTTGTCGATCCATCTCGCAGAGCAGCCCGTCGCCACCCGGGGACCCATCGACGCGGACGTCCAAGTGCCGGGATCGAAGAGCATCACCAATCGGGCGCTGGTGACCGCGGGCCTGGCGGCGGGAACCAGCCGCCTGCTGCGCCCGCTCGAGAGCGACGACACCCGGGTCATGCGCGAGGCCTGGTGCGCCCTGGGCGCGCGGATTCATGCGGGGGGCGAGGTCTGGACCGTCGAAGGCTGCGGGGGCGTTCCGCAAGCGCCGAAAGCTCCGCTTTGGGCCGAGAACTCCGGCACCACCGCGCGCTTCCTGACCGCGGTCGCGACCCTATGCAACGGTCCGGTGGTGGTCGACGGCGTCGGGCGAATGCGCGAGAGACCCATCCGCGAGCTGGTCGACGCCCTGGTCCAACTGGGTGGGACGGCGTCCATCGAAGGCAACGACGGCTGCCCGCCGGTGCGAATCGAAGGCGGCGGACTCCCCGGCGGTACGGCGATCGTCGACGGACGGCGCAGTAGTCAATTCGTATCCGCCTTGCTGCTCGCGGCCCCCTACGCGAAACACGATGTCACCCTGAGTTTCGCCAACGGTGTTCTGGTTTCGCGACCCTACGTGGACCTGACCCTGCAAGTGATGCGCTCCTTCGGAGCGGAAGCGGATTGGTATGGCGCGGGTCTGCGCGCAAAAGCCGGAGCCCCGTACCGGGCACGCGAATTCGCGATCGAGGCCGACGCGTCGGCGGCCGCCTATGCGTTCGGTGCTTGCGCGATTGCGGGGGGTCGCGTTCGCGTGGAGGGAATCCCCAAGCAATCCCTGCAAGCCGATCTCGCCTTCGCGGACGCCCTCGTTGAAATGGGATGCAGCTTGACTCGAGGGGGCGATTTCCTGGAGCTTCGCGCACCGACCGGAGGCCTGCGCGGGATCGACATCGACATGAACCCCATGCCCGACGCCGCGCTCGCGATGGCGGTGGTCGCCCTGTTCGCCAAAGGCAAAACCCACATTCGCAATCTCGGAACCTTGCGGGTCAAGGAAACGGACCGGCTGACAGCACTCACCCGTGAACTCGCCAAGCTCGGCGCCCGGGCGCAGGTCGAGGACGACGATCTGGAGATCGAGCCCGGCCCGCTGGCGGGCGCGGCCATCGATACCTACGACGACCACCGAATGGCAATGGCCTTTTCCCTCGCTGGCTTGCGGGTGCCGGACGTCGTGATTCGCGACCCGGGTTGCGTAAGCAAGACCTGGCCGGATTACTTTTCCTGGCTCGAGCGTCTCTAAGGGTGGCGGGGAATGGATGCGCGTGGAGGAGAAGCGGTTGAGGCTAGACCCCCGAAGCGTCGCGCAGCTCCTTGGGCCGGCGGCGACCGAAGAAGCGCCTGGGGCTGGCGGACAGTTTGTCGGCCGTGATGGTGGTGTGTCGCACTTCGCCGGCTGGGCGACCCTCCGCACAAGCCGTGCTGCAATACCAGGTTTCCGCGTATCGAACCGAAGCCAACCCCAGCAGTTCGCGACAGACCGCGCAGGACCCACTATAAGGACGTCGTTGTTCCATGGCCTCGCAATGTATGGACCCGGCGCGAACCCAGCAAGGCGGGGAAACCCGGATTTTTCGGGGGGAAACCCCGGATTCGTTGAATCGACGCCGTGTGCCCGCGCATCTCACACTCAGGGCCAGGAGTCTTCTGGGAAATGACCGAGTCCGCCGTTGCGAGTGGGGCCACCGTCGTGGCCGAGGATCTGACCCGGCGCTTCGGGGATCAACTCGCCGTCGATCGTCTCTGCCTGTCGATCCGAGCCGGCGAGACCTTCGGATTGCTGGGCGCCAATGGGGCGGGAAAGACGACCTTCATTCGCATGGTCACGGGCTACCTGCTTCCGACTTCGGGACGCGTGGAGGTCAGCGGCGCCTCTCCCGTCACAGATCCCAAGACCGTTCACCGCGCCTTGGGGCACGCGGCCGAAACTTCGCGCCTCTACCCGGATTTGCGCGTTCGCGGCTTTCTTCGCTTCATCGGCGCCGCGCGCGGACTGCAGGGCACGGTGCTCGAAAGCGCCCTCGAACGAACCCTTGCGGATTTCGACCTCGCCCCCGTGGCCCGTCGTCGGATTGGAAACCTCTCGAAGGGCTACCAACAGCGTGTGTCCCTCGCTCAGGCCTTCCTTCACGATCCCGCACTCTTGATCGTCGACGAACCCACCAGTGGACTCGATCCGTTGCAGCGCGCCGAAGTCCACGCGGTACTCGCGCGCGCCAAAGGTCGGCGAACGGTTTTGCTCTGTACCCACGACCTCGACGAAGCCCGCAGCTTGTGTGACCGCGTCGCGGTCCTCCACCAGGGCCTCCTCACCGCCCTGGGGACCACCGAGGAAGTGCTGGGCCGCGGCGATCCCCTCGCGTTGTTCCGAGGACCCGCCGGAGGATCTTCGTGAGACCCCTCATGGCGCTCGTGCGCAAAGAACTCGTCGTTCTGTTCGGATCACCGGTCGCCTACGTGACCCTGACCCTGGTGGCGCTCGTCACCGCCCTGCTCTTCTTCGACCACCTGCGCGTCTACAACCAGATTCTGTTCCTGTACACCAGCACCGTCATGGGCGGATTCGAATCGGGAACCGTGCCGGGACATTTCAACCTGCAGGACCAGGTGTTCGTACCGTTGATGGAGCAACTCGGATTGACGCTGGTGGGCGTCATCCCGCTCGTGACCATGCGGGTCTTCTCCGAAGAAAAGGAGCGCGGCACCGAGGAATTGCTGATGACGACATTGCTGACACCGCACCAAATCGTGGTGGGCAAGTTCGTCGCGACCTATCTCTTCGTGTCCTTGATGCTGGCAGTCAGCTTCATCTACCCGGTGACCTCCGTCGTGTACGCGGGTCTCGGGGAGCAACACATTGCGGCGGTGTTTCTCGGATTGCTGGCGCTCGGATGTGGCCTGTCGTCGATCGGGCTCGCGTGTTCCGCGTTCTCGACCAACCAACTGGTCGCCGCGATCTCCGCCTACGCGGTCGCTTTCGTGTTCTACGATTTTGCCTGGGCGGGCTCTTTCGTCAACGAAACCGTCGCGTCGTTCCTCGACGCCATTTCGATCAACCCGCGTTTCCGCCCCTTCGCCGAAGGGCTGGTCGCGCTCGAAGACGTGGTCTACTTCGCTGGGATGGCCGCCATCGCCTACGCGTTGGCGCGCCTCTCTCTCGAATGGGTTCGGGTGCGCTGAGCGTGAGGGAACTCGCACTCGCCGGCACCATCGCCATCGCGTTCGGCCTGGGGTCCTACTATGCCACCGACGAATTCGGGCGTTTCGGCGGCCTGAACCTGGCGATCGGAAGCGTTGCGCTGCTGATCGCGCTGATCGGCCGGGTGCGTCGGTTCCGCGGCCTCGGTTCTTCGGTGTCGCGTCGCGCGCTCGCCCCGCAGATCCTTTTGCTCGTGCTCGTCTGCGCGGGTTCGATCCTGGCCGAGCGTTTGGCCGACCGCGCGGGGATTCAATTCGACGCATCGACCGATCAGCGCTTCGATCCCGCACCCGCCACCCGGGAAGCGCTCGCGCGAATCGAAGGGGAGGTTCGCGTCACGCTCTTCTTCGAACCCTTCGACCCGCGCGCTCGCCGCACGCGCCTGATGCTCGACACGTTGGCGCGACTCGGCCCGCTACAGATCGAAGAACTCGCCGTCGACCAGGCGGAAGCGGAGCTCGATCGCTTCGGCGTCAGCAGTGCGAACAGCGTGGTTCTCGAGCGCGGTGCGCAATTCGAAGTGGTCGAGCGCCCCACCGAGGGATCCCTGCTCGAAGGCCTGCTCCGACTCGAGAATCGCGTGTCCCAGACCTTGTATGTGGCCCTGGGCGAAGGCGAAGGCGACATGACGGACGGGGGAGACCTGGGCTTCGCGGGCCTCGCCAGCGCGCTCTCGACGGAGGGATACGAGATTCGCGGACTCGTCACGTCTGCAATTCGCGAAATTCCCGCGGATGCGGCGGGGATCGTCATCGTGGCGCCTCGACGGCGTCTACGCGCAGAAGCCCTAACGGCACTCGCGACCTATCTCGACACGGGAGGCCGACTCATCGCCCTGCTCGAACCGGGTTACGAGACCGGGCTCGAACCGCTGCTCGAACGATATGGCTTCGGATTGCCCCCGGCAGCCGTCGTCGATCCCGCCTCGGGCCCGGTGGAAGGACTCCCGGACCATACGAGCCCCCTGGTTTCGAGTTACGCCCAACACCCGGCGACGGCCGGACTCTCTCAGCGCACCATGGCCCTGCTCCCCGGCGCCCGTCCGGTCTTCGCCTTGCGCAAACCCCGCCCGGAAGATCACCTGTCGGGTCTGGCATTTTCGAGCCACCTCAGCTGGCTCTGGGATCGCGACCGCCCCATCGACGGCCACGCCAAGCCCGCGCGCGCGCCGGGCACCCCGGTTCGCCCCCATTCCATGAGCGCTGCGGGTCGCTATCCGCGCCCGCAGGGCGAGACCCGCATCGTGGTTTTCGGCGACAGCGATTTCGCACGCAACGCGTACTTGCGCAGCCTCTACAATCTCGACCTGATCGTGAACGCCGTGCATTGGGTCACGGCGAGCGAAGAGCGCATCACTCTGCGCCCCAAGGTCTTCACACCCACCCAAGAACCGCTACCGCCCGAATACGCGCTGCGGATGCTCTACGGCGTCGGATTGCTGGTTCCGGAAATTCTGTTGATTTGCGGCGCCATCGTCTGGCTGCGCAAACGCAGCGCCTAGGCGCGCCGAAGGCGAGGGGATGCTTGGGCGTCGGGTGACCCGCTCGGGTCCCCTTCCTAATTCTCGGCGACGGGCTTCGTGGCGAGGGCGATGCCTTCGGCACCGACTTGCTGCGCCACGTCGAGAATGTTCACCGCTTTGCCGAGCAGGACGCGGTGGTCGCCGCGCAAGATCACGACCTTTTCGCGGGCGTTCTCCAAGGCGGCCGAAAGCACCTCCGCCAGGTTTTCTTCGGCGATCACTTCATCATTGACTTGGATTTCACCCTCGGCCGTCACCGTCACGTTGACCCCCGCCGGCGTTTGATCCGACTCGACGGCACTGGGCAGATCGACGTTCTTGCCCTGGCTGTCGATGATGGTGGTGGTCACCATGAAGATGATCAGCAGAACGAGAAAGACGTCCGTGAGCGGAGTGATGTTGATCTCGGCAAAGATCGCATCGTCTTCGTTGTCGTCGCCGCCCGGGAGACTCGTAATCGCCATGGCGAATTACTTGGCCGACTCAGCCGGTTCGGCCGAGCCCACGTACAAGAGCGCTTGAAGAAACCGTTCGCATCCGCGCCCGATGGTGCTGCCAAGGCTCCCGACCCAGACCTGCAGGTAGTTGTAGAAAGCCAACGCCACGATGGCGACACCCAGCCCCGCCGCCGTCGCGATCAACGCTTCGGAAATACCCGATGCCACGACTTCGAAGCCGCCGGACTTCTGCACGGCGATCTCCGCGAAGGCGCGCATGATCCCCACTACGGTTCCGAACAACCCGATGAAGGGCGCCAGAGAACCGATGGTTCCGAGAATCCACAAGCCGCGCTTGAGCTCCGCCATGGCTTCGAGGCGGGACGTCGCAACGACGCGGTCGAGGTCCTCGAGGGCGATATCCTTCCAACTCAGCGCTTCCTTGAAAACGCGTCCGATCGGCGTCTTGGTGCCATCGCAAATCTTCTCGGCCGCTTCGAGATCCCGCTTCGAGAGCGCGTCCAGAATCTGCCGCGTGATCTCCCGGGTTTGCTTGTCGACACCGCTGTAACGCCAGAAGCGTTCGAAAATCACGGCTACGCCGAAAATCGACCCAATCGCGAGGGGAATGAAGGTGAGCCACCCCTGCATGATGAGTTCGAGAAGTGTCTGGTCTCCCAAGCGGTGGCCCTCCTTGTGCCCCAAACCTGTGGCCATTTCGACCGAAACCGCGGCCGGTCGTGGCTTGGGGGCGGCGTACGGTACCCAATCGGCAAAACCCGTGCATCGGTTCACACCGGACCCACGCTGGGGTTTGACACCCCACAACCCCCCGCGTACGCTCCGTTTTTGGGGAAGGTGAGGCTTGGCCGGGGGGTCTGGGTGGTCGGCGACCCCAAGGGGTCGATCCCGCGTTCCTCGCCCATTGCGAATCTTCCGCTCGGCACGGCCATCTAAGGATTTGGTCGCTGAGCTTAGACGCACTTGACCGGCTGGGGGATTCGGCCGATGAAGATCGACGCCCCCCACAATCACAGGGAATCCATGGCGGAAGGCCTTCACATCCGACGGCGCCATAAACGATCGACACCCATGAGCCGCCGCAGCCTGAGCGCCGCGCTCGCTAGCGGGACGGCTCCGCCTGCCCCGTTTCCGGGTATCGACTTGCGAGATCCCTCCTCCGATCGCGCAACGGTCGTCAGCGGAAGCCTCGCCGTGTTGCTTCACGGCGGAGCGCTGCTCGCGCTCATTTTGCTCGCCTACCTGGCACCGGAGATCGAGGAAAAGCTCATTCCCGTGGCTCTAATCCGGGAGCAGCCCAAGAAAAAGGAACCGGCGCCCGCCCCCAAGGCACTGGCGGAGCGCAGCTCGCGGAATTTCGCCCCGGCCGCCCAGGCAGTGCGCCCGCAGGTATTGAACCCCCAGGTCGTGGCCCAAGCGGTCCCGGTGGTACAAGCCCAGAAAGTCCAACTCGATTCCGTCAGCCAGGTCGTGGCACCGAAAGCCGTGGAACGCGCCGCCATCGCGGCCCAAACGGTCTCCGCCGTGAATTCGATTGCCGCCGCCCGGCGGGCGGAACGGGTGACCGACGCCTCGGCACCCGCCTTGCGGGGCCCCGCGGTCGTGCAGGCTCCCGTGGGCCCCTCAGTGGGTCCGAAGCAGATCACTTCCGTGGGCGGCACGATCGGGACCGGCGAGGTCACGCTTCAAGCCGGTTCCTCGGTCCGGGAAGGCATCGATTCGAACCGCGACGTGCTGGGCAGCGCCGATGGCCAGCGCCTTGCCAACGTCAACACGCGAATCGGAGAGGGGCACTTGCGGGGCTCCGGTGGAGGAAACGGAAGCGGTGGTGGCGGTATTTCTTTCGAGGAGTGCATGTTGCTCCCGGCCGTCAGTAATTACCGCGAAACTGTGAAGAACCGGATGGTCGCACGCTGGGTCCTGCCCCCGGACGTACCCGCGGATCAAGAAGTCGCGTTGCGTTTCGTGCTCGACGTCGCGGGGTCGGCCTCGGGGATCGCCCTCGTCGAAGCGCGCGACCCGCGCCTCGGCGCCAGCGCGGTCGACGCCCTGCGCTCGGCGGCTCCATTTCCCCCCATGAACGACGAAGTCCGGTGCCTGGCGGGAATCCCGCTGATCGGCACCTTCCGCAATCCGGTTGGAACGCTGTAGGATCACGCCCCGCACCATGCGGATTGCCATCACTCTATTCCTCGCCGGTTGTATCGCGCTCGTCTCGGGTGCCGCCCAGGCCCAGCGCCGGCCGGTCCTGCTGCTCTACGACGACAACGAGCAGTTGTCCGAGAAACACAGCGACAGCAATTCCGACGGCCGCTACGACGAATTCGTCCACTACAAGAACGGCGTGCCGGACCGCGCCGAGCAGGACATCGATTTCGACGAGGACATCGACCTCTGGATCTTCTTCGATGCCGAGGGTGTCGCCGTGCGCCAGGAGCGCGACAAGAGCGGCAACGGCAAAGTGGATCAGTGGATCGAACTCGAAAACGACGCACCGCGCGTCCAACGCGACGACAAGAACAACGACGGCAAAGCCGACGCGACGGTTTTTTACGAAGCGGGCAAAGCCGTACGCCAGGAAGCGGACTCGAACTTCGACGGGCGCGTGGATCGTTGGATCACGCTCGAAAACGGCAACCCCTCGGTGGTGGAAGAGGATCAGACCTACAACGGGAAAATCGACATTCGGGCGGAATTCAACCCCGACGGGACCAAGCGCATCGAGCAGCAGGATCTCTCCGGTGACGGCGTGTTCAATTTCTCGATCTTCTTCGAAAAGGGACAGAAGATCCGGACCGAGGAAGACACCAACGGCAATCGCAAGGTCGACATCATCACGGACTACCGCGGTGACGAAATTCAGCGCCGGAAGACGGATTCCGACCACGACGGCCTCTTCGAAACCGTTTCCCAATACGAAAACGGCCGCGAACGCCGTCAAGCCCGGGACGAGAACGCCGACGGCCGGGAAGATTTCGTCGTGTTCTTTTCGGCCCAGGGCCAGCGCGAGCGCGAAGAGATCGATTCCGACGCGTCGGGCAAAGCGGATGTCTTCCGTTTCTTCCAAGGCGGGGTGAAGGTCCGCGAAGAGGAAGACCTCGACGAAGATGGGCGCCCGGAACTCCTCACCACCTTTCACGATGATGTCCCGCTCCAGAGCGAGGCCGACACGTCCGGCGACAACAAGATGGACACCTTCATCACCTACGAAGGTGGACTCAAGACCGTGCAGGAAGAGGACCGCAACGCGGATGGAAAACGCGATGCGCGGTACACGTTCGACACCGAGGGCAGCGTCAAGACCGAGGAACGCGACGAGGATTTCGACGGTCATGCAGAAATCCGCATCGAACGGCGCCTGGGCAAACTCGCCAAGCGCAGCATAGTCCCCCGTAAGCTCGGCACCCCGCAACGGGTGGAGATCTTCGACGAGCGAGAACAACTCCTTCAGGTCCAACTCGACGAGAACAGCGATGGATCCATCGACCTCTGGAATTTCTACGTCCCCGGCGGGCCGCTGGAGAAGCAGGAACAAGACACGGACTTCAACGGAAAAGTCGACACCTGGGTCAACCTCGACCGCGACACCGGCAAGGAGAGACGCGTCCAGAAGGACACCGACGGCAACGGGCGCATCGATTACTGGCGCACCAACGACGCCCAGGGCGTGACCCAGCGCGTCGAGGAAGATTCCACCGGAGACGAAAAGCCCGAGCGCATCGTCGAGTACGAAGACGGCCGGCCGGCGCGTTTCCAAGAAGACGAGAACACGGACGGACGGCCGGATTTCCGCGGAGAGCTCGACGCCTCGGGCCTCGCCACACGTGAGGAACGCGACACCACGGGCGACGGGAAGTACAACCTCTTGATCGCCTACGCGGGGGGCGAGCGGGTCCGCGAAGAGCGCGACACCACCGGCAACGGGAAATACGACGTCGTCACCCACTTCGAGCAGGGAAAACCCGCGCGCCAGGAACAGGACACGGACGGATCCGGCCGCTTCGACTCCTTTCTCGAGTTCGACGAAGGCACCGAGCGCGCGCAGAAACGCGACACCAACGACGATGGGAAGATCGACCTCGTGGTGGAACTGGATGACGAAGGACGCAAAGCCGTGGAGCGATTCGACCGCAACGGCGACGATGCCTTCGATCTGATTCGAACCTACAAGGCGGGCAAGATGGTTCGCGAGGAGGATGACCGGGATCACGACGGGTATTTCGATCTCGTCACGGCCTTCGTGGGCGAGCTTCCCGTGCGGACCGAAGAAGACAGCAACGCAGACCGCGAACCCGACATCGTGATCGAATACGTCGATGGCCGTCGCTCGCTTCAGACCGAAGACAAGAACTTCGACGGCACGATCGACGTGGTGACGCGCTTCGACGCCAAGGAAAACCCCTTCGAAATCGAGATCGACGCCGACGATCAGCCCGGCCGGGAAACCCGCCAGTTCTTCGAGAAAGGCCAGATGCGCCGGGCGGAGATGGATTCGAATGGCGACCAACGGCCGGACGTCTTCACGTACTTCGAGAACGGAAAACTCGCGCGCCAGGAAAAGGACCTGAACTTCGACGGCACGATCGATTCCCGCATCCAGGTCGGGAAAAAGGGAGAAGAGATCCAGGAGTCGGATACGGACTTCGACGGGACCATGGACACGCGTATCGTCGTCGGAAAAGACGGGAGCGAGACCCAGCAAACCGACGCCGATGGCGATGGAACCCTCGATACCTGGCTCACGCTCGATGCCAAGGGCCGCGTCGTCAAGAAGCAGGAAGACCGTTCCGGCAACGGGAAGCCGGATTTCACGGCATTTTTCCGCAACGAGAAACTCGAACGGATCGAACAAGACAGTTCCGGTCGCGGCTGCGTGGATTTGATCCAGGCTTACGACACGAACGGCGTCGTGACCCAGGAGAGCCGGGACGCCAACGGCGATTGCAAGATCGACGTCTGGAGCTTCTTCGAGTCCGGGACCCTCGTGCGACAGGCCCAGGACACCCAGGGACGCGGTATCGCGGACGTGTTGTCGGTCTTCAATCCCCAGGGATTGATCGTCATACAAGAACTCGTGACCGGGAAGAAGCGGACGCCGGACAAGAAGATCTTCCTGGGACCCGATGGCAGCGTAAACGCCCAATGCCTCGACACGGATGGCAACGGCACCCTCGACGCCTACGCGACCGTGCGGGGCGGCATGGTGGCGGAACTCCTACTCGACACCACGGGCAAGGGCGTGGCGGATCAACGGGAGATCTACCAGGACGGTCAGCGCGTCCAGCTCGACGCCGACACCAACGGAGACCGACGTCCCGATGTGATCCAGTATTACGATGGAGCCGGTGCCGTGACCCGCCAGGACGAAGACACCGACTTCGACGGCGCCATCGACCGCCGTTTCGACGGCGGCGAACTGGTGGACCTCGGCGACGCACCCGCGGCCCCGCCGAAACTCGAGGAGATCCAATGCGGTCGTTTCAGCCGCTTCTGGGCGCGCCGATAGCCGATCCGGCCGGCCAGGTGTGATCCCCATCGCTCAGGGCTTCTCCGCAAAAGACCGATATCCAGCATTGAGCGGAGGTGCCGCCCATGGCGCGCATTTGTGGATTTCTACTGATCATCTGCCTGATTTGGATCGGGACTACGGTCTATTTCCAGGGTTCTGACCAAGCCTTTGGCGGGCTGTTCGCTCGCTTTGGGTCGGAAAGTCCCATGACCGCGACGGATTCCGAAACCGCCCAGGGCCGCGACCCCAGCTACAAGCGGCTCGGCAACAAGGTCCAGAACGCCTACGACGCCCAATCGGCGCGAGTCGACCGCGCCGTGGGGGCCACATCGGAGCGTTGACCCCGCCCCTACCTCGCCCCGCGGGGACGCGACACGGCGGGGAGGGCGTCCTGATTCCATTGGGATATCGGGCATTTACCCTACCTACCGGCGTCTCGGCAATTTCCGTCAGTAGCCGCATATTCCAATCATTTTTTGCCATTCTTAGTCACTCTTTCGGGTATCCGCGGGCCACTCACTGCTGTTATCTAGAATTATTGACACCCCTGGACACCTGACTGACGGGGTCTGATGAGTTCAAGCGCGCCCACAGCTGCAACCATTCTGGTCGTCGACGACCGACTCGAAGCCCGATCTTTGATCGCCGCCGAATTGGAAGAGTCCGGCTTCAACGTCGTCGAGGCCGCCGATGGCGTCGACGGTTGGAAGGCGTTTCGACGCGAGAAACCCGACCTGGTGGTTTCCGATCTTCGGATGCCGCGGGCCGACGGCATCGACCTGCTCCAGAAGATCCGCTCGATTTCGAGCATTCCCGTGATCCTCCTGACCGCCTACGGCGACGTTACGACCGCCGTGGCCGCGATGAAGGGCGGTGCCCAGGAATTCCTTACGTTTCCCGACGACCTCGAACGCGTGATCAAGCTTGCCAACAACCTGCTCGAGAATACGCGTCAATCCTCGGACGCCGATCAATTGGCCGCACGCGTCAACGGCAAGAGCGCGATCATGCAACGCGTTCGCCAGCGCATCGTCGGCTTGGCGTCGCTCGATGTTCCCGTGCTCGTCAGTGGCGAGCGCGGATCCGGGCGAGACCACGTCGTGCGGGTGCTGCACGAACTCGGTGAGCGTTCGGAACCCCTCGTAACGATTCCCGCCGCAGATGCGCTGCGCGCCGCCGTTCCCCGCAACGGCGAGAGCGTGTATCTGGACGAAGTCGCGGACCTGGCCCCGGAAGCCCAGAAATTCTGGCTCGAACGCATTCAACAACAGGATCAAGAGGGAGACGAGTCAGGCGGACGGGTTTACGCCTCCACCTCCGTCGACCTGATGGCCCGCGTTGCACAAGGTCAGTTCTCCCACGAACTGTCCGATTTTCTCGCCCGCTTCACGATTCCCCTCCCTCCCCTGCGCGACCGACTCGAGGACCTGGCTCAACTGGTTCCCGCGCTGACGGAACGGATTGGTGAGGGAATGGGTCGCAAAGACGTACGCGTTCAATCTTCGGCGATCGCACGCCTGCGCAATCACCCCTGGCCCGGCAACGTTCGGGAACTCCACGACGCGCTCCAGCGCCTGATCGCCTTTTCCTCGGATGGCGTGATCACCAAGAATCAGGTCACCGAGGTCATCGGCGAAGCGCCGGAAACCGTGGCCTCTGCCCGCGAGCGACGCAGTCGTGATCAACGCGAAGAGTTGATTGCGTTGTTCGACGAATGTGGCGGGAACATCGCCGAGGTTGCGCGGCGCCTGGACCTGAGCCGCGGAGCCGTCATTTACCGCGCACAGAAATTCGGACTCGTACCCAAACCCCGAACCCGCTGAAGCCCGCCATGAAGCAAAGGTACCGCCTGCTTCTGTCGGCGGTGGCAATCGCCGCCGTTTCCCTCTCGTTGCTCGCCACCGCGGCAAAGATTCCCGACCTGTACGGCGAGCGCTCCCTCGTGTGCCGCGTGCTCCCGAATCGAACGGTCCCCATGGGCGCCGCCCTGCGCGAGAGCTGCCCCCTCTACGCGTACGATCAAATCCAAATGATCCGCTCGGGCGGCGTCGAAACCTACGTACGGAATCTGGAGGACCTCGATGCGGCGGTCGCCCGGGGCGAACCGGAACTCGCCATTCGCGTCAACCGCGACGGCATCGCCCGCTGGATACCCGTGCCGACGTTTCAGCCGAGCGGCGCGGAATTACTGGGGCGCTTCGCGGTGGCGGTCGCCCTCTCGCTGATCCTCCTGGTGCTCCCGTTGGTCATCCTGTGGAAATCCGATGTTGCCGCCACCACACCGCTGCTCTTGCAATTCAGCAGTCTCGCGATCCTGCTGATCTGGTACCTGTCAGGCCATCACAGCGGCGAGCTCTTCTTCGCCTTCTCGATCGCGAGTGCGATCCTGCCGGCCTCGATCGGGCACCTCGCCCTGACCTTTCCGCGCGCCAGAGAGGTGACACGTCGCGTCCCGAACGTGGTTCGCGTGCCCTACATCGCGACCGGGGTTCTGTGGGCCCTCGGTTATTCGACGTTCGATCGCGGTCCGGCGGTGTGGGGAATCGTGGATCGCCTTCACTTCGGATCCACTCCGGTTGCCGCGGTCTTCCTTGTGGTGGGTTGCATTCTCGCCGTTCGCGAGTCGACTTCCGCCATCGAACGCGCCCGCGCCAAAGCGCTTCTCTACGGAACGCTCCCCCCCGCCGCGTTTCTCGTGCTCGTCGCCGCGGGCTGGGGGAACGATCTGCCCGGAGGACCGAGTCTATTGGCCACCATCGGCGTGGCCCTGCTCCCGCTGTCGATCGGCTATGCGATTGCGCGCTACCAACTCTTCGATCTCAGTCTCGATGTGCGCCGCAGCGTCGCGTACGGCCTCTATTCCGCGATTCTGGCCGGAACCCTCACCACCGGTGCCATCTTGGCGGGTCAGTCCCTGGAAACCGCCCTGCCCTTTTCCGATCCCGCCCTGCTGTTCGGCGTCACCTTCGTGGGCTTTCTCCTGGTCGAACCGTTCCGCGCGCGCCTTTGGAACGCCCTGGAAGGCTGGATCTCCCCTTGGACGCGGCGTCTCAACCGATTGGAACACGATCACGCGGAGAAGATCGCTCAGCTCCATCCACCCGAGGGGTGTGCGCGAATTTTCGCCAGCGCGATCCTGAAGGGCCTCGAGCCCGACGGCGTGTCGGTTTTCCTCGGATCCGGAGACGACATCCGGCTCGCCCATGCCACGGGCCCCCGCGCCGCCATCGCGGTGCCCGCCCCGGCGGTACTCGCGCGCTTGGCGGAATTCAAGAAACCGATCCACCTGGTGCGCGACGACAACCTGCTGGATCCCATGGTCGCGGATCTCTTGAGTGCCGGCGTGGAAGTCGCCGCCCCCCTCCGAAGTGGCGACGATATTCTCGGGTGCGCGCTCATCAACAGTCGCTCTTCGCGGGTCCCCTACACGAGCGTCCATCTGGATTTTCTCTCCACCCTCGCCGCACAGACCGCCATGGCGATGCAAAATGCCCGGCTCACCGAAGGGCTTCTGACCAGCGAGCGGTTCGCCACCGTCGGACGCGTCAGTGCCAACCTCGCCCACGAGCTGGGGAAACCACTCGGCGTGATGGAGATTCTCGCGACCCGCCTGCCGAGTCGTCTCCACGATACGGCTCGCGTCGAACGCGATGCGAAGACGATCGCCGACCTCGCTTCGGAAATGCGCGGCGTCGTCCGCACCTTGCTCGACTCGGCCCAGCGCCCCCGGGAAGGCGCGGAACCGATGATCGACGTAGGAGAAGCCGTCGACCGCGCTGTGCAGATCGTATCGCGCGTCCACGGCGAACCCCGAATCTCCTTCCGCTCGCCTCCCGAGCTACCGGAGATCCACGGCTCGGCGGACAAGTTCGTGCGCGCACTGGCCAACATTCTCGAGAATGCGGTGCTCTCTCAGACGCCCAACGAGGTGG
Source organism: Deltaproteobacteria bacterium (assembly GCA_029261875.1). Classification (GTDB taxonomy): domain Bacteria; phylum Myxococcota_A; class UBA9160; order UBA9160; family JAJDAL01; genus JAJDAL01. The sequence continues at coordinate 56,810 of JAJDAL010000034.1, forward strand.
TCGAAGTCGTTTGTTCGGTCAATGACAACCAACTCCGTCTCGACATTCGCGACTATGGCGAGGGAATGGCCCCGGAATTCGCCCGCCGCGCGTTCGAGCCCTTCGTCACCTCCCGCTCCGACCAGGGCGGGAGCGGACTTGGTTTGGTGATCAGCCGCGATATCGTTGAGGAACTGGGGGGAAAGATCTCTTTGTCCTCTGCATCCGGTTCGGGAACGCGAGTACGAATCGTACTGCCGCTCTCAGTGATGAATTAGCCGTCTCGGAGGCTCCCGTTGAACATGCGCCCGCTTGCCGTTGTCTTCGCCGTACTTTCATTTGCTGCCCCCGTTGCCGTCGCCGACGATGCGGAGGATGCGGTACCGCGCCCGGCCCACGACCTGCTGCGCGCGGCTTTCGACAATCTCTACGATTGCGACCGCACGCAGATCGCGGACCTGATCGTTCGGGATCGCGGCGGATCCGAGCGCCTGCGGCGGGTCGAGATCGCGGTCAAGCTGATCGAAGGGCGCATGCACAGCCTCGGGCGCTTCACGGAGCCGACGCGTTTGCGCAATACCGCGATCCTCACGATCGAAGCCGTCGACCGCAGCGACGACCATTTCGTCTATCTGCCGTCTCTGAAGCGATCGCGCCGGGTTTCGAGCTCCCAGCGCTCGGGCACATTCATGGGAACGGACCTCACATTCGAAGACATCGAGCGCCGCCGCCCGGACGACTACGCGATCGACTTCTTGAAACCGGGACACGCGCAAGGCGAACCCGTACACATCATTCGGGCGCGACCGGTGTTTTCCGCCGGCTACGACGAGGTCGAGTTCCACATCGCGAAATCCGACTCCGCCCTGCTTCTCACGCGCTATTTCAAACGCACGGCGCCGGAACCGTTCAAGACCGTCACGGCCATGCGCGAGTCGATGAGTACCCAGGAGGGCCACATCTTGCCCACGGTCATGCTGGTGCAGAATTTTCAGAGCGGATCCGAGACCGAGGTCCGGATGAATCAATTGCGCGTCAACCCGACGCTGGACGATCATCTGTTTTCGATACAGAGCCTGGAAGTCGGACGGAAACTCATCCAGAAGACCCCCTGAGGCGGAGCCTTCATCCCAGAAACTTCCACTTTTCTAGTTAGTTAGCCGTCGACTTGCGACTCTTGACCGGTTCCGCGGGTCGGCATACCGTCCAATCCCCGTTTAGGAGGACGCATTGAAGCGCATCAAGGTCGGCATCGTGGGCGTAGGAAACTGCGCAAGCTCGCTCGTGCAGGGCATCCAATACTACCGGGGTTCCACAGAGGCGGATGCGGTCGGCCTGCTCCATTGGGACATCGCGGGCTACAAGCCCTACGACCTCGAGATCAGCGCGGCCTTCGATATCGACGTCCGCAAGGTCGGCAAGGACATCGCCGAGGCGATTTTCGAAGCGCCCAACTGCACCACCGCCTTCTGCCCCGAGATCCCGAAAGCCGGCACCCGGGTCCACATGGGACGCATCCTCGATGGCGTCTCCCCCCACATGGCAGATCAACCCGAGGCTCGGTCCTTTTCACCGTCCGATGAACGCGAAGCCACGCACGAGGAAGTGGTCGACATCCTCCAGCAGTCCAAGACCGAAGTGCTGGTCAATTATTTGCCCGTGGGTTCCGAGGAAGCCGTGCGTTTCTACGCCGAATGCGCCCTCGAAGCGGGCGTCGCCTTCGTGAACAACATGCCGGTCTTCATCGCCAGCGACCCCGTGTGGGCGAAACGCTTTGCCGACGAGAACCTTCCGATCGTGGGCGACGACATCAAGGCCCAGCTCGGCGCCACGATTACCCATCGCACCCTGACTCACCTGTTTGCCCAGCGGGGCGTCAAGCTCGAGCGCACCTACCAACTCAACACCGGCGGGAACACGGATTTCCTCAACATGCTGAACCGCGACCGCCTGCGCTCGAAGAAGACCTCCAAGACCGAAGCCGTCCAATCCGTGGCCGCGAACCGGCTCGACGACGAGAACATCCACGTTGGACCGAGCGACTACGTGGCGTGGCAGAACGACAACAAAGTCTGTTTTCTGCGCATGGAGGGCAAGCTCTTCGGCGACGTCCCGATGAACCTCGAACTCCGACTCTCGGTGGAAGACTCGCCGAACTCGGCCGGCGTGGCGATCGACGCCATTCGCTGCTGCAAGGTGGCGCTCGACCGGGGCCGCGGTGGAGTCCTGCGCTCGCCCTCGGCGTTCTTCATGAAGCACCCTCCCGAGCAATACCCCGATGACGACGCCCACCGCATGACCGAAGACTTCATCGCCGGGCGTCGCGAAGACTGATTGGACCCATGCGGTCCGGACGCCGATCTCCCGCAGCCACCGCGTTCCTGCTGCTCCTTTCCACGCTCGTCGCGCTGGGAGCCGCCGAGGGAACCGTTCGGCTGGCGGGGCTGGCCCCCCAGGCCAAGGTCCTCTGGGTATCCAACGATCGAACGGTCTATCGACGATCGGAAAATCCGATCCTCGGGTACGAACTCAAACCCGACTACCGCAACGACGCGGCGGATCTGAACGAAAGTTATCCGCGCACCAACGCCCACGGACAGCGCGACATCGAGCGAGCGGTCGATCCTGCCGCGGGCGTCCGCCGGGTGGTCTTGCTCGGCGACTCCATCGTAGAAGGCCACGGGGTCCGGGAAATCGACGACACCCTTTCGCGTCAACTCGACGCATTGCTGGGTTCCGAAACCGAGGTTCTCAATTTTGGCGTCTCGGGCTACAGCACCCGCTCGGAAGTCGAGTTGCTCAAGACGAAGGCGCTTCGATTCGACCCGGACCTTGTGGTACTGGTCTTCACCAAGAACGACTTCGACAACTTCAATCGCGAAGCCTTTCAACTCGGCGCCGTCGTCGAACGACCGGCTTGGGTGAAGCAGCTCTTCAGCCACTCGGCCTTGTTTCGCATGGCCAGCGTCCGCTTGAATTGGTTTCAGTTTCGCGCCGATGTCGACCCGCTGGGACGCAACCGCTCGGCCATGGGGAACAACAACGTCGTCGACGGCTTGCGACTGCTGCGCGAACTCTCCCTCGAGCACGAGTTCGCAACCCTGGTGGCGATCTGGCCCGATTTCACGGACAAGAGCATCGTCGACAACTTCTACATGCCGGACGGGTCCGACGAACTCGTGATCGAGCGATTGGCCTCGACGGTGGGCATTCCCAGCTACCGCCTATCGAAACATTTTCGCGAGGATCGCGCCGACCTCGGTCCCATCAATCCGCGCCAGCACTACACCCAGGGCGACGGAATGCATCCCTCGATTTTGGGGACGCGGGTGGGGGCTCGCGCGCTGCGGGAGATTCTTGCGGGATTTTCCGAGGAGGCGTACTGGACCCATTTGCGCGAAGCGCAGCCCGTGGAAGATCCCCGCGCCATCGCGCTGGCCCGGTCCCTCGGCACCTCGGCACCCGATTATTCGGCGGTCGAGAACAACCAGGGAGTATCCGCTTTTGCCGCGGGCAACCTCGCCGCTGCCGAGCGCAGCTTCCGGCGCGCCCTCGAATTGAACCCCAATTACGCCGACGCCTACAACAATCTCGGGCTGGTCCTCGCCGAACGCGGCCGCTTCGGAGACGCGGCCGACGCCTACCGACACGCAGTTCGCATCAATCCGAATTTCCCCGGCGCCTTCAACAACCTGGGTCTCGCCCTCGGGCAACAGGGTCAGCTGGATTCCGCAGAATTGCAATTCCGCCAGGCGCTTCGCATCGACCCCCGATACGCGGAGGCGTACAACAACCTGGGTGTTGCGCTGGAGGGCCTGGGCCGCCTCGACGAGGCGGTTCACCAATACCGCGAAGCCCTCGAAATCGACGAGAACTACCTCGACGGCCGCTTCAACCTCGCCTCCGCGCTATTGCGCCAACAGAAGATCGAGCCCGCGCGCCTCGAGTACGAACGGGTCGTCGCCCTCGAGCCCGGCAACGCGGACGCACACGCGAACCTGGGCGCCTTGCTCGAATACGCCGGACGGCCCGAAGAGGCAGCGCGCCACTATCGCGAGGCCCTCCGGGCAAACCCTGAGCAGGAGGCCGCCCGGGCGAACCTGACGCGTCTCGAGCAGGGCCCGGGCGAAAACGCGACGCCTTAGGGGTTCGGTCCCGGACACGCTTGGCCGATGAAACTCGGGATGAGCACCGAACATGAACGCCGACGCTATCCCCGACACGAAGCCGACCTGCTCGCGGTGGTGATGGACGAACTGGGTGAAAACGAGACCCTCTGTCGGCTCGAGAATTTCTCCCAGGGCGGTCTCGCGGTCGAGGTGCCGGAGAAGGACGACCTCCGCATCGAGACCTCGGTGCTCGTGGAGATTCCCCTCGGACGTTCGGCATCGCGTATTCGAACCCGCTGCCGCGTCATCGCCGTGGTGAAAAACGTGGCGCGCCTCGAATTTCTCGATGACTCGGAAATCTTTCAGCGTGTGATCGCCGCCTGCATCGAGAGCTGGAAGCTGCGCGCCCATCATCTCCAGCGCTAGCTCACCCCCCTCACCCACACAGAAAAGGCCCCGCGCGCCTCACGGCGCGAAGGGCCTTCTGCATGTTTCGAACGAAATCCCGAAAGGGTGCCGCGATGCCCGACGTGAACGAATTCACGTCGGGCAGGCGACCCTGGGGGAAGTAATCCCTAAACAGTCTCGCGCGCGGGTTCGCTCGCTTCCACGGCCGGGTCTTCTTGCTTCTTGTTGAAACCGAGCATCTTGGCCAACAACACCGCTGCGACGCCCACGAAACCGGTGAACAACGCGCCCATCTTGGCCTGGCCCTGCAGGTTCAGGTCCGTGAATGCGGCGCCGGCGACGAACAACGCCACCGTCAAACCGAGGGCCGCGATGAAGCCCGCCATCACCAGGTCGCGCAGATTCATGCGGCTGGGGAGCGGGAAGCCGAGTTTGATGCCGAGATAGCCGAAGGCCGTAATTCCCAGCGTCTTCCCGACCACGAGCGAAGACAACACGATCCAGGTCATGGGCCCCATGGCCGCAAAGGCCACGCCGGCGTTGGCGAGGGCGAAGAAGAACAACCCGAAGTCCACGAAGAGCTTCGTGTGGTGCTCGAACATGTGGAGCGGCGAGTGGTCCATGTGGAGGTCTTCCGCCAGCGGCTCGCCCATCACATCGATCTCGTCCTTGGCCACGTACAGCCCGACGTCGCGCCGGGGACCGGGCAGGAACGGCACGATGAAGACCAAAGCCAGGGCGGGATGCAGATGCGCCAAGATCAGCCCGGACCAAGCCAGGGGGCCCGCCACAAAGATGTACGGAAGCCAGGTCTGCACGTTGGCCTTGCGAAGCGCAAACGCCACAGCCATTCCTACGACGATCAAGCCGAGCCAGGCCGGCGCGGCCGGATGGGCCGGGTCTCCGTAGAAGACCGCGATGATTCCCAGACCAATGGCGTCGTCCGCGACCGCTAAGAGCAGCAGGAAGTTGACGGCCGGATGTCCCTTGCCGAATACCGTGCGCGCGACCAACCACGCCAACGCGATGTCGGTCGCGGTCGGAATACCCCACCCGCGCTGCAACACAGACCATTCGTCGGCGGGGGTGTAGATCCCCAGCTGGTAGCAACCCCAGAGTGCGAGGAAGAAAACGCCAACCGGACCAAACACCCCGCCCAGCGTGGCGAGCAACGGGTTGACGGCCTTCCTCGGCGGATTGAGATCTCCGCCCGGTAGACAGGCCTCGGTGATTTCCTTGGCCGCGATCCCAAAGAAGAACACCATGAAGATGTCGTTCACGAGGAAGTTCAGCGTGATGTGGTGCCCGAAGATCGTGAGGTGTCCGAAGGGCTCCCAATGCTTCGCGTCGTGGCCGGCGCCGAAGTAGTACTGATAGGTTGCGGGGTCGAGATTCGCCATTACCAGAGCGACGAATACCCCTGCCATCAGGGGGATCGAGAACTCTTGCAGAATGTCGACAAAACCTCGCTTGCCGTTGCTCACGGGTACTCCTTCCGTCGAACGCGGATTTTTCGGTCCGCGGACCCTCGCTCAGCACCGGGCCGAACGCAAGCCACCCAAATCCCCTGATCCGAATCCGGGGTAGATCCGTTTTTCACTTCGGTCGCCCGATGTTCAGTCTGAAACAATCCCCGGCGCCGCCGCCACGATTCGAGATTTCTCCACATCTCCCGGAGGAATCAGACCGAGCAAACCCGGACTTGTGATCCAGGGCCGCCCGGGTTTATATGGATACCCAGGGAGGCGAACATGATGGATGCCGGAGGCCCTCGCCGGACGGAGCAATATCGCGAGCTCCTCGACCACCTGAGGATCCTGGTGGCGGAGACCGACCGTTTCGGGCGCCTGACCTACATCTCCCCCATCGTCACCCAGCTCCTGGGGTTCCCGGAATCCGAGATTCTCGGAGCGTCGATCTTCGACGTCATCCACGAAGACGATCACGCACAGATCCACGAAGACTTCCAAAAGCTCGTGGCCTCCGGCGTCGGATCGAGACCCGTCTACCGCATCCGCCACGCCAACGGCGAATGGCTGTGGTTCGAAAGCATCGGAAGTTTGTTTCGAACCGCGGCCGGCGAAATCCGCGTCGTCGTCAGTTGCACCGACATCACCGAACGCCGAAAAGTCGAAGAGGAACTGCGCGCCAATGCCGACCGTTTCCGGGCCCTCGCCGAAACGACCCAAGAACACATTGCCGAGGTCAGCACCTCGGGTCAGCTCCAATACGCCAGCCCCAACTGGGGAACGCTGCTCGGAATGCCCTCGACCCACCATCTCGGCGCCGACGTGGTGTTCTCGAATCTCACCCCGGAAGTCGAAAACCCGGAGCGGCAACAAGCCCTGTTCCTGGAACTGCTTCGCACCGGACGAATGCCCCCCCAGATCGCGCGCTACCACCTGGACGACGGGAGTTCGCGCTGGCTCGAGACCAGTGCCACGACGTACCGCGATGCCGATGGCAACACCCGCATCCTTTCGGTTTCCCGCGACATCACCGAGCGCATGCTGATGGAAGCGGAACAGCGCGAATTGAATCAGCGCGTTCAGGAATCCCAACGCCTGGAGAGCCTCGGCATCCTCGCCGGTGGCATCTCCCACGACTTCAACAACCTGCTTACGACCATCATCGGAAATGCCACCATCGTGCTCGCGGACCTGGACGCGGAGGATCCCCGCGCCCAACGCGTCGAACGGATCGCGAACGCCGCACGTCACGCGGCGAAGTTGACGGGCCAGATGCTCACCTATTCGGGCCAAGCCTCCTTCGCGTTCGAGACCCTCTCGCTCTCCGATCTGGTCGCCGAGATCACGGATCTCATGCGAGCGGCCATTTCGAAGCGAGCACACCTGCGTCTCGAAGTCTCCCGCGAGCCGAGCCCGGTCCAGGGCGACCCCACACAGATTCACCAGGTGGTGATGAACCTCATCACCAATGCATCCGAAGCCCTCGGCGACGCCGGCGGCGAAATCGCGGTGCGCACGGGCGTCGTCTTTGCGAGCACGGATGACCTTTCGGACTGCTACCCAAGCACGACACCCCCTCCCGAAGGCGAATTCGCCTTCGTCGAGGTGCGCGATTCCGGCCGCGGTATGGATGCCGAAACACGCGCGCGGATCTTCGACCCGTTCTTCACCACCAAGTTCTCCGGGCGAGGCTTGGGACTCGCCGCCGTGCTGGGGATCGTGCGCGGACATGGCGCCGCCATCCAACTCCGGTCCGAACCCGATCGGGGTTCGACATTTCGCGTGCTGTTCCCCGTGGCGAAGGCCGAGACGCCCAGTGCTCCGCCGCCCAGGACACTCGAACCTTCTGGAGAAATATTGGGTCACGTGCTCGTGATCGACGACGAGGAAGGCGTTTGCGACATCGCCGGTGAATTCCTTTCCCGGGCGGGTTTCGCGGTGGATGTGGCGCACGGCGGGCGCGCGGGGATCGCGTGTTTTCGCGCGAAGAGCGATGTGATCGACCTCGTCCTGCTCGATCTCGCCATGCCGGACCTTCACGGTGAAGACGTTGCCCTCGAGATTCAGCAGATCTCCACGCAGACGCCGATTCTGCTGATGAGCGGCTTTCGAGAGGACATCGCAGCCGACCAGTTTCGCGGCTCCGGTCTCGCGGGGTTCATTCAGAAACCGTTTTCACCAGAACAACTGGTTTCCAAGATCCGCCAAGCCCTAACGCCCGGCGGCAAGTCACGCGCAAACCGCAGCAACGAGCCAGGTCCCGCTTGACAATGGGTTTTGCCCGCTCATAGAGTGGAGGCACCCATTCACCTGCCGAGAGGGAATCTTGCATGCGGACTGCGCTCATTCGACGATTCCTGTTCCCCGGTCTCGTCGCGGCCGCGCTCCTGGCCGGAACCGGTTCCGCGCGCGCCCTGTTCCACCTTGCCGTGATCGACGAGATCATGACGAGCTATGCCGGTGACAACACCGCGCAGTTCGTCGAGATCCGCATGAACGCCGGCGCGCAAACGATTACCACCAACAGCGTACTGGCCGCCTTCGACGCCAGCGGCAACTACATCGCCGACGTGTTCGTCGTTCCGGGCAACCTCGCCAACGGCGGCGCTGGCCTGCGCTGGATCATGGGGACCGCGAGTTTTCAAACCGCCAGCGGGATCGCCGCGGATTTCTTGATTCCCGCCAGCCTGCCGGTCTCCGGCGGAATGGTCTGCTGGGGAGCGCCGGGCATCATCCCACCGGCCCCGGGCGCGTGGGATCACACGCTTCCCACCAACTATGTGGATTGTGTCGCCTACGGGAGCTACAGCGGCCCCACGAATCCGCTGATCGGCAATGCCACGGGACTCACCCCGGTCGGTCACAGCCTCGCGCGCGTCTCCTCCACCAACGACAACGCCACGGATTTTTCCTGTGCGGACCCCGCCACGCCGACGAACAACAGCGCCACCAGCGCGTCGCTCAGCGCGACGGCTTCCTGCACGCCCAGCGTTCCCATCTCGCCCGCCTTCGGCCTGATCCTGCTCACCATTGCGATCGGCTTTGGCGGCGCGCTGATGCTCGTTCTGGCCCATCACCGCAGGGAATCCGCGTAGGGGCGAGTCGACGCTCCAATCCCCTATCTTGCCACCGATGCCGACCCAAAAGCCGCGCAACCCGAATGCCCTCGCCTGGCGATTTGCGCTGGGATTTCTCGCCCTCGCACTGTTGGTTTCCGCGGCCGTTCGCGCCGACGCCATTTGGTTCGACGGCGAGCTCACCGCCGGCATGAACCGCCAGGTCGCCCAGGTGGTCGGGGGCAGCATGGGGTTGCTGGGTGCCAGCGTGGATGTCCGGGGCAACACGATTCGCTACGGCGCGTCCGCATTCTCGATTGCAACCGATTGCACGGGCATCGAAGTGATGGGCCTGTTCGCTGCCGCCGTGTTGGCGTTTCCGAGCACCTGGCGCCGCAAGCTGAAAGGCCTCGCCATCGGACTTCCCGCCCTGATGCTGGTGAATCTGATTCGCATGATGAGTCTCATCTTCGTGGGCGCTACGTCGACCCGCGCACTCGACCTGGGCCACCACTACGTCTGGCCCGTCATCGTCTTGGCCCTCGCCCTATCGATCTGGTTGGCCTGGGCTCGTTCGGCTCTGCATGGCCCGCGCGCTTTGGCTTAGCGCCCGCTTCCTCGCCTTCTACGCGGTTTTCCTGGCCCTGGTCGCCTGGACCCCCGTTGGACCCGCCGCGGGGCGCCTGGTGGCGGCGGGAGCCGCGACGGTGCTCGAGCTGTGCACGGAGCGTCCCGTCGAGGGAAGCGTCGTCGCCGACCGGCTGTCCCTACGCGCCATGCCCAGCGGGACCCACCCGGGCGCCGCGGTCGAGCTCAGCCTGCTGCCCCACGTTCGCAACGTTCCCATGTTCTTGGCGATCTTGGCCGCCTTGGCGCGCCGCCGCTTGGGAATGGGGTTGTGGATCGCATTCGCCGGCGTCGCCGCGATCCTGGCACTCGATGCGATCGTGGTGGCATCGGTCGCGTGGAAGAAGCTCTTGCCCCTGCGCATCGGGTTCCGCGTTACGAGCGCCTACGAACTGCTTGCCGTGTTCCGCGTATTCCACGTAACGGGTGCGGGACTCTCGGCGGTTCCCGTTTTTCTCGGCGCCGCGGCCGCGTGGTTCCTGTTGGGCGAGCCCGAGGAACCGGACGCTTAGGCATCCGCGGCGGCGCGTTCCTCCGCCATATCACCCACGATGGGCAACTTGAAGCGCTCCCCCTGATAGGCCTTCACCATCAGGAGGATCCAGAGAATCAGACTCGCCGGGCCCAGAACAAGGGTGACGAGTCCCCCGACCACGGGAATCCAGTTCGCTGCGATATTCAACACGAAGAATCCAATCCAAAGAATCGTGGACTGGAACGCGTGGAAGCGCACGTAGCGGCTCTTCTTCTCGATCACCAGAAATACGATCCCCGTGATGAAGCCCAACAAGTAGGTGAGCAGCCCAGCGAGGTTCTCGTCGAGCCCGGTGCTCGAACCATTCCCCCCGCTCGCGGTTTCGGGTGTAGGCGTATTGGATTCCGACATGCGTTCCCCCTTCTCGCCCGTTTTACTGCATCACACCGGGCCTGGGAAGCCCCCGTTGGCCCGCGGAAACCGGGCCGCCGCCGCCTCCCGCTCGATTCCGAACGCGTTCGTCACGAAAGAAACCGTGTGATAGAAGCCCACCAACGCGACGAACTCGACGAGTTGCGCCGCTGGGTAGGCGTTCTCGAGTTCCGCCCAAAGGTCCTCCGGGATCACCGAGAAGTCGTGCAACGCGTCCACGAGACGGATCAAGCGCCGCTGTTCCGGGGTCCAGATCGTCGCCTCCCCCGACGCCGTCGCGGTGGCGTCGATCACTTCCGGGGAGAGTCCGTAGCGCGCGGCGAAGACCGCCACGTGAACCCCCCATTCGTATTCCGATCCACAGCGCGCGCAGGTCCGCAGAATCACGAGTTCCCGGTCCACGCGTGCGATCGCTCCCCGGTCGAGCAAGCTACCCTGCCGGAAACGCTGCAACACCCTGGGGTTGTGGGCGAGGGTTCGAAACAACTTGAGGGGCGGAACGCCCGGCGGCATGCAGCGCGCCAGCTCGTCCGCCAAGGCAGCCTCGTAGGGGGGCTCGAGCGGCGCCAGGCGCGGCTTTCGGTTCTCGGAGTGGATCGTCATCAGGCCTCCTGGTCTGCTACCGTTTCCGTAGCACGCTACACATTCCGTAGCAACCCAATGACGAGAACCGCATGGCGAAGAAAACACGTTCGAAGAAATCACCGCTTCCCGGTCATCCGGTTCGCGGGTCGCAAACGGGTCGCCCTCTGATGGCGCTCTTCGATCTACTCGGTCGGCGCTGGACCTTGCGGCTGCTGTGGGAGCTGCGGGATGGCCCCCTACGCTTTCGAGAATTGCGTGCGCGGGCGGATGACCTATCGCCGTCGATCCTGAACCGCCGCATGGCGGAACTTCGCGCTGCGGCCATCGTCGAGTCCCGCAAGGACGACGGGTATTCGTTGACCGACGACGGCCGATCGCTGTTGGACTCCCTTTCGCCCCTCCACGGCTGGTCGCGTCGTTGGGAAAAAAAATTTCGAGGGAAACGCAAGGCCTAGCCAAAACTTGCCGGCGTGTTTGCTTTCCTTTTGCGCCGTATCGGGCCGGCCTTCACAACCCTTGCGTGCGAATTGCCGATATTTCCGAAATGCAATCCCGCGCTCCGAATGGGGTATTCTCGACCGCCATGCGACAGGCCATGACAGCCGGTGTGCGGGCGCTTTGCTGCCTGGCCGCACTCACCCTCTTGCTCCCGTCCAGCGCCGGCGCGGAGAAGCTGAGCCCCTTTCTCGAAAAGCTCGTGGGCGAACGCGACCGAATGGGAAGCGCATCGGCGGAGCGCATGGCCCGCGCCCGCGGCATGCGACCCCATCGCCGGGGCTCGAAAGTCTGGGTTCAAGTGATCCTCGAACCCGCGGAGGGTCGCGGCCGCAGCATCGACCCGGATCGAATTCGCCGACTCGGAGGTGAAGTCGACGCCGTTTCGCAATCGTTCGTGAGTGCGCGCATTCCCGTGCGCAAGTTGCGTCGGCTCGCGGAGCATCCGGGGATCCGCGTCATTCGCGCACCCACCCCGTTGTTGGCATTGGAATCCGGATTGGGCGTGGTGGTCTCGGAATCCGTCGCCGCGACCGGTGCCCAACTCCTGCAGGGGCTCGGCGTGAACGGGAGCGGCGTCAAGGTAGCCGTGGTCGATCTGGGCTTCATCGGCCTCGCGTCCGCGATTTCCGCGGGAGAACTTCCCGCCAATACGATTGCGGTCGATCTACCCGGCGGCAACGACAACCCCATCGAAGCCGACACCCAGCACGGCGTCGGCGTCGCAGAACATGTGGCCGACATGGCACCGGGCATCGAACTGCATTGCATCAAGGTTTCCAATGAAGTCGATCTCGAGAATGCGGCGGATTACATCCGCGACCAGGGCATCGCAATCGCCAACCATTCCGTCGCCTGGGCGATCGCGAGCTACTACGACGACACGGGCCCGATCAACGGGATCGTCAATCGCTCGCGCGACCAGGACGGTGTCTTCTGGACCGTGGCCGCGGGCAACGCCGCGCGCCGCCACTGGCGGGGAACCTGGGCGGATGCCGACCTCGACAATTGGCTCGATTTCGTGCCCGGCGATGACCTCATGGCGCTCACCAATTCGAATTCCCAGGCCTGCATCTTCTTGAACTGGAACCAGTACGGCAATTCCGTCACGGATCTCGACCTCTACATCCTCGATCAATCCGGCACCTTCGTGGCCGGCAGCAACGATTTTCAAAACGGCCCCCAGGACCCGTCCGAAGGCAGCTGCTTCAGCTACGACGCCGCCCTCGCCCCGTACTCCGTCATCGTCGAGTGGTACACGCCCTCGACGGCACCGCCGCCCGGCCTCGACATCACCCTGTTCAGCTTCTTCCACAACTTCGAATACCCCATCGCCGCTTCGAGCCTGATGGACCCGGCGCCCGCCCACGGCGCGTTCACGGTTGCCGCGGTACCGGTGGGGAGCTTCGACGACGCGAACCCGCAGCCCGAAGGATTCTCGAGTCAGGGCCCCACGAACGACGGTCGCAGCAAACCCGACCTGGCGGCTCCCGACGGCACCTCGAGTACCACCTACGGCATCCTGGGCTCCTTCGGAACCTCTTTCGCCGCCCCCACGGTGGCGGGCGCTGCCGCACTCCTGATCAGCCAGGACCCGAGTCGCAGTGCCGGAGACATCGCGTCGTTGCTGCGAGGACAGGCCATCGACGCCGGCGGCACCGGCGAAGACCCGTTGTTTGGAGCGGGCCTGCTCTCCCTGGGCACCGCGTGCGAGGACGGCGATGGCGACGCGATCTGTGATGCGGACGACAACTGCCCCACCCGCTCCAACGCCGACCAACAAGACGTGGACGGCGATCAGGTGGGCGACGCCTGCGACAACTGCGTGGAAACCTACAACCCGCAACTCGGCACCCTCGATGAGCCCGCGCTGGCGTCCTTCCAGACGTCCACCGGCGGCCAGCTCGACGACAACGGCGACGGCTTCGGCAACGCGTGCGACGGCAAGAGCTCGACCGGCGGGCAGGTGGTCGGGGGCGTGGATCTGATCGAAATCACCGCGTCGTTCAACAAGAGCCGGGAAGGCACCAACTGTGGCGTGAGCGGCACCCTGCCCTGCGCGTGGTTCGATCTCGACAACCGCGCCGACGTCATCTCGGGCTCGGACCTGACACTGCTGCAGGGAAGATTCAATCGGGCACCCGGTCCCAAATGTCCGACCTGCCCACTCGCGTGCGTCGGAGCGCGCTGCCCCCAATAGGTTCCTTGTGCGGCGACCGGCTTTGCGGTCGCCATCGGTCGGCACTTCCGCCCGCATTGGCCTTTGCCAACCGCAATCTCCCATACCGATCGCGGCACGACTCTTGCTCCCCTTCCCGCAAGGAGGATCGGGAACCATGAAGTTCGACGCATCGTCGCAACCGCTACCTGGAATTTTGGGAACGAGTAGAGCGCTGCGCGCCACGTGTGCGCGGGCGCAGCAACTGGCACGGACGCGCTCCCCGGTACTCATCGTAGGAGAAACCGGGACTGGGAAGGAACTCTTCGCCCGGGCGATTCACGCTGCGAGCCCGGTTGGATCGAATCCCATGGTGTCGATCAACTGTGCCGCCCTGCCGGAACCGCTGCTCGAAAGCGAATTGTTCGGTCACCAGCGCGGCGCATTCACCGGGGCTCACGCGGCCCGGGCGGGCCTGCTCGTCACCGCGAACGGCGGGACCCTCTTTCTCGATGAAGTCGGAGAACTCCCGCCCTCACTCCAAGCCAAATTGCTTCGCGCCATCCAGGAGCGCGAAATCCGTCCGGTCGGCGGGAACCGCGCCCAGGCGGTGGACGTGCGCCTGATCGCCGCCACCCATCGAAACCTCGAACAGCGCGTGGCCGAAGGATCGTTCCGGGAGGACTTCTACTACCGCCTCGCGGTACTCAAGCTCGAGATTCCCCCGCTGCGAAAACGACCGGAGGATATCCCCGTACTGGCCCACCACCTGCTCGAGCGACACGCCAAGCGCTCGGGCCAGCCGGACTGCGAACTCGCCCCCGAAACCCTCGCCGTCCTCCAACTCCACGCCTGGCCGGGAAACGTCCGCGAACTCGAAAACGAAATCCAGCGACTCCTCGCCATCGCCGAGGGCGAATCCCGCATCCCGCCCACCTTGCTCTCCGACGCGCTGGTAGCCGCCGTCGAACCCGTTACCGGCAGCGTCCGCGAGGGCGAGTCCCTCCGCGAATCCGTCGATCGCTTCGAAGCCTGGGCGATCCGAACCGCTCTGCACGCCCACGACGGAAGACGCGCCCGCACCGCACGCAGCTTGGGAATCACGCGCGAAGGCCTCTACAACTGCATGCCTGCATAAGCGGGCAATGTTCTCGCACCCCAGGCCCGAGCGCTTCGCCGCCTTCAGAACACCCCCCGCACTGCGACAAATTGCCCCGCGTGCACCTCTCCGCAGAATGACTTGAACGATTCCCAAGAAGCTGTTCCACTTAGCTGAACTCGAACTTGGACGTTGCCAGTGAGCCCCCGAAAATACGGAAGAAGCGGCGCCGGCACGCGCGTTCATGTCGCCCCGAATGCAGGCGCGATGTCCTACTGCGGGTGCTCTTTAACCATCACCTTCAGTCCGGAACACGAGGTCGATCCCGAAATGGTCTGCGGGTCGTGTCTCTCCATCGCAAGACAAGGCGGCGTCGACGTCGCCCCAGATCCTCCGCGCCAGATCTCCAGAAGCCCGGAGCCGGCGTGCGAGCGATCAGAAGAATCTGACCTTGGATGGTTGCTCAAAGGAGTGCTTGCCGTTGCCGCAATCATCATGGTCGCCGCCATCTTGGGAGACTACGCGCTCCTAGTTGCAATCGCGTTGGGTCTTTGGTTCATGGGTACTACGGGTCGCGAATACCTTGTCTTCCTTTGCGTGATCTTCGGCCTCCCCACAATCATTGCGGCTCTAGGGTATCCTGGCCTTGCCGAAGCGTTTTTCGTTCTCTTCGGCTTGATGCTCTTTATCACTGCGTTTTCAGGAGGGCGGGGGAGCTGGGCCGGCTCAGACCGCGGTGCGTTTGATGATTCCGATGGCATGTAGTTCTCGATTTTCCGGCTCTAGCGCCACCCCGTGAGTCTCGTCTGGATATTTCTCATTGTCTTCGGGTTGCTCGCCCTGCTGGGCCTGTTCGTTTCACAGCCTGAGCGTGAGTCCTTGGCTGCAGATTTCATCGAAAAATTCCTCTTCGACGTGGAGAGCACTTTTATCGAACGCGGAGATGCAGGCCCAGGCGATCCCGATTTGGTCTTCTTTCGAAGGTTCCCAGAACAGCTTGCTGAGTGGAAATCTACGCTTCCGACATTGATTAAGCCCATCGAGATCGCGGCGAACAGGAAAGAACAACGAATCGCGATACGCGATTTAATGATGGAAAAGCTTGAAGAACAGGCTTATTACCTGGCGACCCTTCGTCCTGTCAACTTTCTGGACGGGTGGTTACAAGCAGATGCTGACTCTCTATCCCGACTACTCGCCACCGGGGAGATTTCGTCGTATTCGGACGAGCAACTTAAGACCTTCCGGTTGCAGCAGGTCGTCTACTCGGCTGCGAGCTATCGATGCTTCAATGTTCTTGCGAGCTCTAAGATGATTGGCGACGACACCGGGTGGAGCCGGATCTATGAGCGCGTGAATCACATGTTTCTCCAGAACAGTCTTCCCGCTTTCATGGCTCAGAGCCGTGGAGAAGAAGCCAGCCCACTAATGGCGCCGATGTACAAGTTATCCGGGGAAGTTCGCAAACAGTGGAAGGAACGCATCCATGGGGGCGACATCTGGCCGAAGACAGAAGTGGACTCGATTCTTGATGAGATTTCTTCATCGGTGAAGGGCAGCGATTAGGTTGGCGACTCGGTTTCTCGTTTATGGGATGCTTTGCAGTACGCATACTGAGGACAACGACGGATTCACGGCTTTCGCCGGCGGCGACCCGCAATGCAAGTCTGCAAGTGACCCCACGGAGGCTTGCGGCCTCGGCGTAGAGCTAGTTCTCCTACTACCGGTGATGATCTGGCTACGAAGACGGACGTTGACCAATAAGCCTCTGAGGAGCTGAGGGATCTCGCGCCTACCGTGTGACCGGTCGCGGCAGCCACCCCTGGATCGGCCAACCCTCCCTAGGCGATGGTAGGCGCATCCGCTGATTCTTCGGCGCTCCCAACGCCCAGTAGCCCCTCGGCGGCGTTGGGACGTCCAGCTTCCGACAGATCTTTCGGAGCCCGTTGTCAGAAAGTCCATGTTGTTTCACGACCTGCACCATCGGTGCCGACCAAACCAGTTCGTAGAGTTCCTCGCGGGTCACCTGAACGTAATCAGCGGTATTCCACGGGACCTGCACCACCGGCGGACGACCCTTCTCGACCTTCAACACCCTCCGGGCTTTCGCCGAGGCGGTTCTGGACCCATCGGCGAGTTCCTCGATCAGCTTCCTTTTGAGGCCCCAGTCCTTGTATGCCTCGATGAACATCGGGTGCGCGATCACATCGAGA
This sequence comes from Deltaproteobacteria bacterium, assembly GCA_029261875.1. Classification (GTDB taxonomy): domain Bacteria; phylum Myxococcota_A; class UBA9160; order UBA9160; family JAJDAL01; genus JAJDAL01. Next base: position 73,915 of record JAJDAL010000034.1, read on the forward strand.
AAGGCGCTCGGCTCCGTGTGCTTCTCCAGGAGTCGAAGGAACCGTTTTGCCGCATCGCGGTCGAGACCCTTCAGATGCTTCCGCAGGCGTCGGATGGTGAGACCTGACAAGGACCCGAGCCGCCCGCCCAACTGAAATACGCATTCGAGATCCCACGTCGCACCCCACGCCTCCCCGGGAAACAAATGGACCATGACGAGCACGTGATCGAGGAATCTCTCGGCGATGGGATGCCAATCCTTGGGAGGCTGGATCTTGACCAGGGCTTCTATCACGGAGGAGTCTCGGGCGTTTTCGTAGAGAGGCTCGATGTCATCTGACCCGGGATTGAAACCGAGCTTCTTGAGGTACTGCGGCACACCTTCCCAGACTGCCCGCTCGAACGCGGTCATCGTCCAGTCGTCCGAAGGCTCGTGTCCGTCCCCCAAGAGTGGCACTGAGTGGCGTGGGTTCGCCCCTGACCAAAGACAGAGACTCACCGCTTTGTCGTTCTGCCGACCGATGGCGTAACCAAGGCCCACGTCGGCCTCGCACTGGATGCGCGGATCGCCGGTGTGGTTCTTCACGAAGCCGTAGAGAGGACGGTTTCGTGTTTCGTAGGCAAGGGCCGCCGCCATCGCGCCGTCACCCGCCAGGTCAACTCCCAGGGACCAGAACCGCTCCATGACCTCACGGTTGTAAGTGCCGAACACCGCGTCGGGATCTACGGTCCCCGGGTCTGCACCCGCCTCTAGAAGCAGATCAAGGAGGTCCAAGCGGCGGTGTCGCAGCACTCGGTCGAATGGCGACGACGGCTCCAGGCCTGTGCGGTAGCCCGCGGCGAGCAGGAGACGAACCAAATCGTGCTGACCGGTTTCGATGGCCACCTCCAGCGGAGTCGTTCGGTTCCTTGGGTTTCGCGCGGTTGGATCAACTTGGAGAGGCCTACCGTCCTCGATCCACGTTGCAACGTCAGCTAGGCGGCCTGCGCGACAGGCGGCGATGAGATCGCGAAGCTCATCCTCACCATGGGCGACGGATCGGGCCGGACCGTTGAACGGAAGCTTGGGTTTGAGCTTCGGATTGATCCAGCCGTCGCAGGGAAATGTTCGCCTCTTAGTCGTCGGCAATCGCAAGCATGTAAGGTTAGCCGCGACGAAGTACCGCCCTCGACAGGTCCATCCACCTCGGGAGATAGGGAATACTCCCTACGACTTCCGAGCCCCTTTAGTTGCGACACCCGGCAATCGCCACCAAAACGAGCGTACAATCCTCCCTAGTTCACTCGGGCGCAGCCGGTCGTGAGCGCGAGCGACAAGGCAACCACCTTCGGCTTAGACGCCACCACGCGCGAGTACTCGTCTAGAATCGAGACAGGGCGCAACGCCTTGGGGGCCCCATGAAATCTCCGGCATCGGCCTTGCGTGAGGCTTCCATGGCGAGCGAACACTTTGTTCTACGATGCGCGAGGACTGGCGCTCTCTCCGCACTCCTCATTATCTCGCTTGCCTGCGCAACAAAACTCGACGGATCCGGGGTGAACCGCGAGTCGTCATCAGATCGCCTTTTGTTAGCCGCGGTCTCCGGAGACCTCGCGATGGCCGGCGAACTCATTGACGGCGGAGCCGATGTCGATTTCGCGGACGATCACGGCGAGACTGCTATTCACTACGCCGCCGTCAATGGAAACGCAGAATTAGTCGAGCTCCTAGTCCGGCGTGGTGCATCGCTCAATATTCGAGACAGCGACGGAACAACCGCTCTATATCACGCACTTGACGAAGGCCACGATGAACTTTCCCTTTCTCTCCTCCAAAATGGTGCGAGTTTTGGAGAATCCCGTAGTGACGGTTTCGCGCCAATTCATGCAGCGTCAGCTTCTAATGACACGCTCTCGCTCGCATTCATCCTGGATCGGGGTGAGGACGTTGAACGCGAGGATAACGACAACACCACACCGTTGATTTATGCGACGTTGTACGGCCATGTCCCAGCCACCGAACTCTTACTCTCGCGGAACGCGAATCCTAACGTGCGCTCGACTCGTGGCCTTACACCCCTCATGGCAGCGACAATTGCAGGAGATCTCTCGCTAACAGACCTGCTTCTTGATCACGGTGCGGATCCCGAAATGCTGGTATCGGACACATCTTTGCTCCACGTCGCTACACAGCAGGGGCACTTTGCGGTCCTACAATCGCTTCTCGAGCACGGGGCCAACACGGAAGTGGTGGACGACTATGGCGGGACTCCGCTGACACTTGCGATCAATTTCGATCCGCGCCGTCACGCTCATCTCAACGAGATGTTTCCCGAAGATCAAAATCACGAATTTGAACCTGGAGATCCGCGGTCAGTTCAACATCTCCTAGAGAAAGGCGCCGATCCAAATGCAGTAGATCCAGCAACCGAGGAACCCCTCCTATCCAACGCGGTATTGACTAACGACTTGACTCTGATCGATCTTCTCCTTGCTCATGGTGCCGACCCCAACATCTCAATAGAAGAAAGATCGCTGTTACTCACAAGCATTCTGTTGGACAATCCTAAAGTCACGAGAACACTACTTGATGCCGGTGCGAGGCCTGACGGAGCGGAGGATGAATCCACCGTATTCCAATCGCTGCTTTCAGGGAATTCTGAACTTGCCTATCGATTGCTCGAATCTGGTGCGGATCCCAACCACGGAATGGAAGGATCGTACCCACTCGTATATTCCGTCGGTAAGGGTAATTACGACGTCGCCTCGAAATTGCTTCAATACGGCGCATCGGTCGAGCTAACAGACTCCGCCGGAAACGCCCCACTTTACCATGCGGCAAGCGCTGGAAGAACGGAGCTTTGCAGAGAACTTTTGCAGCACGGGGCGAAAGCAGACCAAAGGAATACTCGCGGAATGACTCCCTTCGCCCAGTCTTGGCATGGGGGACACGACGAAACAAGCCGGTTGCTTTTGAAAAGCGGCGCCGATGTAAACCAGAGAATCTCGGAAGACCAGACGACAACTGCTCTGATGCTCGCAGCTCACTCTGGCGACGTCTCCAAAACTAAGATGCTTCTTGAATTTCGCCCGAAGCTGGACCTAGAGGGTGAGGGAGGCAGCACGGCTTTGCTGTACTCAGCGATTAGTCAGGAAACGGATGTCTCCCGTTTGCTTCTGCAAGCTGGTGCCAATCCCGATGCTCCGAATAAGTTTGGAGACACGGCACTTCATCACGCAGCGAACAACGGTGACCAATTTCTTGCTTGGATGCTGCTAGAGGCCGGCGCAAACAAGGCACATAGAAACCAGAATTGGGAGACACCGGATCAGGTCGCATCGAATCAGGGGTACCCCATCCTAGAGAAGCTTATTCGGGAGTATAGGCCTCAGACGCGAAACACGATTCTACGGAATTCGGCAACCAACCGAAGGAAGCGGTCAAAGGTTGACCTTAGGAAACTCGTTAGGCACGTGGTTATCGTGGCGACGGCATCCGGAAATTTTGGTAGCGGTGTTATTGTGTCCAGTAGTGGATTAGTCGTGTCGAACGCCCATGTTGTCGAGTCCAACAGCGAGGTTATCGTTAAGTTGCATGACAACCGTATTCACGTAGGTCGGGTGCTGGCGCGGAACACTGAAAGTGATCTCGCGCTAATTTCGATTGATGCGTCAACTTCGGATTTTTCTACACTCGGACGTTCATACGAAGTTGGCGATGAGGTTTATGCGATTGGTGCGCCCATAGGGCTTGAGGCGACTGTTACTCGCGGAATAGTAAGCGCTAGACGGGAGCACGATGGAGTTGACTATATCCAGACGGACGCCGCGATAAATCCGGGAAACTCCGGCGGGCCTCTCGTGCACGTCAAAACTGGCCGTGTAATCGGCATCAACACCCTCAAGCGAGCGGAGGGGATCGGTTACGCTGTAGCGATACCCGAACTTTCGGAGTCCTTCGGAAAGGATTTCCTGCGATCGAGGCGTTAGGCCCTTCTTCGGCGCCGGCGTGGGCCACACGAGGGGGGGACGGAATTTGTAGCTTACCAGGCGTCGGGCGGACTGGCTGCGCGGGGCCCGGTGGCTCCGGCTGATGAGCTTCCGGTCCTGGAAGAAGGGTGACAGGATAGGCTGGCACCGAGCAAACCGGATTCCAGGCTCGGAAAACAGCTTGCGTGGCGAAGCCCGCTGGCCAAATATAATTCGGAATCCGTCTCCGAGGAATGTCGCTTTGCTAGATCCGTTAGGGACCCTCCTACTCCTTTCGTGGTTCGTTGGGTTGCCCCTAATCTTGAACTCACTCCTCGCGAATAGATGGCTTGTCTGGGCGAAGGGGCTTGATCGGAAGAGAGGCCTCGCATTTTGGGTCGCGGGAACGAAGCTAACGGTGGCCATGGGTCTAGTTCACATAGTGATAACCGTCCTTGCGGCCAGTGGTGAGAAGGTTTTCTCAATTGATCACTACATCAACGCGTCACTTGACCGTCCGATATCGCGCGCTCTCGATTTCACACCTCTCTTTCCCTTATTGATCGCCGCCCGAGCCGGATCAATCGCGAATGACATTCGTACCGATAGCCCAACAGAGGTTCGCTCGGTCACAGAGTGGTGCGAAACGCTCGCTGTTGTTGAGGAACTCGACAACTCGGCTGCACAGCGCTGGAAAGATGTGTTTCTTCCGATTCGCTCTTACGAACTTCGCGGTGGAGGTTGGTTTCGTAGCAGGGATGCACGTGTGGGTCTTCAGCGACTCTATCCGTGGGTGTGACTCCTAGGTTTCCTGCGTTTCCTTCCACATCGCGCGGAAACCGCGGAGCGACATTCGTTCTACGCGGCGGTACGCGAAACTGTCTTACTCTGGGCTAGTTAGAGTGCTTCGTGTCCGTCGCTTGTCTGTCGTAGAAAACGAGGGGCCCCAAAGTACCGGAAATGAAAAGAAAAATGGCGGGGCGGACGGGACTCAAACCCGTCCTTTGAAGACATAACCCACTGAAATCGTTGTATATCATCTACCAAATTCCTTTGACAACTCTTGGAACACACACAACCCGAAGACGCGACGGCGGATGGGATCTGCGCCCCGAGCTAGGGAACCCAAGAGGTCGCGGAAATCGAAGACATACCTGAGAAAACGCGGCCTGCCGGAGCACGACGCCAGCTACGAAGGGCTCCCAAAAGATCTACTAATCCGACGAGTACTAATAGGTCGAGTCAACTTCAAGGAATAGATCCAACAGGTCGGTGAGCATCGCGTCACGAGTCGCCATGCTGAGAATAGGGAGACGGTGTCCCGGCGTTAGGCTCACGCCCTTGCACTCCGTCCGCGTGCCAGAGTACTGCCCGAAACTGTGCCAGGCGTTTCGGTATCGGTTGAGAAAAATAGCGGTGTCGAGCTTCTCGATGGTCACCCTCGCATCCTCCCGCAGAAACACAAAAACGTCGTTCAGCCGCACCCGGCGTCCGCTGAGTTGTGACTCAAGCACCAGCTTGCAGAACCCCTCGAAAAAGAAGAGGGCGACCACAGAGAAGGCGAGCGCTCCGATGATGTTTTGAGTGTCACCAAACTCGGTGCCCTTCCAAGCTAGGAAGTTCGCCCAGCGGTCCTCGGGACCCGCGCGAGTTTCAACGGGGCCGGGCAAGACGGCCTTGGGAAGGCTCTCGTCCCACGTCTCCGCCAAGTAGTGCTCGATATTTGCTTCCGCCACAGCGCCGGAGAAGAGAAGATGGTAGACGGAGAAGAGCATCGCCTCCCGCCGGTCCTCCCCGCTGACGTTTCTGAGTTTGGGTTGTATGGAATCCAAGTCCACTCGGTCGCGAAATTTTCTGGCGAAATCGAGGAGAAGATCAGCGGTAGTCATCTATATCCCCACCTCCATGTTATTCCCTTGTGCGGAGCATGCCGCCGACCACTCAAGACACACTAATCGAAAAACTAGACCCTATTGCGCTGGAGCTTTCTTCAAGCCTTCCGAGATACTCATAAGGCTCATCTTGTAGATCGCAAGGTCCTCTCCTAGGGCTATTCCAGCAGCAAAATCCTTTCCCTCCATACACTCCGCTGCAATTTTCCTGCGGGCGTCGGAGAACATCTCCAGTACCCCGGCTTCAGAGGTGATCCTCTTGTATCGGGCGTGCAGGGGCCAGTTAGCCAACATCCCATCTACAATGGTGAGGACCCAAGCACCTTGCTTTTCGGGAGTTGAATCCCGAATCTCGTCGCAAAATGGTCCGGCGTTGGAAACGGCTGGTGTCATCACAACGAAGAGGATTGCAAGTGCTAAAGAACGCATATCGTCTCCTATCGTACTGGCGCGTCGTTATCGCTCCGTGCGGGAACACACGCTAATTCCGCCGAGTTCGCGATCTACTTCGCAATTCAAGCCACACTCGTAGTCTCCAGAATTCAAGGCACCGCGGCCGTCGAGGGCAGACTGACAAGCTTGGCGGCACATGTCCAAGGACCTGAATGTACCGAGCGTCACCGACCGTGTGAGGTCCGCTCGGTCAAGGTAGATGATTCCTGTCCAGGTCTGTTGTCCACAAGCCGTGAGCCAGACAACGCTCAGAGCCAATCCGACCCATTTCCCAACACTGACCATCGAACTTGCATGAGCATGGTTCTGCCGTATCTCCATCACGGGGTCCTCAAGCAAGGAGGGTTTCCGACGCAAGATGAATGGTCCTCATTTCCCTATCGGTGCCCCAGATGAGAACGAAACGCTTTCCTGACTTCCTCCACTGACACCGCAAACCCAAGTCCCTCCACACCAAGCTTTGAGAGCTTCTTGGTATTGATTCCCACTATCTCCCCTGACATATTCAGCAATGGTCCCCCGCTGTTTCCCGAGTTGATCGCTGCATCCGTTTGAATGAGCGTGACCGATTCATCAACGTAATCCAACGGAGTTCTTCGTACGGCGCTGACGATCCCGCTAGTGGCGGTCTGTTCGAGACCAAGTGGCGCACCGATTGCGACGACAGTCTCGCCCACTTCCAAATCGCGGGTTCGGGCCATCGGTGCTGCCATCAACCCTACCGTTTCTATTTTCAGTAGAGCGAGATCCCGCGAAACCGAGTGTTCTAGAACCTTGGCGACCGATTTTCGCCCGTCGGCGAGCTTCACAATTACTTCCGATGCGTCTCCAACGACGTGGTGATTCGTGACGATAAGTCCCTTCGGATCAACAATGACGCCGCTACCTGTACTAAAAGTAGTCTCGATGACGACGACGCTTTCGGAGCGCTCACGAACAAGATCTGAAATCGAGGCATACCGCCGTGCCGTCCCGGAAGAAACATGCGGTAGCCGCTTCGGCAGAATGACCTTCGGAGCGTGACTCGGCCGCCTGGACACGACAGCTTTCTTTCGTTCAGGGGAACGCGCGAAGACGATGTTCTCCATGACCGGCCCGAAATCCTCATCGCTCACTTCCCCCGATACGAAATCTTTAAACGGATCAACAAAGACGATTTTGTCGGGCCATTCGGCGAGTTCAATTGGGAGACGTTTGGCCCTCTGCGCAATCCGTTTCGGAACGATTTCTTTAAACGCACTCTTTGGAATCTCTTCGTTCAGCCGATGAGCCAGGTAGTACTCTCTCGCGGAGCCAGGCGCGCCTACGGCGAGACTATCTCGTCCCCTAGCTAGATTGATTTCGCCAATGGCCGAGAGCGCAATATCCCCAATTTCTTCAACGACCTCCTTCCAGGCAGCCTGCACCAGTCGCTCGACATCATCCTCGCCAACATCACGGTCGGTCAGTCCGTTTATGTCATCTGGATGCACACTACTCAGTCCGATTTTCTCCACAGTACGCGAACGCTCGATCCGTCTATCCTCAACGACAAAGCGGTCGCGGGAGTCCCATATCCGGAGTGACACAGCCACACGGGGTGACAAAGCGAAACGGGATTCAAGGTATTGATAATCTTGGTGGATCGGGAGCTGAAGGTATGCAGGAGTGTCAGCAAGCGCATTCCTGTATTCGCCTGCCTTCACTGCCCACACGATCGCCGCTAGGGAGCTGGCCACATCACCGTTCGCGGTCAGTCGGTGTTGCATTGAAACGGCTTGGTTGTATCCGTTCATCAACTCGTTGTAACGGGGGTTGGCGAGTTGCTGATACCCTGAAAGGAACTTAGAGAACTTCTGGTTTACGTTCTTTTCGACCGTTACACCCGCGTCAAGCACGGATGCGCTTACCAAGATTCCCGATCCATCCGTAGGGAGAGACGCAGCGAGCGAAACCTTCTTGCTGAGCCTGGATCGGATTGTTGCAATCTGGCCTGACGGAAGATCAAAATCCAGCGCCACCGTTGGCCTATAGGCATTCAGCGACTCGTCTACCCAGTCTTCTATCCGGCGTAGAGCTTCTGAATCAGCGGAGCAATAAGGAAGTGCAACGATCCCAATGGCAGCCGCTGTAGCAGGCGAGCGCCTAGCATTCGCAGCGTGGCGTTTGGCACCGATTCGGTTGGTGCATTCCGCTGCCTTGAGACGGGCTCGCTCCGGGAAGACAGTTTCCGGATAGGTTTCCGCGGCAATTTCCCATAGAAGTAGAGCATGGTCCACATCGGTGCGCTCTTTGTCAGTGATGGTTGAGATCAGAGCATCCCTTTGGTCGTTGATCGAATCCAAGAGTTTCGCGACCTCGCTTGAGTAGTCACGGTATTCGCGAATCCTCCACGCGATCACCATCTTTTGCGCAAGATCATCGCTTTCATCTGCCAGCCTGACGAGCGAGTCCCTCTCCTTTGCTTTCTTATCAATGGACGCGATGCGGTTCTTGAGTTCCGGCTGATAGAAGTGCTCCAACGGAGCCTTTTTCAGAAGGATTAGACGCTGGTCAAGGTCTGCAGGAGACAAAGTGCGATCGTGGGCGAGTGCTTCCCATCCAATATTCTGTCCCACCTGCTTCAGTTCATTCTGGACCGCCACGTTCCCGGGGTGTTCCTTAGAGAACTCACTAAGCGTTCGATAGGCCGCACCCAGGTCACCCTCATCCTGAAGCCTTTTCGATTCAGAAAGAATCGCGCCCGTTGCGCATCCGAGGCATGCGACTAAGCCAAGGCAGTAGAATGCAGCAATTCGGCTGAGGCGCGCATGGGTATCACTCCGTGTTGATTCGCTCCGTTGCTCGCTGCCCAACACCTTACCGGCACACTTCATAGGAATTGCATGCGCATCCCCGTCCTTTTCCGCATGAATAGTCCGCGCGTATGCATGAATTCCCACACGCCCTCCCCTTGCTGCACACTTTGCAGCACTGGGATCGAGGGATGCACGACTGCGCCTGCTTTGGGTCTGCATCAAAGGAGATGTCCGCAGCAGCTTGCACGTATGACGTGTTCTCGCCCGCAGGAAGACGATTCAGCGATTCCTCGGCCTGAACAGTCGCGTTAGAAAATGGAACTAGGAGTCCAACCAACAAAGCATAGATCGCCAACCTACGTCGTAATCGCATCGTTAGGTTCCCCACCCTGAGGGCTTTAGTCAGTGCCCTGCGCCCACAGTCCCCGCCCCACTCGCCTCGCTTCCGATTCCGCCTCAACAAATTCCGCGAGCCGCGAGTGCGGATACGTTCGCAGTGCGTGCCCGAACCCTTCTCGGATTATCAAAACATTGAGCAGAGTCCCATCTGGCAAATAGACGTACCGAAGGCTCCGCTGATACTTGTCCATGGAACGGCTTTCGGGGTCGCGCTCCAGTCGAACCTGCTTACCCTCACACATGCGCCTGGAAAAGGCACTCGCTTCCTTGCCGAATCGCTCCACTGGCTTCTGAGGATGAACGGTTTCCGGGGTATCGACACCGATGAGGCGAACCCTCTCGCCACCGTCGAGCACGATGGTGTCACCGTCGATGACACGCTCAACCATGTGAAGAGTTGACTCCGCACACGCGACCAGAACGGAACAAAGCACCGCCGCCAGGCTCGCAACTATTCGGCTCGACCTAAGCACAACGCCCCTCCGTGAACCTTGTGGTCGCCGCTTAGGTTACCGCGACTTTACGAAAGTGACGCAGAGGACCTTCTCCATCGTCCACCGCCCGGCACGCAGATTGCGTAGAGCGTTCTACGGGGGGTGATGAACAATGAACGAGTTCGATCGGCTCGCCATTCGGCGCGCCATGCTGATTGTCGATGGTCACGATCCGGGACCACATCCGGGGATACCAATCTGTGACCTCTCGCCACAGCTTCGCGGCGAGCTTCGTGCCCTCATAGAGCGCTTGCCGTACTCCGCAGAGATCCACCCACTACAGGCAATCGCATTGACCTTCTACAGCTTTGGAATCCGGCCGTAGCTATGGGAGGCCCGCCCCGAAACCGAACTTTCCCCGCCGAGTTGTATTGTCAGTGGCAGTGCACCTTTTTGACACACCGAGGAGCTATGAGAGATGCTGGTGGTAGCGTCAGACATGGTCTCCTCGTAGGTGCGACGAGAGTCAACGGTTGCGGGTAGCAAGGGAGAGTCACGATGAGACATTGGATCGTCACGGTAGTCCTCGGATTCTCCACGCTGGCAGGCCCAGCAGGCGCATTCGACAACGACTACCACCTCGTGCTGAATGGCTTCAGTCAAGAGGTACATGCCTCTGATGGGTATTTCGGAGTCTTAGGCACAAGTGCAAGGACCATCAGTTGGTGGTACCGGTCGCACGATCAGTCGTTCCCGACCACCTGGGGAATTGTGCACTGGGGGCAGTCGTGGACCGTTCAGCTGCAGAACGTTGAGGATGGAATTCTGTACGTCGAAGCCAGCGGGAATGCTGGGGGCACCAAGTTCGGGTGGAGCATCCTGAGAAATCCCGCAATCCCCTCCCTACAAGACGGCCAGTGGCATCACCTCGTGGTGACAGCGCCTGACTCAGGCACGATGGAAGATGTTCGGTTCTATCTCAACGGGTCCGAGGTGCCGGTCGTGAGTGTGGCTGGTGGTACCTTGACCAATGCGTACGACACACCATCAGATAATCCGGTCGTTTCCGTCTTTCGAGTCGGCACTAGAGCTTTGGGCAACCACGCTGATGCCGACATGGATGAAATTGCGCTGTGGGACGCAGAGCTTGACGCGGCCGCCGTTGCCGAGATCTTCAACGGCGGAGTACCTACTGACCTTGAAGTGAACGGAGCGTCATACGCCAACGCAGGAGATCTCCAACTCTACTGGAGATTTGAGGAAGGCAGTGGACTAGAAACTGCGGACACCGCTGGCAACGGCCACGACGGTGACCTCATCGGTGGCGACACAGTTGCTTCGTGGGGCACCAATCCGCCTGGTTCGGGCGCAGACTCGGATGGTGACGGCATCCTCGATGGTTTCGATAACTGCGTAGATGACGCCAATCCCGGCCAGGAAGACGCCGACTCCGACCAGGTCGGCGACGCGTGTGACGAGTACCCCGACGACCCCGACAATGAGCAAGCACAGTGCGAAGTAGACCTTGATCAGTGCCTGCTGATCCCGCCGTTCGTGGATTCAGACCAGGACGGTGAAGACGACTCCACGGATTCATGCCTCGACACCCCGGAAGCTGAGACTGTCGATGGCAATGGCTGCTCCATCGATCAGTTTTGTTCAGTCATTAGTGCTGCAGATCGCACCGGTAGCCGGACCTGCAAGAAGGCGGATTGGCATAACGACGAACCACTCATGCGAGGTCGCGAGCGAGACTGCACGATAAACAAGCAGGGTCGTGGAAGGGATGACGACCTCTGCGTTCCCAATCCCGAATCGTAGTTAGGAGTATCGATGCGTTCCTTTAGCAGAGCTGTTCTAGTGGTCGCGACTGGGATCGTTGCAACGAGTGCCAATGCCATTGACCTACCGGTTGCCTACTTGATCGACTTCAAAGAGTTCAAGAAGAACGTCGTCGCTGGCGCACCATTGTCGTTTGATCTCCACGCCGAATCGGATTGCAGCGGCAGCGCGGTCTATGGCGAGATGAAGTTCGCCGGGGCCACGGATGTAATTGCCGAGAAGGTGACCCAACAAAGGGCGAAGGGACAAAAACCGTCCCCGCCCAGGGGTATCCGGCTTTCTACTACGCTGGCTCCTTCCTCGGTCGGTGAGCAGCTGTTTCTCAAGGTGACCGGCGACGGCATCGTTCCGCTGGAGAGTGATTGCCAGCCGCAGGTTTCGGCTATCCCGGGACCGCCCGGTGATCCTTCCGAAGTGATGCACCTGTTCGACGGAGATGGAAACGACCTAGGAGTTTCCATAGGTGGAGGGTCGGCATTCTATGACGAATCCATCGATGCGATCGTCGCACTAACCCCAACGACGGGCGAGTACGGTGGCGGCGGAGGGGTGTGGTTTGAGTCAAATGACTGTACGGGGCAGGCGTACGTCAAAGCGTTTCTAGTCCAACAATTTATATTCTCTGAAACCGGCAGCGAATGGGTAGGTGATATTTCAGCCATAACAACCCGCCAATTTCAATCGCAGCTCTCAGGGTCTCCTCATGTTTGCATCCTCACTTCAAACATGGAAACCGTTGTTACCGCCACACCTGTGAGTTCGGGCTTTACGTTCCCTTTCCCCCTGCCGCTCTATCTCGCCCCCGGCACCAACTAAGGAAGGACCTACCGTGAGATTCCTAATGCTGATTCTGATCTTCGTTCCAGTAGTGGCCGCAGCCGCCGACATCCCCGTCGAGTACCTCGCCGACTTCAAGGAGTTCAAGCGCAACGCCATCGTGGGCGACTCGCTCTCCTTCGACCTCTACACCGACGCCACCTGCACCGGAGCTGTGGCTCACGCAGAGCTGAAGTTCGTGGGTGGTGCCGGGCTCACCGTCGAGAAGACGCTCCCCCAGCGGTCCAAAGGCGAGAAACCCTCGCCGACAAAGGGAGTGCGGCTTCACTCCACGCTGTCGCCGTCGGTGGTTGCCGAGCAGCTCTACCTCAAAGTGGTGGGCACGGGCGTTGTGGCGCTGGGTGGGGAGTGCCAGCCACAAGCCGCTGCGATCCCCGGCCCTCCGGGGGAGTCTGCGCAGGTGCTCCACCTCTTCGATGCCAACGATCTCGACCTCGGCATTCTGGTGGATCAGGAGCTGGGGTCTTACACGTTTTTTCGCGAGTCTGAAGGGGTGTTCCGTGTCAAACTTTCGGGGGCGCTGGACAACAAAACCTTCGTCGAGTACGAAACGCCGGACTGTACCGGGCAGGGTTACGTGAAGGAAAATCTCACGGGATCGGTCGTAACCACTGGTGGGGCAGACCTGTTCTTGGTACAGGAAGCGCTTGGCGTTTCGATCGAGCGACAGTCCGAAATCGGCGACGGAGTCTGCTTTCCCCTCAGCATTGGTACGGCCACCGGAATGGTTCCAGCAGACCCGCTCACGACGGATCTCACATTTCCACTTGTGGTTCCATTCCGAATCGAACTGGCGCCGTAGAGGCACCGCCCCCGGCACCGACTGATGCCATGACGGAGCCCAAGAGTCTCTTCCTCGTCGCTTTGTCATTGTTGGTAGTTGGCTCTTCCGCCGCCGACACTTCAACGATTGATACATCCCGCTCCTCACTCGACGAAACTGTGCAACTTGCAAGCGGCTCCCCCTCAGCGTCCGTTGTGGAACAGACCGCGCAGAATTGCACCCCCCGCGAACGATGCTGCCGCGTGTGTTCCAAAGGCAAAGCCTGCGGCAACAGTTGCATCCGCAGGAGCTACGATTGCCACAAGGGACGAGGGTGCGCGTGTAACGCGTACGAGGTCTGCCAATAGACCATGGAGAAACGTTTCCGACTACCGGTTGCCAGTTGTGACGAATGCCAGGCCGACCTTGAGCTCCGGGTGGTTCTCTCCGGTGTTCGGCTCTCGGCGTTGACCGTTGACTGCACGGCCTGCGAGTCTCACACGGACCTCCTGGAGGGTTCTCGCCATCAGGTCGCCCGATCGAAAGAGAGCCTGAAGCGCGCCTCACGAGAGGCCGCTCGATCGATCAGGGAGGCACGTCGGTTCGTGCCGCGTGACCGAGAAGACGTGAAGGAGGCGTTGCGGAACCCCAAGCATCCCTTCACGGCAGCCGTTCTAACGGGTCTTGTCATCGTTGCGATGGAACTGTCCGGCTTCGGAATCTACATGGCGGTCACGACGCTTCTGGCGGCTTTGGTGCTGAACCCGGTCGGGTGGGTGGTGGTTCCTCTTGTGGTGGCCATTGCCTTCGCCTACAGGGGGAAGCTCAAGTCAGACCGGCTCGAAAAGTTGAAGGGCCAGATCGACGATCTTGAAAAGCAGAAGGAGGAAGGGCTGCTGACTCCGGAACAGTTCGAGGCGGCTCGCGACGAGCTTGTGACGAAGCTTCTATCGTGAGGTTGATGGAGAGGGGTGTAGGTTCATCATCAACCATACTCCTGGTGGCTTTCCTCGCGACGGGCTGCGCGACAGCCCCTTCCGGGCCATGCCCGCGAACTGAGTGGGGTGGCGTCTTCAAGGCCGCTACTGGCAACGGCCAACCAATGTTCGGTCCCTGCACAGTCCCCTACGTCGTGGATGGAGACACCGTGGACGTTCGGTGCGGACGTGTGTGTGACCGCGTCCGGCTCCTCAGGATCAACACGCCGGAAAGAGGTGAGGCTGGGTACCAGGAGGCCAAGAGTTCGTTAGAAGCGATGGTTCGCGAAGGAAACGTCTACCTCAGCTTTGAAGTCCCGGGCAAACCGAAACAGGGAGGTTACAAGCGTCTGTTGGCCTACCTGTACGTCGATGGTCGAAACCTCAACGTTGAGATGATTCGGCAAGGGTGGTCACACTTTTGGACCAAGTACGGGAAGGGAAGGCTCTTCGAGGCCGATCTCCACGAGGCCGAGCAGGAGGCCAGAAGAACCGGTAGAGGACTGTGGGCCAAACAGTAGGAGGCCTCACGGATAGGGAGTTTTCCCGACCCTGCGAGCCTCGCGCGAGACATTTCGCCACCACACGGTGAATCATTGCGACATACGTGAGTGAAATGAGGGATGCTGGCGAAGTAACCGAGGCACATTCCTTGTTCACGACAAGCCCAGGAGGAGACTCATGCGTCTCGTTGTCTGTCCGGTGTCTGCCCGCGACATCACCATTGTTGTAGCTGCTCACCTCTGTGCTCTTCTACTTGGACCAGCGGCTTCGGCGCAAGCTCCGATCAACCTCGAATATCTCTTCAGTCAGTCGGACAACCTGCGGGGTTCTTCAAATAATATTCAGCTCCGGACGAGAGTGGACGGCGTCACCCAGCCGTTCAACAGCATGTCGATTCAGCACGACGACCTACTGGTAACGATCTCAACCGAGATCTCTGCCAACCGTAGAACAGCTTCATTCTCCTCGATCGAGTTCTTTGCGTCCTACGCGAGTCCTTCCTTTGACGGAGAGTTCGATCTTGGCTTCGACGGCAAGGTTCCCTTTCGATTGACGGTCAGGGAGCTGGAATTCCACTGCCTGAACATCAACGCAAATCTAGCCATCAACTTGAACTTTGATGAAACCTTTTCATTCTGCGATGGAACACTCACCACAGTATTCGAGGTACTCGGAAACACCGAAACAGTAGTGGAGACTCATCAGTCGGGTATCAACTTGCGGGGCACTTTCATTCCGACGCCCGATCTGTCTGAGGTCGCAATAGAGATCTATACAGAGGTCGCCGCTACCTTCGACAACGACGCGTTCAATCTCAATGCGCTCGGACACTCTTTGGAGTTGCAGCCGAATCTCAGGCTGGTGTTGGATCTTCGGGGCTCTGCTGAATCAGACGCTCCACCACCACCGATTCCGGATGCCGATGGGGACGATGTTCCCGATATTCGAGACAACTGCCCCGACGAGGCCAACTCAGATCAGTTGGATAGAGATTTCGATTTCGTAGGCGACGCTTGCGACCCCTTCCCCGACGACCGCGACAATGAACAAGCCGAGTGTGAGGCGGATCTCCTCCTCTGCCAGATCAGCCCCGTATTCGTAGACACCGACGGTGACGGCGAAGATGACTCCACGGATTCATGCCCGGCCACTCCCGCCGCCCAGGAGGTTGATGGCGACGGCTGCTCTCTGGACCAGTTCTGCGGGCTGGTTGATGCCTCAGACCGAACCGGTAGTCGCGTCTGCAAAAAGAGCGACTGGAAGAACGACGAGCCGATCATGAAGTCGCGCGATAGGGACTGCACTGTGGATCGGGGTGACAGGGGCAGGGAGGACGATCGATGCGTTCCGTCCGTCTGAGATGCGAGAGTTTCTGTATCTGCCTGGTTGCGACGGCGCTTATGCCGACAATGGCTGCAGGGTTTCCGTTGGTTCCGGGCGATATCTTGATTTCGCCGACAATTTACATCTCATGTGCCGCGAGCCGACCGATCCTCGTGAATCCTGTAACGGGCGCGCAGCAGCGCTTGGAGAGCATGCCGCCACCTACATCAGTCGCGTTTGCGCCCAATGGCGACCTGTTCCTCACTGATGGAGATGTGCAACGCATCGACCCCGCCACTGGCCTGGTCCTTCAGACCTACCAAGGTGGCAACCTTCATTCGCCGTATGGAATTTCCGTTAGTCCGAATGGCGAGGTCTATGTGATGGATTCGACGGCCAACATCTGCTTTGACGCTGAAAATTTGACCTTAGTGAGGATCGATCCTGTGTCAGGCCAACAGACGTTGGTCACGTCATTTGTCTCGACGCTCGTCGTGGACACTGCGGTCGAACCCACCGGCGATATCCTGGTCCTAGACTTGAGTACAGGGGTGATACGAGTCGATGCGACAACAGGTGATCAACAACTGTTGGCCAGCATAACCAGCCCCTTTGGCATTACAGTTGAAGATACGGGCCAGGCCCTTGTAGCCGGTGAAGCACTGGTTCGCGTTGATCCAGTTAGTGGAAGCCAAAGCACGGTCTGGTCCGATGAGTTTTCGCTAGCCGTGGCGGTAGAGCCTTCCGAGAACATCGTCGTTTTTGAAGCCAATGGTGCGCTGATTCGCGTCGCACCGTCAGGTGCGTTTAGTTCAGTGATATCGTCCGGCGGATTCTTGCCGGACCTAGTGGGGTTCGTTGATCTTGCGATCATGCCGGGAACGGCTCCGGACGCTGACTCTGACGGAATTCGAGACGATTCGGACAACTGCCCCAATATTGCGAACTTCGACCAGTCCGACCTCGATGGCGATAGCGTGGGCGATGTCTGCGACAACTGTCCCCAAGTGGCGAATTCTATCCAGACGGACAACGACGCGGACGGTATCGGAGATTTGTGTGATGCCTGCACCACAACCGCCTGGACCAATCCTCCCACGAACCCGCCCGATCAGAATCCAATCAAGTCCCAGGTGAGAGTTACTCATCTCAGCCGTGGACCCGGCGAGCAGCGGATATTGGCGAAGGGCTTCACTAACCCAGCCACGTTTCCATCCAGCGGTTTGGAAGCTATTGGGTTGCACCTCGCAATCGAGGACTCTGATGGACTGCTCTACGAGGCAAACGTTCCCCCCGGCTTGGTAGGTGCCCTCCAGTGTGGATCACGGGATGGATGGCGCGTTTCAACCACCAACAGCGGAAGGACGACATCGCGCTACACCAACCGCACCGGGGCGTTTCCGCCAGGCTGTTTGCCTGGGTCCGCACAGGGCGTGACATCCATTGTGGTCAAGGACCTGACAACGACCAACAAGCAATCGTTCCAGTACATCGTCAAGACGAAGGACCACAGCCTACTTCGGGTCCCAACACTGCCGTTGAATCTCGTCCAGTTCGACATTTCCCTTGGAGCGCAGACAACGCCAGGGGAAGCAACTCCCGAAGCCATTGAGGGGCAGTGCGCGGAATCGAAGTTTGAGGGTGACCCGATTCCTTCCAGCTCCCCGAAACCGTTCTGCAAGGTGCGGACAAGAAGCGGTGAGCTTGATCGCATCGATTGCAAGGGACAGTGAGGGACAAGATGAGGCACTGGATCATCGCCATGTTACTCGGGCTCTCGACCCTTGCAGGAAAATCCAGCGCATTCGACAACGACTTCCACGTGGTGCTCAACGGAATTGGCCGAGAGGTGATCGCCAACGACAGTTACACCGGAATCCTGGACACCGATGCCCGCACGATCAGTTGGTGGTACCGGTCGCACATAGGGACGTTTCCATCCGTCTGGGGAATCATCTACTGGGGACAGACATGGTCCATTCAGCTGGAAGGTTTTGATGGCGGAAGTATCAACTGCGAGTGCGGGGGGAACAAGATCGCATGGACAGCGAACAACAACCCTGCGATGGGCTCTCTCCAGAATTGGCAATGGCATCACATAGTGATGACCGCTCCAGCGGGTGGAACTTACGGCGACATCAGGCTCTACTTGGATGGTGTTTTGCTCCCGACCCCCTCAGTGGTCGGAGGTAGCTTCGCAAACAGCTACGACACGATTCCGTTCATTCCCTATCGGGCAGGAGCGCGGAACCTCGGCAACCACGCAGACGCCGACATGGACGAAATCGCGCTGTGGGATGCAGAACTTAACGCGTCGGCAGTAGCGGAGATTTTCAACGGTGGGATTCCAACCGACCTTGAAGTCAACGGTGCTTCCTACACCAACGCGGGAGACCTTCAGCTCTACTGGAGATTCGAGGAAGGCAGCGGGCTGGAGACAGCTGACGTAACGGAGAGCGGTCACGACGGTGACCTCATCGGCGGTGACACGGTTTCATCCTGGGGAACCAACCCGCCGGGCTCAGGCTCCGACTCGGACGGCGATGGAATCCTCGACGGTTTCGACAATTGCGTGGACGACGCCAATCCTGGGCAGGAGGACGCTGATTCAGATCTAGTTGGAGACATCTGCGATCCCTTCCCCAGTGACCCAGACAACGAGCAGGCGCAATGCGAAGTGGACCTGGCTGATGCCGAAGCCGCTGCGAATGCTTGTTTCGGTGCAGCCCCAGCGTGCAGCGACGGGGTTGACAACGACAACGATGGATTTATCGACTTCTCGGGAAACGACCCCGAGTGTGTCACGGCGTTAGACAACGCCGAGGGATGCGGACTTGGCGCTGAACTGGTTCTACTAATCCCGCTGTTGCAACGGATACGCCGCAAGCGATCTTTTTAGAAAAGAACGAAGCTGGAGGATCTGATGCGCAGTCTATTCGCCCTCACTATTTTCTTTCTTTGCCAGTCTGCAGCTGTCGCTATTGACTTGCCGGTTGAGTACCTGGCCGACTTCAAGGAGTTCAAGCGGAACGCTATTGCGGGTGACTCGCTCTCCTTCGATCTCTTCGACAACGACACCTGCACCGGTCCCGTGACCCACGCGGAGCTTAAGTTCGTAGGCGGTGCCGGTCTCACCGTTGAGAAAACGCTCCCCCAGAAGGCCAAGGGGCAGAAGCCCTCGCCGACGAAGGGTGTCCGGCTTCACACCTCGCTGTCACCGGCGGCGGTTGAGGAGCAGCTCTACCTCAAGGTGACGGGTACGGGTGTTGTGGCGCTGCGGGATGAATGCCAGGTACAGATCGCGGGGGTTCCTGGGCCGGAAGGGCCGGCTGGACCGCCGGGCGACGCTGCGGAAGTGATGCACGTATTTGATGGAAGCGGGAACGACATTGGGATTCGGATGGGATCGCTGAACGACCTTTCCGCCTATCGACCATCTCTGGACGCCACGCTGCCAATCACGAAATTCGGAACGCTCGACGCAGGTCCCTCGCACGTGTACGAACTACCCGGATGCCTCGGGCAGGGGTACTACCAGGGCAGCAAGGCCCTTCTGTCCGCGAACGTTGTCTATGAGAGCAGGTTGGTGCCTGGAACTTACGTTATCGGCACCACCACCGTCGTTTCGAGCACCTACGAATCAGTGGCAGACCCTGGCGGTATTTGCCAAGCGACGGGGCCAGCGAACGATCCGTCCCTCATACCATTCGCTCCCATCGTTATCGACCTAACCTTCCCTTTGCCGCTTCCGATGCGGATCGGGCCAGCTTCACCGTAGCCCCACCGTCGATGGCGACCGTTTGCACCCCGTCCCCCGAGTATGGGGGATTCCCGGCTATTCATTACTTAATGCCTTGCAGGGGCCTCGCGGACAGCGAGACTCCCAACGGCACCCCCTACCCCCACACACAGCGTCGCCGACATCGAAGTGTGAGCCCTCGCGCCGAGTGAATTCCTCGAAATCAGGGCTCCCGACATAGCGATTCCGTCGTTGGCCCCGACCTCTCGAATGGAAAATCCACATCGGCGCGACCTGATTCGACGCGGCCGCGCGCTACGCCGTGGCGATGCCCACCGAACGCGAGCTGTACGCCCAGGTGCTCGAGCTGCGCCGCCTGCTCCACGGCAAGCCGCCCTCCAGCGGAGGTGTCGATCACGCCACCGGCAACGAGCCCGATGAGCAGACACTACTGGGCGCCACTGCACTTGGGGCCCCGAACGCCGCCGCCCACGAACTTCACGCGAACATCGAGCGCACTCGGAACAACCTCCGCAGCTTCTTGCTTCAGGAGCGCCAACTGCTGAACGTGGCTAAGGGGATATTTCGCCTAACCGTCATGCTTTGGATCCTGGGATTCCCAGTGCTGCTCAGCTTCTCAGAGTTAGAGGTTCGAAGCTGGAGCGATCTCGCGTTGGGCTTTTCCCTGTGGAGCGTAGTCGTGTGGCCGACGTATGGCGTTTCGATTTGGGTAGTAGCTGGATTCCGGTCTTCGGCTACTACTCCGAGAAACGACGATTCCAGGTAAAACCCTTGTACCGGAACTCCCCGCAACCGCGTTGGGCCGCACCTCGGACGCTGACTTACTTTTCCAACACTCCTGCTTGCGAGACCAGCCGCATGTAGATGCCGAGGACGCCGGTTCCTACGTCGGGCGATGCGGGTCCAGCAATGGCTTCGCGAGATGTCTCGCACTGATGGTCGTCGGCTGAAGCCTGTCGTTGGTCGGCTAGACAAGCCCGTTGAATCGCCAATCAACGAACTCGTGATCAGCGACCGGCAGCGGAGCCGAAGAAAAAAATCGCGTCAACCGAGCCAGTATGGTTTGACGTATCGTGGACTGCCAAAGCCACCAGTCACGTGAAAAATATACGTTCTCCAGGTAACCGAGACAGATCTGCGGAACCAAGCTCGCTATTCGGTCATCCGGGCATTCGAGGACCGAACTGACGAACTCCGCTGGCCTCGAGTCGAGAACCCGCCATGCGAAGGCTAGGTATGTGATTTCCTTATTTGGTAGAAGCGAGACCGCAATTGTTTCGCAAGGTGAAGACTCATCACCTAGGTCTTGAAGCCGGTTGCACTGGAGGTCGAAGTCGGGCGTAAACACCCCGGCAGCGGCAATGACTGGTGCACCTGAAAACTCGAGAACGCGATACTCGAGGACGGCGGGGTTGCGTTCCAGAAGAGCACGGTCTACTTCGGCCTTCAGGAGGGCCATATCTCGCTGGCCCAAATCGGATCCCAGCAGGTTTCCTTCAAGAGATTCTAGATTCGCCAAGGCAATCAGATTCTCGTCTCGACTGACCACCGAGGCAGCGTTCAGCATGGATCGCGCGTGGGCCGCCTTCCTGTAGATGTCGAACGATATGGCACGGAACGCCAGCAACATGCACTGGGATGGCGACGCAGTGAAGGGCTCATTGTCGATTGGTGCGAATTCACGATCGTGAACCTCGCAGATACCTCGAAACGTTGAAGCGACTCTCAGGCCTACCTGCTTGGGTTGCGGGGTATCAACGAACGGGTCCACAGGGTGGAAACTCAGCACGTGTCCGGTGTCGTCAGCGATGTGTGACAGGGTGGCCGCTCGGGAAAGACTATGGGCATCGATGATTCGCCCACATTTCGATCCCGCTGATGGGTGGCGGCATTCTGGTCGTCGAAATTCGCGTACTAGGTCAGCCGTTAGCTGGCCTCGAGTGCGACGAATTAATCTCTCTCGGTCTCGGTCCAATCTGGCCGCCTAAACGTACTGGGCGCTGCCACAGGCGGGGCGCTCGCCCCCGGTGCGTGAACGCCTCGGACCACTGGAAGGTACCAGAGCCAGCAATAACCGGAATCGGGGGCATGGCGCGCAACGACGAGACGAGTTTTCGAGAATTCACCGAGTCCTTTTCGTTGAACTCAGTGAAGTCGCATCGCTGACAAGCGCACCTAATTTTGATTCGTCTTACACGCCTTGCATACACACGCGTTCGGACACTCATCTGATAAGCCGCTTGCGCCTATGTGACAAGGGCCACCGATGCCACCGTACGCCGGTCCACCAATTCCTGCATAACATGGCCCCCCGATTCCATCGTATGCCGGCCCACCAATTCCTGCGTAACATCTGTCACGCTTCCGGCGCCCTGATTGCTCCTCCGACGACCCCGCATCTAGCAACTCTACCAGCGCGCGAACATAATCATCGTTTCCGTAACGCGACATAAGTGTTTTCGACATCTTTCGCCTAGTTTGCGAATCTATCTGGCCGGTCAAAGGTATTTGATTTTCGCGCTGGAAGGTCCGTATCGCTGCGATCGTGTTAGGTCCCTTCTTCCCGTCAATGACTCCGCATTCATATCCCAACAGCTTCAGTCCTACCTGGACCGCACTCGTCAATTCCGAAACAGACCCTTGTCGCACTCTCTCCGGATTCCGTCGAACTTTGACCCCGCCTGAGACAGGCGTAACTGACAATGATTTTCCGTTGACACGAAGCTCCCCTCGACTCGGGCAAATCACGACTGATGGATAGTACTCGTACATGTACTGGTACTCGAACATCACCTTCCACAGCGATCCATCGGCGAGCTTGAATACTTCGTCATTTCCCATAAATGGTACGGGGCTAATAATCGAAGATCGGTGGCACCGCTCGGCATACGCATCCGCTGAAACACCAACGGCAAAGAACGACGTAACTAGAAAAAGAAGGCGCGGGAATTCCATTACGGATCGAAGCAACGAATCTTCCCGGTCCAGGGGGAGTAAATATTGATGTAGTACACAGAGGTTAATGCTGTGAGAAAGCCCTGCAGAAAGCTTCGTTCGGTCTCGATCTCTTGCACGTGACCCATTCCACACACATCACTCGCGTCAATCTCAATATCGCTCGGGACTAGGCCGAAAATCCAGAAGTTCTGCCAATCATTCTTTGACTCTTCCCGACCGGAGTGAGGCTGAGTCGGCTCAAATTCTTCCGCATAGAGGTTGATGTAGTGAGTACGGAAACAGCCCGACAACATCACACCTGCGAGAAGAAGACACATTACACATCGTCGCCAACGCATCCTCAATTCTTCTCGCGACAGTAGTACGTTGATGAGCGCGGTGAATAGATACCTAGTGTCACTAGGCTCAGCAGAGCGTCCTCGGCCAACGTCGCCTCTTCGATAGAAGCAACTCCATCCGGACAATGCTCGCGAACGTCTACGGTTCTCGTTGGCGTCAGACCCCAAAAGAAGTAGTCCTTGCGTTCTTGAACTTCCTGAACTCTACCCGTTGGATCTTCTAGTTCAAAGATCATCGAGTTGCACGCCACGCATCCGGAGATAGCGAGCGCAAAATCTATTTGGTTGCCGATCTTCACTATCAGGTTCTCCTCTTTCTAGCGACGACCCAGTAGTGTCGTGCGTGGCGCGCAACCCTCCGATCGTTGAGGTAAATCGAAAAGAGAGACACCGTTGCCTACTCAGCGCGCGAATGGATCGGCAGAGCGAGAGGTACAGGCATGCCGACCACCGTGCTCAGTACCTCTCGCGCAGTGACTGCTTCCGGCCTCACTCCGACTGTGTTCATACACCCTGGAGGCGAGAGCAGGTCAATAATCGACTCGAACGGAGCCGATGACACCAGTTCGTTTCCCCCAACGAAGAAACGGTCAGGTGCGGTAACAGGACCAGTGAAGACGAGCCGAGTTGCGAACTCGAACGGGAGGTACGCGGTCCCGACGCAATTCGGAAGCTCAAAGACGATGGCTCCCACCCCGGTGGGTCCGATCAAGAGTCCATTGGACTTGTCGATGAGAACGAATGCATCGAGATCCTCACGGTACGCCGTAACCGTAGTCAGCGGCGAAAAGATGAGATCCTCTCGGATCAGCAGCCCCAAGTTAACATCGCTGCCGTCGAACACTCGGAGAGTCAGTCCACTCGCTCCGGGCGGCCCTTTCGCCCCTTCTGGGCCGGACGGCCCCGGTATCGCCGCAGTTTGAACCTGACACTCGCCGCCAATGGGTACGACACCGTCGCCGCTCACCTTCAAGTAGAGCTGCTCAACCACAACAGGCGGCCCAAGAGTTGTCCGAAGCCGCACTCCCCTGGGCGGCGACGGCTTTTCCCCCTTGGCTTTCTGCGGGATGACTTTCTCCACTTGGAGGTCTCCACTCGCCAGAAACTTCAGCTCCGCGTGAAACACCGTCCCGGTGCAGTCCGCGGCCGCGAAGAGGTCAAAGGAAAGAGAGTTTCCGGCGACGGCCTCTTTCTTGAAGGTCTTAAAGTCCGCGACATACGAAACGGGAAGCTCGACTGCGCTTCCAGAACTTGCGAACGAGAGTATGGCGAGTGCAACAATGCACATCCCGAAATCACTGAACTTCATCTCTGCTTCTCCTCCGCCGTGCAACAGTCACGGGACGTTTTTCCAGCTGACTTTCCGGCTCAAGAAGGCGGTGCACAGCACGCGATCGAACGGAAGTCATTGCAGTTCCTCAGGTCAAATGCCCCGTTCGATTCCACCATCAGCCCGGACTCGGCGGTAAGCCGCCTCCATGCGTCACAAGACATGGAACCTGTCGATCCGCTTGATGGCGTGAAAGCCCCGGACACGTCCGCGATAACACTGTTCGTCGTGCCCCTAGGGAGCACCACAAAAACAGGTCGGACCCATGCCTCGCCCGATAGGGTTGGGACGTTGACTGTTTCGAGTACTTCCTTACTGGTGCACATCCGGCTATTCGAGAACTCCGCGTGGCAAGCCGACGTATATTCCAGGACACCATCACCTCCTTTAAACGTCGCGGTGGTAAAGCCCACTAGCTCGTATCGCGGCGACACCCCCGCCTCGCCCTGTGGCCCCTGCGCTCCATCTTGTCCAGCCGACCCAGCCGGTCCAGGTGGGCCTTCCGATTCCCACGAAATCGCAGCCTCGTTCGACTTGCACTGGCCCGGGATCGCAACGACACGGAGCTTCCCTGACTTTTGGTGCACACAGCCATCGATGGTTTCGCCTGCAGCCGTTCCAGCTAAAAGAACCGCCGCGCCAATTGCGATTAGTTCACGCATTACCTGCCTCCGCTTAGGGGTTCCCTCCGCCACCGGGAAGGTCAATAACAGACGGTGTCCCACACCCAATTTCCGTATGCATCCTGCCGTCGCACCTGCGTGCAATTATCTGTCCCGATGGGCGGAATATTGAGCCGTTCGACCGGTCTCACTGAAGGCGGAACAATGGGCGTAATAGACGGTGGTTGCGGTGGCACGATGTTGATAGTTGAATCACAGATCGGAACATTGGCGCAGTCGCCACTCTCGTCACAGATCCATTCCCAGGTGCATGATGCCGCCGCCGGGTTGGCAACTACAATGCACCCGATCAAAGCCAAGATCGCGAAAGTTGATCGCATGGCACGCCTCCTAGTCACGGAATGCTGCACAACCCGTGCCGACAGTCGCGCACTAGGGTTCGTGAGGCGAAGGCTCCTACGACAAGAAGTCACGCGCGGCCAAGATCATGGGTCGAAACGCAGCACCGGGTCGAGAATCGTTTTCCGCAAAAATGGACCGCTCGATGAATAAGAACCGTCTCGAACTCTCCGCGGTACAGAAGCGAATCATGTCGATACCTAGGGAATTTGACCTATTCCTGGGAGGTGGTCGCGAAAGCATCCGCAGCCAACGTGAACGACGCATTTGAGGTCTATGAAACCGTGAAACGAGTTCTCGGGTGGGACGTTTAAGTCGTCTACTATGCGGCGTGATTCCTACGTAGTATGAAAAGGGAGCATCAGGGCTTCCTCTCTACCAGACTCAGCCTTGCCTGACGGATCGACACCGAGACCCCCTCTCTGGTCCGTCTTAAGTGTCGCCGGACGAAAGAGCACAACACGCGGGGAAACAGTTCAGTCGTTCCCTAACGATACGTCGGCAGCAGAACGTAGCCCCCGTTCCACTCGGTACAGATGGTAGTTGCCACCGTCGCCGCCCTTACGCCTCCCTCGACCTCATCACACTTCTTCTTCGAGATGAATGGACCTACTGTTTCCTCCACATAATTTATGTGCAACCTACGCTTCACCCCTGAAGTCATTTCGTAGACTGTGAACACCCAAAGGTCTCCCATAAGACCGTCGCGGGAAAGGCTCTCGTTGAGAACGATCTCGCTTTCGGCCGCAGCGCGCTTGTACGCAGAGCACATCGCACGAGATCGTTTAGCCATGCTGGCAAATATCTCGCGGATCATCTCATCTGCTTCATCGTCATTGTCATCGATCTTCCTGGCGCACCGCTCCTCCCTCCGGTCAATGTTTGCCGCGTACAGGCGTGCGAACTCAATCGAAATAGGCTGCGCCCTCACTTCGGCCGTTGTTCTCTCGATAAATTGATCCAGAGGCTCTTCGCATCCCGAAACCAATATGACGAGAGATACTAGACCGAGGAAATCTCTAATCACCACATCCTCCTTTGGTTCCGCTTCCGTGAACTAGTGGACCACTCGAAAGGTTAACTCGCCTACACAAACCTGACTCAGAATCCTTCCCTAGGTACCCGCAGTCGGCATGTGGTTTGCGTTGTGAAGAAACTAGGGGGTGAGGAACGATGAACGAGTTCGATCGAGTGGCGATTCGCCGCGCCATGCGGATCGTGGATGGGTGTGACCCAGGACCCCACCCGGGCCTTAGGGTCTCACTGTTGTCAGAGGAAATGCAGGACGAGCTGCGAGGGCTGATAGGGCGCTTGCCCTATATCACAGGGCTTCCGGTAGCCCAGATAGTCCTCCTAGTCTTCTATAGCTTCGGCTTGCGACCCTGATTCCCACCGCACCGAGTTCCACGCGTAGAATGGCCTCTGGCTTGCACAGGAGTTGGACATGTTGAAACAGACTCTTGTTCTCTTGGTCATGTTGGTTCTAGTTCCTGGCATCGCGGCTACCGAGACGATCAACGGCTGTGTCCACCAGAAGTCCGGGAAGCTTCGGATCGTCGGTATTCCGGGACAGTGCAAGAGCAGCGAAGCACCGATCTCTTGGGAGGCTGAGGGACCGCCCGGTCCCGAAGGGGCGAAGGGAGATAAGGGCGATAAAGGTGACCCCGGTGATCCCGCACCCCAGGCACAGCCGGTGGAACTCGTAGGTTTTACCGCGGCGCAAATCGCTGGCACGGACTCGTTCTTCGCGCTCAACACAGCCTGCGTCGATGAATTCCCCGGTAGTCACTTCTGCACAGCCACAGACATTGCACAAGTATCCGTTCTGCCTGCCGGACTCATAGGCGATGCGTGGTTTACGCCAGCGCCCGGTCCAGATCTCAACTTCTTGAGCAGTTCTCGTGCCTGTAGTGGCTGGTCGCCTGGTGGCTCAACTGGCCTCCGCATCAATCACATCGGCGTAATAGTTCAGGGTGTGTGTAACCAATCCTTTTCGGCATCGTGCTGCGCACCCGCACCGTAACCATGGCGTTTCGATTCAGACTTCCCGAGGCTCCTATGAAATGTGTCCATGTATTCGTTCTCCTCAGTTCCATGTTCCTTCTCGCGCCCCGAGCTACAGCGGAGATGGTGCCGCTGTTGATTGACCCGGTTTCAATCTCCGTCTCTGTCAGGATCACACAAGGCGAAGGTGCGCCGGTCGAGACAGACAATTCAGGTACTGCTTCGGCATCCGCGCAGCTACATAGGAACTTGCTTAGTAATTCTTTCGGCGAGGGCAGTTTAAGCGCAGCCGTAGAAGCCGACCGGATCAGTTTTGCGGGAGCCGCTAGTGGCTTTAATACCGCAGGGGTCGGTAGTAGCCTAGTTAGGATTGTCTTGAGTAGCGAACTGGAGGTTGCGTTTGATGTCCCCGATATCGGATTTGCGCTTACGCCGGTCGTCCTGCAGTTCGTCAATGTTTCTCCTCCGAGCGCAACAATATCCATCTCATTCTTCAGCACACTTCTGAACGCTGAGCTAACTACCCTCAATCAGACGATAGGTTCTGAAGATGCAGTTGTCCTCGACCTCCTTCCCGGAGATCGGATTATTGTCTCCGGAACCGTACAGGCTGGTGCCTTGTTCGTTCCCCCTTTCAACGGATCGGGGTCATTCTCAAACTCGTCCCAGTTCCGTTTTCAGGTATCGGACAATCCGAACAACCTTGTCGAGTGCCAGTCGAACCTCACTCAATGCGTCTCCGATTTGGGGGGTTGTTTGACCAATGCCGCAACCTGCGAGTCCGATCTAAATCTGGCCTTGGGGGATCTCGCATCGTGTAACGCAACCCTCACCCAACTGGCAACAGATGTTGCTTCATGTAACGACAGCCTTACCGCGTGCTCCACCGACCTCACACAAACGACAACCAGTCTCTCCCAATGCAGTACCGCTCTCGATTCTACAAGCACGCAGCTATCTGAGGCGCAATCGAGTCTAGACGCAGCCCTCTCCGATTTGGCGCAATGCCTTTTAGATCCCGGACTACAAGACAGTGATGGTGATGGCGTTCCAGATCCAGGAGATCTATGCCCAAACACAGCCACTACCGATCTCGCCGACGCCCTGGGCTGTTCACTCCACCAATTTTGCTCGATGGTCAACGCTACGAATCGAGTTGGCAGTCGGGTCTGCAGGAAATCCGATTGGGT
Source organism: Deltaproteobacteria bacterium (assembly GCA_029261875.1). Classification (GTDB taxonomy): domain Bacteria; phylum Myxococcota_A; class UBA9160; order UBA9160; family JAJDAL01; genus JAJDAL01. Next base: position 102,646 of record JAJDAL010000034.1, read on the forward strand.
CAATGATGAACCTCTGATGAAGGGTCGCGAGCGAGACTGCACGATCGACAAACGCGGCCGCGGACGAGATGACGATCTCTGCGTGCCCAATCCAGAATTCTAGATAGGAAATTCGATGCGTTCCTTTAGCCGAGTTTCTTTAGTACTAGCCACTGTAACTTTCGCGATGACTGGTCATGCCATTGACCTACCTGTGACCTACCTCGCCGACTTCAAGGAGTTCAGGCGAAACGCCATCGCTGGCGATTCACTCTCCTTCGACCTCTACACCGACGACGCCTGCACGGGGGTCGTGGCTCACGCGGAACTGAAGTTCGTGGGCGGTTCCGGGCTCACCGTCGAGAAGACGCTGCCCCAGAAGGCCAAGGGTCAGAAGCCGTCACCGACGAAGGGCGTGCGGCTCCACACGACGCTGTCGCCCGCGGCGGTGGCCGAGCAGCTCTACTTGAAGGTGACGGGCACCGGCGTCGTCGCGTTGGGAGATGAGTGCCAAGTGCAGGTGGCGGGGATTCCTGGACCGGAAGGACCCAAGGGCGATCCCGGACCCTTGCTGGATGTCGCGGCGCGAGTCTATAGCGCGAATGACATAACGGTGGCGCGGTTCTCCAGCCAAGCGCTGAGTTTTCCAGAGGAGCGATGGGATACGGCTGCCCTGCATGACCCAGCCCAGCCATCAAGAATCGTGATTCCAGCAAGCGGGAACTACCTGATCTATGCGAATCTGGCCTGGAGCGCTGCGGACCTGTTTGGAACGGAGCGCTTTGTGATGCAGTTTCGAGTGAATGGGTCACAGATAACCGCCTCACAAACCAACAATGCCGACGGGCTCCCTTTGAACCCAACCCATTCTCTTAGTACTGCCGCGCTTTTAGTAGCCGGAGACTACTTGGAGGTTGTAGTAGAGCACAGTGCCCCGAGCAACCGGCGCATCGTGGCTCTTCCCGACTACTCACCGGACTTCGGAATCGTTCGTCTCCCATAACTCTCGTCGGTGTGGATTCCATCGAGTTAATTGAGCGCGGCCGCCGTACCCCAAGGCACGGTACGGATTGGGGATGGTCATCTGAGATCATGGACGGGGTAGGTGAATGGTAGACGAAACGACCGGGCGACTGATCATACTCTCCATTACCTTCGCGTGCGCAATCATCGTACTCGCCTACCGAGACTTTGCGCTCGCTAAGGGGTGGGCGATGGGAGAATGGAATCACTCGGACACATCATGGCTGAAACTCCTGGCCGGGCTGTGCTTGCTAGGAGCACCAGTCGTGGGTTCATCGAAGGTCCGTGGTGGCTCGTTCTTCTAGTGCCTGTCTGCGGGTTCGCCATTGGGCTGCTCACCACGAGTATCCTTCGTAGTCTCATCCAGCCGGTCGCTATCGCCGGACTCGTGATAGGTTGGATTTGGTCTGTCGTTTGGTTGCCTTAGGCGCTCATCCGGAGTGAGGAGTGGAGGCCCGCACATGCGCTTCATATCCGCTCTCGCGCTGATTCTCGCGCCGGCCTTGGCCGGGTTCTCGCAAGCGGTGCCCTACCCGTTTTCTCGAAGCGTGAGCTTCTCCGATCCAATGAGTAACGCATGACAAAGGAAGGACGAGTAGTAGCTGGAACGTGTATACGCACGATTCTGAGAAACGAGCCGTGGCAAGACTTTGGTTATCCGAGGCGGCCTCGCCACGGCACATTCTTTCAAAGGTTGCGACCCCACTGGAAGGTCGAACTTGAAAAGACGTTGCTCCAGGAGATGTTGATCGCACTCACTGCTGCGCACGTACGGGCGGGTGCAGTCTCTGCTGACGAAGTCTCAGAGATTATCGGGATATACACATCGCACCCGATGGCAATTCAATCCTTTGGCTATGCGTCGCGAGAAGAAGCAGTGAGACACCTCACTGATTCAATCGCGGAATACCTGCAGGCTCCGTTAGATGAATGGGGCGGTTTGCTTTGCAGGAGAGTGGCCCCGGAATCGATCCCTAACGAAAAGATCTCCGTTCAGATCTTTGTTGGGTGTGCGGAGTTCGGATTGAACTTGCGCCAAATGGTCGGCGTAATTGGGCGTGGTACCTAGTCTCGGAGCTAACCGAGGCCAGATGCGTCCCCCGAAAGTAACGATTCCTCCGGGCCAGCCCCCCTGCCCTAGCGGTTCTAGCGCCGCGTAACGTGCGTGCGCAGTGGGTTTTCTGTAGCAGTGGGTAACATATGGAGACGATGTCGAAAGGTGTCCCTTCAGGTTCTAGTGACTGCCGTAGACCTATTGAGCAATGGGAAAGGAGACCATTGGCCGATGTAGGACAGTTGGTCCGGGAACTGCGATCGACATCCGGAATGACTCAGGCGCAGCTAGGTGCGGCCGCAAAACTCTCCCGGGTCCAGGTCTGTCGAATCGAGAAGGGAACGAGACGGACGCGGCGTTCGACGCTTGAACGAATTTCCGCTGCGATCAGTGCGAAGCGGCCGTGGCTGGGAACACCCGCCCTTCTAACTCAGCGTCTTGTATCAATGGCAGGAGACGCCCTGGCGCCTGAGTCGAAGTTTCGAGAGCGAATCGAGCGTCGGCGGCTTCGGAGGATTCGGAAATCTCGACGCCAGGTAGAGAGCCGAACACCGCGGCCCGGCGAAAAGTCGCAGCACTATCTTCGCCGCTTGGATTCGCTCGGCCGATCACCGGCATCGGATGTGCCCTGCCCCACCTGCGGCCAGTTCAAGGCCCGCCGAACGATCTGGGCAGATTGATGCGCGTCCCGAAAGGTTCAGGTTTTGGGACCAATGGTCCGGTGTCGATTGCCGACCCAAGTACGGGAGCTTACGGACTCCCTTGTCCCGCGAATCGCGCACCCTTTTGGGACATGCAGTCTACGACGCAACGTTTGCCGCCTTTGGCTTGCTGACAACACGCCCCACGCTTGCCTTCGAGACGCCCACTAGGCCGGCGATCTCGCGGATCGTGCGGCCAGACTCACGCAGTCTCACGATTCGGCGCTGTAGCTCGCCGGTGACAGTCTTGGGGCGTCCTATGCGCGTTCCATTGCGTCGAGCGGCCCGCATACCCATCGCGATTCGATCACGAATCAGGTCACCTTCAAACTCCGCGATAGCCCCGAGAACGTGAAAGAGAAGCCTCCCCGTTGGCGTCGATGTATCAATCGCTTGATCAAGAACAATGAGGTCAATTCCGAGTGCCTCTAGCTCTCCCGCCAATGTTGTGAGGTGGCGAACGCTTCGGGCCAATCGATCGAGCTTCCAGACCAAAATAGCGTCAAAACGTCTCCGTCTGCCGTCCGCAATCATCTGATCGATCGCAGGCCTACGCTGAGCGGAGCCTGACACTCCATTGTCTATGTAGACCTCGACTACCTCAAGGTTTCGTACGGCGGCATATGACGTTAGTTCATCGATCTGGTTCTCGGCATGCTGCTCCTTCGTCGAAACACGACCGTACACGGCGACTCGCATGGCAATCCCTCCGGCTCTCAAATCTAGATGCAACGGTCTCGTTTGCATAGGAAACGAATTGAGAAAACGAAAGTACGGTCTTCCACTTTGGAGTCCCCGCCCTGGAGCCCGAAGCACACGTAGGGTCGCGCTTAACAGCCCCACGCAGAACATGCGGGGAGTTGAGATCGGACAGAGGCCCCCCACCCCCCTTCTGGGTAATGGGTCCCATCTAGCTGTCACTTGGGGCCCCAGCGGCGCTCCCCCAAAAAAAACTGTTCGCGCGCGAGGGAGCTCCGACTAAACTCTTGTGGGGCGCGGCTCGGCTCGGCCGGCCGAATGTCGGGATCCTGCAACCGACGTGCCGCGCCCTCCTTTTACGCTGCAGGACGCGCCAGCAGGAGGCGCAATGGCTGTCACTATCGACACATTGCTCGCTCACCTCGAGCCCTTTGACCTTCTTTCGCGTGACGATGCAACGCAACGAATCGTACACATCGACGAACACTTTCGACACGCGGTGACGACTGGGCGACCACTCCGATCTTCTGAGATCACGCGCGACCTTGATCTTGTAGTTCGCCGAGCGTCTGACCTGCGCGATGCGATGAACAACTTGGACCCCCGGATAGTTGTTACTCTTGGTACCCAGGACGGAAGGCGTGACCTTGGCGACCTGCGGACGCGTGCCGGAATTGATTCCCTTTGGAAGCGTCTCTCCGCGCCTTGGGAGCAAGACCCTTGGGTCGGGCGCTTGTCAGCACTTATCGATCTCTGCTCGTACACCAAAGAGACGTTGGTCCCGGACGCAGGTGGCCCCACTGCCGGCCTCGGGTACTCCAAGTTCTGGCTTGCACAAGAATGTGCGTTGTTGTTTGGAATGGCTGGGCAACCTTTGATTTCTGGAACAGCCAGCGGTCCACTCCATTCCTTCGCGGAGGACATGCTCGAGTTTTGCGGCGAACCACCCGTAGAACCTCGGGATCGGATGCACAAAGCGATCAAGCAGGCTGTTAAGCGTCTTCCCCGAAAGTTCATCCAAGAACAAGCCAACGAACTCCGAAGTGGGAAATCAGGCGGACATCCGGATGATGCGTTCCGGAACCAACTCTTGGATTTCCATACAGCAATCGAGCGCTCGCGACTCTTCCCAAGCGCGGTGATACCCGAGACTCCCACTGAGTCAGATTTAGGGAAATAACCCCCCCCATTTTACTCGGGGTTATTCCCCTAGTTCCAATGACGACGGCATGCGACCGTTCGCTCTCGAACGCAGTGGTTGCCAATACCACGACGGGGGCACATCGAATGCGAACTGAATCTCTTCCTCACCTCTTAACGCAACAAATTGTTGCTGACCTTCTCCACATCTCCGAACGAACGCTCGAAAGATGGCGGTGCACTGGCGTTGGGCCGCCATTTGCCAAAGTCGGTCGCCGATGCCTCTACCGGGTCAAAGACCTGGAGGAATGGGTCGAGAAATGCAGCCACACCTCCAGAGAGAGAGCCCTTGCGCCGATGGGCAAGCCGACGCCTGATGGCCAGTTCGGCGGAGCATGAGGATGGATGCTCACACTGATACCAGCACCTTCTCAGTCGAAAGTCACGGACCGATGGCAACAGCGATGCGGGGGACCCTCGAACTCCTCGTCCCGCACGGGTCAGTTAGTGAAATACGCATTCTCAATACTCGACAGGGAACTGTGTCGGGATACTTCGACGACCTCGACCTCATGGCGGCCGCCGCGGCGCAATGGGACGGAAACGCTACCGGTGTGTTCTTTACCCTAAATCCCGTTACGTCAGATCTCCTCGCACGGTCGAGCAACAGGTTAAAGCCGTACTCGAGATTCACGACTAGAGACGCCGAAATTACGGGTCGCGTATGGCTCCCTATTGATGTCGATCCAATTCGCCCACGTGGAATCTCCTCGAACACCGCGGAGCACCAAGCCGCCCTTGAGCAAGCGAAGAAGATACGGGATTACCTGGCCGAACGGGGATGGCCTGCTCCTATATTCGCGGACTCCGGAAATGGGGGGCACCTTCTCTACAGAATCAAGCAAACCAATGACGCCAGCACCACGGACTTGATTAACCGCTGCCTAAACTCAATCGCGTTTCGCTTTTCGGATGACGTTGTATCGATCGACACAGCAGTAGGAAATGCAGCTCGAATTTGGAAGCTGTATGGAACACTCGCCTGCAAAGGAGACAGCCTCCCCGATCGCCCACACCGTCGGTCGCAGGTCCTTTCTGCCCCAGCGTGCCTCGACGAGGTCAATGAAGTGCAACTTGAAGCACTCGCTGCAGAAAGCCCGTCTTCGAAGCTATCAGTCGGAAATGGCATCGATGTGGACCGTTGGCTCGAAGACCGTGGGCTTTCGGGGGTTTTGAAGGTCCCTTGGCAAGGGGGTTTCAAATACGTCTTTGACGAATGCCCGTGGAACGCCGAACACACGAATCGATCAGCCTATATCGTTCAATTTTCATCCGGGGCGATCGCCGCTGGGTGTCATCACAACAGTTGCAGCGACAACGATTGGCATGCGCTGAGAGATCAATTCGAGCCAGGATGGAGAGAGAGACGAAACAACGCCCAGACCCACACCGATGCGCCAGGTCCGTCGGATGATGGATGGCTCGCTCCCGCTCCCTTGCCTGCGCCCCACCCAGCCGTTCCGAGACTCTCAGTGGATCTCCTACCGGAGCCTTTTCGAGGATGGGTCGCCGACATAGCCGAGCGGGTCAACGTACCCCTTGAGTTCGTAGCAGCTCCCGCAATTGTCGCAGCGGGTTCACTGGTGGGACGAGGGGTAGGTATTCGGCCAAAAAGTTGCGACGACTGGACAGTTGTTCCGAATCTTTGGGGGGGTGTCGTCGGTCCTCCTGGCGTGATGAAGAGTGCCGCGATAGCGGAAGCGACCCGCCCGCTACGTCTGTTGGCTATCGAGGCCGGAAAACAATTCGAACAGTCCCGTGCAAAACATGAAAACCTTCGCGCCATCTTGGAAATTAGGCTCAAGGCCGCTCATGAGCAGGGGAAGGCTGCGGCGAAATCAAACGACGAGAAGAAACTGGAGTCGATCCGCGAGGAGATGCTGACGATCCAGCAGGAGATTGAGCAAACAGAGATAACGGAGCGGCGTTTCCAGACACAAGACGCGACAACCGAGAAAATCGCGGAACTTCTCCGCAAGAACCCTCGCGGAATTCTGATCAACCGCGACGAACTCGCGGGCTGGCTCCGGACCCTCGACAAACCAGGGCGCGAGGGCGATCGGGAGTTCTATCTCGAAGCCTGGAATGGAAGCGGGGGATTTACTTACGACCGGATAGGACGCGGCACAATTCATGTCCCTGCCGTCACTCTGAGTGTTCTGGGCGGCATTCAACCTGGAAAGCTTCGTTCCTACATCAACGCCTCACTCGCAGACGACGCGGGGAATGACGGGCTTCTCCAGCGTGTCCAGCTCCTCGTCTGGCCCGACGACCTAGGAGAATGGCGCAACGTGGACCGATGGCCCGATCAGCTGGCGAAAAAACGAGCCTTCAGCGTCTACTCGGGACTGTCAGTCGTAGACGCCGAATTGATGGGGGCAGCCAAGGACCAATGCAGCGATGTGCCAGCCTTTCGATTCTCTCCCGAGGCCCAGGAACTATTTGACGAATGGCGGAGCGAGCTTGAACTGCGACTCCGCAGCCCCGAAGCGGCAGAAACTCCGGCGTTCACGGCTCACCTAGCCAAGTATCGCTCACTAATGCCGTCACTGGCGCTGATCTTCTCTTTGATCGAGATGCTGGATCGGAACGATGCAACCACGTGCGTTTCGCTTGAGTCTGCCAAGCTCGCGGCTGGGTGGTGTGAGTTTCTAGAGATTCACGCAAAGAAGGTATACGCGAAAGAGCTTCAGACGGGTGTTTCCGCAGCGCTCGCGTTGGCCGGGAAAATCAAAGGCGGAGCCGCTTCCCATGGCATGTCTATACGTGACATATCACAGCGAGAATGGTCGGGGCTCACCTCTCCGTCACTCGTTCACGAAGGCGTAGATGTTCTTGAGCGACATGGGTGGCTTCGTCGGACCACCGTCCCGACCGGCGGTCGCCCATCTGGGATCATCCACATTCACCCGCAGCTGAGAAAACCATGATGTCGGAGTTCATTTCTCGCTGGGCGACCTGGCGAGGTAGTCTCCAAACTACAAACGTTCCAGCGTGGGCACCCGCAAAACCTGCAAAAGAATGTTTTGAGGGTTTTGAGGGGCTCAATTCAGCCTCGGATTTGCTTACAGCGGCCTCCATCGTCGAAATCCGGCGGGACGTATCAGCTGTTCGTTTCCAGAGCAACGACTTCGACAGCTACTGGGTAGTCCGCGACGAAGATGCAGCGGCCAAGGTCGCCGCCGAAGGAAATGGCCTCCCGGTGTTTACTTTCGAGGAAGTCGCCAAGCTCCACGGAAAGTCACCGGAAATGCTGCGAGCCGTGCTCAACACCAAGGCCACGTTCCCGACGGCGAGGGTGCTGTAGTGAACGACCTCCGAGAGGCTCTACGGGCCACGATAGAGGCAGCCGACGACCTTCGCGCGCGACGCGACGCGTTGCGCACCGCGATCGAAGCGGGTAATACGGACGAGATCGTTCGGTCTGCCCGGCGACTACTGGGGTTGACTTATGGAGAGCCTGCGAAACGCCATCGCCCTGATCCGAGTCTCTAGCGACGCCCAGGCTGGGCCCGACAGACAGGGCCTCGGCGTGCAGCGCACGACCTGTGAGCAGGTGGCGGCCACCAACGACCTCAACATCATCGAGTGGGTCGAACTCGAAGGCGTCTCGGGCGCCGCCGTACTCGCAGACAGCCGATTCTCCGAATTGCTCCGGAGGCTTCAGTCCCCGCGGATCGATGCCGTGATCGTGGCCGCCTTCGACCGACTCTTTCGACGTGGTCGATTCTCGGATTACGCAATCCTCGACGCATTCGCCGAAACTGGAACTCGGCTCTTCTCCAGCGATGGAGAGTTAGATCTCGCCGCGGAAAGCGGTGGGTTGCTCGGCGTCATCCGTGGTGAGCTAGCTGGCATGGAGCGGCGGCGGATCATCGAACGAACTACAGCGGGAAGGCGGCGCAAGCGCCGGATGAAGGGCGTTAGGGCAGAGGGACCCGTAGGCATGCCCCGGGGCGTTCAGTTCGACTACGACACAGAAAAGTGGAAATACGTGTGGCCCGAGGCCGAGAAGGTGCGCGAGGCGTTCCGACTGTTCCTCGCTGGGGTACACAACCTTCGCGAGATCCATCGACGCACGGGAATCGGGAGCCACAAGGATGCCTCGGCGTCCGTCGGTCGGGTTCTCCGCCAGCCTCTCTATATGGGGATCTATCGCGTTGACCGCACCTGGGAGGGAAAGCGTGCGCATCCATTGCCCCCCGAGGAGATTCAGGAGCACGAAGTACTCAATCCCCCGTTGGTCCCGCGCAATCAGTGGGAGGAAGTCCAGCGGATCCTCGCGGCCCGCCACGCCAGCCGCCCTCCGCGGCGTGACCCCGAAACGCTCGGGGCGACCTATACCGGAAATTTGACCTGCGCTGCCTGCGGCAAACGAGTCCTAACGGCGCGCGACTCGCGCGAGTACACGGCATACGCCTGCCCGCGGAAGCGCGACCGCTGTGGCGCCGTGCACGTTTCGACGCGTCTCGCGGATCCGGTGCTTGATGCCGAACTCGAACGCATCCTCGGTGATTTCGACACGCTCTCGTTGATCTTGGAAGCCAGCCAGAACGAGGAAGTGCGGGACGCAAGCCCGAGTGCGCGGGAGATCGGTCGGCGCTTGACTCATGTCGAGAACCGGCGGCAGCGAACGATCGAGTCCTACATCGAGGGTGTGATCACCCGGGAGGAGCGCGACAAGCTGATCACCTCCATCTCGAACGAGAAGGCTGGACTCGAAGCCCTGATGTCCGCCGAAGACGAAATCGAGCTACCTGAAGGCTTCGTGGACGACGTGGTCATGGTCTTCGCCTCGTGGCGAGATCTCTCGCGAGAACGCAAGCGTGAGCTTCTGCGTGCGTACCAAGTTGAGATCGTTGTCGAGAAACGCGGCGCGCGCAAACGTTCCTGGCTCCATGTCGATCGGATTCGGCTCGGACTATTGCCTGCTCATGTGTGGCTGTACAAGAAGATGAAACGGTTGGGAATCGAGTGAACTTCTCGGGAGTTGGTGCGGAAAGGTCTTGAATCACCACGGACGACTTGCTGGCAAGGATGCGCTTTCGCTGACGCTCTTTAGCAAGCCTCCTAGCCCTCGAATCGCTGCCGACGATCTTGTGGACGCGAAGAAGCGTTGGAGCTGAGTCTGGGTTGCGTTCCCCAAGCGACGTCCCGAGGCTTTACAATTCAGGCGCCTACTCGGGGCAAGTGCTCCACTCCCAGCCGCAGTGACCGCTGTCATCACACACGCAGGCTCCGGGGCCGGAGAAACGGATGCCGTCTGCACAACTCGTAACGGGCGCACCGGGTGCTGGACCGCAAGGGCCCAGGTTCGAAACCGGTCCAGGACAGGTCAACCATTCCCAGCCACAATCGCCGCTGTCGGAACAAATGCATTCGCCAGGGCCGGAAACGTTCACGCCATCCGGGCACGTCATAATCGGCGCACCGGGTGCTGGCCCGCAAGGGCCAAAATTCGATTGCGGCCACACGATGTGATTGGCAAAGCCGTGGATGAGCGACTGGATCTTGCGCAGTCGCACATTGTCGGTGCTCGACAGGAAGGAAAAGGTATTGGCACGCTGGATGTAGCGGGATCGCGCGGACGCGCGCGAGTGCTTCGGTCGGAAAAATGTCATCGTCACGACCCGTGAATCCGTGTTCCAGTTGCGCGGGTTGACGAGGTCGCCGCCGAAGCGAAGCGCCCGGGCCCGAACAAGGGCTTCCTGAAGCGCCTGGACGTCCTGGCGCGAGACTTGCCCAATGCGGGTCGATGACGTCCCCGAGCCTTCCGTAAGGTAATCCGGCCCGGACAGGACCAAGCTCGGCGCCTCGGATTCGGTTACGAGGCCGTCGCTGTACACGGTCAGGATCGTCTGGGCGGTGGCGGGGTAGTTGTTCCCACTCATGTGGACGATCAGGGCGGGTGTTCGAAGAGTGGCGGCCCGTCGAGAATCGTCAGGCGTTTCCTCCGCACTGGCCGGGCCAGCGAAGCAAACGAACGCCAGGGTAGTTGTCAGACTCAAAATGGCGGAAATTCTATGCACTGTTCTTTCTCCAACGGCGGGTTAGTCTGCATCGATCGGCCCAAATTTTTGCCGCGGACCCAACGGCCCCCCGGAAGGTGTGTTCAGCAGACAAGGTTCCGCAAACACATCGCTTACAATAGAAGTATCGAAAACGGGTCGAATCAGTTGCGATCGTTCTACAACGATTTGACTGGCACGAATCACGGTTCAGGCGAAAAGTCACGGTGCGAGCAGATCGTTGGCTGACTACTTGCCGACGTTTGAACCTTTCCCCAGGGGCTCCCAAATCGAAGGGCTTTGCTCGTACTCGGCTTGATTGCGCTGCCGTGGCCGACCGCCTCCGACTTTCCCGCTAGGGCGTCGGTTCCTGAAACTGCGGAAAGCCCGGGTCCTCGGGCGGAAGATGGGTGGCACCCCCCAGAGATGCCTCATCGACGCCGCAGCGGGCGCTCGAGCAAATCCCCCAACACTGCAAACGGTTCGTCCCCAAAGAGACGCCGCATTGGGTGTTGTTGCCGGCGCGAACCAGGAAAGCGCCCCCAGCCTCGGCTAAGGAGCTCCCCGCGAGCACATCGCCATATCCCCAGCACACGGCGGAGTCGTCCATGCGAATCACACAGGCGCGAGTCGACGTCGATTCGAGGGACTTCACCGGCTCTCCCTCGAGGCCGTGCACGGTGACGGGAACGAAGGCCTCGCTCCCGCTCGACGGCACGGAGCTGTTTCCCAAGAGGCCCGAGGAATTGCTACCGCGACACCAGACGGTTCCATCGAGCATCTGGGCACACATGTGACTCTGGGCCGAATGGATGTCGGCAATTCCATCGGCCACCCAGGTGGCAAAGACGTCGCTGCTGTAATTACCGTTCACGTCGAGGGTGATGTTTCGATCGCGCCCTCCCCAGCACCACAACGAGTCGTCACTGCGAATCGCACAAATTGTCGCGTTTCCAAAGCCCGTATCGATTTCGACGACATCCGACAGGAACTCGTTCTCCGAAACCCGGATCTGCGTGGGCACCGGCGAGCAAGGAACGCACGGCCCCGTGACACATTCCACAATCCCCATCGTAAAACAAACGGTCGCGTGCGGACCCGGCGGCATTGGGAAGCGCTCCTCGGAGCCACCCGGGATTGAAGGTAAAGAGGTGGAGGATCACCATTCCAAAACTCAGGTCCGCAAAGTCGATCAACGCCAGGAGTCCCAGATGCATCGAAAGCAACGCGAGCCAAAGCCAAGGGCGTGCCCGACGGAAACACGCCAACGGCGCAAAACTGAGCTCCATGGCGAGAGCGGACCAAGTCATTCCCTGTAACAGCGGCCCTGGCAATGCGAGTAGCCATTCGCGCAAGAAACTCGGACGCGCCAAGGGATTTTCGAGGACATACCGGATGGCGCTTCCATCGACCCACGACGGACTTACGAGCTTCGTGTAACCGCTATAGGAGTATCCGAGGGCCATGAGGACCCAAGCACCGACGAAGAGAACTTGCGGAAGTTCCCAACCGCCTCCCGGGTCCGTCCGTCCCCGGGCCTGCCAGGCGCCCCATGGCGAGCGAGGGATGCAGGCGTGCGCCAGCAGAATCCAGCCCACGTAGGGGAGCGAAGGATTCTGAATCAGCGGGTTTCGATTGAACAAGCACGCCAGCACGAACCATAGACCGACGGCGGCAACGCGATCCCGGTATCCCGCAGCCAGGCAAAGGCTGAGCCCCGCGCCCGCGCTCAGAAAGGCCGCAACCATGAGTGGAGAATCCACGTAGGCGAGTGGATTCGGAAATACGCCGAACAACGGACTGCGGGCCGCATCCGCGAGCATGCCTTGATTCGAGAACACCTCGGTGCCATAGGGGAGGAGCTGCAAGAAGTGGACGAGGAGGTAGCCCCCAAGCACCCAGCGGAAGAGACTGTACTGGCCTCCGGTCCAACCGTTCGTTTCCCGTCGTGATCCCATCAGGGGCACCCTACTTCGAGAACCAGGGGTAGATCCGGATGGGTCCCCGCGCGCGGCGCGAGGCGAACACGCAGATTTCTTCGGTCTTCGGCTGGATCCAGCCCGAGTTCCCTCAGCAGCGGGGCCTCCCCGCACAGGGCGTAGCGGGACACGGATTCGAGCATGGGCTGGGTGGCGGGATCGCTGGCGAGCAGCGGAGCGTAAGCGAGTACCGCGCCATAGGTGTTCCGACGGTTATAGGGCCCCCGAACGCCCGCGTACATCTCGGAATCCAAAAGTTTGCTTTGCTCTCGACCCTGGGCGTCCGTCCATTCGAGAAAGAACCGCGAGGAATACGTCTCGAGTCCTCGTGAGGCCGAGAACACCTTGGGCGCCGGCGAAGCGCCCGTCGCTGCACCGAGCCCGCGGAGCGCGGGCACGCCGAGCACGTCCCCCGCCATTTGCAACAAGCCCAGCCCCAGCAGTGCGAACCCCAAAACTCTCATGCCCGGGTTTCCCGACCGAGCAAAAGCGCCCCAAGCTGCAGCTCCGCATCCTCCGCGAACCCACAACGCCCATCGAATTTTCGAGGATTGTGAAAAGTCCCGAACAAAATGTCCCACAGTGGAAGATCGCTGAAGTTGTGCGTGTGCGAGCCTTGTTCGTGATGAACGCAATGGCTCTCCGGGCGCTGGAAGATAAATCCAAGCCAATACGGAGTCTTCACATTCCAGTGATAGACGAGTTCGGCGACGCCGGTAATCCCCACGCTGATACTCGCCGCGAGGGGGCTCACACCGACCAGCGTGAAGAGGATCGCGCTGGAAAGTAGGCCGTTCAACGCGATCTCCAGCGGGTGTTTGTAGAAGCTCGTCACAATCTCGAGTCGCTGAGGGCTGTGGTGCACTTGGTGGACGAAACGCCAAAGCAGCGGCACCTCATGCCGCCATCGATGCCACCAGTAATAGATGAAGGTGATCGCCAAATAGCCGACGAGAACCTGTGCGTTCAAGCCAAGTTCGGAACCGTTCCAAAGCCGATGCGTATCGAGAAACGGATCCCACAACTTCCCGACGACGAATACGATTGCCACCTGAAAGCCATTCAGCGCAATCACGCGCGCCCACCAAGTGGGCACGATCGGCCATTCTCGTGCGGCGCGAAGACGCTCGACGCAAAACATAAGAACCGCAAAAGCGAATACGACCGCAGCAACCATGGATTCTCCTTCGGACAAGTTCCGTGGAACGGTTAAATGCAGGACCGGTGCCAATCGGACACGATCCAAAAAAGACCTGCACCATCAGACACTTAACGGATCAAGCAGGAGCAGCCGCCCACACCCCGCGCCAACATTCTCTGCACGCGACCCTCCAAAGAATGCCCATCCAAAGAGGACTGCAGTCACCGCAGTCGAGGCGGAATCGCCTAACCTTCCAACCCCCGAGAGCGACGAGGAGGACGCGTCCTATGGCTGATTTTCGAGAGATTCCGTGGATCGCAGAGCACATCGCGCTCTACCACACCGACCCCGCCAAAGCGCACATGTGGGATTCCACGCCCCTCGGTGGCCCGGGACTTCTTCCGACGCTTCTCCTCACCACAACGGGTCGCAAGTCCGGAGAACCGCGCGCACTGCCCCTGATCTACGGTGAAGCGGGCGACAGCTACGTCGTCATTGCATCCAAAGGGGGACTCCCGAATCACCCGATCTGGTACCTCAACCTTCAGTCAAAGCCCGAGTGCGAACTGAGGGTCGGCGAGAAAGCAGTCTCCGCCCGAAGTCGCTTGGCCGAGGGAGAAGAGCGAACCCGCCTTTGGGAAGAAATGGTGAAGATCTATCCGCCCTACACGGAGTATCAAGAGCGAGCCGGCGACCGCACCATTCCCGTGGTGGTTCTCGATCCCGTTTAGTCCACTCCCGAACACAACCCCCATGGCTCGAAAGGAGCGCAATGCCCCGCCTAAGACAAGTGCCCAAAGACGAGGCCCACCCGACGGCGCAAAGGCCAACAACGCGCCCATCGTTTCCTTTTTTCCCGATTTGTCGTGCCGACTGCATTCCACAGGTAGGCGAGCCATTCTGGCCACACTCGCCGTTGGTATTCAAGTGGACAGGTGTTTACGTATGGGGCGCGACGAGGCAAAGAGTCACACGCCACGCGGACTCCCGATTCTTCGACCCACAGGTGGTCCGAAACCCCCGGCGCTCTTAGTCCCAAGAACCCAGGGAAGTCCGCGAAAAAGAGCGAGGCTTCCGACCGTCATTTCGCGCTCCAAGACCGAACGTTTCTGGGGCATCGAGAGGAGACAGGATATGGCGTATGAGAAACGTGAGGGCGCGTCAGATGACACGGCTCAGACTAGGCTGATAAGCAGCCGTAGATCAGGGCACGCCGATCATCTGCGCGATTTTCGGTGGCAGAAGGGTCAGAGTGGGAATCCGGCCGGCCGACCTAAACGACCGAGCTTTGAAGCGCTGGTGCAGAGTGTGCTCGACCAGAAGCTTCCCGAAAGTGACGAGTCCAACCGGGAAACGCTCGCCCGTCTCTTCGTCGGCGAACTGCTGGACGGGAATCGGACGCTTATGCGCGAGTTCTTATTGCGTGTGTGGCCAATCGTAAACAAACATAACATCGAGACCACCACCGAAACGGCTGATCGGCCCGACTTGTCAAAACTCAGCAACGAAGAGTTGGTGACTCTAAAGCGGATCTTGATGAAAGCGCAGGGATTGCAGCAGCCCGAGCACGAGATCTCAATTGGACAAGGGCAGACCGATGCCCACACGACCTAGGACTATCAGAAAACTGACGACGCGGTGAATATGAACGACGGAATACGCGACGCCTTGCGGAGAACGACTCGAATCGCCGAAGATCGGCGCCGGAAGCTGCGTGAAGCCCTTGAATCCGGTAACACCGAAGAGCTTTCAAACGCCGTACGGGCGTTTCTTGGAGATGAGCTTGCCGAACGCGATCGCCCTCATCCGAGTCTCGAGCGAAGCACAAGCCGGGTCTGACCGCGAAGGGCTCCCCGTCCAGCGCGAAGCTTGCGAGCGTATCGCACTCGCCCATGGCCTTACGATCGTCGAGTGGGTCGAACTCGACGGTGTGTCGGGCGCGGCGGTCCTCGCCGATCCGCGGTTCGCCGATCTCCTCGCCCGATTGCAGTCTCCGAACGTCGAGGCCGTCATCGTCGCGGCCTTTGACCGCTTGTTTCGCCGGGGCCGCTTCGCAGATTACGCGATCCTCGACGCCTTCGCCGAGACCGAAACGCCACTCTATTCAGCCGACGGCGAACTCGATCTTACTGCGGAGACAGGCGGGCTGCTCGGTGTGCTCCGCGGCGAACTCGCTGGGATGGAACGCCGGGCCATCGCCCGCCGAACAACGGCCGGGCGTCGCCGCAAACGCCGGGAGAAGGGTGTGCGTGCCGAGGGCCCGGTTGGAATGCCGAGGGGCGTACGTTTCAACTACGATGCCGAATGCTGGGAGTACGTCTGGCCAGAGGCCGAGAAAGTACGCGAGTGCTTTCGACTCTTTCTCGGCGGTGTCCGAAATTTCCGCGAGATCCACCGGCGGACGGGGATCGGGAAGGTGTCAGACGCGTCAGCTTCGATTGGGAGACTTCTCCGCCAACCCCTCTATGCTGGGATTTATCGAGTCGATCGGACCTGGGAGGACAAGAAACCTCACCCCCTCCCGGAGTCGGAGGTCCAAGAACACGCTGTCCTTGATCCGCCCCTCGTTTCACGCGCCGACTTTGACGAAGTCCAGCGGATTCTCGCATCGCGTCGAGCGATGCGTCCCCAGCGCCGAGACCCGGAACAACTCGACGCCACGTACACAGGTCACGTGGGCTGCGCAAGCTGCAATCGGCCAGTACTCGTCCAGCGGGATTCGCGTAAGTACCTCAGCTATGCGTGCACACGCCGATCTGCCCACGACCGCTGCGGCTGGAGCGTATCGACCCGATTGGCAGACCCAAGGCTTGACGCCCAATTGGGCCTTCTCCTTGGAGACGCCGACACACTAGCGATGGTCCTTGAGGCAAGCGTTACGGAGCAGGCTCGCACGGCCAGCCTCTCAGGGCACGAGATCGCGCGGCGACTGACCGACCTGGGAAATCGACGTGAGCGCCTGATCGACCTCTACACGCAGGGTGATATCGAGCGGCGTGATTTCGAGAAACGATCGGTCACAATATCCGACGAGCGGACCGCCCTAGAACTCATGATTGGCCGCGGAGAGCAGATCGAGCTGCCGGACGCACTAATCGAAGCACTGGTAGAAGTTTTCGGCTCCTGGGCCACTCTCGCGCGTCACCAGAAGCGCGAGCTCCTCGCCGCTTATCGAGTTGAGATTGTAGTCACCAAGCGTGGCCCTGCGCGTGGTTCCTGGCTCCGCGTCGATCGGGTACGGCTCAACGTGTTGCCCCCCGATGTGTGGCTGTACAAGAAGATGAAGCGTTTGGGGATCGAATGACGACGGGCGCCCGCCAGAGTACGGATCCGCCGACGAGCGGCGCAGGTCGAGTGGTTCGTCGACCACCGTTCACAATTTCTCTCCGCATCATCACCAGTCTTTCCGAATCGTTCCCGATCGAGTTTCGGGACCTTGCGGAGTGAGCGACAAGAATTAGCAACAACGGCCGAACCGAGGCAGAATGATTCATCGCTGGCTGGCGGAGAATGACCGCGGCGCCAGTGGAGAATCGCCCCCCATGCTGCATACCCGACACCGCCCGGCCCTGTTTCTTGGCATTCTGCTGTCCGTGTTCGTCCAGAGCGGCTGCGCATCCGCGCCGTGGCAACAGGAATCCAGCAACGAGATCTCCAACGTCGCCCTGATGGGTGTGGACGCGATGGAGCGTCCGACCCATCGCCAAAGCTTCGCGATGGTGGCGTTCACGCCGGACCCCTTGGAGGACTTCAATCGCTTCAGTCTTGGCGTCACCCAGGGCTTGCTGGATTGGCTGGTCGTGCCCGTGGCGAAGGCCTGGCGCTTCGTCGCCCCCACTCCGCTGCGACGCTCGCTCGATAACTTCGCCTACAACCTGGGTTGGCCCATCCGCTTCACCAGCCTCTTGTTACAAGGCCGCCCGCGGGATTCCGCCGTAGAGACCGGCCATTTCCTCGTCAACAGCACGCTCGGACTGGCGGGCCTGATGGATGTTGCCAAAGAGTTCGGCATCCCCACCCACCGCGAAGACATCGGACAAGCCTTCGGGAGCTGGGGCGTGGGGCCGGGGTTCTATCTCGTCATTCCCCTCTTCGGCCCGAGCAGCGGCCGCGACCTGGTGGGCCGCGTGTTCGACACCGCCCTCAACCCCAGCACGTATTTCCCGGGAACGGGTTTGCTCTTCAACCTCAATGCCCTGAGCGAACGCATCGACGGATACGAGGCGCTGACCGCCAGCGAAGACGACCTCTACCTGCCGGTGCGGGCCTTTTGGTCGATCCAGCGTGTCATCGAGATCGAGGACTATCGAATCCCGCCGGACGCCTACGCGAACAGCGACCCCGAACCTTCCCTGGGGGTGCTGTTGTTGCGCGTGAAGGACGAGTCCTTCCCGCGCCAGGCCCGGGAGGATCGCGTGGTTTCCCCCAACACGGGGAAGAAAGTTCCCTATTCCCTCTGGCTGCAAGAATCCGCAGCGCCGATCGTCTACATCCTCCCCGGCATTGGTGCGCACCGCGGTTCGAGCGGCCCCGTAGCGTTGGCGGAACTGGCGTTCGATCGCGGTTATTCCGTCGCGGTGGTCAGTAGCCCCTTCCATCGCGAATTCCTGCTGACTGGGCTCTCCAACCTCTACCCCGGGTACTCTCCCAGCGACGCCGGTGATCTGTACGCGGTTCTGTCGGAAATCCACACGTCCCTGCAAGCGCAACAGCCGGGAAAGATTTCGGGGGCGCACTTGTTGGGTTACTCCCTGGGTGGCATCGAGAGCCTGTTCATCGCCGCCCAGCAAGAGGAACGCGCGGCCGAGGGCTTGCGTTTCGACTCCGTGGTCGCCATCAACCCGCCCGTGGATCTACGCCACGCCGCCCGAAACTTCGAACGCTATTTCGACGCCCCCCTGCGCTGGCCCTTCTTGGAGCGGGACCGCCGGGTGCTCGAAGTCGGCCTCAAGTCGTTCATGGTGGGGATCGAGGGACTCGAAAGCGGCAAGCCTCTCCCCTTCGACCGCACCGAGTCCGAGTTCCTCGTGGGCCTGGCCGCGCGCAACACCATCATCAACACCCTGAGCGCCATCGAAGATCGCACGGGCCAGGGCCTTGGCATCAAGTCCGGGCGCCCCAAGAACCGCGGCCCCTTGCTCGAGGTGGTCAACCGCAGCTCCCTCGCCCGTTACGGAGAAGAGCTGGCGCTCCCGTACCTTCTCCGCCAGCGGCCCGAGGCGACCCGGGAAATCCTCGCGGATGAAGCCAACCTGGTGGCCGTCCGTCATGCCCTCGAAAACGACGATCGAATCCGGGTCCTCACCAACGCCAATGACTTCCTATTGGACGAAGGCGACCTCGAATGGCTCCGCGAAACCCTAGGAAGTCGGCTGACCGTGTTCCCCGACGGCGGTCATCTGGGAAACCTGTACCGACCGGAGGTTCAACAAGCCGTGTTGGAGGCGTTGGATTCGTTGCGCAACGCAGACTCTAGAACAGCCGCAGCCGGAGCCACCCGCCCACACTGACCGCGAGGCTTCCCGCGAGCGCGAGCGCCATGTCTTTCTGGGCGTCCCAGGGGTCCCCTTGGGCCCCCACGAAGGCAACGCCGATCCCCGGGTCCACCATCACCGCGGCCGCCCATTCCATCAGTTCGTACAGGCACGAGAAGGTGGCCACGTAGCAGAACGGGAGTGTCCAGGTGAGCAGCCGGTTTCCGAAGCGAACGGCGCACAGTTGCCAAAGGGGCCAGGTCAACAGCAAGCCGAACGCCAAGTGGACCGCGCGGTCGAAATGGTTTCGCTGGGCGGTCGGTTCGAAGCCCAGCAGGTCCCGACTCCAATCCGCCCACGGAACGAGGGAATACGTGTAGTGGCTTCCCACTTCGTGCAAGGCGAGAAACGCGAAAATGCACAACCACGAAGCCGAAGAAAAGGGCAGCCGGCGGCGCGCCAGAAACAGTCCGATCGCGAACGGGATGGCGATCAGGTTCTCGAGCAACCAGTCGCCGCGGTTGTGCGGCGCCCAGGCCAGGACCACGCACTGGATCGCGAAAGCCACGAATAGCGCCACGGGCAGCTTCGTCGAGAACCCACTGGAATAGCCCGGAACCCCGGAAGCCATAGGACCCCCCTCCATGGGAAGGTATGGGGAATGGGCTGGGATTTCGAACTCGAGGCCGGCAGCGGCTGGGAATCGAGCGCTGCTCCCGGAGCCAATCCAGAATTCTCAATTCCTTCCCGATCCAGGGGTCCACCTAGCGCGAAGTAGATCATGGATTCCGCGCACCTATCTCATCCCCTGCGGAAACGTTGCTCCACTCCGAACCCGACGCTTCTTGATCCGCCGTGCTGACTCACAGACAGCCAGCGAACGCAATTCATGCGACGTCTTTTCCAAGAGAACCGGTCTGGGGCGGTCAACGACGCGGGCCCGATGGCCCATGCCGCGCCCACCTCCGATGGAGCTTCCACATGCGAACGCCTACGCGAAACCGTGCACGCCACCTCTTCTGCCTCCTCGTCGTCCCCCTCCTCCTCGCTCCGCCCGTTAATTCAATCGCGCAAACACACGCCACCGAATCGCGACACAAGACGAATGAGTTCATCGTCAAGTTCAAGAGCGAAGGCGATCATGCGCTTCATGAATGCGCGCATTGCTTGTTGTCACACACCAATCGCTACAAACAGTTTCGACACGCCTTGGAGAGCGAATCCAAGTCCATCGACAGCCTGAACCGGAAGTGGAAGGTCAAGGGCGCGAGGAGCGTCTTTGTCGAGCGACATGGTTTGTCATCCCTGGATGCAAATCAACTGCAGAACGAACGGAACGAACAGATCCGATCGAAGTTTCCGAAACGGGCTGCACGTGGTACGGCTAGGCATTCCACTCCCGACTTGACGAATACGTATGTCTTCGAGGTACCGGAGGGATCCGACATCGAGACGATCGTGGAGCAATACAAGAACGACCCGCACGTGGAATTCGTTCAACCCAACTACCTCCTCGTTCCGAACGACGAGACCCCGGATGTCAATGCCGCCCCACATACCTGCCCGCTCACCCAGACGCTAGGGAACCTCTACGGACTCCAATTGGCGAACGTTCCCGCGGCCTGGAATTTCAGCCAGGGAGAGGGCATCGTCGTCGGTGTCATCGACACGGGGCTCGACGTGCATCACGATGACCTGGCCGCGAACATCTGGGTGAATCCCGGCGATTCGACCTTCGATGGCATCGACAACGACGGAAACGGAAAAGTCGATGACGTACACGGTTGGAATTTCCTGGGAAACAACAACGACCTGACGGACAGCACCGGGCACGGCACGCACGTTGCCGGAACCGTGGCCGCTGCGGACAATGGATTCGGGGTGATCGGCGTTGCGCCCAAAGCCGAGATCATGGGTTTGCGGTGTATCGGAAGCGTCGCGCAGGCGGCGTCCTGCATCTACTACGCGGCCCAGAATGGAGCCGACGTCATCAACAACAGCTATTCCCACAGCAGCTCCGTCGTCGTCGACCCCGCCATCGAATTGGCGGTCGCCTATGCGCACAGTCAAAACGTCCTGGTGGTTTTCGGCGCGGGCAACACCCAAGACGCGATTTTCGACTTCAGCCCACAGAACATGGGCGAGTCGGTTGCGGTGATTGCAACCGACCAGAACGATGAGAAAGCGGCCTTCTCCAACTACGGATACCTGGGCGATGTCTCGGCCCCGGGTGTCGATATTCTTTCGACCCATCCAGGCAATCTGTGCCGGGCGCTGAGCGGCACCTCCATGGCCGCGCCCCACGTATCCGGGCTGGCCGCATTGTTGGCGAGTCACCGACCGGACCTGACGATCGAGCAGATGAAGAGCGCAATCCGAATCGCTTCGACCGACATGGGCCCGTCGGGAACCGACCCCTATACGGGCCACGGCCGGATCGATGCGTACAGTGCATTGACGATGCCCGCTCCCTGCGAAGCTCTGATTCGCGGGGATACGCCGAAACTGCTGCCCGACTCCGCGACCGAGATGCGGATCTATGGAACGGCCACCTGTCCGTCCTTTTCCAACTACCGATTGGAATTCTCCAACGACTTGGAGCAGTGGGATGAATTCGCCTTTTCGAATTCCCCGGTGGCGAGTGGCGAGCTGGGCGTACTGGGCGGGTTGACCTGGATCGACGGAGGCGTGATTCGATTGACCGTCGAGAGTGCCCATGGCAAACGGTTCGAAACGTACCACGAGTTCGGTTGCGAAAGCGGAAGCTGCAACGTCCTACCCGATTGCCCGGCGGGTAAGGAGTGCACGTCGGCTCAGCAAAGAAGCTATCGATGCTCCGGAGCGCTGACCCGGGAAACCTGCACCCGAAATCCGGGCGCGTCGACGGGTTGGTGTTGGCAACCCGCCCAGGATTGCCCAGCGGATTTTTCCTGTGTCGACAATGGGCGCTGCCAATGTCCCACTTCTCTGGAATGCGATGCCGCTTCGGATGATTTTCAATGCGGTGGAGAAAGAACCGTCGAGCAATGTCTTACGGATCCTAATTCCGCATCCGGTGCATGCTGGTACCCGGTAGCCAGCTGCCCAGATGAGAAGGTATGTACTTTGGGGGCTTGCCAGGAACCCGAGCCCGCGACGTGCCCGGGCGGTTCGACCCGAGTCTGCAACGGACTGGTCGCCGGGGAATGCGTTGGCAGTAGCGCGTTCAGAGAATGCCAGGTGTTCGACCCGGCGTCGGGCCTGCGCTGCTGGACGGATGTGCAGAGTTGTCCGGGTGCCGAGGTGTGTGGGGGTTCCGGACAATGTGCCGCACCGGCGATCAACCGTCCGCCTGTGATCACGTGGGTCCAGAATTTCGCAACCGGCGAAGACATCACCCACGAGAGCAGCATATCGGTGGACAGCGATTCGTTTTCTGTCGTTCTTGGTGCCACCGACGACAACAACCATCTTCAGTATCCCTTCTATTGGTTCAATACGACCACCGGGCAATTGGGTCCATTCGATGCCTGCTATGGGGGTTGCGTCGAAACCGGCATCCCGTTGGTGGAAGGCGCGAACGTGATCTGGTTCATCGTGACAGATGAAAGGCCCGGCCTCGCGGGCTGGGGACTGAAGGCCATGACGGTCGACTATCAACCCCAAGTTGCGGGCCCGCAGCCCCAATGCTGGGTCTCCAGTGACATGAGTAAGCGACGCGTGGAAGAGCGGTTCCGAGTGGATATCACGTGCACTCCGGAAACGGATCGATTCATCCTGGAGAAGACCTTCGATTATCCCCCGACCGCAAGCAACGCATTCGTTCCGCAGGGCGCCACTCGTCCGCGCCCATCCGGTTCGACGGGAAACTGGACCCGGGGCTGGGGGGGAGAGTTGAGAATGGTCAAGGCCTGGGTGGGCCAGCAGTTGAGGATCAAGGCCGAAAACAGTTTCGGTTCGCAATACTTCGACGTGGGCATTCCGAGTGCCAGAAAGCCACGGGTCGAGATGCGCGTGGAAACGGACGGTGTTTGGGGCGGTTGGAAAAGCGGAAACGTCCACGGTGTAGAACCCGGTAGCCGAGTGCAATTCCGGATCATCAACGGAATACCGGAACAGGGTTGCAACGATACCCAGGTGGAGATCAAGTTCATTCGTCCGGGAAACGTGATCGACTGGGCCCCGTGGAAAGGCGGACAAACAACCAACGCGCTGGGCCAGGCGATGAGCGACGCGTATTCCGCCCGACTGTATGGCTCCTATGATGCGTATGAAGTCAAGCTGCGGATGCGGAGTAAAGACGGCGAGTGCAACACACCGGTTCGACACGAAATCTTCAGCAGTTCCGTCTTCTACTACAAGGACTAGTGCGCGATGCCTCGTCTTGCGGCGCAGAGCGCATCCAGAAGTCTCAATTCTGTGCCGGATTCGAGGCCGCGGGAACCAATGAAACACCCGCGATTCCGCCCTCTTGCGCCATACACAACACAACCTGGATTCGCGTGGCCCGAATTGGGAACTCGCTATTTCTCGCCCCCGGCGACTACGATTCCACAAGGGAACGGGGTAGACGAAAATGAAGCGCCGCAACGCACGACATCGGTGGGTGGTTTCAGTCGGATACGGGATCGCCGTCTTGACGCTGCCGGTGTCGAGCGCGCGCGCCGACGCAGTTCATTTCTATCATCCCGATGGGCTGGGCACGAATGTCCTTGTGACGGATCGTAGCGGTCAGGTGGTTCGTCGATCCGCACTGGCTCCGTACGGACGGATCGGGAGCTCCGTGGACGGCGACGGAGCCGCATACATTGCAAGCGCAGACGGCCCGCGCCATCTTTTCGTCGGCGAGGAGCACGACGACGAAAGCGACCTCTCCCACCTCAACGCGCGCTACTACGACCCGGCGGTTGGGAAGTTTCTCTCCACCGACCCGGATCTGATCGAAATGGGTGCGAGTTTCGAAGGGATGGTCCGAAACCCGACCTACCTGAACCCAACCGCGTATGCGCTCAATCGGCCGACCACGCTAATCGATCCTTCCGGGCGTTCCGCCCATGGGCCCGTCCCTCCCCTCGACTTGACCTCGCCCCGTCTCCAGGAGCAGATCCAGGAGACGCTCGACAACACCACTTCGGTCGAAGCGGGCTTGAAGATCGGCGTATACGGAGATGCAGGCCCTGTGCGCGAAGCCTTTTCGTTCCTGCGAGAAACCGAACCCGGTTCCGACAGGATCGACCAGGTCGCCTATGAATCCGGCTTTACGGTAATCCGGCCCGTGGGCGGCGACGCGCCCAATTTCGCGGTTTCGTTCCAGGTAAACGGAACCTGGGTTTCGGTGATCCAGTGGAATTCCGAGCGGGGCACGGTCAACGAGCGGGGCGAAGTGATTCCCAGCGCCTTGGCGCTCGCCCATGAGATGCAGCACGCCCTCGATCGTGCGGAAGGCGAATCCCTGCTGGCGCAAGACGCAGGCCCCTACGACAACGCCTACGAATACGGCGGAGTCGAGTTCGGGCAGAACCCGATCGCCGTGAGTCACGGCTTGCCAACGCGGAGTTCCCACGAGGGTTTCCCGATCTCGCTACCGTGCCCGACCTGCCAATAGGCGCGCGCGAGAGGAAGCCCCATGCGGGTGCACTCGCCAAGCATCGCCGCTCGAGATCCGGCCGGACCGCTATTCGTAGGTCACTTGCTCGAGGCGCATGTTCTTGAACGCGACCCCCAGATGGGCGTCCGCCGGGGCGGGTTCCAGGGACACGTGAATTTCGTTGTGAAGCACGAACTCGACGATCGCGTAGTCCGCCGGGTTCGTCGACAATTCGGCTCCGGCTTCCACCGCGTCGAGCAGCGCTAGCTGTAGCTGCTCATAGGTCATGGTGACTTCGAAGTGCCGATCACCGGATCCCACGTATTTACTCGCGCGAGCCGATACCGCGTCGTCGAAGGTGACGTAATTCATGCCCGGCAGGAAGCTCGTCGCGATGATGGCCTTGTCGCAGGCGTGATCCGGGCAATCCTGCGTCATCCCGTTGAAGCCTTCGGTGAGCTGATAACCGTCGAAGCCCTGAAATCCCCGCGCGTCGTAGGTTTGGGTGACCAACCAAATCCGTTTGCCCGGGAGTCCCGAGGTACGGTCCCAGAGCTGGGGTGAAACGCCGGAGTACGGAATGAAGCGACGCGTCGCGTTCTGAACGAACCCCGACATCGAATAGATGCGCTGGTCCACGGAATAGGCCAGCCCCTGGCCGGGTTCGGACCAAACGTCCTCGATCGGTTTCTTGAACGCGATCCCGGCTCCAGCCCACGATTGGGCGCCAAGCGGAAAGTCGCCGGTACTGGGCACGTTGAGAACGCCGACGTATTCCCGGTACATCTGCACCGCACTCGAGAACTCCGCTTCGCTGATCGCCCGCTCCGCGCGCTTGCGGAATTTCGGGTGATAGATTTCGATCCCGGTGAAATCCGAGAGATCCCAGGCCAGGCGCTTGCCGAGCTTTCGCCCCTTCACCGGAGCGGGCCAGATCGCGGTATTGAACTTGCCGCGATATCGGCGCTGGGAGCGCAACAGTTTTCGCTCGTCGAACGGGACGCTGTCGAATCCCCGATCCACGTTCGTCTGGACGCGGCCCCCCGCTGACTTCGAGAAGGGTTGCTCCCAGAGCAGGCTTCGCCCGGTTTCCTCGATCCCCGACGCCGGGAACGCGAGTCCAACCAACAGAAAACCCGAACCGGCCAGGCTCTTGAACCAACTCTTGCAGCGCATCATTCGAGGCGTCTCCTTCGTCCACATGGGGGATGCCCCCTATCAATAGGTGCCCGCGCGACGCGATGCGGTTCGAGACTCGAGAAGAATGGACGATTGCGTCGATCGCTGTCACGGCCGACGCACGATGAAAGACACCCCTTTTCCGGATCCTGTGGCAGAATCCGTCCGCACCGGACAGGGAGGGCTACGCGTTCCATGACACTCTTCTTGATCGCATTGGGCTGCACGGCCACCTGGTGGGCCTGGCAGAGCACGCGCCGCAAGCGCCACTCCGTAACCCCCGGGCTGCACGAAGAAATCGAACTACCCCACGAACAGGAATTCGAGCTCTATCACAACGTCTTGTCCCTGTGTTCCATGAAGACGCGGTTGTGTCTCGCGGAGCTGCAACTCCCCTACAAGAGCCACCACATCGATCTGATCGAAACGGGCGTCTACGAGAACATCCGCCCCCGACTGCTGAAGGTGAATCCCGCGGGCACCGTACCGGTGCTCGTCCATCGCGGGCATCCCATCTACGAATCCCACGAACAGATCCGCTACGCCGCAGAGCACGCTCCCGAGACCAGCCCCAAGCTGGTTCCCGACGACCCGGGGCTGCGGACGCAAATGCAAAAGTGGGTCGACCTCTCGTCCATCACCGAAGATCCGCTCGAACATGGAGACCGGAGCGCCGGAAACGCGGTCCCGGCACTCACGGTTCCGCTGTTCGCGACCATGCTCGAAAAAATCGCATATTGGAAGATCGTCGAAGGCCTGCTGTTCCACTTCGACCGGCGCCGACCCCTGGCCTTTCTCGGACTGAAGGCCCGCGGGATCGAGAAATTCGCGTCCCTCAAACCCGCGCTGCGAATCGTCGCCCGCGGCCGCGACCAGCTCGCCGTACACATGGACGCCCTCGAGAAACAGCTCACGCGCAGCGGCGGCCCCTGGATTCTCGGAGCCGAGTTGACGCTGGCGGACGTGGGCTGGCTCGTCATCCTCGAACGATTCCGACAGGCGGATTGCCTGCAGGTCTTCATCGGGAAGGGGCTGCGTCCCGCGTGCGCCGGTTATTGGGAGCGTTGGCAAAAACGGCCCAGTTATCACGACGCCATCCTCGGCCACCCCCACCCGATCATCGACTACGGAACCCGACGCTTGCAGGAGACCAAGGCGGCCGACCCCGCGCTTCGCGAAGCCCTCGAAGGCGCCCCGCGATCCGCCTGAATTGCGGGGGCGTCCAGCGCGACTCGGCTGCCCCGAAACGGACCGTCAGCGGCAACCGGGCCCGTCGCATTCGAGCGGAAAGGTGAGGCAGCGCGGCCCCTACGTATCCCGAATTGAGCGTGCCGATCGGCGAATCCTCGCCCTCGAAGGGCACCACCTGCTCGGGCGTCAGATGGGCGAAAAGGAATCCGCGACTGCACCGCGCGGAACACACAGGAGCAACACGGATGCGAGCAGATCGAATCCGCGCCCATCGAAGCGCAACAATCCCACCCTTCCCTGACGGAAGACTAGCGGCACACCGGCAATCAGCCGACCGTGCGCCGCCATCACGCCCGAGCGGAGTGCTCCCTCTACTTCGAATCCCCTACGCCCTCGAACTCGCGGCAGCGGAGTTCTCGCCCTACGCGAAGCCCTAGAGGCCACGAAAGCCGCGCTGGAGGACGCCTGAGAATGGATCAGAATTGTTGAATTGCGTAGCGAGGGCCCAGGGTGAGATGATTCCGCCGTGCACCCGGCATTGAAACTCGCTCTCGTGTTCGCTGCGTTGATCTCCATCGGCGGGTCCTGCGATCGCCCTTCGGTCCTCGTCGTTGGCCTCGATGGAGCGGATTGGCGCGTCATCGACCCGCTGATCGACGCCGGCTACCTCCCCACGCTTCGCGGGCTGGTGATTTCCGGAGCACGCGCGGATCTGTCCTGCGTCGAGGCCCATCCCGCGTCCGCGTGTTTCTGTCCACCGGTGTGGACTTCCATCGCCACGGGCCAGCCGTTGTCCGTACACGGTATCGGGGGCTTCGGGGCCCCGAGTACGGCGCGAAAGGCACCGGCGATCTGGGAAGTCCTGGGCACCGCGCGCGCGCAGAAAAGCAACACGCTGATCTCCTATCGCAATACCTGGCCTCCCGAAGACGTCGCGACCTTCGTCGCGACGGAGCCGGGCCTTCAAGCGCTGACGCTCACCCATTTTCAACCCGGTCCGCCGCCCACCCATCCGGGTATTCCGGACGTCGGGACCCACGCGAAACCCGTCCACCTGTTCCGGCGCGCAGGACTCCTTCACCACTCTGGGCCCAGGCCGATTGTCTTCCAGTCCGCGGCACAGGATCGCTTTGCCTTCGACGTTTTGAACTGGACCCCGAAGTCGAAACTCACAATGATCCTGCTCCACTCGCCGGACAAGAGTGAGCACTTGACGTGGTGCTCGATCCAATCCACACCGGGTGGCCCCATCGACGAAGGCGCCCTGCTCGCACAGGCTGCGGCGTGGGCGGGCCCCATCGAGGGAACCGACTTCGGCACGGTCGCAAGCCAATACCTCGAAATGGACCACTTGCTCGGCCTGCATCTCGCTGCGCGGAGCTACGACACCATCTTCCTCGTTTCGGACCACGGGATGGACGTTGGCGGATTCTGTGGTGCCCACGGCGTCTTGAATCCCGCGGCGCACACGGGCGTGTTTCTGGTTTCGGGAGAGGGCGTCGCCGCGGACACGTCGATCGGACGGGCGACCGTCCTCGACGTGGCCCCCACCCTCGCCTATGCGCTTCGACTTCCCGTAGCCCAGGATCTTCCGGGCCGCGTATTGATCGAGGGGTTCACCGCCGATCACCAATCCAATCGCCCGATCCACACGGTCCCCAGCTGGGACTGACCCGCGTGGAAACGCGCGCTGGCTGTCGCCAATGAAACGGGGCTCACGAAGGGATTCAGCGCATCCGGTTAAACTTCCAGCGCCCATGGGGTAAACCCCCTAGTCAATCGCGTGCAACCGACGTGCGGAGGTCGAGGCCAGGTCCGCGAGTGACGGCGTTAAAGCCCCGCGCGCATCGATCCGAAATCGCAAACGATGAGGAGTGATCCGAGCCAAACGACCGTCGCGTCCTATTCTCGCTGTGCCGCGCACTACGAGGACGCCGAGAATCGCGATTTCCTGTACGGCGACGTCACTCGAGAGTTCTTGACCGGAATCGAACTCCATCCCCGAGACGAACAGATCGTCGATCTCGGTTGCGGAACGGGCTTCGGCTTCGAGGTGCTCCGACACGCGATGGTCCCTTCCGCACGCGGTCTCGGAATCGAGCCGTCCGAGGGCATGATCGAGGTCGCCCGCCACAAGTTTCGCGACGACCCCCGTTTCGACTTTCGACTCGGTTCCTTCGAGTCGATCCCCGTGGACTCCGGATCCGTCGATCGAATCATCTCCACCCTGGCCCTGCATTGGGTCCCTTCCATCGAAGTCGCCGCGGCAGAAGTGCGGCGCGTGCTCAAACCGACGGGGGGGCTCGATATTCTGATGGTGTCGCGCCGCGACGGGGAGCAATTCAAGAAGGCGGTGCTCCGGGCGCTGCAGCGGCATCTCGGCTTCGGCCAGATCATGCGCGCGACCGCGTTGGTTCAGCGTCTGATGCCCAAGGACATCGAGAAGGCGTTCGCGGTCTTCGAATCCGATTTTCAGCTGGAGGTCGAGGAGTTTCGCCGAACGTTCTTCGGCGACTTCCAACAACACCTGACCTGGTGGCGCGCACGTTCCGCCGCCATCATCGCCGAGGTCCAGGACCGCGCCGCTTTTCTGTGCGACCTCCAAGAGGAATTGGAGAAACTCTCCACCGACCGCGGCATCCCCTTCGATGCCAGCTTTCTGAGGATACGTGCCCATGCCCGTTGAACTGACCCGCGAAGCACTCATCGAACGATTCACGGGCCTGATCGAGGAACAGAAAGTGGGCTTCACCCTGACGGACCCCAGTGCCCCCCTCGACCTCGACTCGTTCACCATGATGTTGATTCTCACCGCCGCGAGCGAGATGTCCGTCGATCTCGACATGGAACATCTCGACTTCGATGATTTCTATTCCCTGGATGTGTTGGTCGACAAGGTTCTCGCCGAGGCGAAGACCGCCATCTAGACATGCTGTTTCATTCGCTTCAGTTCGCGGTCTTCTTTGCGCTCGTCTACGCGCTGTACCGCATTCTCCCGCACCGCGCGCAGAATCGACTGCTGCTACTCGCCAGCTACTTCTTCTACGGGAGCTGGAATTGGCGCTACCTGGCCCTGATCCTGCTTTCCACGGCCGTGGATTACGGCTGCGGCCGGGGCATTGCCGCGGCCGGCGCCCCGCGTCGACGAAGCGGGCTGCTCGCAATCAGCATCGCGACCAACCTCGCGATTCTCGGCACCTTCAAGTACTACGACTTCTTCGCCGAGAGCTTCGCGGACCTCGTGGGAAATTTCGGATTCGCCAGCGAGCCCTACTTCCTGAACCTGGCACTTCCCGTCGGCATCTCGTTCTACACCTTCCAAAGCATGAGCTACTCCATCGACGTCTATCGCCGAAAGCTCGCCCCGGCGCGAAACTTCTGGGACTTCGCCCTGTTCGTGGCGTTCTTTCCACAACTGATCGCCGGCCCCATCGAGCGCGGAACGCGGCTCTTGCGGCAGATCGTGGAACCGCGAAACATCGAGCGGGAAAACGTCTTGAAGGGGGCGTACCTGTTTGGTTGGGGTTTTGTCCTCAAAGTCGTGTTTGCGGACAATCTCGCGCTGGTGGTCGACCCGATCTTCGCCGCGCCCCCCCCTTACGGGTCCCTCGACGTACTCCTGGGCGTCTACGCCTTCAGCCTTCAGATCTTCTGCGACTTCGCGGGCTATTCCTGCATGGCGATCGGAATCGCCCGCAGCATGGGGATCGAACTCATGGAGAATTTCCGCCGCCCCTACCTGGCGCCGAACATCGCGGAGTTCTGGCGCCGCTGGCACATTTCGCTTTCGAGCTGGTTTCGCGACTACGTCTTCTCGCCGCTTTTCCTCGCTCTCAAGAATCGCCGGGGCGTCCGTTCCCTCCCCCTCGCCTGGCGCCACGGGGTCAGCTTCGCCATCACGCTGATCGTTGCCGAGTTCCTGTTGGGAATGTGGCACGGCGCCGGTTGGAACTACGGCCTGTTCGGTCTCTACCACGCGGGTGCGATCTGGGGCTACTACTACACGCGTCGCGGGTGGGATCGAATGCCCCGCTCGATTCAGATCGTGTTGAATTTCCATCTCGTTTGCGGCGGCTGGTTGCTGTTCCGGTCCGAATCACTCCCTCAAGCCGCCGCGATGTTCGCAGGCTTGCTCTCGGCACCGCTGCCTTCCCCCCCTTCCGTGGCGGCGCTTTCGATTCTGTTGTGCTGTGGGATCGCGATCTTTTCAGTCGAACGGATGCAAGAAAAGCAGCAACAGGGGCTTTGGCTGTTTCGCTGGCCTTCGCCCGTGCGCTACGCCCTGGTGGTGTTCGCCAGTTGCCTCGTTCTGGCCTTTGGCGAATTCGGAAATCGGCCGTTCATCTACTTTCAGTTCTGATACGCGGACTGGGGCGCTTCGGCCCGGGCGCTGAGACGGGCGGTCAAGGCCTCCGCCATCTTGCGATGACCGAGCCGATTGGGGTGCCAATCGTCGGGTAACAGAAAGTGGCTCGCCAGATCGAATTCCGTCTCCGGGAGATCCAGTTCCAACACACGCACGTCGTGGCGCTCGAGTTCGCGTCGCAGCGCCTGCTTCGTGCGTTGATGGTGGGGATAGAAGGCGACGTAGAATTCCTCGGAGTCGAACTGCTCGCGGTAGAGATCCGCGATGGCGCGGATTTCCCGAGCGGCGAGACGCAACGTGTCGTCCCCCGTGAGGTCGACGGGAAAATTGTCCGCCATGCGTCGCAGGAGCCGACTCGAATTGAGTCCGTCCAGGACCGCGAAGCGACGCGGCCACACATGCTTGAAGATACCGACGTACCGAAGCGCATCGTCGTCCTCCTCCCAGGCGTACATGGGGAGTAAACCGCGGGACCAGTGAAGCGCGTTGAGGGAACCCGCAACGATTTCCAGATGATCGTCGAGGTAGGTGTAGATCGCGATGCCGTGGGGTTCGGAGATCTCCTCGCGAAGGTTGCGGATTTCGAACAGGCGAAGCAGATGGGATGGCCCGTAACCGACGCCGCCGTAGTTGTAGACCCGTGAGTTGGGCATCTTCGACTGAACCACCGCAGGCATGCTCTCCTCGGCGCGAACCCCGTGCCCGAGCGTGAAAGACCCGCCCAGAAACATCAGATAGTTGTCGCGGACGCCCGTAGCCGGGTCGTTCGCATCCGGATCCACCCGGCGCCCGTAGGTATCGAATTCGTAGTCGACGTCGAAGACCACGCGACCGCCCGCAGCGAGGCGACGGTGGTCGACACGGCTCGCCGCGAAATTCCAGCCCAGGTTGCGGGTCCAGGTCGCGCGAAAGGAATGGGGCCGCGCCTCCGCCACCTCGAAGAACTGGCCTCCCATGAACCGCTCGACTCCGGCCAGGACCCCTTCGACGGCCGCCAGCATGGGTAGCGCGAGCAAGGTTCCGAACGCCATGGAGCCCAGGCGCTTCCACGCCTTGCGGGGCTTCGAACGGCTTGCTTCGGATTGCATGGCGCTGGGTCTCGATTTCGCCGCCGGGGCGGTTATCACAGGATCGAAATCAAAACAGCAAGCTCCATGCCGGAGTCGGGCTCCGAGGCAAGCCATGCCCCAGGAGCGCTTTCCAGATTGCAACGCGGCGCTCCGGAGACATTCATTCTGAAATCGCTTCGATCGGGACTCGCTTGGGCGCAAATCGGCGGTGTGGCCGCCTTTCCCGCCCCGGCATCGACTAACCTCCGATTTCCGAACCGCCCTCGAGCTGACCCCAAAACCGGAGGAAGAGAGACAGCATGCCCCGCCTACGACAGGTACCGAAGGATGAAGCCCACCCGACCGCACGGACTCTGTATCGAATGCTTTTTGGCGAGCGCGATCCCGTCACGTCGCCGGGAACGGCAACGGGCACGCCCGGAGATTGGTGGACGGTATTCGCAGGTGTCCCGGATTGCTTCGACCACGCGGTCCAGGGCTTCGGGTTCTATCGCAGCCCCAACCGGAAATTGGATCCCCAGTTGCGCGAACTCGCACAGACCCGCGCCGGCTATGCGCGCGGATCGCGCTTCGTCTTCTCCCAGCACTGCAAAGCCAGCCGCGACGTGGGCCTCGCCGAGGAGAAGGTCCAAGGCATTCCCGCCTGGTCGACCGCAACCTGCTACTCGCCGAAAGAGCGGGCCGTTCTCGCCTATACGGATTGCCTGGTGCTCGAGGGCGGAAGGGTTCCCGACGCCCTGTTCGAAGTCTTACGCCGGGACCTCGACGACACGGAAATCCTCGAGCTCACCTACATCGCCAGCCTGTACGAGATGCACGCCACCATGTGCCGGGCCCTGCGATTGGAATTCGACGACGTCGACGACCCCATCACCGAAGTCCCGGCGCCCGAAGGAGCTTCCAGCGACGTCATGGCCGCCGTCGACCGCGTCCAGGAATAGACCGCGTAGGCATTTACGGGCACGTTTGAGCCCCCCGGAATCGATTGAGCTGCACCCCAATTGGTGGGATAATTCCGGGCGTGTCGGACGCCGCACCCAGCGCCCCTGATCAAGACATCTCGGACCTCCGCGACGAAATCGAGCGACTTCGCGGCATCGAGGCGGTTTGCCAGCAGCTCGAGGAAAGCCTCCGCGACAGCGAGCGACGCTTCGAAGAGATTTCCGACCTCACGTCCGACATCTACTTTTCCTTCCTCGTTCACCCGGACGCCACCGTCACCGCCGAATGGCTCACCGGGGCGCTCACCCGGGTCACGGAATATTCCATCGCCGAACTTGCGGAGGTCGGTTGGACCCAACTCATCCATCCCGATGAAGTGGAACGGACGGCAAGCTGGTTCATGGCCCTGACCGAGGGCGACCATCGATCGTTCTTGCAGCGGATCATCAGCAAATCCGGCGAGGCGAAATGGATTCGCGCACACATTCGATTCGATCGGACCGAGGACGGAAACAACCTGCGCTGTTACGGCGCCGGACGCGACATCAGCAATCAGATTCGGGACGTCGAGGCGCGACGCCTGCTCGAAGCGCGAATGCAGGAAACCCAGCGCTTGGAAAGCCTCGAGTTGCTGGCCCGTGGCGTCGCCCACGATCTCAACAACCTCCTGACCACGATCCTCGGGAACACGCGTCTCCTCGACGACGGTTTGCCCGAGGGCACACCCGGGCGCGCGCGGTTGAATCGGGTGCAGAGTGCGGCCCATCACGCTTCCGATCTCGCAAATCAACTGCTCCGCTATTCCGGACAGAGCGACCTCGTGACCGACACGATCGACTTGACGCGCTTGATCGTGGAGATCCAGGACCTGCTCGAGTCCGCAGTTTCCAATCGAACGCGCGTCGACTACAGCTTCCCCTCCGACCCCGTGGAGATCGAAGGCGACCCGACTCAGGTTCGCCAGATCGCCGTCAACCTCGTTACCAACGCGTCCGAGGCCCTGGGACAAGGCGGTGGGCGCGTCCACGTTCGAACCGGCTGGGGAGCCCCCCCGGCCGATCATCTCGCCTACCGCGGTGCCCCCACCTTCGACCCGAACGCAATTCACGCGTACTTGGAAGTTTCGGATACCGGTTGCGGCATCCCTCCGGAAACCCGCAATCGCATTTTCGATCCGTTCTTCTCCACCAAACTTTCCGGACGCGGCTTGGGGTTGGCCGCGGTCCTGGGAATCGTTCGAAGTCATTCCGGTGCGATCGCGGTCACAAGCGATTCGGGCGCAGGAACGACGATTCGCGTCTTCTTCCCCGGCCTCGACACCCAGCACCTCACACCCGTACGCGCCTCGAGCGAGACCCGAACCCCGGGCACCATCCTCGTCGTAGAAGACGATGAAGCCACTGCGAAACGCGCGCGCGCCGCGTTGGAAGGCGCCGGCTTCGATGTGCTGGTCTCCCGCGCAGGCCCCCCGAGCGCGCAACTGGTTCGGGAAATGGCGACCAAGATCGATCTCGTCTTGTTCGACGCCTCGCTTCCCGACCTACCCGGCGGGGACACCTTCGCATTGGTCTCCCAGGTGCGCGCGGGGCCCCCCATCCTACTGGCAGCCACCTTCCAGGATCCTCCCCCTCACCTTCCGAAAGCCGACGCCTATCTCGCCAAGCCGTATTCCTCCGAGGCCTTGTTGGCATTGGTTCGGCGTCTGCTGGTCGGAACCCGCGAATGACCCTCCGTGTCGAGTTTCCCGCCCATCACCCCCATGTCGCCGTACTCACGCTGGACCGACCCGCGCAAGCGAATTCCCTGAACCCCGCAACGCTGACGCAGCTGGCAACCGCGTGGCGCCAGATCGCCGCCGATCCGGAGATTCGCTGCGCGGTGCTGACGGGTCGCGGCGAACGTGTCTTCTGCTCGGGCATGGACATGAAGACCACGATCCCCGAGTCCCAACGTCTGGCGCGCGGCGAACGCGTCGACCCCGAAGTGTTCGAAGCCCTGCGCGACGTCCAAACCGCGCTGCTCGCGGGATTCGACCTCGCCACCCCGCTCATCTGCGCCATCAACGGCCACGCCCGCGCGGGCGGATTCGACCTGATGCTGGCCTCGGAGATTCGCTTCGCGGTTCCAAGCGCCACCTTTGCTCTGGAAGAGGTCGCATTGGGCCTGTATCCGACCGGGAATGCCACGGTTCTGTTGCCGCGACAGATTCCCTGGGTACACGCGCAGGCACTGCTGTTGACCGCCCGCCCGATCGACGCCGAGGAAGCGTTGCGGATTGGATTGATCAATCGGATCGTACCGCCCGAGAAACTCATGGACACTGCGCTGGCCTGTGCGGACGACATCGCGTCCAACGCGCCGTTGGCGGTGCGCGAAACGCGACGCGGCGTGCGGGAAATCCTCGCGCTCTCGCTACCGGAAGCCTACGAACGTCAAGAAGCCCTGGGCAGTCCTTTGCGGCGCTCCGAAGACGCGCGCGAGGCTCAACGCGCTTTCGTCGAAAAGCGCCCGGCGAAGTTTCGCGGGCGCTAGTTCCAGCCGAATCGAAACTACTGGGGTCCGGGCGGCAGAACGTCGGGCGGGCCCGGCGGTTGGATGTCCGTGGGCGGTGGCAAGATGAAGCCCCCACCCGCAGCGCCGCCCGGGGCGCCGCCCAGGGATCCGCTGTCGCAGGCACCCGTTTCGCAGGGCCCGAAGGGGCTGCGAAGCGCTTCGAGCTGCAATTCCGGAAATGCGGGCGGACCTGCCGCGACGTCGTCGGGCGTAAAGCGGTCGCGAGCCGGGCCGATCACCACGCGATACGGAGGCGGGTCGGATTCCTCGGCCCCTGTTACCACCACACTTCCCAGCAGCAACGCGGCACCCAGGCCGAGGCACGCGGCCCGCCTCATCGCAGGCCACTTCCGGTTTGCACGTGAGACGCAGAGGAACGCACCGTGATGAACATGCCTACGGTCTCCCGACGGTAATCGAACGCTTCCACATTCGAGCGATTGTTCCAATGGCCATAGCGGGCGGACAGCTCCAACCAAGAGCGGACCGGGTACACGATGGCCGCATCCATCCGCCAGGAATTGTCCGTTCGATCGCCGCCCCGCACCACGTCGCGCACTCCCGAATCCGAAATTCCGAAGGTCGATCCATGGCGATAGGATCGATACGTGTAGCCCCCACCCAGGTCGATCTCGAAACCCCAGCCAATGGGCGCGCGCATTCCCGCGCGAACGCCGTGCCCGACGAAAGAGTATTCGGATCCGCGCGCACTCAAATACTCGGCCGCGTAGCCCGCCGTGTAGCGCAACCCGCCTTCGAGCTCGCCCTCGTGTTCGAAACCGCCGCGCAAGGACCAGCTGTCGCGGTTGCGGGCGCTCGATTCGTCGCGCGCGGTCGTGGGGACGTCGTTGCTCGAAACGAAATAATTGCTGCGTTCGCCCGACACGAAGACCCGCGATGTGCTGCCACCCAACCAACGATGATAGTAAGACGGCGTCACACGCTGGTGGATGCGGAACGGATCGCCGCCCACGAACGAATAGTCCATGTCGTATTGCACGCGCGCCGTTCCGTGTTTTCCCAGCCGGCGGTCCAGCCAGACCGATGCCCGCGGAACCTGAACACTGAACGCATGCAGGGTGTCGTGTGAGGTCCCCAGATACGAAGCCGCCGCGCCCAGGGACCACCCCTCGTTGCGCAACAATTCGCGCCCGACCACCGCAGACCACGAAAAGCGCGTATCGCCCTGGGACGCGATTTCTCCCGCGAGGGGAAGTCCTCCGCCGCGCAACACGACGTTGTCGTCGTATTCGTAGCCGGCACTCAATTCGTACCAGGGCGTCAAACGCGTGCGCTCCAGGGCTCGCTCGGCCGCGCGCGACCAGCGCGTATCCGGCGCTTCGCGGATCACGCGTTCGAAGGCTTGCGCCGCGCGCTCCCGCTCGGCGATGGCCGCCCAAGCGAGCCCCGAATAGTAAGACGCCACGGGCTCCACAGCGTCCGGGTCCACACGCCGCGCTTGTTCGAGACGCAGGGCCGCATCGCGCGACTCCGCGCTCTGCAACAAGAGCAAGCCGCTGTAGAGCTGCAATTCCGCCCGCGCCAGATTTTGGGCGCGTACGCGGGCCAGGGCTTCCCGCGCGGCATCGAACTCGCCCAGGTGGTAGCGCGCAATCCCCTGGTAGAGGGGCAGGTGGGGCTGGTCGAAGTCGAGTTGCGCGGCGGCATCGAGAAGCTGGACCGCTTCGGCGTAGCGATGGCGTTGGATCTCGCATTGTCCCATCAGAACCAGCAGCCGGGCATCGTCGGGCGCCTGGGCGTGCAACCGTTGCAGGTCAGCGGAGGCTTCTTCACAGCGTTGGGTGTTGGCGAAATCGCGCACCCGCGCCACTTCGTCCTCGAAGTCCGCCGCGTATGCGCGGGTCGCGAGGAGTGGGCTGGCTGCGATCAGGAAGAGGCCGAGCGCGAAGGCGAGAATGCGCGCGCCAGAGCGAGCGCCAACAACCCCAACCCGACGAACCACACGCTTCGCGGCTCGGGTACGTTGACGAGCACCGATACCCCAAACGTGGGAAACAGGAGGTTGTTGCCGATCTGCGGCAGCGTATCGGCCACCAGGTAGCGCACGTCGATCTGCGCCGAAGCTCCCGCGATCAGCTCCGGCAGGCCATAGGCGGAGAAGAAATAATCCGTACCGCCCGCTTGGTACCGGATGATGTCCACGAATTCTCCGCCGAGCCCCACTTCCTCGCTCGAAAGCCCCGGGTAGTCGCCACTCGAAAGGTCGGCTGCCGTGAAGACCAGGAAGGGATCCACCAGGGTCTCGCCGGAAATGTTCGTGACCGTGTAGCGGACGTCGGCGATCAGGGGATCGACGAAACTCGGAGACGCACCGCGTCGCTGGGGATCTTGATGGACGAAGTTGAGGGTGACGGAAATCGAGAACACCGAGCTCGCGATGATCCAATCTTCCAACGGCGGCGCGTTGGCGATGATCGGTAGGCCCGCAGCGTCGACAGCTTCCCATGTGTGACCGAATCCCCCCGCCCCCGCGAAGTAAAGCGGGGATACGTCGTCGATGCCAAGGGCGTTCGCACGCACGGCTCCCGTCCCCACCAGAAGCGGGATTGCGCACGTCAGCACGATCCAATGGAAACGTTGTATGGAAGACGACACGCTCACCCCCCGGAGAGCAACCATGGGCAATCTCCCCCTTTTTCGGCTCGATCGCAACCCTGAATCGCGATTCCGACGGTTACACTGCACGAATGACGGAGGAT
Source organism: Deltaproteobacteria bacterium (assembly GCA_029261875.1). GTDB lineage: Bacteria > Myxococcota_A > UBA9160 > UBA9160 > JAJDAL01 > JAJDAL01. The sequence continues at coordinate 141,491 of JAJDAL010000034.1, forward strand.
CGAGCCGACGAACCCAAACCTCACCTGCCGAGCCCGGTCCTCGAAATCGTCGCCCGGATCCAATCCGCCGGGCACCCAGCCTATGTGGTAGGGGGGTGCATCCGAGACTCCCTGCGCGGCGTGGCGGTGCGCGACTTCGACCTTGCGACCGGCGCGTCGCCCGCCGAGATCCTCGAACTCTTTCCGCGAGCCGTTCCCACCCATCCGCAGCATGGAACCTCGATGATTCCCAGTTCCGCGGGGCCCGTCGACGTAACGCCCTTTCGCGCCGGACCCGACATCGCGGCCGATCTGGCGCGGCGCGACTTCACCTTGAATGCCCTCGCCTTCGACCCGATTGCCGGCCGCTTGCTCGACCCCCACGAAGGCCGGGCCGACCTGGCCGCGGGCTGCCTGCGGGCCGTCGGTTCCGCGCGCGAGCGTTTGGCAGAAGATCCGGTACGTGGGCTGCGCGGCGCCCGCATCGCGGCGGAACTGGGTCTCACGCCGGATGCGGAGCTGCTGGACGCCATGGGGTCGAGCGCCGGGCAGATTCGCCAGAGCGCACGCGAGCGCATTCGCATCGAACTCTTGCGTCTATTGGATTGCGAACAGCCGGGATCGGGCATCGCGCTGCTGCGCGCCACGGGGTTCGAGGCCGAACTGTTGCCCGGCGCCGAGCCCGACTCGGCGTCCATCATCGACGCGCTTCCCAAGGGAATGCCAATTCGCCTGACGGCTTGGCTGCGCGGGACCCGCGCCGGTTCGTTGCTCGCACGCCTTCGCGTGCCGCGCCGCATGAGCGACCGGGTCCTCCGCATGCTGAGCCATCACCCCCTCGACCGACACCTGCCGTCGATCCGCCCCACTCCGCTGCGGCGTCTGTTGCACCGCCTGGGCGAAGAAGACTTCGCGCTGCTGCTGCGACTTCGACAGGGCGAACTCTTCGAAACGCCGGATCCCGTCGCACTCGAGGCCTTGGCGAAATTGGAAAAAACGCTGGAAGTCGTGCGCGCGGACGGTGCCCTCGCGCTCCAGCGGCAGGATCTCGCGCTCCGAGGGGACGACGTCATGGCGATGCTCGATCGGGGCCCCGGCCCCCACATCGGCCGCGCCCTGGAATTCCTCACCCAGCATATTCTCGAGAACCCCGCCCACAACACCCGCGAGGCGCTGCAAAAGTTGCTGACGGATTGGCAGGACCCCGGCAAGATCGCTTCCTCCCGGCGCAAGTAGCTCCAAATAGTTCAACACTTCGACGCTCCCCGAAGGCACTTACCCGTATGGGACTCGCCATCACCGCAGTCGGTACCGCCTGCACCCTGTATTTCCTGGGGTCGATCGCGCAGCTCGCGCGCTCCACGGGACAGGCCTCGACCTCCGGCCCCCGTGCCCGGGATGCGCGCACGGGACGCCCCCTGCGCATGCGCGTCGATCGCCGCGGACAAGCGCGCCGCACCACGGACAAGCGCTCCGCTCGCTGATCTATTTTTTCAGTTCGAATGGAGTGAGGCTAAACGGCGCGAAACCGCCGTCGCGCTAGCACCAGCGTTTGGCGCGTCCATTGGGTCCGACCAGACGGAAGTTCTCAAGGGCACCGTAGCCGTGGATTCGTTGGCCGCGGCACCAGGACACCGACAATTCGTCGATCTCCTCCCAGAGGTCGTAGTAGTACTGAAGGTTCTGGTCGCCGGCGGTGTAGGCGTAGACGCGGACTTCCATCATGTGTTCGCCGTATTCGCAATCGACCAGCGATTGTTCGCCGCGGGCATGGGCGCCGTGCAGCTCGCGACAGGTCTCCCGGGCGCTGCTCAGCTCCCGACGGGCGTGGTCGCGGTTGGCTTCGATCTGGGCCCGCGCTTCGGTTGCGGGGAGCGTCGGATAACGGTCGAAGGTGTTTCCGCTGTGTCCGCAGCCCACGGCGATAACCAGCAGGAATGTGCAGAGCAGGCGCATCGATACCACGTCGTCTCCAGATCCCCTCCCCCTAGGAGTGAGTGGACTCGAAAGGCGAAACGTGTCACCGCAGCGACGATTGGAGGCAAATTCGCAATACTCGGCCCCGGGAGGCGCGAGAGATGGAAACGCTGCTGGTCACGGGGGGAGCCGGCTTCATTGGATCGAATTTCGTCCGCATGGCGCTCGGGCGCGGCGCTTGGCGCGTGGTCATCGTCGACGCCCTGACCTACGCGGGAAACCTCGACAGTCTTCGCGACGTGTCCCAGGACCCGAATTTCGTATTCGTCGAAGCCGACATCGCGGACCGCAACGCCATGGAGGCCCTGTTTCGCGAACATCGCCCGCGGCGCGTGGTGAACTTCGCGGCCGAGAGCCACGTGGATCGCTCCATCGATGGGCCGCGCTCCTTCGTGCGAACCAACGTTCAAGGCACGTTCGAGTTGCTCGAAGCCGCCCGCGGACTTTGGGGAGCCGAGTCGAAGGCGGAGCGCGAGGCGGCCCGCTTCCTCCATGTCTCCACCGACGAGGTCTACGGATCCCTCGGCCCCGAAGGCGCCTTTACGGAAGACTCCCCCTACGCGCCCAACTCGCCCTATTCGGCGACGAAAGCCGGCGCCGACCACCTGGTGCGGGCGTATTTCGAGACCTTCGACCTCCCGACCCTCGTCACCAATTGCACCAACAATTACGGCCCCTACCAGTTTCCCGAGAAATTGATCCCCCTGGTTTTACTGAATGCCCTCGAGGGCAAACCGCTCCCCATCTACGGCGACGGTGGGAACGTGCGCGATTGGATCTTCGTCGAAGACCACTGCAGCGCCGTTCTGGAAGTACTGGAACGGGGAACGCCGGGGCAGTGTTACAACGTGGGCGGCCACAGCGAACGAACGAACCTCGAGGTCGTCGACGCCATCTGCGCCCACCTGGAAAGCCTCCATCCGGCGGCCAGCAATGCGGCCCTGCAAAACCAGGGACACACGCGCTACGCGGCGCTGAAAAGTTTCGTTCCCGATCGTCCGGGGCACGATCGGCGCTACGCCATGGATTGTTCGAAGATCGAAGCGGAACTCGGCTGGCGACCACAATACGACTTCGATTCGGCCCTCGAGCGCACCGTGCGCTGGTACCTCGAACATCGCGATTGGTGCGAGGCCGTACAGACCGGCACGTATCGCCGCACCCGACTCGGACTCGAGGGCTAGAGCCCCGTCCCACTTCCGAGACGTCCCAAATCCGGGACCAACTCGGGGCCACAGCCCCGCGCTCTGACTCTCCTTGGTACCGGTCCCTGCAAAACCCCACCGGGGGTCCGACCTTGCAGAGCGGGTTGCGCGCGCCGGCGGACGCCCCCCCGCCGCAAGCCGTACGCAATCTGCGCACGCGCTTCCAAAACGCGCTGCCCGGCGTCTCGAACCCGAGAATTCAGCGGCCTCGCCCCCTTTCGAAGAAGTCTCCACAAGCATTTGGTTCTGTTCACTTTTCAAAATTTGACCCGCTTGGTACGGGACTTGATAGAGGGATCGGCGGAGCGTTGAGGGGCGCGCCAGGGGAGATCTATGGCGACCCAGACGGTTCTCTTCGTCGATGACGAAGTCAACATCCTCAAAGCGCTCAAGCGGCTGCTGCGTCAGGAGCCCATGAACGTTCAGACCGCTTCCACACCCGCGGAAGCGCTCGAACAACTCGATCGCAGCTCCGTGCAGATCGTCGTGTCCGACCAACGCATGCCGGAGATGAGCGGTGTGGATCTCCTCGCGGAGATTCGGCGGCGGCATCCCGATGTGGTGCGCATGATGTTGACGGGCTACACGGAGATCAACGTCGCCGTCGATGCCATCAACCACGGCGAGATCTACCGCCTGATCACGAAGCCGTGGAACGACGAAGAGCTCAAGGCCACCTTGCGCCAGGCTTTCGATCATCACGCCTTGAAGCACGAGGTCAAGCGTCTCAATCACATCACGCGCGACCAGAACCTGCGCTTGCACGACATGAACCGAACCCTCGAAGCCAAGGTCCGCGAGCGGACCAAGCAATTGGCCCAGAAGCACGAGGAACTGCGCACCGCCTACGTTCAAACCATCGGGACCCTGGCCGAAGCCGTCGACGCCAAGGACCCCTATACCCGCGGCCACTCCGAGCGCGTGGGTGTCTACGCGTCGAAAATTGCGCGCGAGATGAGTTTCACCAAGGATCTGATCGAACGGGTCTATATCGCGGGCTTGCTCCACGACGTCGGCAAGATCGGAATCCGCGACGCCGTGATCCAGAAGCCCGACAAGCTCAACAAAGAAGAGTACGACGAAATCAAGAAGCACCCGGAGATCGGGGCGCGGATCCTCGAACCCGTATCCTTTCTATCGGACGTCGTGCCCTGTGTTCGCCACCATCACGAGTGGTACAACGGCGGCGACCGAGGCTACCCCATGCGCTTGAAGGGCGATCAGATCCCGCTGCCCTCTCGCGTGATCCTGGTGGCCGACACAGTCGAAGCGATGACGAGCGACCGGCCCTATCGCAAGGCCATGCCCCTCGAGAACGTCGTTCAGCAATTGAACGAATATTCGGGCTCCCAGTTCGACCCCAAATGCGTGACGGCCTTCCTCGACATCCTCGAGCGCGAAGGCGAGACCTTCATTCGCAAAGATCAGAAGTTCGACATCTACGAGTTCATTGGCAGCTAGTGACGAACCGACTCACGACCCAGGAACCCCAGGTGTGCCTGACCGAAGAGGATCTTTGCCTGCTTCGCGAACGGCGAAACATTACCGACCCGCGCAACATCGCGGCCATCGGAGCGCGCTGGCGAAACGAGCGAGGCGCCCCGGCGGCGGACGCCTGCTTGCTCCAGTTGGGCTTCGTTCACGGTTATCGCGATGCAACGGAAGTACTCCAGGACCGCTTCCTCAGCCGCCAATCGGACTCGGAGCCGGCCCTCCCCACGGGCACCTCGATTCGCGTTCTTTTCGGCGCGCTCTCGGTCGCGCCGGCGCCCGGCGGCGTCGAAGTCCCCGGTTCCTGGCCCGACCATCTCGAGGCCAGCTTGGGGGACAGCCAAGGCGGTGGCTGTCGCGTCAGCGCCGGGTACACCTCGGGCTGGCTTTCGGGGCTACTCGAAGCCGACGTCCTCGCGGTCGAAAACACCTGTTCCGCCAGTGGCGAGCCGAACTGCGAATTCGTCGCGCGCGAAGCCGACACCTGGTGGGCGCTTCAGGACGAACGCGCCCACGCGTCCCTCGCCATGTTGCCCTTCGCCCAACTGCGCGATTGGGTGAGTCGTGAATTCGTTCCAGAACCGGCTTCCGCAGACGCCCCCTACCCCGAAGAAGCGCAAGAAGCCGAAGCGCCGGTGGTTCAGGTCTGGGGCCCGGTGATGATCGTCCCCTTCACCGGCGGGCAGGATGCGGCGGGACTCGTCGACTTGATTGGAACCGACCCGGAAGCCCACGAGGTTTCCGTCGTCATCGTCGATCTTCAGGGTCAACCGGTCGATGAAACCTACGGCGCCATTGCCCTCGAACACCTTCTCGAAGCCATCGAACGTTGGGGAGCCGAGGCGATGCTGGCGGGGGTGTCGCCGCTCGCCGAACGCGCTGTGGCGAGCCTCGAACGCGCCACCCACGTGATCCAGAAAGACTTCCCCCAGGCGATCGCCCTCGCGTTCCAGATCGCCGAGGCGCAGAAGTCGACGGCCTGAACGCGGTATGGACTTCGATTTCGACTTCGGCGAACTCGAGACCGATGCCACACTTCCCGATCTCCTGGTCGCCCTGTACCAAGGTCGCTTCACGGGATCCCTGCGACTTTCTCGCGATGAAGAGCTGACGCGAATCCGCTTCGAGCGGGGGTTGCCCACCTGGGTGGACTGCGAACCCGAACTGACGAGTCTCGGCGAAGCGCTGGCCCAGGCCGGGCGCTTCAGCCAACCCGAATTCGAATCCCTCTCGAGCTACATGCGCCTGCGACACTGCCGCGAAGAAGTCGCGCTGATTCGCTTGCAAATGCTGTCGCCCAAGGAACTGCTGGTGGCCCTGAGAGATCGATCCCGGCAGCGAATCCTCGCCTGCTTCGGTTGGACTTCCGGGGACTACGAACTGGAAGGAACCGTTCGGACGGCTCCCGAGCACAAGAGCCCGGCCCTCGACCCCTTGCCGCTCGTCATCGACGGAATGCGAAAAGAGTGGGGAAGCGAGCGAATTCACGCCGCGCTCAAAGAACACCTCGACCGCTATCCGGTGCCAACGCCGACCGGTACGGAGTTCCTCCAGAAACGCGCCGACGACGATCCGCTGCGCCTGTTCGCCGAAGCCGTCGACGGCACGCGTTCCCTCGCTTCGCTCACACAGGAATCCGGCACCGCGGGTGCCCTCGCCAGCGCATGGCTGCTCCAGGCGTTGGGCTGGGTCCGGTTTCGCCCGACCCCGGTCATCGACCTCCACGCGGACCCGACGGCGAACCTCGAGTTCGAGATCACCGTTGCCGATGGTTCGGACGCCAACGCACAGGCCCCGCGCGAGAAAGCCGCCGCGGACGACCCGACGCCCAATCGCGCGGCGGCGCTCGACGCCTTGGGTCAGGAGATTCTCGAGCGACACGCCCAATCCGCGGACGCGAACCACTACCAGGTCCTCGGCATCGCGAGCGACGCCGACATGCGCAGCGTCAAGCTCGCCTACATCCAGCTCGCCAAGCGCTTTCACCCGGACGCCCTCGCGACGGTCGAACAGCCGGAGATCCGTCAAGCCGCGAACCAGCTCTTCGCCCGCATCGCCAAAGCGCACAACACGCTCTCGAACGCGGCGCGCCGCAAAGAGTACGATGCGGCGCTCGGCGGATCCTCGGCGGAAGACGCCGATCGACTGGGCCAGGCGGAACTGGCGTATCGAAAGGCGGAGATTCTGATTCGAGCGGGAAACTTCAACGGGGCCGAAGAACTGTTGCGACCCGCCGTAGAACTCTGGCCCGACGAGTCGGCGTATTGGGCGGCCCTCGGATGGGTTCTCTACAAGAAGAGCCCGCCCGACCTCGACCAAGCGCGCGTTCACCTCGAACACGCCCTCGAACTCGATCCCGAGAACGCGGAGGCACGCGAGCACCTCGATCGCGTTCGCGCCTCCCGCTGACGCGCTCAGTCCAGTTCGCGAACCAGCGCTGCCTGCATGCGGGATTCCGGAACGAAGGCAACCCGCTCCGGGTGACGCAAGGTCTCCTGAAGATTCACGACCTGGATCCCGTATTCGCTCTGGCGAACCGTGCGCCAGAAGATGCGCGCCTGCAGGTCCCCCGAACGCACGAAAGGCCCGTCGAGCGCGAAGCGCTCGGCGAGTCGGTCCGCGCGCTCGGCGACTTTCGTGCGCAGCGTGGGAACTTCGACGCGACGAACGACAACGCCCGAGGGCAAGGCATAGAGGGCCTCGAGGGTTGAATCGGCGAACGGTTCCCCGGCAAGCACTCGCCGGCCGACGCGTGTGATCTCGCCCGGCTCGCGGCGCATGACGGTCGCTCCGCCCTTCGTATGGCCCGAGAATCCCAGGGCGTGTCCCATTTCGTGCAGCGCGATGCCCGCAATTTCCTCGGGACTCAGAGCGCGGTCCTGGTTGCGAAAATCCGGCGGCGTCCGGCGCGAGAGCGAGACACGCGAGGAGACGAGTTCCGCCACCACCGCTCCGCCCGCCGCGAAGTCCGATGCCGCGAGATCGACGCGGCAGTCCGCGATGGTATTGCCCGAGGCGACTCCGGCCGGTCCGCGCGCCGCCCCGTCGACGAAGCGAAGCGTCACCGCCGCTTCCCGCCCCCGAACGCGTTGGAAACGAACCCCGAGTCCCGCTTCTTCCCAGGCGTGGAGCACCGATCCCAATATCTCCTGTTCCTTGGCCGTAGCATCAGCGGGCAAGGCAACCGTGATCGGGTTTTCAGTCGAAAAGCGGCACAAGAAGAACGTCAGGTGACCCGGCTTGGCGTACAGATAAGGCGTCGTATCCCGCAGCCGGTGCTTTCCGATCGGCTCGAGCAGCGCGTCGTACCGCGCGCTGAAAGACGGGTCCCAGCTCGTCGCGCATGCGAGCGCGAAGCTGGTCGTTGCGAGCGCGACAACCCGTGTTGCCAACGCCACCCGATCCGCGATACTCGCCGCGCCCCGTGACTCGTCATTTCGCACGCTATCGATTCCTCCTGGTGGCCGTGTTCCTGCTCAGCCTAGCGCTTAGCCACGCGCAAAACGGCGCCTGGGTCGGTGACTTCTGGGAGCACAGCGCCGTCGTTCGCGAATTGACGCGCCATCCCGCCCATCCGCAACACCCGCTCTACGAATCGCCCCTACCCCACGCATTCTACTCCCCTTACGCCCTCGGGGTAGCGCTCGCTGCGCGCGCAGGCCGCGCGACCTCGATCGATGCACTCGCCGTAGCGGGAATCTTCAATCTGTTGTTGTTGATGCTTGGAATCCAGTGCCTCTCGCGCGCCCTCTTTCCGGATTCCGGCGCGGCCTTCTATGCACTGTTGTTCTTCCCCTTGCTCTGGGGACATTCACCTCCGTTCTTCAGCGGATTCCTGCACTGGAACGGCATCGGTTTCAACCTCCCCTATCCATCGACGTTCGCGTTGGCGCTCTTGCTCTTCGCATGGACCGCCGCGATTCGCGTTGGGCAGGGGCACCCGCTGCGGTGGGGCACAATTCTGACCGTACTTCTCGCATTGCTGTACACCACCCACCTTCCGACCGGAGTCGCGGCCAGTATCGGGGTCGCCTGCTTCGTCGCCAATGCGCCTGCGGGCAAGCGCGCCGAGAGCGGGAGCATCGCGCTCTTCGCACTGGCAGCCGCCTTCCTGCTGGCCTGCGCGTGGCCCTACTACTCGTTCTGGAGCCTGGTCTGGGAGGAGTCGGCGAAGTATCACCGCTTCAACATCGCCATGTATGTCGATGTGCTTCCCAGCCACGCGGCCGCACTCATCGGGCTCCCGGCCCTGGCTTTGCGCGGCCGCAAGAATCTTCGCGATCCCCTGCTGACCACGTTCGGCTTCCTGCTGCTCTTCTACGCCGCGGGCGACTGGACCCATCGCTGGGGGTGGGGACGCGTACTCCCCAGCATGGTTCTGATCCTCCAGCTCGCAACCGCGGGCTGGGTCGCGTCGACGGAAAACCGGCGCTGGCCCTGGAGCCGCCCCACCCTCGTCTACGCGGTAGCGATCGGCACGACCTGCGTCGCCATGCTGATTCACTTCACACCGGGAATGCGCCGCTATCTCCCGAAGGAATCGAATCCATCCCGCCGTTACGATGTATTGCGGGAACACGTGGGCGCCGATTCGGTGGTGCTCGCCGACAGTCTTTCGAGCCTGCAGGTGCCGAGCTATGCGGGAAAAGTCGTCGCAACGCGACCGGCGCTCGCCTTCATCCCCGACCAATCGCCCCGCTTGGCCGCGGTAGAAAGTTTCTTCACGGCGGGGACGCCGGAGAAGACGCGGCGCGACATCTTCTATCGATACGACGTCGAGTTCCTACTGATCGATCGTACGCGCGTGCCCCAGAGCGTCGTGCGGGAAATCATCGCCCTGGGCCGCATTCTCGTTGCACGGCGGGACCTGTTTCTGTTGGCCATCGACGATCAGCGTCCGCGGTCCCAGAATCCGAACACCACGGCCCCCAGGGCCACGACGCCGCCCGCACAAGCGAACATCGTCGAATAGCCCCAAACACCGATCACGGCGCCGAACGCGGGGCCGCCCACCAGAACGCCCGCATCGAACAGCGCCGTAAAGACCGACATGGCCGCCCCCCGCTCTTCTTCCCGCGCACGCGTTACCACCATTCCGCTCACGATCGGAAAGGTGAACCCGTGGCCCAGGCCGCACAGGATGCCCGCGATCGCCAGGTCCTTGGCATCGGTGGCGAGGGCGAGCGCGAAGAAGCCCAGACAAAGACACCCGAGGGCGGGGAAGAGCGCGCGTTTGGGCCCGACGCGGTCGGGAATCCAAGCGAAGAAGATGCGTAACACCACCGCCGCAAACGCATAGGCGGAGAAGAAAAGTCCCATGCTTCCGATCCCAGTCTCCATCACGAAGGTTTTCATGAAGGTGAATGCCGACGCGAGCGCGGTGGCGAAGACAGCTCCGAGAAACCACAGGGGCAAGAGCGACGGCTGCACGACCGCCGCCCCGAATCCACGCGGAGTCTCTCCGTCCACCGGGCGCACGTAGCTTTCGGCCATGGGAAACGACACCAGAACCGACGCGGCGGCAAGCACCACGGCCACGCGAAACATTTCGTCGTAGCCCGCCTGGGCGAGAATCCAATCCCCGAGGACGCCCCCCAAAGCGATCGGCAGAATCCCGGAAACGCCGAACAACGCAATCCCCTCGGTGCGCCGCCGCGCGGGAACGATATCCGCCGCATAGGTGAAAAATGCCGAGAACAACATGGCTTCCGAAAGCCCGTGAATCACGCGAACGACGACGATCCAGACTCCGATCTCCGAGATCGTGAGATACAGCCCGCACACCATCGTGTTGAGCAACCCGCCCAACAGGATCACGGGCCGCCGACCGCGCCGATCCATGACCCGGCCAATGCTCGGGCGCACCGCGATGGCGGCGACCGCCGTCACACTGAAGATCAGACCGATCTCCACTTCGCGTGCGCCCAGTTCTTTGATGAATCCCGGAAGGTGGAGAAAGAGATTGAACGCCAGGGATTGAAGGAAGCTGCCGAGAAAGCAGAACGCGAATTGGCGCGAGAGGATCGGATCGCGACCCATGCGGGTCACCCGATCGCCCGAGGGACGCGCACGAGCGCGAGACTAGGGGCGACGCGCGGCGGCGAGTTCGAACAACGCAATCGCGCCGTCTTCCATCCCCGCGAAGCGCTGATCCTGGGTCTGACCGACGTGGAAGCGGTGATAGATCTGCTGCAACACGACCGCCATCTTGAAGGTCCCAAACACGACGTAGTAATCGAAACCCGTCATATCCCGGCCGCTGCGCTCGCCGTAGCGCCGAATCGCCTCACTGCGTGAAGCGAAACCGGGAACCTGGGTCGGCATGGGGGATGCGCCAGCCGTTTCACCGGGGTCCGGCCACACGGCCGTGACAGTTCCCAGATCGGCGAACGGATCGCCGGTGGTGCACATGTCCCAATCGTAGACCGCAACGCATCGACCCGGGTCATCAGCCGCCAGCGCCATGTTGTCGAGGCGCCAGTCATTGTGGAGCAGGGTTGGGGCCGGCGATTCCGGCAAGCTGTCCACGAGCCAGCGCGCCATCTCGTCCGCCACGGGAACTTCCCGTGTCTTGGCGCGTTCGAAGCGCCCCATCCAGCCGCGAACCTGGCGCTCCAAGAATCCGACCGGCTTTCCGAGTTTGTCGAGCCCGATCGGTTCGGGATCCACCGCGTGAAAATCCACCAGGGTGTCGATGATGACGTTCGACATCTTTCGGTTGGCTTCGGCGTCCTCCCCGCCGCCGTACTCCGCGGGTACGACCCCGCGCACGACGACGCCGTGCCGGCGTTCCATGACGAAAAACGGAGCGCCGATGACATTCTCGTCTTCGCAAAGCAGAAATGCGCGAGGCGCCAACGGGAAGCCCCTCCACAGCGCCGACAGGGCCCGATACTCCCGCGTCATGTCGTGGGCGGAGGCGGCGACCGGTCCCAGGGGCGGCCGGCGCAACACATACTCGATGACGTCGTCGCCGTCGCCGAAACGCAGCAAGTACGTGAGATTCGCGTGTCCACCGCCGAACTGTTCGACACGGAGCGGTCGGTCACTGCCCTCCAAACGCCCCTTCAAGAAATCGATGACGGCCCGTTCGTCGAACTGCTCGTCGGCGCGAACGGGAATGACATCGCTGGCGGATTGGCTCTCACTCATGGCCGTCGAGCGTACCACACGCCACAGCGCGCACTCCCGCCATTACCCGGATTTCGGTTCCACGATTCGCATCCCCTCGGGCGCGGCGCCGGCGTCGAATCCAAACACGTAACCGTAGAAGTAAAGTTCGCCTTCGAGACACGCCACCACGCTCTCGGCTCGGCGAAACCCATGCTGCTCATCGGGAAACGCCACGTAGGCGTGGGGAACCCCGCGCGCCTCGAGGGCCGCCACCATCGCCTCGGCCTGACTGGGTGGAACCACCCGGTCTTCGAGTCCTTGGAAGAACACGATCGGGCAGGAAAGCAACTGTGTGTGGTGGATGGGAGAGCGCGCCCGGTAGAGCTCGCGCGACTCCGGATAGGGGCCGATCAAGCCGTCGAGGTAACGCGACTCGAACTTGTGGGTGTCGATGGCGAGGGCTTCCAGATCACCGATGCCATAGCGACTGCACCCGGCGCGGAACGTATCGCGGAAGGTCAGCGCGCATAGCGTCGTAAAACCGCCCGCGCTTCCACCGCGGATGGCCGTGCGATCGCGGTCGACCAAGCCCTGCTCCACCAGGTACTCGGCCACGTGGACACAATCGTCCACGTCCGCTTCTCCCCAACGACCGCGCAAGCGTTCGCGGTACGCGCGACCGTAGCCCGTGCTTCCCCCGTAGTTGACGTCCGCCACCGCAAAACCGCGACTGGTCCAATACAGCGTCTCCAGATCGAGGGCACAGCGCGCAGCGGACGTCGGTCCGCCGTGGCTCTTGACGAGCAGCGGAGGCCAACCTTTTCGCGTCGCCGGATATTCGGGATTGCGCGGACCGTAGTAGAACGCGTGGGCACGCTCGTCTCCACTCGGATACACCAAAGGTTCGGGCTCGGAGATCAGCCCCGCGTCGATTTCGAAATCGACGCTCGCGCGCAACTTCTGCAAATCCCCGGAAGCGATTGCGTAGCGATACACCGCAGCGGTCTCCCGGGGACTCGCCCCGACGAAACACGCCACGTCCCCGTCGCAGTGGAGGTCGTCGATCGCCGTCAGGCCGAGGCCGGTCGGCTCGAGCTGTCCGGTGCGGATATCGAGGCGACACAGGGCGTCGCAACCGTCGTCCGTGACGGCGCAGAGCAGCTGATTTTCGTCGATGAAGTCATAGGTCGACATCCCGAACACCCACTGCGGGCGACCGAATTCGACGCTGTGGGATCCCAGGGCCTCCACGTAGCCGTCGCGTTCCTGGTAGAGATTCCACCAGCCACTGCGGTCCGATGCAAACGTGAGGACCCCCGCCGGGGAGAAGTGCGGCTGAAAAATCGATTCACGCTCCCCACCTGCCACGCCGCGCGGCCCGCTCGTCGGACCCGCCGGTCCCCAATCCAAAACGAAGAGCCGCGTCCCATCCCAAGGCATGTTCGGGTGGTTCCAGGCCGTGAAGGCCAAGCGCGTTCCGTCCGGGGAGAAACGCGGGAAACTGACGAAATCATGGGCGCCACACACGACCCGGCACTCCCCGCCGCGGGTGGGAAGCGCGACGATGCGGTTGACGACGTCGCCATCGCTCTTGGTTCGCTCCTCGACGGCGACCATCCAGTTTCCATCGGGCGACAGATCGAAATCCGCGTAACGCGCTCGCGGATCACAGGCAAGAAGGCGCTCGGCGCCGAATGAACCCGCGCGGTAGACCTGCTGGTCCGCGTCGTTCGTGCAGTACACGAGCCCGCCGCGGAACAGATACTCACCGCCTCCGTATTCGTGAACCCGGCTGCGAACGTTCATCTCCGCTGGTGTGAGATCGCGGATGCCCCGCCCCTCTTGCCATCGCACCACGGCCTGGCGCCCGCCTTCGCTCGGCCGTCCCTCGAGCCACGTCACACTGCCGCGATCGATTTGCGTGCGCGACAAGCGAACCGCCCCCGCGGCGATCCGCGCGGCAGTGAGGGGAGAATTCCAGGCCCCGTGTTGCGCGCTCATCGTTCGCCCCGCGCCGCGGCCGCATTCTGCGACCGCACTTCAGCCAAGAGCGCGCGCAGGGCTGCGTCTTGGGGCCCCCCCACGGCAATCCCACGTTCGAGCGCGCGCGCCGCAGCGTCGAGATCGCCGCGCACCCAATAGGCCCGCGCCAATGCGTGGTATTGAAGTTGCGTCGCATCGCTCACGCCGGACAAACGATCGACCCAGAGGTCCGCCAACCGCAACAGCACGGCGCGGTAGCTGGGATTCGGTGCGAATCCCGCAAACGCGGGATCCGCCAACAGAAGCTCGAGACCATCGAAGCCCCGATCGACAGCTTGGTTCAAAGCGGCGGCCACTCCCTGAACGTCGCCCGCCTGGGCGTATCGAGACGCCGCCAACAGGCTAGCGACGCGCCCTTCCGGATAGTTGAGCGCTGCATCCTGAGTAACGAGCCGATCGGGATAGCGCCATAACCCCGCCCGTTCGTGGCTGCGGTACCCAAAGACGCCCAGGGCCAGAATTCCCAGGGCAAACGCGACGCGCAGAACCGGCAGACGCGTCGGGGCGGAAACGCTTGCGAGCCCGCTTGTGAACCACAGCCAAGCCCCCCCGAGCAGGCCCGGAAGCAAGAAGTACAGATATCGATCGGCCATCGGGTAGAGAAACGGAAACACCTGAGACACCGGAGCGAAGGAAACCGCGGCGAACCCCCAGAGCGCGGCTTCCATGCGGCGCTTCCTCACGCACACGACGAAGCGGGCGGCAATCGCCGACAGCACGACGACCGCCGCGAGCAATTCGGGATCCCAGAGCGAGAGGATCGGCTCGGGCTCGTGAAACGTCGAGACGCCGCGCGCGGTATAGGCCATTACCAGGTACCGCAGGGCAATGACGAGAACCGTCTGCATCCGCACGCCGAAGTCCGGATGAATCGGGGCGACGTGCTGGTTTCCGTGTCCAAACGCCGCGAACTGTGTGGCGGAAAACAAGCCGAGAACGACGCCCCAACCCCATAGCCAAGCGGGTGCCGCCGGAGTCTCCGACGAACCGCGGCGCACCCACTGCATCCAGAGCAGGACCGGGAACGCGACCGCCGCCGTGGGCTTGGCACACAAGGCCAGGGCAAACAGCAGCAATGCCGCAGCGGGACGACGTTCATGGACGATCAGCGCGCCCAGACACAGTGCGAGGGAAACCGACGTCTTCAATTGAAAGATCCACGCGACGGCCTCGACGTTGGCGGGGTGCAACAGGAACGCAGCCCCGAGCATGGCCGCGGGAAGCGCCGAAAATCCGCAGCGCAGATACCATGCGACCAGCAAGACCGAAGCCAGCACGTGAACCAACACGTTCGACACGTGATAGCCCGCAGTTTGCGCTCCGAAGAGTTGCCACTGGAGCGCGTGCAGATAGAGCTGCACGGGAGCGAAATTCGCCGTGTAGCGCGTCACGGCGCTTCCCGGAGTCGCGATGGCCACCAGATTGGAAGGCGATGGATTCGTCACGTAGACGTTGTGGGTGATGTTGTAGAAATCGTCGGAGAAGAACGGCCCCGTGAGAGAGGGTCCATAGACCGCGAACGCCGCGACGAGCGCAGCTCCAACCCCAATCCACCATTGCTTCCGCGGGTGCATGCTGGCCGGATTGTGGCCCTCCGTACCAGACCTGCCAGTCCGAGCGGATTCCGCCCACAGATCCCCGTCCAGGGGCGTTCGTGTAACCTCCCGGGGTGAACGACACGGTCCTCATCTACGACGGTCGCTGCCGATTTTGCGTGGGCCAGGCCCGGCGCCTGGCGCGCTGGATCCCGGATCTCAAGCTCGAGTCCTACCGAGACCCCAGCGTCTTCGCCCGCTTCCCCGGCCTCACGCCGGAGCGATGCGATTCGGGCCTGCAGGTCGTCGACCCGGGTGGACGGATCCATAGCGGGATCGAGGGGCTTGCCGTCGCCCTGTCGATCCGCGGCTCCCTGCGTCCGTTGGCGTGGCTCCTCGGGGTCCCGGGGCTCCGTTCCCTATTCGGTTGGGGATATGCCTGGATCGTGCGGAACCGGCTCCGCCTCGGTGGCGAGATCTGCGACGACGACGCCTGCGCGACCCATATCGCCCCCCGATAAGTCCCTTCACCTTTCATTCGCTCAATGTGTAGGATAGTCCGCGTAGGGCGACCCCCTCGCTGGGGATCCAGAGCCGTGGAGGGATTCATGATCCAGCGCTACTTGAGCGCCGTTCTCGCGTGTGCCGCGCTTGCCGCCCAACCGGCCCTCGCGTGGAAGACCGAAGTACTGGGCACGGCATCGGGGAACGAGGAAGCCAACGCGACGGTGAAGAATCCGGCGGGGGACATCTACATCGCCG
>JAJDAL010000035.1 GCA_029261875.1 Deltaproteobacteria bacterium
CATTTCCTTCGAAAGATGTGTCGCAAGAACTCCTCAACACGGTTCAGGAATACGGCATGATCCGCAGCGACTACCAGGTGAAATAGGGTGTGATCTCTCTAGGGGCATGTTTTATCCGGCGTTTTGCAGGTGTTTGGTGCATCCTGCTTCGTAAGGTCGTAGTTGGATCGGTGCGATACTTTTGAGGTAGCTTCCGAAGGTTGCGTCCCATGTGCCGCTGAGCAGGATTGTTCGGAGCGTCAGGATTTGCTTGGCGCCCGCGAAACTCCAACGCATCCCGGAGAGTTTCAGACGCTGAGTATAGATCGTCTTGCACGCCGCCTCGGTGACGCCGCTGCCGATCGGAATGTGATTACTTTGGTACTCACTGTAACGAAGATGCTTCGTGCGGCTTTGAAGGTATCGGTACGCTTTCCAAAAGCTCTCGTCGCGGGTCTTGCCGAGCCTGCGGCGGTGGTACAGGCTCGCCGCCGAATGAAGCACTCGGCTGGCGCCGCTCGGCTTCTTCAGATTCTTCAGCATCCGACGTGCCCACGCATATGCCTGCTGTTCTTGGTTTTTGTTGAATAACGCATCGGCCATCGCCCAGACGCGTTCTGAAACGTGATAGAAATCCGCCACGCGAAGCCAGTCCAGACGCTTGCCCGTGCACGGGTGGTTCATCCGCCGAAGCACTTGTTCGAAGTAGCCGACCTCGTTGCTGCCCGAGTCAGTGACGTAGGCCAAGCGTGGCAGTGGACCGCCCCAACGCGAAAGCAAATCATTCAGCAATTCGGTCAACATCGAGTCCATCGTGGCTTGACCAAGTTCGGGCGGCCAAGCCAAGTAGATCGTCTTCAGCCGTTTGCCAGCGCGGTCATAGACGCTTACCGTGGCTGCCGTCGCGACTTCAAAGTAGCGATGACGATACTCACGCAGCGTGATACCGTCGCGTCCCACGGACAACACGGGTTTTCTATTGCCGCTGCTTTGATCTGCTTGCCTCAGAGCCTCCAGCAACGCATCGACTTGGCAGGCCTGACGAAGCTCGGCCATCGGCTCGCTGAAGACTTCCATGCAACGCCGAAGTCGCTTGACGCCCATCTTCACGTCGCACTGTTCTCGCAGCAGAGCGATGGTTGCACCTTGGCTCATCCCGGCCGAGGAGATCGCTTGGCCAAGGAAGCTCAGCAGCGCGGGCGAAACGCACTCAGTCAACCCAAGCATCATTTCGAGAGGAAAGATCGCCTCCTCGCCACGTTCCCAGCTTCGATATCCCCGCCGCCACAACGTGATGTTGCCAAATCGAGTGGCAATGCTCTGATTGCGAGTCTTCTCATTACGCCGCCGGTAGCCACCGCATTGAAGGTAGAGATCGAGCGGCAGAAGTTGAGGATCATCCGGTTCCAGCGACTGAATCGTTGCCTGCAGAATCATCCGACCGAGCGTCCGCATCAGAACGAGCAGTGCAAGCTCGACGGAATAGAAGCGATTCGGACTGATTGGTGTCGCGAGGAACAATTCGACTGCCTGAACGATTCTCGGCTCGACCCGATCGAACGCCTCATGCACGATCCGATGAGCGACCTGGTGCCGTTGTTGGGCGGTTGCGTGGCCATGTCCCCAGCCATTAAGTTGTGCCATGGAAGGCGTCCTTGGCTCACGTGTTACTTTTGTTTAGCAACAACCATGTGACCAAGGTTCGCCTTCTTATTGAAATACCAATCTGCACCTCCCGCCGACGCTAGCAAAAGCGAGGCTCGAAATCCCGCGGAAAACTGCCCCCAGCGAGATTACACCCAGGACGATGACAGATGGTTGACCGGAACTAAAGCTGTTACATTCGTGGAACGTTGTCGCGAACGAGACCGATTAAAATCGCTATCATTCGCCCGCCTGGGACCCGAAGAAGCACATATGCAAGCAGCACCTCTCCGGATCGGGGTCGCCCAGATCGACACTCGCCTCGCCACGGCCGAGTCGAATCTGGACAAGCACCTCGAGTACATCGAGCGCGCTCGGGCCGAGGGCGTCGAGTTGTTGGTGTTTCCCGAGACATCGCTCACGGGCTTCCCACACCGCGAAGGGGCCGGGGACGGAGGCGTCCACCAGCACGCTCTGTCGCGGAGGTCCGCCCCCATTCAGCGGGTGCTCGAGGCAGCCGGGGACATGGTCGTCGTGGTCGGGTTCCTTGAGGAGGCGCCAGCCGCGCAGTTCTACAACTCAGCGCTCGTGCTCGGGCGCGGTGAGCAGCTCCACCTCCACCGCAAACTCAACCTCGCCACCTACGGCGACCTCGAGGAGAGCAAGTACTACGCCCAGGGCCGCTACATCGGCTCTTTCGACCTGGTGCCTGACACCTGGCGCGTGAGCGTGCTCATCTGCGCCGACTCGTGGAATCCCGCGCTCGTCCACCTGGCGGCGCTGCATGGCGCGACCCTCCTGGTGATCCCCACCAACTCCGCCGAGGATGCGGTGGGCGCCGAGTTCAGCAACCCCGACGGCTGGGACCTGACCACCCGCTTCTACGCGATGATCTACGGAATGCCGCTGGTGATGGCGAACCGCGTGGGCGCCGAGTCGGGGCAGCGCTTCTGGGGTGGCTCGAGGATCGTGGATCCACTCGGAAACGTGCTGGGGGAGGCGCCACGCCACGAGGAGGCGCTGCTCACCGCCGAGATCAGCTACGAATCGGTGCGCCGCGCCCGCATCCAGCTACCCACGGTGCGCGACTCCAACCTAGCGCTGGTGCATCGCGAGATCGCGCGTCTAGAGCAACTCATCGGAGTGCCCTCGAACGTCCGCGACGGCTGAGAGTCATCATGATCGAGATCGAGCGCAGCTTTCACAGCGACGGGATCCCCCTGTCAGGTGCCTTCTATCTGCCGGACTCCGGCATTGACAGGCGCGCGCCTCTGGTCGTCCCCTGCTCGGGCTTCACTGGGCTGCGCACCATCCACCCGGAGCGGTTCGCGCGATCGCTGACAGCGCGCGGGTACGCCTGCTTCGCCTTTGACTACCGCGGCTTCCCACCCAGCGGTGGCGAGCCCGGACGGGTGCTGGTAGAGGAGCAGGTCCGGGATGTCCGCAACGCGGCGGCGTTTGCAGTGTCGGATCCGGAGCACGGCGCGGACCGGGTGGTCCTGCTCGGCTGGGGGATGGCTGGGGGGATGGTGCTGCCGGCGGCGCGCAACCTCGCATCGGTGTGCGGCCTCGTATGCGTGAACGGCTTCTATGACGCGCTTCGCGTGCAACGGGCGGTGCGCAGCGCCGAGGACTGTGAGCGCTTCTTCGCCTGGCTCCAGGAGGAGCGGCGCGAGGCGACGCACTCCTCCGAACCCCGTCGAACGGACCCGTTCTGGATCTATCCCCTCGACCCGGTATCGAAGGGCTACGTGGACTCGGTCCTGCGCGCGGTCCCGGGCTACGAGGGCGATACGGTGCACACGGCGTTCGCCGACTCCCTGCTCGACTTCTCCCCCGAGCGCGACCTCGGCCACCTCTCCGAGCTGCCGGTGCTGATCGCCCACGGCGACCAAAACGCCCTGCATCCGACCGGGGAGGCGCGCTCCCTCTTCGAGCGCTATCCGGGACCCAAGGAGCTCTTCTGGATCGAGGGTGGCGGGCATACGGAGTGGATGGACGACGACGACAGCCGCTACAAGCGGCTCGCGGGCCGGATCGCCGACTGGTTGGACGCACTATGAGCCCCGACGAGCTGCTGGTCGGCGCCTGGGACGTGCACGTCCACGTTGCGCCGAGCCTCTTCCCCCGGTGGGGAGACGGCTGGGATCTGGCGGAGGCCTGTTGTGCGGCGCGCATGAAGGGTGTCGTCCTCAAGGCCCATCACGGCTCCACTGTCGAGGTCGCTGCCACGATCGACCGCCACTTCGAGGGGCTCACGGTGCTGGGCGGGGTGGTGCTCAACCAGTTCGTGGGCGGTATCCATCCGTTGGTCGTCGAGCAGACCATGGCGCTCGGTGGGCGGTTCGTGTGGATGCCAACCGTCCATGCCGCGCGTCACGGCGCCACCACAGGACGGCTCGGCGCCTTCTCTTTCCAGGGAGAGCCGCTCTCGCACACGCCGGCGAACGGGCTGTCGGTGCTCGGTCCATCCGGCCATGTATCGCCTGCGGTGCGGGAGATCCTCGCCCTGCTGGATGGCACGAACGTGGTACTCGGCACGGGGCACCTCGCGCCGTTGGAGATACTCGAGCTCCGGCGCGCCATCGTGGACGACGGTCGCCGCGTCCGGCTTCTGGTCAACCACGTCCTGTTCACCGTGCCGAACCTCGACACGGCGGAGCTCGAAGCGTTATCGGGATCCGACGTCTACTTCGAGCTCTGCGATTTCTCGTGTAGCCCGATGGCGAATGCGACCACGCCGGCGAAGGTGGCCAGCTATCTGTCAGTTCTCCCGAACGCGCGCTGGGTCATGGCCAGCGACAGCGGCCAACGCGACAACGCGCACAGCCCCGAGGCGCTCATGCGCTACTGCACGGCGCTGACCCGCGAAGGTGTCGGCCAGGAGCTCCTCGATCGCATGCTCAAGACGCATCCAGCCGAGCTGATGGCCTGAGGCTGCCGCACGGTCTCGCAAAGCTGGCCGAACGCTACCCCAAGTTCCGCAACTTTGAGGCCAAAACCGGGCTGACGAGGCGCCAGGCCGGTTTATTCGCTGATTTTTTGACTACATCTGCGAATCAGAACTCCATTGGGGCTCGCCGAGACGGGTTGGAATGTTCAGCCCGAG
>JAJDAL010000036.1 GCA_029261875.1 Deltaproteobacteria bacterium
CAGCGATTGATGGATCCCCCCAGCGTTTTTGGTTGGAACTGGGAGACGGCGTGGCTCAGTAGTTCGACTCTCCTCGCTCGCTACAACTTCGCGCGCGACATCGCTGCCTCGCGCGGGTCAGGGCGGTTTCGGCCCGAGAAGCTGATGAGTTTGGATCTCACGGACCCCGGTGAAATCGTCGACGCCGTGACGGAGGTTCTCGACGTGGGGCACCAGATCAGCATCGCCGAGCGCCAGGTCTTCATCGACTACCTCACGGACAATGGCGCCAACCCGGTGCTCGATTTGAACGACTACGACATCCGCAACAACAAGCTCCACGGCTTGTTCGCTCTGGTGATTCAGTCGCCGGCCTACCAGGTCCATTAGGCGAGGAGACCCCATGCCGATTACGCGACGACAATTCATTCAACGCAGTGGGCTGGCCACCGCCGGCGCGCTTCTGGGGCCTGGGATCTTCGGGAACCCGCTCGTGAAGAGCGCGATGGCGAATGCCATCGGCTCGCGCTTCTTGGTCGTCCTGTTCCTCGAAGGGGGAAACGACGGGCTCAACACCGTGACGCCGGTGACCAACGGCGGAGGCCTGCTGCGCACCGCCTATGAGGGACACCGGGACCTGGGCGGCTCCAGTGGGCTCCAGCTGACGCCGACGGATCTGCAGTTGACCGGGATCGGTGCGGATCCGAATACGGGAGCCGATCTGGCGCTCCATCCGGGGCTATCCGGTTTGAAGGACTTGTACGACGCAGGCCAGGTCGCGGTCTTGCAGGGGTGTGGCTATCCCGATTTCAGTTTGTCCCACGAGGAATCGCGCGGGATCTGGGAAACCGGGAACCCCTTGGGCGCGTCGGCGCTGGCGGGGACGGGTTGGGTCGGGCGTCATCTGGCCGGGTGTTTTTCGAGCAGCGACATTCCCGCCGTCAACATCGAGAACTTCATCGCGGGCGAGTATTTCCAGAACACAACGAGCGTCCTGGCGATCCGTCGGTTGCGCGATTTCGGTTTTCCCTACGATGAATTCGACGAAGACGATATCGCGGCCAAGCGCGAAGCCTTCGAGGCGCTTCACGCCGCGGCGAGTGCGGGTGATCCATCGGTGATCCAACTGCTCGGTGACGCGGGAAACGCCACCCTCGTCTCGAGTGAGAGCTATCCGCCGCTTCACAACAACTACGAAGACGATCGCCCGACCTTCAGCGAAGCGTACAGCGACATCAACCGGGGGACGGCGCGCGATCTTCGGGAAGTCGCGAAGATCATCTACGGCGTGAGCAACGGGGAGCCCAACGTCAACGCGCGTTACTTCCAGGTGACCAACAGTGGTTACGACACGCATTCCAACCAGGGCGGCGCGGATCCCGATGGCCGCCACTTCGACCTCCACCGGGAAGTCGGAGATTCCCTGAAGGTCTTCTACGACGATCTCGCCGACATGGGGGTTGCGAACGACGTCCTGACGCTGGTCTGGAGCGAGTTCAGTCGGCGCATTCCCCAGAACAGCAACGGTACGGACCATGGCTCTCAAGGGCCCATGTTCGCCATCGGCGGCGGCGTCAATGGCGGTGTCTACGGAGCCCATCCGAACATCGAGAGTTCGGCCCTCGATCAAGACGGCAACACCGTCTACACCCAGGACGCCAACCCGTATCGCTCGACGGATTTTCGCGACGTCTACGGGACGGTCCTCAAGCAATGGCTCAACATGTCGGAGTTCGACATCCTGACGGATGTGCTGGCACTCGATAGCGGGTTCGACCCGGCCAGCTATTGGACGGCTGCGGATTTCGATCTTCCCTTTCTGTAGAAGGCGACTTGCACTCCGCGCTCATGCACGATGCTGGGGTCGCGTTGCTTCCCCTCGAGCATCTTTCGCCCGCGGGAATGTCTCCCGAATTGGCCCGTTGGCTCCGAGGCGAACGCGCCTGGGAGGCCCGGAAGATTGCGCTGTTCGATCGGGGATTCGCGCTCTATTGGTCGCGTAGCCGCGATCTTTGCCAGAGCGACCCGCATTGGATCCCGCCGCGCAGCCGAAACGTGGTCGTCGCGGAAGAGCCGAACCGGGTTCGGCCCTACGTCGCGCTCCTGAATACCAGTGCTTGGCTGCTCGACGCATCGGACCTGACACCCGACGCGTCGCATCCCGAATTCATCGCCTACCTGCTCGCCCACGCGGACCGCGTTGCGGAATCCGGAGAGGTGACGCACGCCGTTCTGACCACGGCGGCCTGGTGGTTCGAACGCACGGACGTGGAATGCGAGGCCTTTGCCGCCGCCGCGCGGGCTTCCACGCGCCCGGATGCCTCGGGGTTCGCCGCGATGGCCGATGCGTTGCCGTGGCTGCGCGAACTTCACCACGAACGATTGCGCCCCATGGAAGACGGAGCGGCGCGGCGCACGATTCCGCAATCGGGACTCGAGGTTCCGCTTCGTTTGGAGAATCGGCCGCCCCAGTTGGTGGGGGCTTTCGAGACCGCAGCGCACCGCGCAGTGGAGGCTTTCCTCGCGCCTTGGCGCGGTCGCAATACCTCGGCGCTGGAGAATCTCTGCAGCTGGCTAAGAGACGGGATCCCCAAGGTCGCGTTGTACGAGGGCGACCGACAAGTCTGGAATTGTGAAACCCCCGAGGATTTGGCCGGAGTTCGTTCGGCACTCGCATCCGCGGATGCGGTGTCGGTGCGCTCGATTGCATCGGATCTCGCTCGCATGGAACATCACACTCGGTTGTTTTGCGCCGCCGTTCGAGGGGACCTCCCGGATCCGCCTCACCGCGGAGAGCAAGGTGGCTACTGTTTTCTCGACGCACACGCGAACGTGCTGGCCTACAACCTCCGGGAATCGGGAATGGATCGCTACCACGGTCCCGCGCTGCCCTTCGCGCGGGAGATGCTCGGGGCGCGTGCGGCTCACGAGTGGGCGCATCTCGCGGACGCTGCGGGATGGATCCGATCCGAGCGCAGCGACCGCGAGTTCGAGCGCAGCCAGCGCGTGTTGGCCGAGCAGCTGGATGCGGTGATCGATGCAGCAGTGCCGCCGGTGCGAAGTGCGAACGATGGAGATGGCGTGACGACGACAGGGGAGGCGAGCGCCGGGATCCTCTTGACGAAGATTCTGCTGCAACGCTTGCCCGATTATCGCGCAAATCGATTGGCGCGATACTTCATGAGCCCCGCTGAACGCGAAGCCTATCTGCGACACAACATCCGAAGCCTGAGGGGGGCCTACGACAAGCGCGGAGTCTGGCGGATGTTGGTGCGATACCTGTACGAGTTCCAATATCTTCAGCCCGCGTTGGGTCTACTGGAGCTGGACGATCCGCGGGCCTATTTTCTGGCGAGCACGGGGTTCGACCGGGAGTTCATCGAGAGCGGGATACTGACCGGGGAAGCGTTCGACGCACTTTCCGAAGCCACGGCGGATCTGCTCACAGGCTTCCAGATCGATCCGCTACGCATCCAACTCCCGCACGACCCGGCCAGCGACGTCGCTGCCCGATGACCCGCTAGGGACAGGTCGGGCCTTCGCAGCCGAGAGCGAGGTTGCTGCAGGGTGGACCGCAATGGGGGCCGGGCGTTGCGTTGAAGCGCTGGAGCGCCTGGGTGATGTCACTGGCGCCGATGAAGTCTCCGAGATTGTCCAGGTCGAATTGGGCGCAGCGCGCGTTGCCCGCCGTGCCGCAGGTCTTTCCCTCTCGCGGTTTATTGAATGAAGCCTGGGCGGCGGATAGATCCAGCGCACCCACCACCTGTCCGGAAGCGGTGAACTTGGCATCGCATTGATTCCCGAATCCGTCGGCATCGTCGTCGAGCTGGCCGCCGCTCGCGGTTTGGAAGTCCTCGCGGGGCGGCGCGGCTTGCGCAAAGTTCGGATCGCCGAGGCGCGGGTTGTGGACCGCCACGCAATTGTCGCACGCGTCACCCACGCCGTCGCTGTCCACATCGCCCTGGTTGGGGTTCGCCGTGCGGGGGCAATTGTCGTCGCAACCCGCCGTCGCTCCCCCGACACAGGTATTGTCCAGCGGCGATCCCGAGAGGTCGCCGTCGTCGAGTTGTCCGTCCCCATCCGTGTCGCGCGCCAACTCGTAGGAACCGATGTCGCAACGCGCGGTGCCGTTGCCATCTCCGTCGGTCGGGCGAAGCGTGTCGTTTTGAGCCGTCGTCAACGGCCCGTTGGCATCCATGCAACCTGCCGCCGGTCCCCCATCGATGGCGGGGCTTCCCAGCTTGAGGCGCCGAAGCGGCGTCGAACCGAAGTCTGCCATGAGCGGGGCGACCACCGGGTCGAGGGGAGCATTGCTGGAACCGATCAGGTCGCTCGCCTGGACGGGAAAGTTACACAGCGACGCATCTCCGATCAGATTGTGTCCGAGACTCAGCGACGCAGCGACGGCCGCCGGGTCGATGAAGCAATCGGGCCTCGACAGCGCACTCGTATTCTTCGCAAGAATGGAATTGGCGATCGAGAAGACACCGCGGATGACCGTGATCCCGCCGGCAAAGGTGAACGCCGAATCCGTGGCGTGGTTGTCCATCACGGTCGAGTTGAAGACGCGCAACTGGCCGAGGTCCACGAAGAAAATGGCTCCTGCGCGCGAGCCCGAGTTTCCGCTGAGGGTGCTGTTGACGAGGGTTGCGTTCACCCGCGGCGTATTGCTCGCCACGTTGTTGATCTGGAGTCCACCGCCGGCGGAAGAAAAGCCGTTGCCGCTCACGGTCGAGCGCCGTATCTCGAGCACGTGGGTGCCCTGATTCAAACCCGTCATATCGATTCCCGGACCGGCGTTGTTCTCGATCTGAGACCGATCGAGCAGGATCGATCCACCGCCGGAAATCTCCGGGTCCACCGCGATCCCGCCAAAGCTGTTGTTTGCGACCTGGCAGCGGTCGAGGAGCAGTGAATAGGGACTGCCCACCAGCGACACGCCCGAATGGCCACCCTGGAGCGTGAGGTTTCGCAACACCGCGATCCCCCCCGCACCGATTTCGAACACCGAGAATCCGCTGCAGGAGGAGCAATCGATGACCGAGTCCTCGATCCCGCCTCCTTCGACCGTGATGACGGTCGTGATTCGAAGTGGGTCGACGGAGAACCCCAGATTGTAGACGCCATCCGGCAGTTCGATCGTGTCGGCATCGGCACTCGCCTCGGCCTCCATGAGGGCGGCCCGAAGCGTGCACCCCGCCCCCCCGGCGCTGCATTGGCCATCTCCGGGGTTGGCGTCGGCGGCATCGACCGTCGTCTGGACCTGGAAGGTCGCCGCGCGGGCTGGGCTCGGCAGCGGTCCCCATACTAAGAGTAAGGGCGCCAGGGCGAGCAGCGCGGAGTGAATCCGTGCCGAGAGCCGCAGAGGGAGTCGACGGGTCACAGCATCCGATCGTATCACGCTCCCGAGTCGCGAGCGTGGCTGTTATCCTGGCCTCGTGACGAGCCGCTCCGCTCGAATCGCCCCGGACGTTTTCATCGATGACCTGCAGCGCGAGACGTTGCCGGAGGCGGTTCGCGTGCTGGCAACCGCGTTTCGTGCGAATCCGTTGAATCGCGCGGTGATTCAGGCATCGCCGGAGGCTTGCGAGCGAGCCAACCGGTTCAGCATGCAGGCCTTGCTCCCGGTCGCGATTCGCCACGGCCGGGTGCGCGTGGCCGTCCGCGCCGAGGCGATGGCGGGGGTCGCGGTCAGCGTGGGGCCGGGGCGCTTTCCGCTGCCCGCGCCGCCCTGGATCCCGCGTTGGCGCGCCGCGTTCGGCCAGGGTTTGCGCGTGTCGGCGCGTTGGGGAGAAGTCTTCGACGCACTCTCCGCCGCCCATGCGATCGAACCCCATTGGTACCTGGCGAGCTTGGGTGTCGAACCGGGTTCCCAGCGAACCGGCATCGGGTCCGCGCTCATGGAAGACTGGATCCGGTCCGTGGATTCGGAAGGGATGCCCGCTTATCTGGAGACCGACAGCGCCGCGAACGTGCGCTTCTACGAGGGGTTTGGCTTTCGCGTGCGCCGAGAGGTCGAAGTCTTGGGGATCCCCATATGGCTGCTCTGGCGGGCAGCGGAGGGCTCTCCGGGGCGCGCAGCGCGAGGGCCCGGGGTTCAATAGAATCTGTCGTTCGAGAGAGGGAGGAATCCGTGTTCGGTCGAAGGCCCGATGGCACGCGCGTCGATGACCTGTCGCCGCTGCGGCGCTTCATGCCGTTCATTTCGCCCCGGCGGAACGATTCGCTCGTGTATCTCTCCCAGGATCTCGATGTGGAGGAACTGCTCGCCTTCGTCGAGCGCTGGAACGAGAGCCGAAAGGCCGACCCGCCCCTGACATTGTTCCATCTCATCTTGAGGGGAGTGGTGCGCGTCCTCGACGCAAGGCCGAGACTCAACCGCTTCACCGCGGGGGGGCGCGTCTGGCAGCGCGACGGCATCTGGATTTCCTTCAGCGCCAAGAAGAAAATGGACGATCATTCCCCGGTCTTTACGGTGAAGCGCCGTTTCGATCCCCAGGAAAGCCTCGATGCCATGGTGGCGCGACTCCACGGAGAGTTGCAATCCGGCCGTGGCGGCGCGCGGACGAATGCGGATCGCGAAGTCGATCTGTTGCTCCGTACACCGCCGGTGATCACGCGCTTCCTCGTCGGCTGTGCCAAGGCGGCGGATTGGTTCGGGTGGGTACCCGGGAAGATGATCGAAGGCGATCCCATGTTCGCCTCGGTCTTCGTCGCCAACCTGGGCTCCGTGGGCCTCGAGGCGGGCTTCCATCATCTTTGGGAATACGGAACGATTCCGATCTTCTGCGTGGTGGGGCGCATCAAACCGGGCCCCGACGGTCGCCGGATCGCGACGCTGAAATGGACCTTCGATGAACGCGTCGAAGATGGACTCTACGCTGCGCGTAGCCTCGAAATCTTCCGCGAGCTGATGTCGAAACCCGAGGAACTGTAGATGGCCAACCCGACGAGCAAGGACCCCTACAAGATCCTCGGAGTGGAGCGCGACGCAGATCCCGACACCATCAAGCGCCGCTACCGGAAGCTCGCGCGCGAGCTGCATCCGGACGTGAATCCCGACGACCCGAGTGCCGAGGACCGCTTCAAGCGGGTATCCCAAGCGTATTCGGTTCTTTCGGACGTGGAGAAACGCAAGGCGTTCGACGAGTTCGGGGAAGTCGCGCTCGATTCCAACTTCGATGTCGAGCAGGCGCGCCGCGCCCAGGCCGCCTATGGGGGTCGCCGGGGATTCAACTTCGAAGACGGGGGGGGCGGCGGAGGCGGCGGCTTCGATTTCGGCAGCATCGAAGACCTCTTCGGCGGGATGTTCGAGCAATCGGGCCCAAGGCGACGTGGCGGGAAACCGCGCGCCGGGAGAAACCTGGAAGCCGAACTCACTCTCGACCTCGAGGACGCGGCGCGGGGCGGAGAGAAACGCCTGTCGATCACGCGTCCCACGGCGACCGGGGGGGCGCGCAGCGAAACCGTCGTGGTCCGAATCCCGGCGGGGATGACGGATGGCGGAAGAATCCGTTTGCCCAGCAAAGGCGCCGAAAGTCGCAGCGGGGGGCCGCCCGGCGATCTCTTTGCAACGATCCACATCCGTCCCCACCCGGTGTTTCGCCTGGAAGGCCGGGATCTCCATCTCGACGTTCCGATTTCGATCGGCGAAGCGACCCTCGGCGCAAAGATCGAAGTCCCGACCCTCGAGGGACGCGCCACGGTTTCGATTCCCGCGGGCACCGATAGCGGACGTCGCTTGCGCTTGCGGGGCAAGGGGTTTCCGGATCCGAAGGGCGGCCAGACGGGCGACTTGTACGTGGCCATTCAAATCCGCGTTCCCCAGAATCTCGACGACGAAGCGGCGGCGAAACTCGAGGAAGTCTCTAAATTGACACCGTCGGACTTGCGCAAGGAACTGTTCGAATAGCCAACCGCGCAGCGGGTTGAGGGGTTCCATGACCGCCGCAGGCACACCGAGCACAGGGCGTCGCAAGCATCGCCCGGACGACGGTCGCCTCGCTCGTGGCCGCCGCAGCCGCGAACGGGTTCGCGAAGCCGCTCGCGCCCTGTTTCGGGAACGGGGATTCGAGCAGGCGACCCTGCGCGCCATCGCCGAGCGGGCCGGCATGGGGGCGAGCTCGATCTACCGCCATTTCCGTTCCAAGGAAGAACTCCTGGTCGCGGAATTGATGGCCCTGCAAGAAGAGGCGTGGACGCAGTTTCGGTTGAACGACGATCCGAAGGGCCCAGTTCTCGATCGCATCGGCCGCTTCTTCGAAGAACAGCAAGCTCTGCTGGTCGAGAACGCGGACTTCACGCGGGTGGCGATCCGGGCCACCACGCATCCGGAACCGCGCGTCGCCAAACGCGCCCTGGCGTTACAGGACCGCAGCATCGGCCTACTCGCGGAAGTACTGCAACGCGGGCGCGCGGCGGGCCACCTGGGCCGCAACGCCGACGTGCTCACCGGAGCCCGCGTGCTCTTCTATGCGGCCCAGGGATTGCGACTCGCCTGGGCGAACGGCTCCTTGACTGCGCCCCAATGCCAAAAGGCCATCGAAGATTCCGTGGTGCTGCTGTTTCAGGGATTGCGGTAGGCTCTTCCCATGCGTGCCATTGTCGTCGATCGCTGGATGGAACCGAAAGAGCTGACCGTCTCCGAAGTGCCGGAACCGAGTGCCGGGCCGGGCCAATTGGTGTTGGACGTCTGCGCTGCGGGCTGCAACTTCTTCGACATTCTGATGGTCCAGGGTCAATACCAGGTGAAGCCGCCCTTTCCCTTTACACCCGGAGCAGAAGTTGCGGGGATCGTGAAAGAGGTCGGTCCCGGGGTGGAGGGATTCTCGGTTGGCGATTCGGTGTTTGCTTCCTCGGGCCTCGGCGCGTTCGCCGAACGGGCCGTGGTACCGGCGCGCGGGACCTACGCGATACCCGAGGGCATGACGTTCGAAGAAGCGGCCGGCCTGCCCATCGTCTACCCCACGTCCTACGCGGGTCTGGTTTTTCGAGCGAATCTGCAGCCCGGGGAGAATCTACTCGTTCACGCAGCGGCCGGCGGGGTGGGGATTGCGGCGGTCCAGATCGGCAAAGCCCTGGGTGCCCGTGTGCTCGCCACCGCCGGAGGCGCAGACAAGCTGGAGGTCGCGCGCCAGGCCGGTGCGGACGTGTTGATCGATTATCGCAAGGAAGATTTCGTCGCCCGCGTCAAAGAGGAAACCGGCGGCAAGGGGGCCGATGTCATCTACGATTCCGTGGGCGGGGATATTTTCGACCAATCGCTGAAATGCATCGCGTGGAATGGGCGTTTGCTGGTGATTGGTTTCGCGAGCGGTCGCATCCCGGAAGTCAAACTCAACCGCGTACTGCTCAAGAACATCGCGATCGTGGGCCTGCATTGGGGCGCCCATGTGGCGAACGAGCCCGAGAAGATCGGCCAAACCTTCGATGCGCTGTTCGATCTCTACAGCGCGGGCAAGATTCCGCCGGTGGTGTTCAAGAGCTATCCCCTGGCCGAACTCCCGAGTGCCCTCGAAGCGTTGGGTTCCCGACGCACCTACGGGAAAGTCGTCATCACGCCCTAGGGGATCAGCGCGCGTAGTCCGGCTCCTGGCCCGGTTTCCATTTGATGTTGCAACCGATGCTCGGGGTCTGGTTCGCGGGGACCGGCTCTGCGCGCAACACGCGGTCTGCGGCGGCGCGCAGGTCTTCACCCGTTACCGCTTCACCGTTGCTGGGGCGGCTGGCGTCGAACTGACCGCGATAGACCAGCTTCAAGTCCCCATCGAAGAGAAAGAAGTCCGGCGTGCAGGCCGCCCGGTAGGCGGCGGCGACTTCCTGGGTCTCGTCGTACAGGTAGGGGAACACGTAGCCCGCGGTTTCGATCTCTTCCGCCATCTTGGCCGGACTGTCGGCGGGGTAGTGGTCGACGTCGTTGGCGCTGATGGCCACGACGCCCAAGCCCGATCGTGCGTAGTCGCGGCCGAACTGTGCCAGGCCGCGACGGATGTGAACCACGAAGGGGCAGTGGTTGCAGATGAACATCACCACCAATCCGTTTTCGCCCGCGACTTCCTCGAGGCTGTGCAGGGTGCCCGAAGGATCGGGAAGCCGAAAGCGCGGCGCCGGGGTTCCGAGTTCCAACATGGTCGAGGGGGTTGCGGCCATTTCTTCCTCCTGGGGCGCACCATAGCAAGCGGACCCGACGCCTCCGCGCTGGACATCGTGACCGGCCCGCGCTGTCGGCTCAGCGGGGCGTGCCCGCCAGCGTCTCGAGGGTTTCGAGGACCGGGCGCATCACTTCCGGAAGTCGATATTGCCGGGCACGTGCGAGCCCGGCCCGCGTGCGCGTTTCCCGACCGGCGTCGCCAAGCCCGGCCTCGATACTTCGCGCGATGGCGCTCGGGTCCCGCGGGTCGAAATACAGACCGGCGTCGCCCACGACTTCCGGTAGCGATGCCGCGCGCGCCACCGCCACGGGAACACCGCACGCCATGGCTTCGAGGGGCGGGAGTCCAAAACCCTCGGTGAGGGATGGAAAGACGAACAGGGTGGCTCCGCGATACAAACTCGCGAGTTCGTGGTCGGTTACTTCGCCCGCGGCGTGGATGTGTTGGCGAACCGCCTCCGGAACGCCGCGGGTGTCGCATTCCTCCCCGAGGGCCGAAGCGTCGAGGTTCACCACCAGGCCGTATTGCGCGCGCAAGCTGGCGTCGAGTTGCGCGTATGCGTCCAACAATCCGCCCAGGTTTTTGTGGGGCGAGCGATTCCCGACCCATAAGAGATAGGGAGATTCGATGCCTTTGCGCTGGCGTAGGGCGGAATCCCCCGGCGTTTCCGTCGGATCGAAGTGCGGAGCGATCGCATGGGCGAAACGTCCGATCCGCTCGGGCGGGGCGCCAAAGTGCCGAGCGATTTCCGCCCGGGCGTGCTCGGACGCGGTGAGGATGGAGTCTGCCCGGCCCACCGCATGGGCGACGCGCCGGCGGAAATAGCGCTGCTCGAGGCCGCTCCCGAAATGAAGCGGTGTCAGGTCGTGAATCGCGCATCCCATGGGAACCGAGACCCGGTAGGGGAGTTTGTAATAGGGCGAGAAGAACGCCCTCCAGGGGGTTCCGGCGCGGCGGGATTCTACTTCCGCGCGCGCAAAGGAGAAAATGTCCTCGAGAAGAGCATGGGGGCGTCGTTGAATCGTGGTTGAAACAACTCGCTTTTCGAAATTCGCGAGCTCGGGAATCTCAGAGCGGGAGAGGGCGGCGAAGCGAAAAGGAAAATCCAGCTGCGCGGCAGTCTCGAACAGGTTGATGACGAAGCGGCGAATCCCGGTTCGGTCCCCCTCCAACTCTCGGGTATCGATGGCGATCAAAGGCTCAATCGACATTGCGGCGTGGATCCTACCGGATGCGGGCCAGAAGGCATTTTGGGGCAGAATCAACTCAGTTCTGCATTGAAAACGCGGTGCGGATCAAGCGCACCAGGAAATACGCCGATCTAAGGACGCTAGGCGCACGATTGCGTTCTCGCGAGGTGCGCGGCCAAATCAATCTCGGGCGGAAGATGGCAAAAGGCAGGCTTCGAACAGGAGATATCGTTCGGTTGATTCCCGCGGAGCAGCGCGGAAACGGCCGATTCGAATCCAAAGTCGACGTGGTCGAAAGCAAGCGCTTCTGGGTGATCGATCCGAAGGGCCCGTTTCAGATCGACGACAAAATCCATTGTGAACGCGTGGTGGACGACGACGCGCGTTACCGTGCATCGATCCAGGTGCTGAGCCGCGCCGGTGGTGCACTTGCCCTGTCGATGCCTGCGGACTGGGAACGCGTACAAGCCCGCGCCCACGTTCGGATCGCCGCCGACGATCTCCAGGTCCGAGGCCAATGCCGCGTCGGGGAAGCCCGCGACTGCAAATTCTCCTGCATCAACATCAGTGCCGGCGGATTCATGCTCGAAGTGGACGCGCTACTCGAAATGAATGACGAATACGTCTTCGATTTCTGCTTGCCGGAAACCGACAATCACTTCAAGATTGCCGGGCGCGTCGTACGTGTGGACGAACCGGGCCCGGCGAGTGATGCCAAATGCGTGGTGGGAATCCAATTCACCGACATCGGTGAAGAGGACAGCGGAACCATCACGCGCTGGGTCTACGTCGAGCAGATCCGCCAGCGACACACCGGCGAGAACATCTCCCACGACGAATAGACGTACGGGGTTCTTGCGACGCGCGAAAGGTGGCATTTCGTGAGTCGCGCAATCGTCATCCGCCAAATCGGCGGCCCGGAAGTTCTCGAAGTCGAGGATCAAGAGGTTGGGGCGCCGGGGCCCGGCTGCGTCCGGGTGTGCGTCCGCGCCGCCGGCGTCAACTTCATCGACATCTATTTTCGCAGCGGCCAATACGCGAGACCCGTCCCCTTCGTATCGGGCCTCGAAGGCAGCGGAGTCGTCGAAGCGGTCGGGCCCGACGCCGAAGACCTGGTGGTGGGGGACCGCGTCGCCTGGGCCGCCATCCCGAATTCCTACGCGGAGCAGATGATCGCGCCGGTTTCGCGCCTGGTCCGCATTCCCGAAGGAATCGACGATGAGGTTGCGGCCGCCTGCATGCTCCAGGGCATGACGGCCCATTATCTGACCCACGGCGTCCGCGACACCCGTCCGGGCGATGTGGCATTGGTACACGCGGCCGCTGGGGGGACCGGGCAATTGTTGGTCCAAACCCTGAAAAACGCGGGGGCGCGGGTACTCGCCACGTGCTCGACGGCGGAGAAAGAAAAAGTCGCGCTGGACGCCGGGGCCGACTCGGTCATCCGCTACACGGAATGCGATTTCGCGGAGGCCGTGCGCGAACTCACCCAGGGCCGCGGCGTCGACGTCGCCTACGATTCCGTGGGCCAGACCACCTTCGACGGCAGCCTGGCGAGCTTGCGCGTGCGCGGTCTGCTGGTGTTGTTCGGGCAGGCCAGCGGGCCGGTTCCGCCCGTCGATCTGCGCCGTCTCAACGATATGGGTTCCCTCTATGTGACGCGTCCGTCCCTGGCCCACTACACGGGCGATCGCGCGGAGCTGGTCATGCGCGCCGGAGCCGTGCTGGACGCCGTGCGGGATCGCAGCCTTCGCGTGGCGATTGGGGGGCGATTCCCCCTCGCGGATGCCGCGGCCGCCCACCGGGCTTTGCAGGACCGCACCGCGAAAGGGAAGCTGCTCCTGCTCCCCTGATTCCCCAGGCGGCTCCCGGATGTTCACGCCGGGACCTCCCCTCCGTTCCCCAGAGCCCAAATTCACGGGAAACCCCGAGGGCGTAAGCCCCCGTCGTCCGGGCTTTCGCCCAGTCGGGGATCAAGTCTGCTCATCGCTTGCCGATTCGTGAGTGTGCGGTTTTGACGCGTGAAGTACGCGTTTAGTGAGGGAAAGTGGAGGGGCAGCTCTTCGTCCATGTCGCAGCGTTCGGTGCCGCCATCGGGGGCACCGCGTTGGCGACACCGATTGTTCGCCGCGTGGCGATCCGCCTGGGTTGGCTGGATCGTCCGCACGGGCATAAGACCCACGACGCACCCGTGCCTTTGCTCGGGGGCGTGGCGGTCTATATCGGCCTGGTGTTGGGCGCGCTCGTCGCCCACACCCTGGATCCGCGGTTGTTCTTCGATCAGGAATTCGAACTCTTCGCCGCACTGGCGGGTGGACTCGTCGTGTTGGCCCTGGGAACCGTGGACGACATGCGCGACCTCGGTCCGCTCCCGAAACTATTGATCCAGACCGGCGCCGCCATCCCGCTCGCGATTGCGTGCGGGGGTTTGCCGTTTCTCTCGAACCCGTTCGGTGGCGAGCCCCTGGCGCTGGGCTTCCTCTCGATTCCGATCGCGGTGCTGTGGATCGTGGGTCTGACCAATGCGTTGAACCTGATCGATGGACTCGACGGCCTGGCGGTTGGGGTCGCGACCATCTGTGCCACGACGCTCTTGCTGAACATCTGGCCCGAGACCGGGATCTACTCGATCCTGGCCGTCACGCTGTTCGGCGCGAGCTTGGCGTTCCTGCGCTTCAATTTTCCGCCCGCGCGGATCTTTCTGGGCGACGGCGGAGCCTTCGTGCTGGGCTTTGCGTTGGCGGCCGCATCCCTCGGCGGTTTTCGCAAAGGCACGACCCTCGTCACGTTGCTCGTTCCCCTGGTCGCGCTTGGACTGCCGATCCTCAATACGGCCCTCGCCCTGGCGCGCGGAATCCGTTTGCGACGCTCGCCGCTTCGCGCGCACCGCGACCACCTTCACGATCGATTGGTGCGGATCGGCTTGGCGCCGCGCGCGGCAGTGCTGTTGCTCTACGCCATCACGGGATATCTGGGGGGCGTCGCCCTGGCCCTGCGCGATGTGACACCGGACCTGGTATTGCGCTTCGCCTTCGTGGCGGCGGGCGCGGCGATCATCGGTTTGCGCGCGCTCGTGTTCGTGGAACGCCGTCTGCTTCAATCCCGCAACGAAGCGGCGTCTGCGACCGGCGAACCGGGCGACGGTTCCGGCGACGTCGGGGAACCGCTCTTGGTTCTATGCGAGGCCCAGGGACTTGCCCGCGAAGGTTTTTCCCCAGCGCTCGCCTTGGGCGATCCCGGCACCCTTGGACGACTTTTCCCAATCGATGATCAGCGTGTGGCGATTCTCTTGAGTCGCGAGCACGCGGAGTCGCGCCAACCCGAAGACGCGGTACGTCGCTGGATTGCACTTTCCCAGCCGCGACAGACCTGGCGCGTTCAAACCCTGGCAGGCACGAAGATCGGTTCCACCGACGCTTCCGCACGGCCGGCGCGTCGGCGTCGACCGGGAACGCCCGCCGGCAATGCGTGGCGTGAGCCGTCGCGAGGAGTCAACCCGTGAGGCAATGGGCACTACTGGGAGCGGCCATCATCGTCAGTGGCTTGGCGGGGTATTTCCTCTCCAACGTGATCGATCAACCGCAACCGCAGCCGCAGGAGTTTGCGGACGACGCTGAATTTGGGGAGCCGACCGCGATCGCGCCGCAGCCGGGATCCATCACGCCGGCGCCGGATTCGGGACTCGATCCGCAGGACCTCGCTGAGGCCGACGCGGGCGAGTTCGCCGAGCCGGGATCCGCGGAGTCGGTCTTTCCCGAAAGCCTGACGGGAGCCCTGGATCAACCCTTGGCCCAGTCCCCTCGGCCGACCGTGGAACCCGAACCCGCCGCACCGAAGCGCACGGCGCCGCGACGCCGAACCGTACGCCGGGCGAAGGCTCCGGCCCCCGCGGCACCGGAACCCGTGAACCCCGACGCGCCGCGCTTCTTGGAGGCGCCGGATCTCGATTCTCCGCAGTTGGAGGTTCACGCGAGCGTTCGCGAGACCGACGACGGTCCCCGCATCGAAACCGAGACGCGCACCAAAGTGCTGGCGCGCAATCTCGCCGACGGGGATCTCGGCGTGACCCAGGGCGAATGGGCGTGGAACCTCGTGAAATCCCTCAACCTCGAACAAGGCGTTCCGCCGGACGCGACGGATCAAGACGCCATCGATTTGTTGAATGGTCGCCCGAAACAAACCGTTTCCCTGTTGCCCGGAGCCAACGGCTTCCAACAGAGCGCGGATCAGGAATGCGGCGAGCAGGGAATGAAGAAGGGCGCCCAGGCTCTCGCAAAGGGTTTGCCGAACGGTCCCAACCAGGCGTTCGACATCGACATCCTGCAATCGGGTTTCTATCAGCTGCGCGTGCTGACGTCCGGCGGCGCGAGTCGCTGGAATCTGAACGGGGGCCCGGCCCAGGTATTGAAGTCGGGCGAGGAACCCGTGCGTGCGGAGTCCGAGAAGCTCGTGCTGTTGGCGCGTGGCAAGCACGTTCTCAACGGTGAGATTCCCGAGGGCGTCGAAATTCTGTGCGCGGAGCTCGTGCCCGTCGACAAGCCGTCGATTCGTCCGGAGGACGGTTGGAAGCCCGATCAGGATCTGACATTTGGCGACAAGGCGCTGACGATGATCCAGGCCATGGGGCTCGAAAACGACCTTCCGCCCGCGGAACTTCCCCAGGTGATCGAAGCGGAATCGCTTACCGCCGAAGGCATCGACGCCATCTTCGAGCAGACCGCCTCCGGCGGCGGTGTCGCGCGTTTGCAATCGGCGGCGACCTTGCGCTTCAACCCGAAGACCCAAGGCGACGGGCTCTACACCCTGTTCGTGCGCGGAGCCGGGGTGCAGGGATCCGCGTGGGCGGTGAACGACGGCGTGCGTCGTCCGATTCCCTCGACCGTGGAAGCCAAAGAACTCGGCTGGTGGGAGCTGGGTTCCTTCCGCATGGGTCCCGGACAGCAGACCGTGCGCGGCGACTTGCCCGAAGGGGCGCGCGTCGATGCGTTGCGGATCGTCAAGCGGGCGGAGTCGGGTTCCGCGTCCCTCTCGATGTTGCACGGGCTGGGTTTCGAAGAAGGCCTGGCGGACGAGCGCGTTTCGCCCGGTGCGGCTCAGGAAAATCTCCAGACGCCGGCGTTTCTCGCGACCCGCGCTGCGAAGATCGCCGCCTATACGGCGGGCGGCCTCGTGGCGGCTGCCAGTTTCATCGCGTTGGATCCGCTGGAGCTGCGCGAAAGCAATGATTCCGATGATCCGGCCCCCCCGGCGGCGACCCCGGACCCGGTCGCCCCCGATCCCGATCCAACCCCGACTGTGCCTTAAGTAGGAGAAGCGGATGCAAAACCCGGAAACTCCGGAAACCCCTGGTGTTCACGCCCTCGATTACCTCACCGTCTTGCGACGGCGTTGGTACATCTCCGCGACCATTTTCGCGGTCGTGGTCGGGACGGCGGGTTGGATCAACTTGCGCTTACCGCCGGTCTACGAAGCGTGGACCAAGGTCACGTTCCGTCCGGCCGCCGCCAGCATGGCGTTGCCCGAACATTCGTCGCCCTTCGAGCGGGTCCTGCTTCAGAACCTTTCCTTCGAAAGCCAGAAGCACATCATCGCCAGTACGCCGGTGGTGCGTCAGATCGCCGAGCGCCTGGGGCGACTCTCGGAAGACATGACGCCGGACCAGGAACAATCGGTCTACAACGGTGTGCGCGCGGCGCTGCGGGTCGATCGCCTGAAGGAGACCTCGATCCTCCAGATCACCACCGAGGCGTCGGATCCTCAGGTCGCCGCGCGAATGGCCGACATCGCGGCGGAAGTCTACGTCGACATCAATCGCCAGCGCGAGCAAGAGGCGCTGTCGAACTCCCTCGATTGGCTCACCACGACGCTGGTGGACGTGACGGGCAAGCTCCATTCCTCCGAAGAAGCGTGGCTCAACTACGCGCGTCACAACAACATCCCGATCGACAACATCAACATGTCGTCGGCCGCGTCCCGCGCCTCCCGAACGGCCGCCAATGTGGCGGCCTTCAAGGATGAATTGGCGCAGATCGACGCGGAACTCGCGAGTCTGCAGCGCCGTTACAAGCACGAGCACCCCCAGGTGGCGTCGTTGAAGCGAGAGCGCTCGCGTTTGCTCGAACAGTTGCGCGGACAGGAAAAGAACGTCGTCAACAACAATCAGAGCATCATCGAGTTGGGTGCATTGCGCGGCGAAGCCGATGTCAATCGCGGGATTCGGGATCTGCTGGTGCGCCGTCTGACGGAAACGCATCTCACGAGCGGGATTGCGGACTCTACCATTCAGATCATCGAAGGGGCGAAGGTTCCCAAGCGACCGGTCCGTCCCAATCGCATCAAGAACATGGGCCTTGCGGTGACCGCCGCGGTGTTGCTGGCCGTCGCCTTTGCGTTCTTCGCCGATTACATGGACCAGTCCTTCAA
Organism: Deltaproteobacteria bacterium; assembly: GCA_029261875.1. Taxonomy (GTDB): domain Bacteria; phylum Myxococcota_A; class UBA9160; order UBA9160; family JAJDAL01; genus JAJDAL01. The sequence goes on from JAJDAL010000036.1 coordinate 17,744, forward strand.
GGGACCCGACGATGTGGAGCGCGTGCTCGGCCTGCCGACGCTCGCGACCCTCCGGCATCTGCGTAGCGTCAAGGAGCGTTCGGATCTCCCATTCCTGTTAGGGAACGAAAAGAGTTTCGTTCGCGAGGCGGAGGCATTCCGTACCTTGCGGACGAGTCTGCGTTTCGCCTACGCGGGCGAGGATCGCCGGCTGCTGCTGGTCACCAGTGCGGGGCCCAGCGAAGGAAAGTCCACGGTGGCGATCAATCTCGCCTTCGCGATCGCCAAGGCGAATCAACGCGTGATCATCGTCGACACCGACTTCCGGCGTCCGTCGCTCCACAAAGCCTTCCGGCTCAAGAATCAGAACGGGCTCGCGGACGTGTTGGCCGGGGACATCACTCTGGAGAACGCCGTGCGGGCGAATCTCGCCGAAAATCTCGACGTGTTGCCGCGCGGATCGCGGCCGCCGAACCCGTCGGAGATCCTCGATTCCAAGAAGATGCACAACACCCTGGCGGATCTACGGGAGCGCTACGACGTGGTGATTCTCGACTCTCCGCCCATCGGCTCCGTAGTCGATGCCTCGGTGTTGGCCGCGCAAGTCGAGGGAATCATCCTCGTCATCGAGGCCGGGCGACTTCCGGCCAAGTACCTGCAGCGCGTCAAACGGCGCGTCGATCAAGTGGGTGCGCGCGTGTATGGAGTGGTGCTCAACAAGGTGCGCGCGACGGCCTCGGCGTACGGTGACTACTACTACTACTACTACTACTCCAACTACCACTACTACGATTCGGAAGAAGAGGAAGCCGAGTCGGCAGGAATCGATCGAGGCTAGCCGTGTCGATTTCGGCCGTCGTCATTACGCGCGACGAGGTACGGAACATCGTTCCGTGCCTCGAAAGCGTGCGGTTTTGCGACGAGGTGATCGTGCTCGACTCGGGCAGCCGCGACGGAACCCGCGAGGCGGCCCGTCCGTTGGCGGATCGCGTCGAGATCGCCGACTTCGAGAACTTCGCGTCCCAGAAGAACCGCGCGGCCGATCTGGCCCGGGGCGATTGGATTCTCTCGATCGATGCGGACGAGCGCGTCACGCCCGATCTCACCCGGGAAATCCGCAACGCCACCGCGCGCAACGAGGACGGATTCACGGTCCCGCGCCTGCAGAATTTCTTTGGAACCTGGTTGCGGCACGGCGGTTTCTATCCGGACCGACAGCTGCGCCTCTACCGCCGCGGGCGAGGCCAATGGGAACGCCCGGTTCACGAGCGCGTGAACGTTCGCGGTTGCGTCGGACACCTGACTTCGCCGCTGCTCCATTACCCGTACGCGACGCTCGAAGAGTGGGTCGAGGCCATCAACCGGCATACGACGCTCGGCGCGCAACGCATCGCCGCCACCGGAGCGGCGCCGAGTCTGCGCCGCGCGTTCACGACCGCCGCATTGCAATTCGTTCAACGCCTGCTGGTGGAACGCGCCTATCTGGACGGCGGTCCCGGCGTGATCGCGTCGGGGGTCGTGGCCTTCGAAGGCTTTCTCGTCCACGCCAAGCACTGGGTCGCCCACGCTGGAGTCCCGCGCGCGGCGGACTCCGAGGTGCCCCGTCATGCGGGCTGACTGGATCGTCGCCACCGCGGATTGGCCGCCCGCCCTCGGTGGCATGAGCGAATATGCGCGCGGTCTGGTCGACGGATTGAAGGCGCGCGGCGAATCGGTACACGTGCGCGTGGCACCGGGGCGGGGATCGCCGCAATTGCGCGCCGCCCGATTGCTCCCGCAACTGGTGGAGGATCGCGCGCGCACGCGGGCACCGCGGCTGCTCGCGCTGGCGTGGTCCCCGGTCGGTGTCGCGGCCTGGGCGCTGCGACGCAGCATGGGGTTGCGCTACGAGGTCGTCACCTACGGACTCGACGTACTCGAACCCTTGCGAAGTCCGAAAACGCGCAGCTGGGCCCTGCGGGTTCTGGGCGGTGCGGATCGCGTGTGGTCCATCAGTCGCTACACGCGCGATTGCGTCGCGGCCATGGGGATCGATGAACGCAAATTGGGGTTGCTTCCTCCGGGCGTGAATTGGCAGCGCTTCGGCGCTGCGTCGATCGAGCGCTGTCGCGCCTTGCGGGACGAGTTTCGATTGGACGGCAAGCGGATCGTACTCTCGGTGGGGAGATTGGTTCGACGCAAGGGCCACGATCTCGTGCTCCGCGCGCTGCGCGATCTTCCCGACGACGTCGTGTATTGGGTGGTGGGCGATGGGCCCGAACGCGAAGCGCTCGAGGACCTGGCGCGGGAGCTCGATGTCGCGGACCGCGTCCGCTTCGCGGGCGCGCTGGCGGCGGATGACGTGGATGCCGCCTACGGCGTGTCCCAGGTCTTTGCGCTGCCGACCCGAGAGATGCCCGAGTCGGGCGACGTCGAGGGATTCGGAATCGTCTACCTCGAAGCCAATGCTGCGGGACTGCCGGTGGTGGCGACGGCGTGCGGCGGTTGCGGCGACGCCGTCGTGGACGGCGAGAGCGGGTTGTTGATTCCCACGGAAGATCCCGCCGGACTGGCTTCCGCCCTGCGGCGCCTGCTCGACGATCCTGAACTCGCCCGGGCCCTGGCGGCCCACGGACTCCGGCGCGCCCAACAGGAATTCGATTGGTCCCGCGTGGTGAGCCCCTTGCTCAAACGGCGCACTACCACGGCCTCGCTCCACACCGCACTTCCGCCCCTCCACGGGGACCGGATCTAACCGTGTGCGGCATAGCGGGATTCGCCGGGTATCCCACGGACACGCCCTTGAAGGCGATGACGCGGTCGTTGACCCACCGGGGGCCCGACAACGATGGCTTCTTCGTGACGTCCACGGCGAAAGGCGTCGTGGCCCTGGGCCATCGAAGACTTTCGATCGTGGATCTCGAAGCCGGAACCCAACCCCTGTCCTCCGAAGATGGGCGTGTGACGGCGGTGGTGAACGGAGAGATCTACAACCACGTCGAATTGCGGGGGAAGCTCGAGCGACTGGGCCATCGATTCGAGACGCGTTCGGATTCCGAAGTGATCGTGCACTTGTACGAAGAAGCGGGACCGGATTGCTTCGGCGAACTCGACGGGATGTACGCCATCGCGTTGTTCGACGCCCGGGAGAACCGCTTGCTCCTGGGTCGCGATCCGATCGGAAAGAAACCGCTCTATTTCGCGGTCGACGGCGAGCGCGTTCTGTTCGGATCCGAGCCGAAGGCGCTCCTGGCCGGAGGGTTCGTTCCGGCGCGCATCAGCCGGCGTGGGCTCGATCTGTATCTGCGCTTCGGCTACGTGCCGGCGCCCCACACGCTCTTCGCCGGCATCGAGTCGATTCCCGCGGGAGGTTGGTTGAGTTGGGAAGCGGGAGAAATCACCAGAGGCTTCCACTTCGAACTCTACGACGCCATCGACCCGGACGTGCGAGAGCTCGATTTCGGTGCGGCAGTGGCGCAGACGCGCAGTCGCCTCGCGCACGCCGTGGAGAAGCGCCTGGCGGCGGACGTCCCCGTGGGCGTCTGGTTGTCCGGCGGGATCGATTCGACGTTGATCGCGACCCTCGCCGCGCGCTCCCACGGTGAAGGATTGCGAACCTTTACGGTCGGCCACCCGGCGGCGGATGCGAGCTTCGACGAGTGCGCGCGCGCGCGTGCAACCGCGCGCGCCATCGGTGCATCGCACACGGAGGTTCGGGTCGAACCGGCGGTGGACGCGGTCTTCGAGCGCCTGCTCGACGTCTTCGACGAGCCCTTCGCGGACTCATCGGCGATTCCAACCCAGTTGATCTCCGAAGTGACCGCCCAGGAGCTGAAAGTCGTATTGAGTGGCGTGGGGGGAGACGAAGGCTTCGCGGGCTATCCCCGGCACGGCGCCTTGCGCTGGGCCCAAGCCCTCGAATGGGTGCCCGCTCTGGCGCGCCGCGCGGGCGCGGGTCTCTTGCGCCCGTGGGTGCGAGAGAGCGCAGATGCCTTCAATACCGGCGGGCGCGTGCGGCGTTTCCTGGACGCCGCCGCGTTACCTGCGGAATCCCAATACCTGCGCTGGGTGACGCTCTTTCACGCGGATGCGCGCGCTGCCCTGCTGGGAACGCGACTCGGAAACGATTCCGATTCCCCGGCCCGGGCCACGGCCGGCGCTGTGGACTCCTTCGACTTCGCCTTTCGCCACGACGCGGGAGCCTATCTTCCGGAAGATCTTCTGCGCCTCACGGACCGGGCCAGCATGGTTCACGGCCTCGAAGTGCGCGCGCCGTTCTGCGATCCCAGCGTTCTGGGCTTCGGGTTGAGTCTGTCTCCGAAGGTGAAGCTGGCGGGCGGGTTGAAATCCGTATTGCGCGGCGTCGCCGCGGATCTGGTTCCGCCGGAGGTGCTGCGCGCGCCCAAGCGCGGATTCATGGTGCCCGTAGCGCGTTGGCTGCGCGACGAACTGGCGCCCCTCGCGGATTCGCTGCTTTCCGAACAGGCCTGCCGCAAAGGCGGGCTATTGCAGTACGCCGCCGTCCGGCCGTTGTGGGAGCAACACCGAAGCGGGCGTGCGAACCACGCGCAGCGCATCTGGGCGCTCGTTCTCCTGCAGGCGTGGCGGGCCAAACATCCGTACCTCGAGATGGAGCCCGCATGCGAATCCTGATTCTCACGGAGGTCTACCACCCGGAGACCGTGGGCGGATCTGGGCGCTATGCGCGCGATCTCGCGCGTTCCCTGGCGCAGCTCGGCCACGAACCGTGGGTCCTGACGCGCAACCCCGGACTCCGATCCGCGGCGAGTGAAGAGAGCGATGGCGTTCACATCGTGCGCTACCCGGTTCCCGCCGAAGTCGTACCGTGGCTGCCCGCGGTGGAGCTCAAGAGCGCGCGGCGGGCGGCGGCGGATCTGGCCCGTCGGGTGCGCTTCGACGTGATCCACGCGCAGCAACCCATGGTGGCGACGGCCGCCCTGGGGGTCGCGGAACTCGCGCGTCTGCCGTGGGTCTACACGTTCCAAAGCGCCTGGCACGAGGAATATCTGATCAAGACCGGTCGCCAACAGCCGGGAGAGGCACCGCGCTTCAGTGTGGCGGCGAGCGCCATGCGGCGCATCGAAGCGCGGGTGTTGAGAAAGGTAGGGCGCGCCATCGTTCTGTCTTCCTACTCCGAGAATCGCCTCGAGGCATTACACGGTTTCCGTCGACCGATCGTGCGGATCCCCGGCGGCGTCGATCTGGATACGTTCCGTCTGGATCCGAGCCGGGGCGAAGCGCGCCAGCGTCTCGGACTTCCCGTGGATGCAGAGCTCGTTTTCTGCGCGCGAAATCTCGTCCCCCGCATGGGGCTCGAAAACCTGATCGATGCAACGGCGGCTCTGCGGGGGCGGCGTGCGAACATTCGATTGGTGATTGGCGGATCGGGCCCCTTGGCCCAAGCCCTCGAACACCGGGCGGCGAACTCGGGCTGTCCGGACGCCATCCAGTTGGCGGGTCGGATCCCGGAAGCCGAATTGCCTTTCTACTATCGCGCCGCGGATCTCTTCGTGCTGCCCACGGTTCAATTGGAAGGTTTCGGACTGGTGACCGTGGAGTCCCTGGCTTCGGGAACGCCGGTGATCGCGACACCCGTCGGTGGAAGCGTCGACATCCTGCAGCCGTTCCACCCCCGATCCCTGACCGCGGGAATCGACAGCCGTTCCCTGGCGAACAAGATCGAGGACTATTTCGAACAACCCAACGCCTGGCCGTCGGCGTTTGCGTGCCGCGCCTATGCGTCCGGGAATTTCGGCTGGGATTGCGTCGCTCAGGCGACGGAGCGCGTCTACGAAGCCACCATTCTCGATGCCCTGAGAACACAACCGAGGCCCCCCCTCTCGCGATTTCGAAGGGGGGCGCATGGCGTCTCTAAACCGAAACCAACCCACGTCGCCTGAGGGGTCGCCCGTGCGGCGGCCTGCAGCGGACGGCTGGCGCGTTCGGCAACGGGGCAAGCAGCGCTGGCGCGCACTGGCGCGGCGTCCAGCCCCCGTCGCGCGCGTGCGGGTGCTGCACGTTCACGTGCTCCCGGCCCCCTATGGATCGGGGCTCAATACGTTTCTCTCCATGCGGTATCTGGATCGCCGACGCTACGAACCTGCGTTGGCGTGCGCGCCGGGCGGAGCGCTCGAAGACATGGTGCGCGCCGAAGGCTTTGGTTTCCACGCGATCGAGAACTTCGTGCGCCCCATCGATCCGCGCCGCGATAGTCGTGCGCTCGTCGAACTCGTGCGCTGCATTCGCCGGGGAAACTACGACCTGATCCACACCCACAATTCGAAGGGCGGTTTCCTGGGACGACTGGCGGGCAAGATCACGCGTGTTCCCGTGGTCCACACGGTCCATGGCTTCGCGTTCCACGACGCGGAGTCGCGCTGGAAGCGCACGCTGTACCGCCAAGTCGAGCGACGAGCTGCGCGCTGGTGCGACGCCATGATCGCCATCTCGACGCCTTTGATCCGCTGGGCGGAACGAGAACGGGTGGCGCCGTCCGACGCGTTCGTCCGCATTCCGAGCGGAATCGAGTTGGAACATTTCAGCACGCGAGTCAATCGCGATGCGGTTCGGGACGAGCTGGGAATCAAACGCGACGAATCGATCGTGATCGAAGTCGCGAAGCTCTGGGAGGGAAAGGGCCACGAAACCCTGCTCGAGTCGTTTGCTCCGCTCGCCCGCTCCCATCCCAATGCGCGTTTGGTGTTCGCCGGAGAAGGGCCCCTCGAAGGCCGGTTGCGCGAACGCGCCGACGCCCTCGGTCTGCGGGATCGCGTGCTCTTTCTCGGTCATCGCGACGACATCGAACGCGTGCTCGCCGCATGCGACATCGCGGCGCTCCCCTCGGAATTCGAAGGCATGGGGCGCGTGGTTCTGGAAGCCATGGCGCGCGGACTCCCGGTGGTGGCGACGGACGTCGGAGGCATTCCCGATCTGGTCCGCGATGGACAGACGGGGATTCTGGTTCCGCCCCGCGATCCGAGAGCGCTGACCGGGGCATTGGGGCGTTTGCTGGACGACGCCTGCCTGCGCGAGCGCTTCGGCATCGCGGCACGCGATGCGATTCGCAGCGATCGAACGGGATTCAATGCGCGCCAGATGGCCGCGCGGATCGAGGAAGTCTATCGCGGCGTGCTTGCGCGACGGGGGCTCATGCCGAGCGGGGAGGCGGGATGGGCGCAGGTCCCGTAGCGCTGGTTTCCCTCCAGTCGGATTTTTTTGGCGGTGGGGAACACAGTCTTTGCGTACTCGCCGAGGGGCTCGTCGCGAACGACGTCGAAACCCGCCTGGTCTGCCCGCGTGAAGGGGAACTTTCGCGCGCCATGCGCGCGCTCGGCGTGGGCGTCGCTTTCTGCCCCATGCCGAGCCTGCGTCGTGCGGGGCTGATCGAAGTGCCTTTCGCCTTGCGGACGCTGCGACGCGCCGTGGCGGGAGCGAGCCTGGTTCACATCAACGCCACGCGGCCCATGTTGCTCGCGAGCCTGGCCCGTCTCCAGAAACCGCTGGTCTTTCACGTGCGCAACACCGGGCGCGAGCCGCTGCTCGATCCCCTGCTGGGTAGCGCGGCGGATCGAATCATTTCGATTTCCGGCGCGGTGGCGCGCCGCTTCCTGCCGCGCGGCTGCGGGTCCAAGGTCCGCGTGATTCCCAATGGTGTCCAACTCGAACGTTTCCGCGGCATCGCGCGCCGGGATGCCCGCAATGCGTTGTCGCTCCCGCAGCGCGGTCGGGTCTTCCTTTCCGCGAGTCGACTTCACGCTTCGAAAGGCCACGACTATCTCATCGAGGCATTTTCCCAGATTCCCGACGCCACCCTGTTGTTGTTGGGCGATGGACCGGAGCGCGGCGTTCTCGAGCGCCAGGCCAGGGCGCTTGGCGAGCGGGTTCGCTTTGGGGGCCAGCAAGCCGACGTCTCGCTGGGAATGGCGGCTGCGGATGTCGTGGTCGTCCCTTCCCTCGACGAACCCTTTGGACGCGTTGCCATCGAGGCCATGGCGAGCGGCAAGCCGGTCGTGGCGAGTCGCGTCGGTGGGCTTCCGGAAATCGTCCTGCACGAAAAGACCGGGCTGCTGGTGTCGCCGGGCGATGTCGGAGCCTGGGTGCGGTCGATGCAGCGCGTGAACGAGGATGGCGAGCTGCGCCGGCGGCTGGCGCGCGCGGGAAGGCGTCGCGCACAGACGCATTTCTCGGCCGCCGCCCATGCGAGCGCGGTGCTGGACGTGTACCGGGAATTGGCCCCCAACGCGTTTCCCGCTGGAACGCAGCGGAGACCGAGCCGCGCCAAGCGCCCGGCGATGGCTCCCGACGCTTCGCAGGTGCCGCCGTGCGCGTAAGTGTCAACGTTCTCAACTGGAAGCGCCCGACGGGTACGCTTCGTTGTGTCGACCAACTCGTCGCTTGCACCGGAAGCGAAACCGAGATCCTCGTCATCGACAACGGGTCTGACGACGGGACGCCCGAAGCGGTGAAGGAACGCTACCCCGCGGCCCGGGTACTCGCGCTGCCCGAGAATCTGGGGTTTGCCGGTGGACACAATCGAGGTCTCGAGCTCGCGTTCTCGCGCGGGGCCGACGCCGTTCTGCTCTTCAACAACGACGCCGAGCCTACACCGGGTTTTCTCGAGCCCCTCGTTCGCACGCTCACAGACCGACCGCAAACGGGAATGGTCTCGCCCAAGATTTTCGAGACCCAGTCGCGGGAAACCCTTTGGTACGCGGGTGGAGAAATCGATTGGTGGCGGGGTCTGGCGCAGAACCGCGGTGTGGGACAGGTCGATCGCGGCGCTTTCAATACGGCGGGTTCCACGGACTTCGCAACCGGGTGCGCACTCCTGATCGATCGGGCCACCTATGAGCGCGTCGGTCCCATGGACGAGCGCTACTTCCTCTATTTCGAAGATGTGGATTGGAGCGTGCGCGCACGCCGCGCGGGTTTCGACGTCGTATACGAACCCGCGTCGCACATCTTCCACGAAAGCGGAGCGGCTACCGGGGGGCACAGCGCGGATTCATTCCACTACTACTTCGCGCGAAATCGGATTCGGCTTCTGGGTCAACACGGGCGCTGGTACCACTGGGCCACGTTTGCGCCTTTCCATTTGCGACACACGACGGCGCACTCCATGCGCTGGCGTCGAACGGGCCGGACCGGGCGCGCCCAAGCGGTTCTGCGCGGAGTGGCCGACGGAGTCCGCGGTCGCGTGGGGCCGTACCCCGGAACAGAAACCGGCGGAATGAATCTCGGGAGGATCGAATGACGCGCAAGATCCTGCACGAATACATCGACCGTTTTGCGAGCGAGCTTCCGTTGCTTCCGTTTCGCGCGGCGACGATCGCCTCGACCGCCGCGGCCATGCACGAGACACCGCTGTCCGGGGCCGCCCTCGACATTGGATGTGGCGACGGTTTCTTCATGGCGGGTTGTAGCGAAGTCCGCGCGCGGCACGGGGTGTCGAACGCGCGTTTCCTGGTGGGAATCGACGCCTCCGCGAAGAAACTCCGGTACGCGCGGGAGCGAGGTGTCTATGCAGCGGTGGTGCGTGCGGATGCGGCTGCGCTTCCCTTCCGCGAGGGCGCGTTCGATGCGGTCGTTTCCAACGACGTGTTGCCCTTCGTGGGGGATCTGGACGCGACTCTCGATGAGATCGCACGGGTGGTGGTCGACGGCGGTCGCGTGATCGCTGCAGTGAACGAGGATCGTTTCTGGATTCGCCTGGGTGTGCCTCAGGCTTTGAAGAGTCTCGGCTTTTCGAATGCCGCGGAACGCGTGGGGCGCCGCCATGCGGCGGCCTACGGTATCCGGCACGCCCTCGACGCCGAAGGCTGGCGTCAGCGCTTCGATCGGGCGGGGCTCCATGCGCGCGTCCAGACCGTGATTCCCGGGGCTCTGGCTTTCGGCTCGGATCTCGCGCGTGCGACGCTCGAGCTGCGAATTCTGGGCCGAACGCTCCTCGCCTGGGGGGCCTCGTTCCGGCACCGCTGCGACCGCCCCGGCCTTCGCGTCATCAACAAGCTCAGCGAACGAATCGCCGTGTGGACGCTTTCCGGACTCGCGCGCATCGGGCCGGCACCCAAGGTCCACCAGCTCCTCGTCGCGGATCGTAGCTAGGAGGGTCCGTGCGTCCGGAACTCTCGCTCTGGAAACGACTCTCGCTGCGACGTCCGGTTTCTACGGGCGCGTACGGGCGTTGGGTCGATCGCCGCTATGCGGCGTCCCATCGGGCGCTCGAGGCGCGCGTGGAACCGGTTCGCATGGCCCGGCGTTTCCCGGAGCTTCGCGATTGTGGAGACGAGATCCACGCGATCGGCGAAGAGCTGCTGCCCCATTACCGTGCGTTCCTGAGTCAGAACACCGGGCGCCGAAAGACGATCTCACTCGAGTTTTCCGTATTTCTCGTGTGGTGGTGTCGGCGCATGCGGCCGCGCCGGATTCTCGACCTGGGTTCGGGATTCAGCTCCCTCGTCGTTCGGCACTGTCTCGATCTGCGGCCCCAACCGGTCGTGTGGAGTGTGGACGCCAATCTCGATCAGCTCGAAGCGACGCGGCGTTTTCTCGCGCGGACCGGTGCCTCGTGCGAGCGACTCGTTTCCTGGGATGAATTCGAGGCCAGCGACGAACGCGCCTTCGATCTGATTCTCCACGACCTGAGCGATCGGCAGAGTCTATGCCGAGCCGTACTGCGCGACGTCCTGAGCCGCGTTCGCCCGGGCGGCTTCGTGGTCCTCGACGACGTTCAGAAATCCTATTTCGAGCGATACGCGCGCCACGTCTTGCGCGATCAGAACCTGCGCTCGTTCAGCCTCCGATCGCTGGATCGCGATCGCGTGTCTCGCTATCAGCTCTTGCTCGCGCGTCCGGCGCTATCCGTAGTCCGGCGGTAGATCGAGCAGAATTCCGCGACGCAGCAGGGGCGCGGTGTTTCGATCGCGCCGCGCGCAGCGATCGAGCACGTCGGCGGGCAGTTTGATTTCGCTCGGTATGGTTCGGTCGATCTCCGTGTATTCGCCCTCGCTCCGAACCCGGCGCACCAAGCGCACCTCGTTCTTCCGGGGTTCCGCGTCCAACAGGGTGCTGAAGCGCGGCCGCCGCGGCCAACGCGTCGGGGGCGCGGGATAGCGCCGGAAATTGCTGGCTTCGTCGGAGACCATCAAGACGAGGTCCCGGGCATTGGCGAGTACGGCGTCGTCGGGGTCGGCGAGAAGATCCAGGTCTCCGCCATTGACCACCTTGCCGAGGAACGTCTCTTGATCGTAGATTCGGGTGCGATCGGCGCCGAAGGCACTTCGGTAGCCCGATGGCGTCAACGGGTGCGCACCGGGGTACTTGTGCTGTGCGGTCGCATTGTGGCAATGCGGGAGCATGGCAACTCCCCGCGGCTCGACCACGCGCTGGAGCTCCGCTGCAAAACCCGCGGTTCCCGTCACGTCGTGGAGAGCGTCCGAACACAACGCACCGGTGAAGGCGTCTGTGGGAAAGGGCAGGCTCTGTTCCAGGCTGGCACAAACGTAGCGGGCACCCGGTGCCACGAATCGCTTTGCCAGGTAGAGCATTGGGAATACGGCGTCTGCGGCGACGATTCGTTGCGCGCCGATGTGGTTGCGCAAACTTCGCGTCAGATGTCCGACACCGCACGCAGCGTCGAGGACCGTGCCTTCGGTTTCGAGCAGAGGGGCGAGCGCCATCTCCGCGGCGACGAAGCCTGGGTCCGAGCGGCGGTTGTAGAAATAGTGAAACGTTCCCGGCGATCCCCAGCCCGAATTCAAGTAGTAGTAGGCGAGGAAGTCTCGAAAGGTACGATTCCGCTGGAGGGCGCGTTTGACTCCCGCCACGTCTCCGCGTTCGATCCATTGGTTGCTGCTCGATCCACTGCGCAGGGCGCGGCGGATCGCGCGTCGCACGAAGGTTCGAGAGGGGGCGGGGCGCAACGCCATGGCGAGGGCGTCGAATCCGCGGCCCTGTTCGATCATTCCCGCGTAGCGCGCGGCTGTCGGACCGCCCAATAAGATGGGGATCTCCGAAAGCACGGGATAGACATTGCAATCACAGCGCAACAGCGCGCTGTGAGAATCTTTCCACTGCGCCGCGAAACTTCCGGCGCAACGCGGGCATCGCAGCCAGGCGAAAGAGTCTCTCATGCGAACGTCGCGCCGGCATAGCGGGCTTGGGGCGCCACGCCCAGCCGCGAGAGCCACTCGGCAAATTGCACGCCGTCGCAGGACGGGACCGTGAAGCGTGGGATGAACCAAGGATCCGTTCGCCATCGAATCAGGTAGCGCTCCGCGGTAAAGGCGGCGCGAAATCCGACCCGCTTTGCCGCGCGTCGCGCATACGGACCCATGTCTGCGGGTCCGCCGAACGGGTAGGCGAGTAGCGGACACGGTTGCTGGGTGAGCGACTCGATCACTTTGCGCGAGCTGCGCAGCTCGTCGGAAATCTCCGCAGCAGTGAGGGCCGCCAGCTGTGTGTGGGAATGGGTGTGGGCCCCGAGATCGAAGCGCGGATCCTGTGCCAGCGCCCGAAGTTCGGCTCGGCGCATGGGACGTGCGAGCGGATCGGAGCTGGTCTCCGGCAGGCCGCTCAAATCCTGCTCGGCCGGGCGTTGGGTCTTCAACTGCTCCTGAACGGTTTCGGCGCCGGGCGCGCTGGCCGCGCGCATCCAGAAAAATTCTCCCGCATCCTCTTCGACGTAGCGCGTGGCGATGAAGAAGGTGGCTGGGGTGTCGAAGCGTTGAAGAATCGGGGCCGCGACATTCAGGTTGTCGAGGTAACCATCGTCGAAACTGATCGCGATGGTGTTTCGGTCCACGATCACGCCACGCCGCAGTTCCTCAGCGAGCTGCCGGAGCGGTACGACGCGATAGCCGAACGCGAGCACCCGCAAGTGTTCTTCGAATTCCTCCGCACTCACTTCCAGGTTCAACGGATCGTCGCCCCGTTTGGGCACGATGCGGTGATACAGCAAGACGGCCGCGGCCGGGCCGAATCGAGAGCCCAGTCGCGAGGCGCGAGAACGCAATGTGGCGAGCGGGGTCGGATAAGCCATCGGTCCCTCCAGAGTCCGGTATCGGTGGGAACCCGGAGCCTCTTTAGCCCGAAACTGCTTCCCTAACTGTCTGTGAACACAGGGGAAATCGCCTCAAGTTGCGCGTTCGGGAGTCCGACAAGAACAGCGAGGAAGATCGTCTTGAGCCAGGCCAGAAACAGATTGCTGGGAATCCTCACCGCTCTTGTGGTGAGCGTCGGGATCGGTGTGTTGCTGGTCTCCGCAGAGGGGGCTTCCTACTTCTACCTCAAGGCGACCGGAAGGACGGCGCGGCCTCTCTTCTTTGCGGCGGATCGAGAATTGCCGGCCGAGAACGTCGAGATCGATCACCTCGATCCCCATTTGGGCTACGCCCACGACGCAAGTCGGCTCGACCTGCCGGGTTTCGCGCGTTACGGAGACGAGGACGCTTCCTTTCGCGTCGCGACCCTGGGCGGTTCGACCACGGATCCATTGCTCGCGGAAGCGCCCTGGTCCCTGCAACTCCAACGCAAGGCCGCGGAGATTTCGCCGTTGGTGGTCTACAACGGTGGTGTTGGCGGTTACTCGTCGAGCCAGGAAACCTTCAAGCTCATTCGCGACGTGCTGCCGTTGAATCCCCATGTGGTGATCTCCCTCAACGGGATCAACGATCTCGGGTTCTGTCACGCCGTCGAACCCGCGTATCCCATGGTCAACTCCTATCAGAGTTATGTCCTCAACACGCTGACTCGCTCCAAGGATCCTTCCTGGCGCGGCTACGTCGACGCCGCCGTTGCGCCCAACTTCGTCTACATCGTGCGCGCGGCGGTTCGGAAACTGACGTCGAACGGGGAGCCGGATTCGCGCAAGCGTCGGGTCAATTTTGGAACCCGCTACGACGCGGAACCCTTCGAGGTCTGGGCGCGCAACGTGCGTTTGATGCACTCGGTTTCGGGGGAATTCGGCATCGACTACCTGGTGTTCTTACAGCCCACTCTCGGGATCGGAACGTACGCGCCCGATGCCCACGAGCAGGCCATGCTGGAGGAATCGAGTGCGACCTGGGAGCCCCGCGACTACGGCGCCTTCGTGCGCGACTTCTACGCCGGTGCCCGGCGCACCTGTCGAGAACTCGATTATTGCGTGGATCTGACGAACGTGTTTGACGGGCAAGCAGGCGGCCTCTACGCCGACTATCGCCATCCGAACAACCGGGGCTACGGGCTGATCGCGGAGGCCGTGCAACGGGAAATGGAAGCGCGTCGCTTGCTCGACGGGGATTCCCTTTGAGTCTCGAACTCCGCGAACGGGTTCTCGAGGACGCTTCGGATACCGAGGCATGGGATGCCCTCATCGACGAATTCGACGCGCGGGATCAGCCGGGTCGCGCCCTGGCGTGCGCGCAATCCCTGTGCCTCGCCAACCCCGCCGACGCGCGTCGGGCCGAAATCGGCGAACGCAGCGCCCGGACACGCCAACGCGTCTTCGAGACCGAAAGCGAAATTCGCACGGCCCTGGCGGAACCGGACCAAAAGAGCGTGAGCGTCATCATGCCGACCTACAATCGGCTCACCTGGCTCGAGCGCGCCCTGCGATCCGTGCTCGATCAAACCTTCACGGACTTCGAAATCATCGTCGTCAACGATGGCGGTGATCCGGAAGCCGAGGCGATCGTTCGATCGCTCCAGTCCGATCAGATTCGATACGTCTACGCCGAAAACGGGGGCCTGTCGGTCGCCCGGAATCGCGGTTTCCTGCGGGCGCGCGGGAAGTACATCGCCTACCTGGACGACGACGATCAATTCTATCCCCATCATCTGGAAACCCTCGTCGGCCATCTCGAGCGCACCGGAAGCGTTTTCGCGCGATCCCGGGCGGTTCGCCTGACCAAAGCTCCGGATGGAGGACGTTGGCGGGTGGAGCGCGCGCAACTCCCGTTTCGCAACGAGGTCGACCGCCGCACGCGTTCCCTCGGAAATTTCACGCCGGTGCTGGCGGTGGTTCACCGACGCGACGCCCTGATTCAGACCGGCGTGTTCGACCCCGAAATTTTCTCCGTGCAGGATTGGGACCTGTGGCTGCGGTTCTCGGACCGGTTCGACCTCGAACACGTGCCCGTGATCACCGCCGAATACGATTTGCGCCTGGATCCGTCCAGCATGCAGGGGGGCCGTCCGGTCGACCACGATTTCCACGCGTTGCTGATCCGAAACGACCGCGCCTGGCGGGCGCGCGGCTGGAAGCGTCGCGCCGAGCACCGTCTCGCCATGGGGGACGCGTCGAGTGCCGGCGAAGCCCTTTCGACCGCATGGGATCTGGGAATCGAGGCTACGCAGTACCGCGAGCTACTACAACGTTTGGCGCGGGTTTCGCGACGTGCGGCCTGGCAGTGTGCGGCGCGGGCGGGCCGCGACTATCTGAACGCCGGGCCCGGCGGATTCTCGGGCGCTGCGCGCCTGGGGTCCTTCGTCGAGCGCACCCGCGGGCGGGCAAAACGCGAATGGTTGTTGCGCCGCTACGCGGCCCCGGTTCGCAAGGGCGTCTCCCGCGCCCGGGAAAGTGGCTTCGGTGTTTCCGTCCATTCGTCGTGATGCTGCGGATGGGAGGGTGCGACGAACCCGGCGCGCGCTGCGTCGGGTGGGCTTTCGCGAGCGAATTCGCGCAGCGCGCGTGACCGGTCCGAAGCCCCGCTACCGGCGTATCTTGTTTCCATTCTTTCCGGAGGGTTCGACAGCCGACTGGGCATTTCCCATCGCGACGCTGTTGCAGTTGCGTGGCGCGTCGGTGCTCGCCCTCGCGCTGGGTGACGAGACGAACCCGAAGAACGGGCGGGATCGTTCGCAACTCCTGAAAGCGTGCTCGATCGATTGCGTCTACGAAGCGCAACTGATCTCCGCGCAGGGGAGGAAGGCGATCTGCAAAGCGCTGCAGTCGGTCGACGACCCTCGAGCGTTTCGCTGGAAGGGTCTACCGATTGGTCGAAGCGCGCAAGACGGATCCGCCGAAACGCTCTTGCGCTTCGCACGTTGTGTGGAAGCCGTCGACACGCTGCTGTGCGAGGGCAACGTCGACAAGATCGTGTTGCCCGCGGAGCCGCGCGGGTTGTCGGTTTCGGTCTTGCGGGTTGCGCGCCGCTACGGAGTCGCCGTGGATATCTGGCGGCGAAAGGGTTCGGATCGCGTGTGGCTCGAGCACGATCCGCTGAGCGATTCCCCGGATTCGGCCGGTGCATGGATTCCGGTTCCCTGGCGGGGTGGGGCGCTCGACGAAGCGGCCCGTCTGCTTCCGCGCGCGAACCCCCAGGTCGATGCGATCGGATCCGGGGTCCTCCACGGGGCGCCGTTCCACACGGCGGGTATCACAGGGTTGGGCCCAAAAGACCTCGATTCGGGTCCCTGCGGCGCTTTCAGGGATACGTAGGCGGGTCGCGCAAGCCCCTGATTCCCAACCTAAAGTTGCCTCCCAGCCCTTCCGATGAAGAGAGCGGAGGGCATTGCGATGAATGCGCACAAGGCTGCGAATTGGCTGGTGGTGGTGGACGGCGAAGTTTCCGATCCCGCTGCGATGGATCTGTGGGACCGCTCCGGCCTGCACGCAAAGCTCGACAACCTGGATCCGAACTGGGTGCTCTGGGATCCCCACGGAAAGTGGTCGCGCGCGAGTGCGCCCGCGGTGGCGGACTTCGGCGAACTTCTGATGCGTGCCCGCGAACGCGGAGCGACCGCCCTGGTGGTCGTCGAAGGCGGCCAGCTGTTTCTCGACTTGGACGCGGTTCGCGAAGGCCTCGCGAGCTTCGACCGCGGCGGCTGCGATTACTTCACCCAGTGGGAACATTGTCGTCTGCCCGTGGGGAGCGGCGTGCGGGCCATCTCGACATCCGCCCTCGAATCCATGACGGCGTCTTCCCCCAGCGAGTGTTTCGATTGGATTCGCCAGTATCCCGCCCAATTCAAATTCCATTACGACATGGATCACACGGTGTCCTTCGAGGCCAGCCAACTGGATTCCCGGGATCGAGCGGCCCTGCGTGCGGCGTTCGAGGCGGCCGGAACGCCCGCGGTGTTCGATCAGGCGTCGTTCCTGGACTTGGCGGAGGGGCTCGAAGAATCGCTCCGCTATCAGCCGGCGGGCGAGGCGCCGCGCGTCGACGAACGCAAGATGCCCGCCGCCTACGGCTTCGAATCCGCCGCCTGCTCGGAATTTCCCACGTACGTGATGTTCGACATCATCAACATCTGCAACGCCCGCTGCATTCACTGCCCGCAATCCATCACCAACGACGAGGGCAAGAAACCCGATTTCCTCGCCGACAGCGGTCAGCTTTCCTTCGCGACCTATCAACGCGTGATCGACGAGTGTGCGGAACGCGAGATCAACTTCATTCGCATCACCGCAGACGGCGAGCCGCTGGTCCACAAGCGTTTGTTCGACATGGTGGAATACGCGCGCGCCAAGGGGGTGGGGCCGGTCGGTCTCACCACCAACGGCAGTCTGCTCACGCGAAAACGCGCGGAGCGGCTGCTGAATGCGGGCATCGAGTTGGTGGACTTCTCCCTGGATGCAGTCAGTCGCGAGACCTTCGAGAAAGTTCGGGTGGGACTCAATTACGACAAGACGCACCGCAACGTCCACGAATTCCTCGACCTGCGCGAAAAACTCGGCACCTCGACCAAGGTGATCGTGAGCTTCGTCAAGCAGGACGAGAACGCCCACGAAGTCGACGAATTCATCGCGTACTGGACGCCGCTGGTAGACAAGGTGCTGGTGCGTCAGATGATCTCCAACGTGGGACTGACGGATCTCGACGAACTCGGATTCCCGGGCTGGGACAACCGCTGGCCGTGCGCCCACTTCTTCCGCCGCGTCGTGATCAACCACGAATCCGTATTGAAAGCCTGCCCGATCGATTGGGAGCAGAAGACGTCCGTTCGGTCCGTCGAGGGCTCGAACGTCCACGATATCTGGCACAGCGAACACTACTGGCGTAGCCGCATGCAGCATCTGAACGATCGGATTCCGGAAAGCAGCGCCTGCAAGAATTGTAAGGACTGGGCGGGGACGCCCTGGAACCTCGGCTACGAGAAGGTCGTGGTCGAACTCGGATCATGAGCGTCGTCGCCATTTGCCAACCGAATTTTCTTCCTTGGCTCGGCTATCTCGAAATGGCCGAGCGCGCAGACGTGTTCGTCATGCTCGATGACGTCGTCTTCATTCGCCGCGAATGGGTCAATCGCAACCGAATTCTCTCGGCGAAGAAAGAGGGTTGGGGATGGCTCACGGTGCCGGTTCGGTCGGAATGGGGCACGACCCACATCAACGCGGTGGAGATCAAACAAGGGCAGGGTTTCCCCCAGAAGATGCTGGAATCCGTTCGACACACCTATTCCCGGGCGCCGTTCTTCTCCGTCTATTTCCCGAAGCTGGCCGAAATCCTCGACAAGCCCTGGGAAAGGTTGCTCGATCTCAACCTGGCCACGATCCGTTTTCTGATGGATGCCATGCTGATCCCGGACAAGTTGGTTCTGAGTTCGAGCCTCGGAATCGAATCGAAACGCGATGACAAGCTCGCGGACATCTGCGAACGCCTGGGCGCCAGCGTCTACCTCGCCAACAACGGTTCGAAGTCCTACATCCAGCCGGAAAAATTTCAATCCCGCGGTATCGGGTTCGCGTTCCAGGACTACACGCACCCCACCTATGAAGTTCCGGGTTGCGATTTCGTCCCGTACCTCTCGGCCATCGATGCTTTGTTCTGGCATGGACCGGCGGCCGCAGGCGTCATGCGCAGCGGTCGGAAATCGTCCTGGCGCGACCGGGTCGAATTCGATCCGGCGAATCGCGGAGCTTCGCTTTGAGTCGCGTAGTCGCCATCGTCCAGGCCCGCGTCGGATCCAAGCGGCTCCCGGGAAAAGTCCTTCGCCCGCTCCAGGGTGAGCCGGCCGTGGTTCACGTCATGCGGCGCGTCGCCGAATGCAAGGCGATCGATGCTGTCTATCTCGCGACCTCGGACCGGGCGGAAAACGATGCGCTCGAGTCGCTCGCTCGCGATCACGCCTGGTCGTGCTATCGCGGTAGCGAAACCGATGTGGTGTCGCGCTTTTCGGAGATCGTGCGGAAGGACGGCGCCGACGTCGTCGTGCGCGTGTGTGCGGACAACATGGCGATCGATCCCGAAGCCCTGTCGCGAGGAATTCTCGAACGGGAGTCCAGGGGTCTGGATCTGTGTTCTCCGTTCATCGACGATTTCACCTATCCCTTCGGCGCGGGCGCCGAGATCGCGACGGCGGCATGCCTGTTCCGGGTCGACGACGAAACCCGCGGTGCCGAACCCCAGTACCGCGAACATGTGTTTGCCTGGGCGTTGGACCATCGGGATCGCTTTCGGGTCGGTCCCCTGGACGCCCCGCCGGGTCTCACGCGCCCCGAACTCTGCATTTCCGTCGATACCCCGGAAGATTTCGAACGCATGCGCGCGCTCTACGGAGAACTCGCGCCGGTGCGAAGCCAGTTCACCTTGACCGAATTGATCGCCGCCTGGGACCGAATCCACGGCGGCACACGCATGGAGGCTATATGAGCAACGTATCGATTGGCGGACGGACGATTGGCGACGGGGAGCCTTGCTTCATCATCGCGGAAGCGGGCTGCAACCACAATCAAAGCCTGGAGATCGCGCTGGGTCTGGTCGACATGGCGGTCGAATCGGAATCCGACATCGTCAAGTTTCAATCCTACGTGGCAGATGACATCTACTCGAAGAAGACGCCCATGATGGAGCACTTCCGGGCCAAGATGAACGCCTCCCACGACGCCACCATGTACGACCTCATCAAGGCGACGGAGTTGCCGCGGGAACTCGAGCGTCGCGTGGTGGACTATTGCCGCGAGCAGAACATCCCGTTCATGTCCACGCCCTTCGGGCTCGGCGACGTCGACGTTCTCGAAAGCTACGGAGTTCCCGCCTACAAGGTGGCATCTTTCGAAATGACCCACTTCCCGTTGCTGCAAAAGGTGGGCGAGACCGGGAAACCCATCATTCTGTCCACGGGCATGTCGACGCTCGGGGACATCGAAAAGTCCCTGAATGCCATCGGGCGCAGCGACAACATCATTCTTCTGCACTGCGTGTCGAGTTATCCCGCGGACCCCGAGGAATGCAATCTCCGCGTGATCGAAACCCTGAAGCGCACCTTCGGCTGCCCGGTTGGGTTCTCGGACCATACGCCGGGCATCGAGGTGTCGAAGCTCGCCATTGCCGTCGGGGCGAACGTGGTGGAGAAACACGTGACCGTCGATCAGACCCTGCCGGGTCCCGACCATCACTTCTCGTTGACCCGGGAAGAATTGTGTGGACTCGTCGCCGCGGCACGGGAGATCAACACGGTGCTGGGGAGTCCGCACAAATTCTGCACGCCCGGTGAGCAGGCGCTCAAACGAATCGGGCGGCGAACCCTGTGCGCGGCTACGGACATTCGCAAGGGAAGCCGGATCACTCCGTCGGAGATTGCCGTGAAACGACCGGGCACCGGGATCGCGACGGAACTCGCCGATGTCTTGATCGGTGCCGTGGCCAATCGCGACATCGAATACGATGAACCCTTGACCTGGGAGATGTTCGTCCAGTACGCGGACGACGCGAAGCCCGGGACGAGTAAGCGTCGCCGGCCCGCCGTCGCTAGCCCGGCGCCCGCTACGCCGCGTCCCTGATATCGTGAGTGCCACGGCAGGGCTTCTGGCCGCGAGCGCGCTGTGCGCGACCGAGGGTTGGCTGCGTCGCCGCAATCCCTATCGACTCGAAAGTGCCGCTTTCGATGAGGGAGTCCCGATCGTCTCGCACCCGATTCGCGGTTGGACGGGGAAGCGGGACTTCGTTTTCGATTACCACCATCGCCACCTCGGTCGCAGTAACCGCGTGACCCTGAATGCGCTGGGGGTTCACGCGGGGCCGGTTTCGGAATTCAAGCGCAGAGCGGTTCCCCGGATCCTGCTGCTCGGGGGCAGCGAAGCCTGTGGTTGGGAGCATCCGGTGGAAGCCACCCTGGCGTCGTCGCTCGCCCGGCAGCTTTCTGAAAAGTTCGGGCGCGAGGTCGAAGTCATCGATGCCAGCATGCGCCACTACGGAACGCGCCAGCTCTATCACTGGTTCGACGAAACGCTTGCGGGGCTCCGCGCGGACGTGGTCGTCTACGGATTCAGCGACGATCACCGTCCCCGCAATGTGACGATTCACGAACCGGGCAAGCCCATTCGCCTCACGCAACCGATCGATTGGAAGCGCTCGGATGGGGCCTGGGAACTGCGGGAGAAGCGTCCCCGCGACCCCGGCGACTGGGTGTTCCTCGACGCCGAAGGACGTGTGGTGTTTCGACCCGGACGAACCCGTCACACTCCACGGCGCTGGTTGCGGCGAAACATCCACGCGTTCTGCGCAGTAGAGGAAAATCTGAAGCGGGAGCGGCGGGCGCCGCGCAGCGACTTGATACCCGGCTCCGAAACACTGACGGAAGCGCTGCTGGAGCGCCTTTCCGACCGCGTGCGCGAGGCCAGTGCCCGATTGCTCGTGGTGCCGCACTTGGAAAGGCGAACGAGCAATCTCGATTTGGCGAGTGTCTGCGAGCGCAAGAGAATGGACCACTTCGCGACGTCCGACTTTGCGTCGAGTCGGGACGTACGGCGCGAGACTCTCTACATTCACCCGAAATTTCGCGCATTGTCCCGGGCGGGGATCGAATTCTACGCTTCGGCGATCGCGGCGGGAATTGCGCAAAAGGGTCTGGTACCGGTCCAGTGAAGCTTCCTTCCATCGTCATACGCACGCGGGCCTCGCTCGAATACGGTTGGGGCCACTTGATGCGGTCCCAGCGCCTGCTCGGACACCTGCGTTCGCAGCATCCGGAGACCCAGATCGATCTCGTAGTGGAGGGGGACGCTGGCGTTCACCGCATGGGCGAGGAATGGAATCTCCCCTGGCACCGCTTGGAGGAAGGAACGGATCCGAGCGAAGAGGCGGAATGGATCGACGCTCTGGGCCCCTCGATCATCATCGCGGACCTGATCGAGATCGAAAACAGTCTGCGGGGGGTCCTGCGGGCGCGAAGTCAGCTCTTCATTGCCTTCGACGATTTGTCGCACGGATATCCGGAGGCCGACATCCTCATCAGTCCCCAGATTCCCACGGTTCCCCCGGTGCTGCACGAAGGCCAACGCTGGCTGGCCGGAACCGATTACTACTTGCTCGATGAGTCCCTTCGCGAAGAACCGGGGCCGGTTCGGCGCCGGATCGAGAAAGTCGTGGTCGTCATGGGCGGGTGCCTCACGGAACGCGTTACCCGTTGGCTCGAAGAGCTCGGTCGGGTTCTTGCGAAGGCACCGTTCTGCACCAACATTCTGGTCGGATTCGACGGGGGGGAGGGCCTTCCCGGGGAATGGAAGACCGGGGACGGTCGCGTGGCGGTGGTCGCCGGAACCCGCGATGTCGGGAAATGGATGCGCGACGCCGATTTGGCGGTGGCTGCAAGCGGCTACGTGAAGTTCGAGCTGGCCGCTGCGGGAACTCCGACGTTGCTGACCAGCATCGTTCCGCACCAGCACGAGCTCGGTACGTTGTTCGCGCAGCGAACCGGAGCCGCGAAGTACCTGGGTCCCATCGAAGAGGTGAGTGCCGATGCGATTCTCGAGCACGTGCTCGCGTTGGCGACGGAACGCGAAGAGCGCCAGAAGATGGCGTCGGCGGGGCGGCGCGCCGTCGACGGAGCCGGGGCCGACCGTATTCTGGGCGAAATCCAAGAAGCCTGGTCTCGAATCGAGGCGGGTCCGAACAAGGAGGCCGCGAGCCGATGAGAAACGTGCTCGTTTTGGTTGCGCACCCCGATGACGAAGTGCTGGGATGCGGGGGCGCTTTGGCGGCCCAGCATGCGGAGGACGCGGTTTCCGTCCTCGTGCTTGCCAATGGCGAGACTTCGGGCAATCGCGATCAGGCCACCCTCGTGTCCGCGCTCAACGAATCCCGCCAGGCGATGGCGCGCGCCGCTGCGCCGGTATTGGGGATCCAGACGCTCGAATTCTTGGGATTCCCCGACCAGCAGCTGGACCGGGTGCCTTTGTTGGAATTGATCCGGGCTGCGGAACCCATCGTGAGCCGGGTCTCGCCCCAGGTCATCTACACCCATTCGCAAGCGGACCTGAATCTCGATCATCGGATCACGGGGCAGGTGGCCCTTACCCTATGCCGCCCGACACCCCATAGCACCGTCGAAGAGTTCTACGCCTTCGAAGTTCCGGCATCGGGCTGGGGGATGGGGCAGCTCGGCCGTCCCTTTGCACCCAACGTTTTCGTCGACGTCGAACAGACGCTCGAAAGGAAGCTCAAAGCCCTGGCGTGTTACGAGAGTGAAGAGCAACTCCCTCCCCACCCGCATTCGACACAGATGATTCGCGCCCATGCGGCGCGCTGGGGAAGCCTGGCTGGAGTGGCGTCGGCGGAAGCCTTCGAACTCGTGCGCTCGGTTCGGCGCGGCCCCGCCTAGCTTCTAGAGAAGCTTTCGCTTCCGCAACTCCTCGACCACGCGTTCGAAATATTTCTCGTTGGGGTGGTCGTAATCGACGAAGTATTCCGCCTGCCGGAATTGGTGCCGGTGATCCAGGACTTCGAGTTCCGGAACCTGACGCAGGGCGGCGCTCATGATTTCATCCGACGGGCTGTGGCGATCGGTTTCATGGACGGGGGTGATGAGAAACGCCAAACGTCGACCGCGCCGTTCCGCAATGGCCGCCACATCGCGCATCTGGTCCGCAATCCGCTTTTCGTCTCCCGGCCGCAGCTTTTGATCGGGGCCGTCGACGGGTTCTTCGTTGCGCACCAACGCGCGCAGATTGTAATTCGAATAGGCACTTCCGTCGCGGCGGATCACATGCATCGGTTTCCCGGAACAGAGGTCCCGGAGGTTCTCGGAACGTCGCTCTTCCGGTAGGGCTCGGGCGACCGCGAGCCTTCCGAGGATTCGCGCAACCGCTCCTTCTGCCCGTGCAGGGACACTGTCGAGCTCCGTACATGCCGTGGGATCGACGATGGCCAACCGGTTCTCCGAAAGGATTCCGGCGGCAAGTGTCTTCCAATCCACGAGGTAGCGCAGCTCACTCCACAACTGCGCCGCGCGAAAATAGGTGGAGCGCAGCGCCGCGCCGCTACTCTGCTGCCGCTCGTAGAAGCGATGGATGTCCTCGGGTAACTCATCCTGGTAGCCGAGAATGTTTCCACCGTTGTCGTTGTTCGGCGTGGTGATGTGGACGAGAATGAGATCGCGCGGCAGCTTGTCGAGGCTGTCCACGTAGGCGACGTAGTCGCGCAGTTCCGTGAGGGACAGGTTCGCGTACCAGAAGTTGAAGAACTCCTCGGGCGGAGGTTCTTCGGGAAGGCTCTTGGCGGAGAAGTACTGAACCTGGTGGTTTCCGAAGACACCGACGCGGGGCGGGGGTTGGGATTCGATGAACCCCAGCTTGATGGAGGCCTCCTGGCGCCGGGACCAGCCGCTTCCCACCACGAGATCCTGGGGTTCGAGTTGCGTGAAATCGACGGGGTTGAGACGGAAGCTTCCCACGTCGAGGGTCTGCTGCAGGATCAGGCTGCCGAAGATCCCGATCGAAAGCGCGAAGAACACAAGATGTCGAATTCCACTGGGCATGCTGGTTCCCGTTTCAGAATCGGAAATAGATGAAGGTTCGCGAATAGGAGAAGAAGAGCACCGCGACCGTCACCAAGCCCGCCTGGAAAGCCGGTCGTTGGAAAACGCGAAAGAACGAAGTCGTGGGGGTTCCGAACAGCCACTTCTCTTCGTCGACCCAGAAAGTCCAGGTCGCGATGGCGGCGAGTAGCGCCCAGCTCGCCGCGCCGTAGCGCGCGGGCTCACCCGTGAAAGCGAACAGCACCGAGAGCAGTTCGGCGTATTGGGTGAGATCGAGATAGAACAAGGGCCAACCGAGCGTCACGATCGAGAAGGTCAGGGCAATGGCGAGCCTCTGGGGCAGGCGGTCCCACCAGGGCTTCGCAACGTGGTAGAGCACGACGAAGGCACCGTGATACCCACCCCAAACCAGAAAATTCCAACCGGCGCCATGCCACAAGCCACAGGCGAGGAACACGATCAGGATGTTTCGCGTATAGCGCAGGTTTCCGCCGAGCCTCAGGTAGACGTAGTCGCGCAACCAATAGGAGAGCGTGACGTGCCAGCGCCGCCAGAAGTCCTGCGGGGAAGTGGATTTGTAGGGCTCGAGGAAGTTGCGCGGAAGATCGATGCAGAAGAGCTTTCCGAGTCCGATGGCCATCAGGGAGTAGGACCAGAAGTCGTAGTAGATGATGAACGAATAGGCGAGGACACTGAAGGCCGCGTCCGGCGAGGAATTGGAAAGGCCGGGATTGAAGCGCTCCTGGAGCGTCAGGAGGATGTCGCTGCCGAAGGTTTTGGCAAACAAACCGACACTCAGGAATTTGAGGCCTGAAGCCACATCGGGATGTAAACGGGGTTGGGTCTGTATCCGGATCAACTGCTCGCGGATCTGGGAATAGCGGAGGATTGGGCCCGCGATCAGCTGCGGGAAGAATGAGATGTAGGCGGCGAAACGCAGCGGGCTGTCTTCCGTGGCAACCGATCGGTCGTATTGATCGATCGAGTAGGAAACGATCTGAAAGGTGTAGAAACTGATTCCGGCCGGAAGCGTTACGGCGAGGATCGGACCGAACAGTGAATAGGTTCCGTCGCCGGCGCCTACGCTCGCCAAGGTGAACCCGAGATACTTGAAGAAGTAGAGCACGATCAGCGGAAACGAAATCGCCGCCGCCAGGGCCGCGCGCCCGCCGACCCGCGCCAATACGAATCCCGTCCCATAGCCCCAGGCCACACTCATTACCATGAATTCAAGCGGGACGATTCCCGACAGGCCGTAGAAGAAGAGCGATGCGGCGACGATGACGGCTAAGCGGAGTTTCGCGGGAACCAGATAGAAGACGGCCAAGACCGCCGGCAGGAAGAGGAGCAGGAACCCCAGGTCATTGAAATTCATTGTCCAGGGTTCACCCCTTCTCGACGATGAAGTCGTTCATCACGAGAAGGTCGATTCCCGTTCCTCCGAAGCAGCGCAGGGCATCCTGCGGCGTGCAGACAACGGGCTCTCCCTGCACATTGAAGGAAGTGTTGATCAGGACGGGGTGTCCGGTGCGCTCGGCAAACGCCTCGATCAGTGCGTGATAGCGCGGGTTCGTGTCCCGATGAACGGCCTGGGGGCGCGCGGTTCCGTCCACGTGCACCGCCGCGGGAATCAGCTCCTGGTATTCCTCGCGAACCGGGAAGGCGAGGATCATGTAATCGCTGGTCGCGCAGGTCTTCTCGAAGTAGGTGTAGTAGCGCTCCGCCAGGATCGAGGGACAGAAGGGGCGCCAGCCCTCGCGATGTTTGACTTCGGCGTTGATCTTGTCGCGCATGTTTTCGATCAGCGGATTCGCGAGAATCGAACGGCCGCCCAGGGCGCGTGCCCCGAATTCCATTCGCCCCTGGAACCAGCCTACGATCTTTCCGTTCGCCAGGGCGTCGGCGACTTCCTCGGTCGTGTCCGCGGACTTGCGGTACGCGAGTTTCGATTCGCGCAACGCGTTCTCGATCTGCGCGTCGGAATACGCCGGACCGTAATAGGCGTGACGCATGGGCGCGAACGTCTCGACACCCGCTTCGCGTGCAAGTAGATACGCGGCCCCCAAGGCGATTCCGTTATCCGAAGATGCGGGCTGAACGAAGATTCGGTCCACGCCGTCGAGTCCGGCGAGGGCTCCATTCATCTTGCAGTTCATCGCGACACCGCCTGCAAGGCACAGATTGCGACTTCCGGAGCTTGCGAGGGCGCGTTTCGTCAATGCCTTCATCACGGCTTCGAGGCGATACTGAACGTTGAACGCCAGGTCGCGATGCTCGTCTTCCAGGCGCTGGTGCGACAGGCGAGGGCTTCCGAACAGGTCGACCATGGCGTCGGTGAAGCGACGACCGTAGCTGCGCTTTCCCACGTGGCGCATGTAGGGATTGACTTCGAAGCGCCCGCTGGCTTCGTCGTAGGTCAGCACCTGATCGAGTTTGCGCTGAAGGGATTCCGAATATTCGCCAAATGCGGCGAGACCCATCAGCTTGCCTTCGTCCCGATTGGCGCGGAATCCCAGGAATTCGGTGAATGTGGCGTAGTAGCCCCCAAGGCTGTGGGGCAATAAGAAGCGCTCGATTTCATCGATCACGTGGCCCCGGGCATTCCACAGGTGGGTCGTGGATTCTTCGCCGCTCCCGTCGACGGTCACGACGGCGGCGTCCTCGAATCCCGATGCGAAATAGGTGCTGGCCGCGTGGCACAAATGATGGGGGAGAAAGCGGATTCGATTCGGGTCGAGCCGGTGTCCGCGCAAGGCCAGCCCCTGGCACAGGTCTGCGCGCACGTACTCGGGATTCATCTTGACGAGCAATGCCTGTTCGTAGAGCGCGTTGTAGGTGGGATCGGGATCCGGGTAGCGCTCGCGCAGGCCGTCGTAGAAAGCCGGCATGGTCTCGGCGTAGTGGGGCGAATCCCAGCCGAACCCGATGCCGTCGAGTTCGTCGAATCCGATACGCGCTTCTTCGAGGCAATACAGGATCGATGCGATGGGCATGACGCCGGGCGAAGTCTTGATGCGATTGAAACGCTCTTCCTCTGCGAATGCGACGATCTCTCCGTCGCGCAGGATCGCAGCCGCGCTGTTGGGCGAGTAGCCCATGATGCCCAAGTAGTGGCCCATGCTCGCGGACTCCTAGGCGCGTGCGGCGAGAGCGTTGTCCTCTTCTACGCCCCGCCAGGTGTCTTGAATGCGTCCACCGGCCGCCACGCGGCGAATCCCCTCGGCGAGGGAAATCGCCGGGCGATAGCCCAGCACCCTCTGGGCTTTGGTCGTGTTGGGTACCCGACAGCGGATCTCTCGACCAAAACCGCGATCGACCTGCTCGAGCGGGATGAAGCGCGGCTGCATGTTGGATCCCAGCACGTGGATCACTCGGTGAGCGAGTTCCTTCATGGTGATGGGTTCCGCGGGATTCCCGACGTTGAAGACTTGACCCGCGGCGGCGGGGTTCTTCACCGTGGCAGCGGCGCCGCGCACGGCGTCTTCCACGTAGCAGAAGGCGCGCACCTGGCCGCCATCGCCGTGGATGACGGGCTCACGCCCGGCCTGAACTTCGCGAATGAAGCGCGGCATGACGAATTCCGCGACCTGGCCCGTACCGTAGACGTTGAAGAAGCGAACGATCGAGTGCTCGAATCCGTAACGCGTCGCGTAGGAGGAAACGTATTGTTCACCCGCCAGCTTGGACGTGGCATACACCGAACGCGGGTTGAGTGGAGTCTCCTCGTCCACCGGAAGTTTGGCGGGTTCGCCGTAGACTTCCGAGGAAGAGGCGAAGATGAAACGCTGCACTCCCTCTTTCGCGCAGGCGTCGAGCAGGTTGATGGTTCCCGAGATGTTCACGTTCAGGCACGCCAGGGGATCCGTCTCGGTGCGCGAGACGCCCAGAATAGCGGCCAGGTGAATCACGTAGTCACAGCCTTGAACCGCACGCGATACGTCGTTGACGTCCAGGATGCTGCCCGTCACCACTTCGACGCTCGATCGCGTGCGAGGGCGTTGCAGATCCAATGCGCGAACCTTCAGGTCCGGATGATCTCGCCGCAATTGAGCGATCATGGCCGCTCCGATGAATCCCGATGCTCCGGTTACGAGGACGCGCGGCACGAGGCCACCTCCAGCGGTAATGCGGGGCCTGTTGAGCCCGCGCGGGTGATCTGCACGGCGTTGCGGACTTCGTGAATCACGCGATCCGCATCCGCGTCCGACATTCCTGGAAACAGGGGGAGGGTGAGTAGTTCACGGAAGGCGGCTTCCGCATTGGGGAAGGCGCCGTCGCGGTCGCCGAAGCGCGCGCGGTAATAGGGCTGCTGATGGACCGGGCGGTAGTGGACGTTCACGCCGAGTCCGCGATTCCGCAGCAAGTGGTAGAGCTCGTCGCGCTCTTGTGTGCGGATCCAGAATAGATGCCAGGCCGGCTCGACGTCCGGGCGTACCACCGGGAGCCCCACACCGACGATTCCCGAGAGTCCCTTGGTGAGGCGATGGACGAGTTCGCGGCGGCGTTCGAGAAACGCATCCAGGCGAGCGAGTTGTGCGCGGCCGAGGGCGGCCGACAAGCCGCTCATCCGATAGTTGAGGCCCAGCTCGACCATCTCGTAGGAATAGGCATCGGCGTGGTCGCGCTGCTGCGCGTCCGCGGAAATTCCGTGGTTGCGAAAGGTCTGCAAGCGCTTCGCGATTTGCGGGTCGTTGGTGGTCGCGATTCCGCCTTCTCCGGTGGTCAGGTGCTTGGCGGGGTGGAAGCTGAAGCAAGCGACATCGCCGAGTGTCCCCACCGCGCAATCGCGGTAGCGGGCGCCCGGCGCGTGGGTGGCATCCTCGATCACGGCAATGCCGCGTTCCCGCGCGATGGCGCACAGGGCGTCCATGTCGCAGGGGTGGCCACCGTAGTGGACGGGGACGATCGCCCGGGTTTCCGGCGTGATGCGCGATGCCACGTCGTCCGGATCGAGACACAGGGTTTCGGCATCGACGTCGGCGAGCAGGGGCGACGCGCCCTGAAACAAGATGACATTGGCGGTGGAGCAGAAGGTCAGGGTGGGGACGATGACGTGGTCCCCGGCGCCGACGCCCACCGCGTGTGCGGCGGCGTGAAGTGCCGCGGTACCCGACGACATCGCAACGGCGAATTGAACGCCGATTCGCGCCGCGAACTCCGCTTCGAAGCGCTCCACTTCGGGACCCGGGCCCACCCATTCCGAAGCGATGACCGAAGCCAGCGCCTGGGTGTCCTCGTCCGCCAATGTGGCACGCGCGTACGGAAGCCAAGGTTGATCCACAACCCCTCCTGACTTCCCTTCTTTTCGTGGCATCTCGCGCGCAACTTGAGCCGGAATCCAGCGTGTTTAGGGGCGCATCTCGAAACCGAGCTCACGGAATGGGTGGTTTTGGAACCAGTGTGAACCCCCGAGCTCCCGAGTCGGGGATTCGGGGGTTCAGCCCAAGGGGTTGGGTCCCGATACGCCCACAGGTAGGCAACTGAGGTGCAGATCGCATGAGCGCTCGCGTTCTTCTGTATTGGGATTACGAGCTCGGCTTCGGCTACGCCGGTGCGGAGTCGCGTCGGATTGCGGAACAAGAAGCCCTGGCGACGGATCGTTTGCTGGACTTTCTCCAGGCGCGGGGTGTTCCCGCGACCTTCGCGGTCGTCGGCGCCTGCGCGATGCTGGACGGCCCACCCCATCACAACCGGAGCCAGGTCGCCCGCATGGCGGAACAGGGTCACGAAGTGGCCTCCCACGGCTGGCAGCACGAGCGGTTCTCCGCATTGGCGCCCGATCGAGTGGAAGGCATTCTGCGACGCAGTCGCTTCGCTCTCGAACAGGCGACGGGGAACCCCGTGGTCTCCTTCGCGGGTCCTTGGAACAGTCCCCAGCGTTGGTTGGCACGCGGTGCTTTCGCGCTGGGCGAAAAACGCCGCCACGGTGCGTTGCGGACGGATATTCCCGTATTGCTTCGCTGCTTGCGCCGCGCAGGATACCGGACCGCGCGCGTCTACTACCAACCCACGCATCTTCAAGTACTGCGCCGAATGGGCTGGCGAAGCGACTACCGCGGACCGGACGTCTTGCACCGCAATGGATTGACGCTTCTGCGCAGCGACTTTCCCCAGGGTTTCGATGTGCCGAGCGTTCGCGCCTTCCAAGCGCGGATCTCCGCCGGAAGGATCGGGGTCGTATGGGGGCATCCCTGGCGCCTGCTCACGGATTCGCCCGAAGCCTGGCGCTTCTTCGAACCGATGATGGATCGCTTGTGTCGCGCTCGCGACGTGGGACAGCTGAAATTTGCGACGCCGCGCGACTTCGATTCGGAAGCGGCTCGAAAGCCGCGTCAGAGGATCTCGCGCAGCGACACGTTTGCGTCTCCGCCGACGGTGTGACGCGCAAAGCAGCGAAATAGATCGTCGCAGGCTTCCGGAGCGATTCCGAGCTCTTTGCTGAAGCGAGGCACCCAGCGCTGGCAAAGGGCGCGCGGGACCGGATCCGTGCGAAAGGCGCGGATCAAGTCCTCCTTCTGGGGTAGGCCGCCGCGGCGTTTCCCGATCCGACTGCGCAACATCGCCACCCGAAGGGTAAAATTGAACAGGTCCACCAGGGGCAGCCCGGGAAGGTCGGCCCATTCCCAGTCGATCACCTGGAGTTTGGAACCTTGGATCAGGATGTTCGCGGGATTGAAGTCCCCGTGTTGTGCGGCCAGTTCCAGGGTACCCGTGTCCATGGCCTGGACGAGTCTCGCATCCTCTTCGGTCAACATGCGATGTTGCTGGGCGAACGAAGCGGCATCCTTCACGCGCGTGCGCGTCTGGGTCTGCAACGTGAGGAGCCAGGCGGCGGCGCGGTCCAGGGCTGCGGCATAGCGGCGCGTCTGGAACCGGCTGCGCGGTGACGACAGATAGGACAACAGACTCTGTCCCGGGTAATAGGGGAGCGCCAAAGCGTTGCGCCCTCGAATCGTGAGCTGCGTCCATTCCCGCGGTGTGCCTTCGATGGGTGCCTGGTCCTTGAGGCGTTGCAGGTTGCGCGCCTCGCGATCGATTCGGAACGATCCATCCATCGAGCGCTCGTACTTGACGACGACCGTCGGTGCTCCGGTCCGGTCCGGAAGAACGTGCAGAATGTCCTTCCCATTGCCGCGTTCGAGCAACGCGCCCGCGGCCTTGGGGTCGCCGGGTACGCGATCCCGCCATTCCGGTTTCGCTTGCAGCTCTTCGACGATGTTTTCAACGAGCATCGAGTTCCCTCTGTGCGACGACCATGAATTCGGGAGCGCAACGCGCCAGCAGCCAATGCAGCGGGAGCTTCGTGTTCACGGATCGCACGGCGAGTGAAAGGGTTGGATGTTTGATGTCGAACATCTGGCCCAACGCGTGTCGCGTGAAGCGCTTGTCATCGAGGGCAGCCAGATACCGCATGTTGCGCGAACTCGGGAGTGGGGCGTAGAAGTGCGTGGATTCGAATCCCGTCTTGCGCAGCAGACGTCCGAGGGCGCCGTAGGAATACAGTGGCGTGCGGTAGGGCGTACCCCGGCGCCAGAGTGACCAGCGGTTGGCCAGACCTTGGGGCATCCAGGTCGTGAACCGCATGCCCGCATGCGGATCGCGAAAGCGGGTGACGGGCGTGAAGCGGTTCTCGATCGCCACGCACAGGGACCCCCCCGGGCGAAGCTTGCGATAGATGTGACTCAGGATGCGCCGTTGGGAGGCGCGCGGGTCGGGTTCCGAGCTGCTGCAACCCACCCATTCGAGAACGTGGTTCAATACGATGACGTCGAATTCTCCGTCGGCCACCGGAAGCGCTCCCGCATCGCACTGAATGGGCGTTACGTCGGCAGCGCCTTCCTGCCGGCAGCGCGCTGCGGTGAAGGCCGCGCGTTCGGGTACGGCGTCCGCGCAGACCAATTCCGCGCCGCGACGAGCAAAGCCCTCGGAGATCGCGCCCAATCCGCAACCCACGTCGAGTACGCGCGGGCGATCCGGCAGCGAGACGAGACTCTCCCAGGGACGCGATTCCGAGTCGAGCAGGTATCCGATGCGCGCCCATTCCTCGGGACTGAGGTTGCGTTGCAGCGCCGCCCGCCAGCCCGCGGATTCCACGTCCGTCAGCACGCAGCCCATGTTTTCCTGGCTGACTTCTCCCCAATAGGGCGCGCGCGGAAAGAAGCGCGGGACGCCGCGTTGGATCGGCCAGAACGCAGTGCAACCGTCACAGTGAATTTGATCGCCTTGGCGGCCGAGCACCTGGCTGCAGCGAGGACAATGAAGTTGTGTCATAGACAAACGACCCGATAGCGAAGCGATCCCACCAGACGCCCGGCATCCATGGCCAGGGCGCGAGTGGCTCGGCAGGCAATGATCTTGGCGAACTCGAGACCCGAAGCGGCGAGGCTGTGGAGTTCGAGTAGACGTCGGGTCGAGCGCGCGTAATGGAAGATGTATCCCGCCAGGAGGAGAAGGAACCAGGGCGAGATCCAACTGGCGAGCAACGATCCGAGGATGATCTTTCCGGGGGTTTCCAATGCGAGCCAGGCCCGGCCCGGCGCCGGGCGCACGGACCAGATACGGCGGGGGATTGCGACGATCCATTCTCCATCCGCGTGGTGTCGGAAGAGATGGGCGTGAGCGCGGCCGTAGCCGAACGATTGTCGAATCTGCCCGCGCACGTTGTCGTAGTTGCAATGGACCACACCGGCGTCCGGAGCGAATCGCAGGGTCCAACCTGCCCGGGCCGCGCGTGCGCACAGGTCATGGTCTTCACCGATGCGGAAGTGCACATCGAATCCATCGATTTCGAGAAGTGTGGCGACCCGCGCTGCGAGGTTTCCCGACGGGAGACCGCCGCGCACGAACGCGTAGCGGTAGACCTCGTAGGGCGGGCGCGGGTCTTGGGTGGAAGTGATCGCGAGCGCTTTTTCCACGGCGCTGCGCGGCTTGCAGCCGCGAATTCGCCCCCCCACGAGTCCGACCTGCGGCGTCGTAAAGGCGTCTCGAATCCCCTGCAACCAGCCCGATTCCGCCAGGCAATCTGCATCCACGAAGGCGACGAAGCTGGACCTGGCTTCGCGCCAGCCGCGGTTGCGCGCGGCGGCGGGCCCGGGGACGGGCTCGTGGATCAAGCGTACAGAGGAATGGGCCTCGGCGAGTCGCGCCACGTGACTGGGTCCACGGTCGCTGGAGCCGTTGTCGACGACGATGATCTCGCGCGGCGCCGGTTCCTGGGCGAGTACCGCCTGCACACAGGCTTCGATGGTATCCCCATCCTGATAGAGGGGGATGACGACGCTGATGTCGCTCACGCGCACGCCTCCTCGAAGACCCGCGCGGTTTCGGTCGCCGCCCGCTCCCAGGAGAAGCGTCGTGCGTGGCGAATTCCACGGGCCGCGCGTTCCTTGCGCTGTTCCGGGTCGAGTGCGCGCAGTAGCGCCCGGCCCAACCCGTCGACATCTCCGGGGTCCACCATTTCGGCCACCTCGCCGGCGACTTCCGGCAGGGAGGAGGTGGCGGTCGTGACCGTGGGAATCCCGCAGGCGAGCGCTTCGAGGACCGGGAGCCCGAAACCTTCGTAGATCGAGGGGTAGGCGAACGCCAGCGCGCCCGCGTAGAGCAACGGAAGGTCTTCGTCCGGAACGTAGGAAACCCGGTGTACCCGCTGTTGGAGACCGGCGTTTGCGATGGCTTGATCGACCGCGTCGGCGTCGTTGTCGGGCCGTCCCGCCAGAACCAGGTGCGGCGGGTCTTCCTGGGTTGCGACGTGGCGCGCGTAGGCGCGGATCAAGGTCGGTACGTCCTTGCGCCGCTCGAGCGTTCCCACGAACAGGAGATAGCGAGCGGGAAGGGAGTAGCGGTGGCAGATCTTGTCCAGCACCTCCGGGTCCGCCACGGGGCGAAATCGCTCGGATACGCCCAGGTGAACCACGCGAATGCGTTCCGGCGCGATTCCATACAGTTGCTCGATATCGCGCGCGGTGGAGTGAGAGTCCGCGATGATGCGTTCTGCGTGGTGCAATCCGCGCCGGACGATGCGCTGGGTTCGGAGGCGACGCTCGGCGGAAATCAGGGAATCGAACCGCTCGAACGCCAGGTCGTGAACCGTTACGACCACGGGAACCGGAGATCGCCACGGCACGGAGAAGGACGGTTGCCAGAGCACGCGCGCGTGCTCGCGTCGGGTTGCCCAGGGAAGCGCGACGTTTCGAAAAATGGATTCGAGCGTAGGGCCCCGTTGGGGCAGACGGATCACCTTCTCGCGCACCCGCTGCGGCGGCCACGCCATGCCACTTCGCGCGTGGACCGCGAGAATCATTTCGTGTTCGCATTCGTGTCCCATGGCCCGAACGATTTCGCGGACGTAGCGACAGATCCCGCCGCGGGTGGTGACCAGGCTACGCCCATCGACGAGAACTCTCACGTGGTCGCCGCCAAGGGTGGCGCTTTGACGCTCGCCGGATCGTTCTCGCTTCGTTCGAGATTCAATCGGAAGGCGATCAATCCCGTGACGAGCCAGAAGGGTTCCATGATGCGCACGATGATGAACGTATTGGCACCCAGGGAATGGGCGGAGAGGCCCACCAATCCCGCCAGGTAACCCGTCGACAATGCGCGTGTCACCGCATCTTTGGAACGACGTCCCAGGATCGCGAGCCGAAACAGGGAGAATTGGATCAACAGGAACAGGCCGAATCCAAACACACCTCCCTCGGCGAAAGCACGCGGGTAGTAGCTGTCGACGAGACCGGCTCCGGTCGTCCCCCAACCCAGAAAGGGCCGTGTCTTCATGGCGATCTTGAACCAAACCCAAATGTGAAATTTCGAGGCGGCGGAACCCTCGAGTACGAACTCGGTGGTGAAGGGGCCTTCGACCAACTCGGCCGTCGTCTCCACTCGGTCGCGCACGACGTCGGGTGCCAGCAACACGATGAAAAACAGCGCGGTGATGACTCCGATGGCGATTCCCGGGCGACGTTCCACAAAGATGAAGGTCAAGCCGATTCCGCCCAGGGCGAGGTACGACGATCGCGAAAGCGTAAAGAGCAACGGCAACGTGAGGGCGAGGATCAGCGCGATGCAAAACGTTCGAATTCGTTCCGAGGGATGTCGGAATACGAAACCCCCGAGGATCGCGATCATCAACGCGAGGTAGCCACCCAGAGTGTTGGGCTCGGGCTTATCCCCTTCGAAGGGCGCGCCGAGGCGGTCGACGGTACCGATCTGAGACGAAGTGATCAGGAACACCACGATCGCCGTCGCGAACATGGTCCAAAGGATCCGGTCCGCATCTTCGCGATTGCGCGGAACGTTGAGTGCGAGGAAATAGACCAGGAAGAATTCGACGGTCTTCAGAATGTAGAGCGACGCGGTTCCGGCTCGCACGAGCCCGTCGTAGTAGGCGAAGAAGGTCGATCCAATCGAGACGGCGACGAACAAGATCATCGGCATGAACAAAGGCTTGAAGATCAGACGCTGACTGGGTTCCGTGATCTTTCGTCCAATCAGCGAAAACAGTGTGAGGGGAATCAGGAAGTCTTCGGCCCGAAGGGCTACCTCGCGGCTCCCCGATGTCCCGATCGGAATTTCCGGCGAAAGCATCATGCAGACCACGATGATCCCGAGCGAGACGCGCGGATCGATCAGGCTGGCCCCAATCAGGAAGGTCGCGATGACACCGCCCAGAAGAAAGAGGGTGTCGTATTGGTAGACGGACTTGCCGACCAAGTACGCGGCGAACACCGCCAACACGAAAATAAAACTGAGGACGACGACCCGCGGATTCGGGCGACTCATATCACTGATCAAGAGCGACTCCCCCACGAACGCCAGCCACGCGAACCGCGCGCTGTGCTTCGCTCTCCGCAAACTTCCAGCCGGGCCGCTTCGTCACCTGGTCCTGCCAGTACGCGGCTTCCGCGCGAAGGCCCTGGTTATTCCGGATCCAATGCGCACGAATCCGGTGCGCGGATTCACGCCGCGGTACCCGTTCGAGCACCTGTCCCGCGAGTGCTGCGGCATCCTCGAGGCGTCCTTGTCGTTCGCGAACCTCGGCGAGGGCGACCAACAGGTTGATGTCTCGGGATCCCGCTGCGTAGGTGGTTTCCAACACCGCAGACGCTTCCCCTCCAGCGTCTTGTTCGGCCGCGATCTGGAAAAGCTGGAGCGCGGGTAGGGAGAACGTTGGACGTAACTCCAGTGCACGCCGGAATGCGTGTCGAATCTCACCCGACGGAGCGGGTACACCCTTGAGATAGATCCCGTACTCCGTCCAACGCTCTGCGTCGTCGGGAATCGCCGCCCGCAAGGCCACCAGTGGAACTCCCGCGTGGATCAGTACGCTCAAGCAGCGGTGGGACACGCGTCCGCTCGAAACGTTGATATGGCGACACGCCGCAACCGCTCCTTCGGTATCCCCCATGCCGACCCGCGCGGCGGCCAGCTGGGTCCAACGCCGGAGGTGGGTTCCTCCACCCAATTGGGCGGCCCGCAACAGCGCCTCCGCACGGCCTTCGATGTCGCCGAGGAGTCTCCGCGCATCGGCGAGACCCGTCCAAGCGGATGCGAGTCCAGGGGACGCGTTGACGGCGCTTTCGAACGCCGCGAGTGCCTCGCGCGTGCGATCGGCTCCGCCCAAGCGCCGCTCGGCCAGGTACATACGCCCGAGATGTTCGTCGTATTCACTTCCCCGCAACGCGTAGGGGCGCGCACGGTCGAGTTCTCGGCGGGCGGTTTCGAAGTCCCCGGTATCGGCTGCTGCGCTGGCACGTTTCAGTCCGCGGGTGGAAACGAAGTCCGCCAGGCCCCCGGCAATCAACAGCAAACTCGCGACTCCGCACGCGGCCACCAGCCCGCTTCGCGCCTGGGCGGGCAGGTGAAACGTTTGTAAACGCCGAATGTCGCCGGCACAAAGTGCGTGCATCGCGCCCACCGAGGCGACGACGAGGAGCAGTGCGTTGACGGGTAGATAGAGATGGAACTCGAAGACCGACGGTGCGAGCAGGGCCGCGACACAGGCGATCAGCGGCGCCGCCGCAGAACCGTGACTGCGACTCGGGCGACGCGTGAGACTTCGAGCAAACCCCAAGGCGGCAAGCAGCGCCAACAAACCCCCGACAGCACCCACTTCGACCAGCATTTCGACGGGTGTCGAGTGGGCAAAGCCGGCGCCGCCGGTCCAGCGAACCAGCGGTACGCTTTGTCCGACGATGGGATACGTCCCCCAACCGAAACCCAACAGCGGGTGCTCGGCCAATTCCGACAGCGCGTGGGCCCAGATTTCGAGGCGAATACGCACCGAATCGGGCGTGTCCCCGACTTCGACGAAGGCGCCAGCGGCGAGTGAAAGCGCCACACATGCGGCACACAGCCCCCCGACACCCATTCGCCGTCGCACCAGGGGCGGGACGATCAGTCCGGCACCGAGTGCCACCAAGGCCCCGCGCGACCCCGTCGAAACGGCTGTGGCCGCGATCGCGACACTGGCCCCGAAGCGAAAGAGGGAGGCAAGGTTCAGTCGCGCGGGTTCCCGCGTCGCCAATACACGCGTGAAACCCGTACACGCTGTCGCGGACAGCAGAATCCCGATGTGGTTTTGATTTCCGGGAAGCGCCGCCCGCAGGGCGGGATCCAACTTCGCTCCGAACCAAGCGGCGGCCGAAAGCAGACCCAGCCCCAGCACGAAGTCGGAGAGCCATGGCAATCGATCGCCCCGCACCGGGAATACGATCAGTGCCAGATAGATGGCGAAGAGAGGCAGGGTTTGTGCCAGCTCGAGGCGCGTGAGGCCCGCGTCGCGAGACCACAAGACACTCGCGGTGCAAAAGAGGATGAACCCAGCGAGGAACGCGTGTGCGGTGGAGCGGGGAATGCGGAGTCGACCCGTGTGGAGTACGTGGGCGATGGCGGCCGACAACCCGATCGTGGCGACGAATCCGAGCAAGAGTGTTCCGGTGGCGTTCGCGCCTCCTTTCGAAAACAGCAAGATTCCGAAAGTCGCGGCGACAACCACCAACGTTGCGACATCGAGGTGGGGTTTAATTCCCTCGTAAAGTCGATTCTGTTTTCGCGCGTACGTCAATATTTCGTAGTCCTTTAACTACACTTTTTTGTGAGACTCCGGTTTAACCATGTTGTTGGAGCAACTATGCGGCAGGAAACCATTGAGACTTGACGGATCTGCTTAAGCTCCCGGTCCCGAAGGCCGAATGAGATTCCCGACGACGTGAATGCCACAGGCATAAACGATCAGAGGGGAGCCGGATGCACGCGGCCTCTACAGCTAAGACGGTGATTCTCCTGGCCGGGATCTTTGCGATCGGTTGTGCGGGTCGCCAAGTACCGTCAGCGGACATGAAGCCGCTTGCGACCAGCCACGAACTTCTCGAGCTCGCGGAGAAGCGGTCGAGAACAGCCTACGACGAATATCGCGTAAAGACCGGCGATGAGTTGACGGTCACCGTGTTTGGTGCGGAAGAGTTGAACACCACCGCCAAGGTCAATTCGAGCGGAGCGGTCATCGTTCCGCTGCTCGGTCCCGTCAACGTAGAAGGCATGACCGAGTCCGAAGCCGCCGGCGCGCTCGCCGAACGCTACGGTCAACGCTATCTCATCGATCCCAGCGTCACGGTCTTCGTTTCACAGCGCAAGAACAACAAGGCGCGGATTCTGGGCCAGGTCGGAAGACCGGGCGTGTATGAACTACCTCCGAATGCGACGCTGCTCGATCTGATCGCGCTCGCGGGTGGAGTTACACCGGCTGCCAACACCGTTGCGTTCCTGCTGCCTTCGGCTCAAGCAGCCGAAGAGGTTCAGGAAACGGCCCGGCGCGAAGCCGATTGGAATCCCGATTCCATCGAGATGGCGAGCATTGGCTGGATCGATCAGGATCCGACCAGTATCCCGATCGTGCTCGAACATTTGCTCGAGAAGGGCGACCGCACGGCAAACTTGCAGATTCGAGACGGTGACACCTTCTCGATTCCCAAGGCGCGCGCGGTGTACCTGACCGGTTCCGTGGCCAAACAAGGCGTAGTCTCCCTCTCGGTTGGGCTGACACTTTCCCACGCTCTGGCGCTGGCCGGTGGTACATCCGGCGGAGCGGACCTCGCCAAGGTGCAGATCAAGCGCGACGGCGTCGATGGTGGCGAAGCGAGCTTGGTCATCGCCGATGTCGGAAAGATTCTGGACGGCGAAGAGCCGGACGTGTTCCTGCAACCGAACGATGTGATCCACGTCCCCGGCTCCTTCTGGCGCTCGGCATTTTCTACGGCCTGGCGCTCGCTGCTCGGACTCACATCGCTCGGACTGCGCATCTTCTAAGCCCATCATGACGGAGCCTGCGAACAGGCCGCCGACTCTTCTCCCGCTACTGCGCGCGCTGTATCGCTACGTCCGCGAGCTGATGGACGGTGCGATGCACGGCCGTTTGCCCAAGGCACTCTGGGCGAGTGTGCTGGCGGGCCTCCTCGTCATGGGACTGACCACCTTCGAATCTTCGGTCTACCGCGCCGGAGGCATTCTCGATCTCGCGCAAACTTCCGGTGTGGTGTCCGCCCAGCTGGGCCTGATCAGCGAAGAGGCGGTTGCGCGCAATGCGCTCGAAGCCTCCGGGCGAAAAATCACACCCGCGGATTTTCCGCCGCCCGGTCCTCCGTACGTCGGGAGTCTCATCCATTGGGTGTGGGGCGGAAACGACGTGGTGGATCGATTTCGCGAAGCCACGGACGTCCAGCTCGTCGACAGTGGACTGGTGCACGTTTCCGTATCGACGCACGACCCCGAATTGTCCCAATTGCTCGCCAATCGCACCCTCGAAGCGGCCCAACGTTCCGCGGCCGAGCGCCGATCGCGCGCCGTCGAACAGCGCATGACGGAGACGCGGCAAGAGTTGGCCGCCCAGGACCGCCGCGTGAGGGATGCCCAGATGGCCTTGGCCAAGCACTGGGAAAGTAGCCCCACGGTCGAACGCGAAGCCCATCGCGCGCTTCGGATCGAGCAACTCGAAAGCGATCACATCGCCGCCCATCGCGAGCGGGTTTCTCTCGAAGGGAACGTCCGCGCACTCGAAACCATGGCGCCCAGTTCCGCACCCGCGGCCCAGGACAATCCCGCGTTGGCGCGCATGTTCGAAGAACAAGCCAAGCTGGAGCTCTTGATCGCGCAGCTGCGGACGCAATACAAAGCCGACTATCCCGAGCTCCGACGGTCGATCGGACGCTTGGCGCGCCTCGAAACCCAGATCGCACGGGAGCACGAGCGCGTTGCCGAAGGCGTGCGCGGAGAGTATCAAGAGGCGTTGGAACGCGAAGAGTCCCTGCGAATTGCCATCGAAGAAGAGCGCCGCGACGCCGCTCGCTCCCAGCAAGTCGATGCCATCGGGGCGCAACTCCAAGCGCGACTCGAACTCGAGCGCGAGCTCCTCGCGGCCATCAAAGATCGCACCGAGCGCAATTTCGAAACCCGGCCCGACACCCTATCGGTGCCGCGGATCCTCGAGTTGGCGGCGTTCCCCTCACAACCGTCGGGTCCGCGACCGTTGCAACGGGGAATCTTCACCGCCGGAAGTCTTTCGCTCTTCTTCATCCTGGTGCGCGCTTACCGCGCGGCCCGACGCCGAGGCCGGCACGGTGCGGCGATCGAGCTCACCTCCTACACCGAAGTGGTGGCCGAGGATCCCGATGTACCCCTGCTGCCCTCTCCGGGACGTTGGTTGTTGCCGCGCGAAGCCGGTGCGCCGATTCCCGAACAGGCGAGCCTCGCGCCCGGTTCGAGCCCCGCTTTCGAGTTGCCGGAAGGACTCCGCGGCTCCCTGGTGTTGACCAGTGCACGACCGCGCGAAGGCAAGACCACCATGGCGGTCCGCGTGGCGGAATCCCTGGCGCGACAGGGCGCACGGGTGATCCTGGTGGACGGCGATCGACGCCAGGCGGCGATTCACCGCACCCTGGGCGTGCGCGAGAGCCCCGGTGTGCTCGAAGTGTTGGCCGGCAAGGTGAACGTGCGCGATGCGACGCAACAATCCCTGACGCCCAACCTCTACGTCTTGTCCGCGGGACGCGGTGCGTTCTCTTCGGAGCGGTTTCTTTCGTCCGCCGAGATGCAGACGCTGGTGCGATCTCTCGAACGCGACTTCGATCACGTCATCATCGACGCGCCGCCCCTCGATGCCTGTCCCGACACGGCGGTGTTGGGCGCGGCAGCGACGGGCGTCGTTCTCGTCGTGAACCGTTGTGTGGTGGGGCCGAAGGAAGTGCAAAGTGTTCGCGAACGGCTCCAGGCTGCGGGGGCGAGAATCGTGGGCGCGGTTTGCAACGATATCGACCCCGGTGATGCACTCTTCTTCGCTCGCCACGTCAACTACTTCGGAAATTACGAATCGCATGCCTTCGAAGAACAGGAAGCCCCGACCCCGAAGGCCAAGCCCTTCGATCCGCCGCCGCGCTCCAACTTCCGCCAAAGTTAGACACCGACGCGGCCCCGCGTGATCTAGGCCTTCGAAAGCGCGTCCGCTTTCGCGGCAAAAATGAAATCGTTTTCCGACAGGCCATCGACGGTGTGGGTCCACACCGTGACCCGCACGCGCCCCCAGGTCAACAAGATGTCGGGGTGATGGGCCTGTTCTTCGGCGAGTTCCCCAACGCGATTGGTGAAAGCGAGCGCTTGCACGAAATCGTCGAACTCGAAGGAACGTTCCAAGTGGTGTTCGTCGACTACGACCCAGTCTTCGTGAATCTGCTCCAGGAGCCTTCGGATTTCGGATCCCCGGAGCGCCGGAGTCCCTTTCTTGCACGGGATACATTTGCGGTCGGCGAGGTCACTCACGATTTCAATCTCCCTCCTTCCTTGCGGATGCGCGCCTTCGAAGCGGCCCAGGAACAGATCGGGCACTGGGACATATCGTGACTCCGAGCCGGGCAATATGCACGGCCAAAATAGATGATCTGAAGATGCAGATTGTTCCAGGCGGTCGCGGGGAACAGTTTCTTCAAGTCGCGCTCAGTTCGAACCACCGAGCTTCCGTTCGATAGGCCCCAGCGTGCGGCCAGGCGATGAATGTGCGTATCGACGGGAAATGCCGGAACACCGAAGGCTTGGGCCATGACGACGCTGGCGGTCTTGTGACCCACGCCGGGAAGGGCTTCCAGGTCTTCGAAGGATTTCGGCACGAGGCCGCCGTGCTGGTCGACGAGCAGGCGCGACAATTCGACGATGGCTTTGGATTTGCTGGGCGATAGCCCGCACGGGCGGATGATGGACCGCACCGTGGCGACGGGGACCTTGGCCATCGCGTGGGGCGTCTTCGCCAGGGCGAAGAGCGCGGGGGTCACCTGATTGACCCGTGCATCGGTGCACTGGGCCGAAAGCAGGACTGCGACCAACAGCGTATAGGGGTCGACGTGGGAAAGCGGGACGTCGGGCTGCGGAAACCGCTGGTCGAGGATCGCGGCAATGCGCGTGGCCTTCTCCGCCCGGGTCACTTTAGCGATACCGCTGCTTGCGTTTCCATTGGAACTTCTTGAGGTCGACTCGGCCGTACAGGTTGAACGATACTCCCTCGGCTTCGAGTAGCTGTTGCTGAACGAGGTCTCCGCCCGGAGCCGTGCGCGGACTGACTTCGCCGCGCGCGTTGATGACCCGTTCCCACGGAACTTCGCTGCCTTCTGCCAAAGAATGCAAGGCATATCCCACCAAGCGCGGTTGTTTGGGAAGACCGGCGAGATCGGCGATCTGCCCGTAGGTCGCGACGCGTCCGCGCGGGATTCGGCGCACGACCGAGTAGATCCGGGCATAGGTTTCCGATGTCGTCTTTTCCGGCATTTGCTTCGGAAACAGTACTCCAACTATGCTGGGGCCCGAACCCGGGAGGAATGAAAATGTCCGACGTGCTGCTCGTGGAAAAGAAGGAGGGGATCGCGACCCTGACCCTGAATCGTCCCAAGGCGATGAACGCCTTGTCGCGCGAGCTGCGCGGTGCCATCGCGAAGACGTTCCGGGACCTCAAAGAGGACGAGGACGTGCGCGTGGCCATTCTGACCGGGGCCGGAAAAGCGTTCTGCGCCGGCCTCGATTTGAAGGAAATGTCCGAGGGCCGCGCGCCGGCGAGCGACTCGGCCGCGGACGTCGGGCTGATGGAATCGATTCGCGATTTCGATCGCCCGATCATCGGGGGCATCAACGGTTTCGCGATCACCGGAGGTTTCGAGTTGGCGCTGGCGTGCGATGTCTTGATCGCGTCGTCGGAAGCGAGGTTCGCAGACACCCATGCCCGCGTGGGGATCATGCCCGGCTGGGGCTTGAGCCAAAAACTATCGAGGGCGATTGGGATCTCTCGCGCCAAGGAACTCTCGTTGACGGGGAATTACCTATCGGCGGAACAGGCGAACGCGTGGGGTCTCGTCAATCGCGTGGTGGCACCGGACCAGCTGATGCCCGCCTGCCGGGCCCTCGCCGAGGACATGCTGTCTTGCGTTCCCGAAGTGCAGCGCCTCTATCTGCGCGTCATCGACGAGGGGTTCGCCGCAAGCTTCGGCGACGGCATGAAGATCGAAGCCAAGAACGCCCGGGAGCAGGCCCACCTCGTCACCGCCGAGAAGATCGCCGAGAGACGCGAGAAGGTCCAAGCCCGAGGGCGCAATCAATCAAACTAGGGCGGAGCCATCCGGCACGCTGGCGTCGCAGTCCATCGGCTCCTCGGACCGGGCTTTCCAGCCCGGGTGCTTCGCGCAATAGCGCCAGGCATCGCCCAGGTTTCCGGCGGAGAAGGCATCGCGGAACATGGCGGCCCATTCGTGGAACGCGATGCGAAGCGGGTTGAAGGTCTGGATGTTCTTCGTCAACCCGTAGTGTACGGGCTCGACTTCGGGCTCGAAGCTTCCGAACAAGCGATCGAACACGATCGTGAACCCGCCGTAATTCCGATCGAGGTATTGGGGGTTCGATCCGTGGTGCACGCGGTGGTGGGAGGGTGTGTTGAGCACCCATTCCAGCGGGCCCAGGCGATCGATGGCTTCGGTGTGAATCCAGAACTGGT
This sequence comes from Deltaproteobacteria bacterium, assembly GCA_029261875.1. GTDB lineage: Bacteria > Myxococcota_A > UBA9160 > UBA9160 > JAJDAL01 > JAJDAL01. The sequence continues at coordinate 62,418 of JAJDAL010000036.1, forward strand.
ACAACAGCGAGAACGTCCCCATGCTGACGATCATGAGGGGATCGAAGCCGAGTAGCGGCAGCGGCCAATAGAAGAATCCCCAGGTGAAGGGCGTCGTCCAGGACTGTCGCAAGGCCGTCGAGAGGTTGTAGCGCTCGGACGAGTGATGGTTGACGTGTGCCGCCCAGAACAGGCGCACTTCGTGGTGCACGCGATGAAACCAGTAGTAGCAGAAGTCGTCGGCAAAAAAGAGCAACAACCATACCCACCAGGCACCACCGAGATCGAACAACGCAAATTGGTGGAGCCACACCAAGAAGCCCAGGGCCAGGCCCTTCCACCCGAGTTGGATGCCGAGGTTGCCCAAGCCCATGGCGAGGCTTGCCGCCGTATCGCGCGCTTCGTAGTTCTGCTGCTTGCGCCGGGACAAAACCGCCGCTTCGAGCAACATCAAACCGAAGAAGGCGGGGATTGCCAACAGGAGTAGCTCGGACATGATCAGTTCTCCGCAGGTGTGGGCGCGCCATCGACGAGTGTCCCGATGACGCGTTTGGCCAGGTTGAGGACGGCACCCGCTTCGCCATCGTCGCCGAACACGCCGCGCGTGAGGACCAAGCCGTGCATGGCTTCGAGCAACCACGCAAGCGCGGCGTCGAAACGCGGATCGCTCGCTTGTTCCGCAAACAGCTCCCGGGACAGACGCACCACGTTGTCCCGATGCCGCAGGGCAACGGGTCTCAGGCTCGCGAGGAGTTCGGAGTCGGTCCGCGCCGCGAGGTAGAGCTCGATCACCGCCGCGAAGCGATCCTGTTCGAACACCCGCCACAAGAGGTCGACGGCGAGCTCCAAACGATTGTCGCTCTCGGGGAGCGAGGCGAAAGCCCGGCGGTAGTGCTCCGTCAGCTCGGCGAAGAGACGCTCGATGGCGGCGGAGACGAGCCTGGCCTTGCTGGGAAAGTGATGGAGTTGTGCGCCGCGCGAGACGCCGGCGCGAAGGGCGACTTCGGTCGTCGTGGTGCCCGCGTAGCCGCGCTCCACCAGGGAGTCGACGGTGGCGTCGAGGAGTCGGCGCTGCATCGCGCTGCTGCGCTGTTCCTGGGTGCGCCGGATCCGAGGTTGGGGACTCGCCATGGGGAATAGGTATAGAGAGTAAGTTACAAACAGTCAAGACTGTTTGTAACTTACTGCCGGGGGGCGGTTGTGCGATTTTTCCTTTCATAATCAAATGGTTACCGGGTCTGCTTCCCACTCAAGATGCCCCGGGGATCACCCGATAAGACCAGCTTGGAGGGCGACACGTGCGCTGTTTCATCACCGGGGGAGCCGGGTTCATCGGCTCGCATCTGTCCGAGGCATTGTTGCGGGAGGGACACGAGGTGTCCGTGCTCGACGATCTGTCGACCGGCAGCATGGCGAACCTCGACGCGATTCGTCGTCATCCCCGCTTCACTTATCGCGTCGATTCCTTTACGAACGTTCCGCTGGTGGCCGAGATGGTCGACGACGCGGACGTGGTCTACCACCTCGCCGCCGCCGTCGGCGTGAAGATGATCGTGCGCAGTCCGGTGCGCACCATCGAAACCAACGTACGCGGGACGGAGATCGTCCTGGCGGCAGCGGAGAAGAAGAGTCGTCCGGTCGTGATCGCCTCCACGAGCGAGGTGTACGGAAAGAGCCCGGATCTTCCGTTTCGCGAAGACGGCGATCTCCTGCTCGGCGCCACCACCAAGGGGCGCTGGTCCTATGCGTGCTCCAAGGCGATCGACGAGTTTCTCGCCCACGCGTATTGGAAGGAACGCGAACTTCCGACCATCATCGTTCGGCTATTCAACACCGTGGGCCCGCGGCAAACCGGACGTTACGGAATGGTTCTGCCCACCTTCGTGCGCCAGGCCGTGCGGGGCGAAGCGATTACCGTCTACGGCGACGGCAACCAACGTCGCTGCTTTGCCCACGTGGCGGATGTTTGCGGTGCGCTGGTCCATCTCGTTCGACCCGAAGCCTACGGCGAAGTGTTCAACATCGGGAGCAACGAGGAAGTCTCCATCCTGGAGCTGGCCCATCGCGTGCGCGATCGCGCGGGTTCCGAATCTTCCATCGTGACGGTCCCCTACGCGGAAGCCTACGAAGAGGGCTTCGAAGACATGCCCCGTCGAGTTCCCTGCATCGAGAAGATCCAACGGTTGTTGGACTTCAAGCTGGCCAACAAGCTCGACGACATCATCGACGATGTGATTGCTTTCGAGCGTGCGCGGGGTCCCGAGGCGCCCCGCCGGAACGTCGCACGACGACGACCCGTCCCAGCAGTTCCGCTGGCGGCGCCGAGTGGATCTCGCTGAGCTCGACCCGGCTTCCCACGCCCTGAACGATTCGGACACCACTGGAAGTTTCGACGAAGCCCTTGGCGCGAAGCGCTCCCAGGGAGCGCACGCGCTCGCATACCGCTTCGGGGTCGAGTCCCCGTTCGATCGCGATCTCCGTCGACTCGAAGGCTTCGTGATGATGGTCGTGGGTGCGCGCCGCCGCCGGACGTCGCTCGCCCGGGTTGGGGGGGAAGAGCAGGGCCGGGTCGACTGCGCCCTGGGTGCTGCGAATGATCGGGGTTCCCGGCGCCAATTCGGCCAAGATCCCTTCGAAGCCCGCGAGCTTCGCGGCGTCGACGAGATCGATCTTGTTGAGCAGCAGCATGTCGGCGGACGAGACCTGTTGTTCGAAGGTATCCGACAGATCCTTTGCCTCGTCGAGCTGCAGGGCGTTGACGACGACGAGCGCCGTGTCACTCGCGACCCAGCGCGTAACCGGCTCGCGCCAGAGCTGGAGCTGGGTATCGAAGGGCAGGGCGACACCCGACGTCTCGATGATGACCCGATCGGGATGCACCTTCTCCCACAACATCTGCAGGGTCTCGACCAGCTCGCTCGATAGTTCGCAGCAAACGCAGCCTCCTTCGAGTTCCACATAGGCCTGGTCGCCCGGGCCGAGCAGCGCCCGGTCGATGCCGAGTTCGCCAAATTCGTTGGACACCACGGCGACCCGCGAGCCCGTGCGTTGGGCATCCGCCAACAAACCGCGCACGAGGGTCGTTTTCCCGGAACCCAGGAAGCCCGAAACGACGAGTACGGGGGCCTCGTTGCCCATCAGCGACTCGCGAGGCCGCCGAGTTTCAAGATCCGTTTCCATTCCGCCGGCGTGACGGGTTGAATCGAAAGCCGGTTTCCCTTGCGGAGCAGCGCCATGTCGGCGAGGCGTGGGTCCTCGCGAAGTTCAGGCAGGCTGACGGGGTGCACGAAGGGTTTGTCGTAGCGGATGTCGACCATCAGCCAGCGCGGCTCTTCGGGCTTGGCTTTGGCGTCGAAATATTTCGACTTCGGGTCGAACTGAAAGACATCCGGATAGGCCTCTTTGACCACCTTCGCGGTTCCCACCACCGCCGGCGGGTCCGCGTTCGAGTGGTAGAAGAGTACGTTGTCGCCCTTCTTGATCTCGTCGCGCATGAGGTTTCGGGCCTGGTAGTTGCGCACCCCTTCCCAGCAGGTCGTCTTCTTGGGGCTCTTCTTCAGGTCGTCGAAGGAGAAGGTGTTGGGTTCCGTTTTCATCAGCCAATAGTTCGGCAAGAGCGCTCCTTTTGCGGAAACCGAAGGGGTCAGGTGGTGAGGCGTCTTCGCACGGTTCCCGCTGCCACGTACAGCAATACCAGCGAAAGTAACGCGATATAGGCGAAGTCCCACCAGAGTGCGGCGGAAAACTCGCCGTGGAATGCCGCGCGACTGAGCCGTACCGGGTGCAACAGGGGCAGAAGCTCCGCCACCCACAGCCACGCCCCCGACAGACGTTCCTCGAGTGGAAAAAAGATGTCCGAAAACAGGAATAGCGGCGTCAGAAACATCGTGAAGTAGAAACTGAACAGATCGATGGTTTGGATCCGCAAGGAAAACGCGATGCCGATCGAGGCGAACAAGAGTCCGGTCAGGGGAATCACCGGGATGGCGAGAAGCGCGTAGGGGAAGGGCGCGAGCCCCATGGCGATCAGCACGATGAAGAAGGCACCCCCGTAGATGCTCGAACGCGTGACGGCCCACAGGACTTCGCCGAACAGCAGGTCTTCGGCCTGGACCGGCGTCGTGAGCATGGATTCGTAGGTTTTCTCGAAGTTGAGCCGCACGAAGGTGTTGTAGGTGACTTCGAAACTCGCGCCGTTCATGGCCGCGACGGTGACGAGGCCGGGCGCCAGAAACGCGACATAGGACGTGCCCCCCATCTCGCTGATGTAGGAACCGACACCGATTCCGATGGCCAGGAGGTACAAAACGGGTTCGAAGAAATTGGGCAACAGGTTCAGCTTCCAGGTGCGCCGATACATGGCGAAATTTCGCTGCCAGACCGAGAGAACGTGGGGGAGAGAAACCCTCATGCGCCGAATTCCAGCTGTGCGCCCGTGAGTGCGAGGAACACGTCTTCCAGGTTCGTGCGACGCACCGCTCGGGCGCGGTGTTCCGGGCGCTGCTCGCGCAGACGCAGGGCGAGTTCGCCCGCGTCGTCGGCATACAGGATCAGCCGCGAACCCGCGCGCAGGGATCGCTTGGCGCCAAAGGCCGCCACGATGGCGGCGTCCTCCTCGGGACGAACGTCGAGTTCGAGGGCCTCGGCGGCCAGCACGCGGTCGATCAGTTCTTCGGGCGAGCCCTGGGCCACGGCCTTGCCTCCGTCGAGAATGACGAGCTGATCGCACAAGCGCTCGGCCTCTTCCATGTAATGGGTCGTGAGCAGAACCGTCGTTCCCAGGGCGCGCAGCTGGTCGACGCGCGACCACAGGGAAATCCGCACCGCGGGGTCGAGACCCGTCGTGGGTTCGTCGAGGATCAAGAGTTCGGGCCGGTTCATCAGGGACTGGGCGATGGAGAGTCGCCGCTGAAATCCGCCCGACAGGGCGCGAACGGGAACGTCCGCGTGGGACCGCAGTTCCAGAAAGTCGAGCAGTTCTTCCGTGCGCGAACGGATTTCGCGCTCCGTGAGCAGGTGAAAGCGGCCGAAGACGGCGAGGTTCTCCACCGGGGTGAGGGGCTCGATCAATGCGTTTTCCTGAAGCGTCACACCCAGGCGGGAGCGAACCTGGCGCGGATCGCTCCCCACATCGATGCCGAACACGCGAATGCTTCCCGAATCGGGACGCGTGACCCCGTACACCATTCGCAGCGCGGTCGTCTTGCCGGCCCCATTCGGACCCAGCAACCCGAAACAGGCGCCGCGCGGTACTTGGAGGGAGAGCGCATCGACGACGAGTCGAGCACCGAAACTCTTGGTGACGCGTTCGAGATCGACTACCGGGTGCGGGTTTTCGAGCGCCGTCGCCATGGCGCAAGACTGTAGTCGGCCGCTCCCCAAAGGGCCCGCGCCGAAGGTCTACGGAATTTCCGAACTTCCGCCGGCCTGGGCGACCAGCTCCGAAACGAGCAGTTTCGAGGCTTCGAACATCGCGCGGTTTCCGAGCGCATTCCAATGCATGTCGCCCGCGGGCATGTAGAGCCCGAGGCCCCAGCGCAAACTCATGGCCGCCATCTCGTTGGTGGGGTCGAGGCAGCGCAAGCCCCGTTCGCGACAAAAGTTCAAGATGCGCCGATTCGGGGCGGCGAGGTCGAAGCAGGAGGGTCGCAATCCGTAGGTTGCCACGGTCGCGTCCCAGTCCTCCGCCCGCACCTGGAAACGCTGGGGGAACAACATCACCGCGCAGCGAATTCCCTGTTCGCGGCAAACGTTCTGAAAGCCCGCGAGGGCGCTGAACAAGCGCTCGAAGCCCGCCAGAATTTCCGGGGGGGGATCGCGCAGGAAGAACCCCAGGCCGTGGTTGGGATCGAACAGGCGCGGGGCTTCGTAGGGGGGGTAGTAGGAAGCGGGGGCCTCGCCTTCGGGCGGAACGATCCGACGGAAGGCGCGGGTCACGAGCCCGACCACGGCGGAGCGTTGGGACACGGACGCGGGTTGGCTCCGCGGGTCTCCTTCGAGGCAGGCGTCGTCGACCATGTAGTCTTCGAGCCCGTGCGCAAAACCCAGGAATTCATCGGGGTCGCTGCGTTCGATGCCGCCGGGCGCAGCGGGGTTGAGTCGGTAATCGCCGCGCGGATCCAAGCGGACATACGCCTGCGCGATGTCGTTGCCGAGGGTGATTCCCAGGATGGCGACGTCGGGCTCGAAGCGCTGTCCGAAGCGACTCAGGTAGAAGAGGCCTTGAACCGGGTCTTCCACCAGCGAGATCAGAACTTCGCTGTCGCGCTGGCCGCGTTTCCGGAGCCAGCGCTCCCAGTGCGCGGAATAGGTGTCTTTGCGGGCGAGTCGGTAGCCGACGGTGAAGGAATCGCCCATGGAAAGGATGCGCAGGGTTCCGGGCTTTGGGGTGTCGGGAATCGGGTCGGTGTTGCGGAAGCCCTGGTGATTGGTGATCCAGGGAACGCTCGACCGCCCGGGCCCCAAAGCGAGTCCGTTGATGGCGGGTCGCAACAGCCCTCCGGCCAGGAAGCGGCTGTCGATCAGTTCGTTGTATCCCATCCACGCCACCGGACGTGCGAGGGCGTTGGCGCGCAGCAAGCCTTCGAAGGTGAGGAGCGTGCTGGCGCACGAAAGCGTCGCCGCGACGACGAGCCACAGCCTTCGAATTCCCGGTGATTTCGGGTTTTCGGATTCCACACGACCCGTATCGGCAGCTCTTGCCTATGGCTGATAGGTGAGGGTTTTTGGTCCCGGAATGCCGACTCGAACGCGCAGAAGAGGGTGGGGCGGCGACCCGGGATTCCCGGGCCGCCGGCCGCCTACGCGCCGGCTCGAGCGAGGGCCGGAGACTCCGCTCGCTCGGCGAGTTGGGACTCCCGCCGAATCAGGTACACGAGCGGCCCGATGGTTCCGAGCACGCAGGTGACGAGGAGATACGGCCAGAAGGCGGCGCCGCGTTCGCGGGCGTCGTTCCACATCCATGTCAGTGCGAGCCCCAAGGCGAGCACCAGGTCTACACCCAATTGAACACCGATGGGACTTCCGAAGATGTTGTCGTAGAACGCCATGTAGCCCTGTTGGTACACCGCGTAAGCGGTGAGGGCGACGAAGTCCAACAACACGACCCAGAGTACGATCTGTTTTCGATTCACGATGGAACCTCCCTTGGCGTCCACAAGAGCAAGGCCCGTGCCAGGGCATGGCGACGCGTGGGGGAGTTCCGCGCTACGGGGCGTTGCAACGCTGCAACGAGCGCGTGCGCTGGGGCAACGACGCCGGAACCGAAGAGAGGAAGGGAGGCGCCGCAGGGCGCCCCCCCCAATGGAACCGCCCTAACCGGCGGTGACTTGGATTTCGCGGGTCTTGGCGTGATCGGCTTTGGGGAGTTCGAGTTGCAATACCCCTTCGGCCATCTTGGCCCGGATGCGATCCACGTCGATGCGGTCCGAGAGACGGAACCGTCGCATGTAATTGCCGACGTTGTACTCGGTGGAGACCGGCGTCAGATGCTTGTATTCCTCGACGTCCACGTGCCCCTCGATGGAAAGCACGCCGTCGTCGAAGCGGACATCCACTCCCGCCTCATCGACTCCGGGCATATCGGCGGAAAGCCAGATCGCGTCCGGGGTTTCCGAAATGTTGACCAGCGGTGAGAACGTGCGCCCTGCCCGGGTGGTCTCCTCGCTATTGGCCTGCTTCAAAGCGGTGGTTTCGGTCGTCATGTGGTTCTCCTTCCCGAATGGTCTCGGAATTAGCTGGAGGTGATCTCGATCTGCCGCGGTTGGGTTTCCGCCTTGAAGGGAACCCGAATCGTCAGCAATCCGTTTCGCATCTTTGCGTCGGACCGGTTGAGATCGGCATCCGCGGGAAACTGCAGGGAACGCTGGAACTCGCCGCGGAAGCATTCCCGTCGGTGGGGACTCGCGTTCGCGGGTTCCTCGGAATCCCGTTTCCCCGACAGCTTGAGGCTCTGGCCGACCGTTTCGACGGAGACGTTTTGTGCATCGAAGCCCGGGGCTTCGAGGGTAAGGACGTAGCCGTCGCTGTCCTTGAACAGGTTGGCAGGCGGATGCGTGCCGCGTCCGGACAGTCCGGGGGCCGAACCCGCTGTGCCGCCGAAGGCGTGCTCGAGTTCGTCCTGGAGACGCAGCAATGTGTCGATGGGATGATTGTGTCGCGCGAATGAAAGCAGCGCCATGATGTCCTCCGAAACTTTGTTGACCTTGCGATCCACTGTGAATCGCGGCGTGCGGTCGAAGCTAAGCACGGAAGGAACCCGGTCAAGCGATCCGCGCATTGCGGCTCGGAAGGGATGGGGGACAAGCGGGCGCACGGGTGGCGTCGGGTCTCGAATCTAAGCACGGGAGGGGCGGGAGCAAGGGCAGGTGGAGAAAACTCTGCTGGTTTCGTTAGCCCCTAGGGGGAAGACACCACCCGCGTTTCCAGGGTTTGGCGCCACCGTTGCCGGGCGTTGCGGCGCTCCGATGCGGGTAGCTCGGGCGCAAACGATTGGGTGGCGGGCGCGCTGCGTCGGCAATCGGCGGGATCGCGGTAAACCTTCGTCGCCAAGCCCGCCAGCTGGGCTGCACCCAGCGCGGTGGTTTCGATTTCCCCCGCGCGCACGACCGTGTTGCCCGACAAACCGGCGAGGGTTTCGAGCAGGAAATCGCTGCGCGCCAAACCGCCGTCGACGTGCAGCGTCTGGGGCACCTGGGGGAGTCCTTCGATCGCATCCACGCACCGCTGGGCGATTCCCTCGAGGGTGGCGCGGGCAAGGTGCGCGCGATTCGTGCCGCGTGTCAAACCGCCGATGAAGCCGCGGGCGCCCGCATCCATGTAGGGCGTTCCCAGGCCCTGCAGGGAGGGAACGAAACAAACGCCGGCGGTATCGCGCGCGGAACGGGCCAACTGGTCCACGTGAAGGGCGCTCTCGGCGATGCCGATCTCCACCAACCAATCCACCGCGGCGCCCGCAGTGAGCACGCTGGCTTCGAGCAAGAAGACATCGCTTTCGTTCTCGAGTCGCCAGAGCGCGAGGGGGAAACAGCCGGGAACGTCCGGCGCCGGCTCGTTTCCCGCGTGGAGGTCCAACATGGCCGCGGTCCCGAGCGTGAGTTTGACGCCCCCGGCCGCATGAATGCCGTGTGCGAAGCAAGCGGCTTGCTGGTCCCCGGCCCGGCCCGCCACGGGAATGGGCGCGCCCAACAGATCCGCGGGGGTTTCCCCGACGACTTCGCTGCTCGCGACGACGCGCGGTAGCGCTTCGATCGGAACTCCGAACAGGTCTGCGATGGCGGCGGACCAGTTTCCCTCGCCCAGGTGGTAGATCCCCGTGCACGACGCCTGGCCGGGATCGGTCACGTGGGCCGCGTGCCCAGACAGATTGGCGGTCAACCAAGCGTCCGGAGTCCCCAGTCGCAGTCGCCCGGCTTTGTGCGCAGTGCGGATCGCGGCATCGTTCTCCAACCACCACGCGAATTTGTTCACCGCAGGCAGGGACGTGATGGGAATTCCGCGTTTCCGCACGGCGATCAAGTGTTGGGATTCGCGTTGGTCCTGCCAGCCGATGGCGGGTGCCAGGGGCTCGCCATTTTGCGAATCCCAGGCGATCGCGGTCGCGCGTTGGGTCGCCACGCCGATTCCCGCCACGTGCCGGGCGTCGGTTCCGCTTTCGCGCAGCGCGTCGCGCAGCACCGCGAGCGAGGATTCCCACATCTCGATGGGATCTTGTTCGACGCGTCCGGGCGCGGGGAAGCGCGTGCCGAGCGGTCGATAGGCGCGTCCCAAAACGCTGCCATCCGCAGCTACGGCGAGCGCCCGCACCCCGGTGGTACCGAGGTCGAGCGCCAGCAGCAGGGAACTCACGCGGAGATCGGAGGAAGTAGGGCACCCGGATTGAAGAGATTTTCCGGATCGAGGGCGTGTTTGATCGCGCGCAAGGTGTCGATGCCCGCCTGGCCGATCTCCTGAGGGAGCGCGTCGCGCCGCACGCGCCCGATGCCGTGGTGGTGAGAGATCCCGCCGCCGACCGCAAGCGTGGCATCGATCGTGCGCTTCCAACATTCCCGATAGGTGTCCGCCATGGCGCCCGCGTCATCCGGGCGGGCCACGAAGGTGAAATAGAGGTTCGTGCCCGAGCGGTAGCTGTGACTCGAATGGCCGCTCGCCAGCAGAATTCCCGGAACCTCGCGCAGACTCGAGGTGACGCGTTCGTAGAGCGGCGTGACTTGATCCCACAGACACGCGACTTCGATCGTGTCGAGAATGATTCCTTTCTCGAGGAAGGAACGAAAGCCGGGAACGTGATTTCGGTTCGCGAGCCACTTGTCGACGCTCGACGCGTCGGCTGCCGTGCCGCCCGCGGCTTGGCAGGTTTGCGCCACGGCTTCGGATTGCACGTCCACGAGTCGTTCGGGCCCTTCGTGGAGAAAGATCAGCATGGCGCGACCTTCCGGGCAGGTTTCGTGGAAATGACGGTGGGATTCCGGCGCGTCGTAGAGCCTTACCACCGGCGGGCGCCAGCCATCGCGCAGGACGCGCCGAATCGGGTCGATGGCGTCCTTCAAGTCCGCGAAGTGAAACGCCTGTCCGCGCTGGCAGGCGGGGAGGGCGCGCAGGGAGAAGCTGACTTCGGTCACGATGCCGAGGGTGCCTTCGCTCCCGAGGAAGAGTTGTCGGAGATCCGGTCCCGCAGCGGCTCGGGGTGTGCGCCGGGTTCGAAGAATCTCGCCGTTCGGCAGAACCGCTTCCAGATCGAGCAGCATGTCCTCGATCGAACCGTAGGCGGTAGAGAACTGGCCTGCGGCGCGGGTTGCGACCCAACCGCCGACCGTCGAGAGCTCGATGGATTGGGGCCATTGTCCGATCGTGAGTCCTTCCTTTTGGACCGCGCGTTCGGCTTCCATCCCGTTGGTCCCGGCGCGAAAAGTGGCGACCAGGTTGTGGGAATCGATCGACACGAGTCCATCCATGCGCGCGGTGGAGACCACCAGTGCTCCCGCCGGTCCGCGGATTGCGCCGCACACTCCGGAGCCACCTCCGTAGGGGACCACGGCGACGCGCGCGTCGCGACACGCGCGCAGGATCGCGGAAACCTCCTGGGCGTTCTCGGGTTCTGCGACCGCAAGCGGCAGGGGAATCTCGGATTCGTTCAGGTCGTCGAGCTCGGAAAGCACCCAGGTATCCCGAGAATGCTTGGCGCGGGATTCGCGATCGAGGCGCAGGCGTTCGCCCAACAGGCTTTCGAGATTCAGCGTGAGGTCCGTCATGAGGCCTTCCGGGATTGGCGAAAGTTGAGATCGGCGGCCAGCAGTTCGCGGGTGTGGGCCACTTCTTCGGCACACTTCGCTTCCGACCAACCGAGTCGGGTCCCCATTCTCTGCGCCATGGGTTCCACCAGGGCGTTGCGGGAGTCGACATTGTAGAGCGCGGCGCGGGTTCGGCGATAGAACGCGTCTTCGAGGCGTCGGGCGCCTTCCATTTCGATCGCCCAATCGATTTCACCTTCGATGACGCGCGATCCGGATACGAGGGGGGCCGCGCCGCGGTTCGCAACGCCCGGGGCTTCGGTTCCGTAGAGTCGGGTGAGGCGATCCGCGCAATCCCGCGCCATTTCGAATTCGCGCGCCACGCGTTCGGAAAGACGAGTCAGCGGTTCGTCGAAATCGCCCCCCGGCAAGCGCGGGGCCGTGTCGAGGTCCGGTTCCGGACCCAGGGAAAGCCCGCAAACCTCGGCGGCTTTGGTGAGTGTCTCGACCGCCATGGGGCGGTAGCCCGTGAGTTTTCCACCGGCGATCGTGACGACGTTGGCGGGGCCGATCAAAACTTCGTCCCGGCGTGAAATCTCGTGCGGTTGTTTGCCCGGTTCGGCGATCAACGGGCGCAAGCCCGCCCAGGCCGCTGCGACGTCGCCGGGGGTGATGGGATTCCCCGTGAAACAACGTCCGATCGGTTCCAGTAGATAATTGACGTCTTCGTCGGTGATGCGCGGCCAGACATCGTGGCCGTGCTCGTAGGTGGTGTCCGTGGTGCCGACGTAGACGGCGCGGCCGCGCGGGATGACGAAGATCGATCGTTTGTCCCGGGTCTGGAGCAGGGTCATGTTGCGCACGGGAAGTCGTTCCGCGTGGAGCACGATGTGGACGCCCTTGGAGAGATGGAGTAGCGGTTTCGAACGGGCATCTTCGAGTTCTCGAACCAACTCCACCCAGGGGCCGGCTGCGTTGATGACGCAACGCGCGCGCACGCGAATGCTGCGCCCGGTCTCGCGGCACTGGGCCGTGACGCCGACCGCATGTCCGTCCTCTTGCAAGATTTCGGTGACCGGCGCGTAGTTGAGCGCGACGGCGCCTGCGGTCGCGGCCGACCGCAGATTTGCGAGGACCAGGCGCGCGTCGTCGGTCAGATATTCGCGGTACACACACGCGAATTTGAAGATCGAACGGTCGAGAGCCGGTTCGTTTTCCGCGAGTTCCTCCGCGCCCCAGTTCTGATGGAGATCGCCTTCCTCGACCGCCCCCAATTTTTCGTAGGCGGTAATGCCCGCGCGAAGCTTGAGCATGCCCGCTCGGGATCGCGCTGGAACCACGAGCCATAGGGGTTCCGCGAGGTGGGGAGCGAGGCGAAAGATCACTTTGCGCTCGAGAGCCGTCGAGCGCACCAGGGCGACGTCGCCCATGGCGAGGTAGCGCAATCCGCCGTGGATGAGTTTCGAAGAACGGCTCGAAGTTCCCGAGGCGAAGTCGTGGGATTCGAACAGCGCAACCCGTTGCCCGCGCAGCGCGGCCTCGCGCGCAATGCCCGCTCCGGTGATGCCGCCGCCCACGATCGCGATATCGAAGGACTCGCGTTCGAGTTGGTCGAGGGTCGTGGTTCGGTCCGTCGAGCAGAGGGGTGCGTTCATCCCGTTAGGCCAACAGGCTGCGCGCGATGACCTTGAGTTCCAAGACGGGCTTTACGCCTTCGAAGATCGGCAGCACCTGGGCGTCGACCACGTAACGGCTGATCGGGTACTCCTCCGCATAACCCCATCCCCCGTGTAGCAGCTGCCCTTCCTGGGTGACCTCGACCGCTACATCGCACGCCAACAGTTTGGCTTGGGCGGCCAAGGGTGCGGCCTTGCGTTCGTCTTCGTCCATGGCGAGTGCGGCCGCGTACGTGATGGCACGCGCGGCGCCCAGGCGGGCGGCCATGCGACCCAGCTTGTATTGCGTCAATTGGAATTCGGAGATCGGTTGTCCGAATTGCGAACGATCCACCACGTATTCCGCGGTCTTGTCGAGGGCGGCTTGCCCGATCCCGCAGGCGCGGCCGCCGGTCTGCAAGCGTCCGGCGGCGAAGCCGCCCATTTGAAGATAGAAGCCTCGGCCCACGCCCTCGTCGCCTCCGACCACATTCGCCGCGGGCACGAAATAGTTTTCCAGGTTCAGGGTGAAGGAGTGCATGCCGCGGTAACCCGGCGTGGCGTCGGCTTTCCCCGCCATCTTCCCGCCCGAGGATTGTTCCATCTCGAAGGCATGTCCATCGAAGGAATCCTTGGGCACGATGAAGAGCGAGAGTCCCTTGGGCCCCTTGGAGAGATCGGGGTCCGTGCGCGCCAGCAACGCCAGGATGTTGGCGCGACCCGCGAAGGTGCACCAGCTCTTGGGTCCGTTGATCACCCAGCCTTCTTCTCCGTCGACGGTGGCGCGTTCCGCGCGGCACTTGAGGGACGCGACATCACTTCCGATATCCGGCTCCGTGACGGAAATGCCGACCATGAGTTCACCGGCCGCGATGCGAGGGAGCCATTCTTTCTTCTGTTCTTCGGTTCCACCCTGCAGCAAAGCCTTGGTGAGAATTTCGGGCCGTGTGATGAGCGAGCCCGCGGCGGCCAGAGAAGCGCGTGAGAGTTCCTCGGTGGTGAGGATCATCGCGAGGTTGCCCATTTCGAAACCGCCGAACTCCTCGGGAACCGAAAGTCCGAAATAACCGAGTTCGCCCATCTTGGTGATGAAGCTCTCGGGGATCAGCAAGTCTTCGCGGTGGATGCGCTCCGCGTGGCTCGCGACTTCGTTCTCCGCGAATTCGCGCACGGAGTCGCGAACTTGTTCGATCATCTCGTCCAAAGGCCATTCGATGCGCCCGCGGCGTTCGGCGACGGTGCGTCCGATGTCGCGGATGATCGCTTCGCGGCTGGCGCGGCGCAGGGTGGCGCGGATCTCGGGAGTGAACGCGGCATCGAGATCCGCTTCGCTCAAGCCGAGATCGTCGAGGGAGATCCCAATGCGTTCGCGCACGCTACCGGCGAGTTCGGCTGCGCCCGTGACGGCGATCTGTTGGAGCGTGGTGTCGGCCCGGCCTTCCTGGGCGGCACCGCGTACGAGCTCCACGAGTTCGCGGCCCGCGCGGGCCTCGGTGGCCGCGTAGGCGACGCGCTCGGCCAGGACCTGGTGGTCGTCGATGCGCTTGCCGCCGTGGGTCAGCTCGCGGGCGCGGCCCAGGGCGACTTCGATCAGGGATTCGGCGGCTCCGATCAGCTGGCTGGCTTCTTCGAGGCTCGGGGTGGGGGGCAATTCGGGCGCTGCGCTCATGACATTCCTCTCCGGAAAATGGCTGATAGGGCGGGGTGAAACGCGGTCGTCTTGCGGGTGTGAGAGCGACGCTGGACCCTGCGCGTAACTTATAGAATGGGCGCTAGCATAGCGCGCGACCCACGGAGGAGGGAGCATGCAAAAGACAACCGTTCCGGGAACCCAATTCGGCTTCATCTGTGCGTTCGTCGCCATCGCGGCCCTGTCGGTGGGCTGCGCCAATCGCGTGGCCCTCGTCACGCCGGGGCCCGCCGGGTACGTGGACGACCGCGCCGAAATCCAGATGGTGTCGACCCACATCCAGGGGAAGAACGTCTACATCCCCGCCACCGTGATCTTGACCGCTGGGCGCGAGACTACGCTCTCGATCTACAACACCACCGACACTCCCCACGGTTTTCGTATCACGGGACTCGGAATCGAGGCGATTCTCCACAACGGCAAGGAGAACAAGGTGGTGATCCCGCCGCTTCGCTCCGGAGCCGTCTACTTGATCGACTGCCAGCTCCATCCGCCCCATCGCCACGCGACCCTGGTGGTGTTGCCGCACGAATAGCGTGGCGCGAGAACGCCGCGGGGTGTTTTTGACCCCAGCGGTGGGCGGGCGTTTCTCAAGGCTTCTCCATCCCCACCGATAGCCCCAAGATGACTTGGCTTGGGGTGAAGCGGTGAAGTCGGCCCTGCTCTCGTTGGGACTCGCGTTGGCGAGCACCTTCGCCACGGTTCTCACCCTCGAAGGCGGCGCCCGACTTTGGTTCGGGAAACCCCTCTTCTATTTCGAAAACGTCGTGGAACAGCGGGTCAATGGTCTGCGCGGTGTCCATCCCGCCCAACCGGACCCCCGTTTGGGTTGGATCCCGCGCGTGGGGACTTCGGGCTCGCGGAACTATTGGGGAAAGCCGCACACCATCGGTGAGCACGGAATTCGCGCCAACGGTCGCGATCGGGATTCCGCCGCCCTGCCCGGCATCCTCGCCGTTGGCGACTCGTTCACGTTCGGGAGTCAGGTTGGAGATGGGGAGACCTGGCCCGCGCATCTCGAAGCCCTGTCGGGAAGGCGTGTCCACAACGCCGGTGTATTCGCGTACGGGTTGGATCAAATCGTGCTTCGCGCGGAAGCGTTGGTCGACGTTCTCGATCCACGACTCCTGATCGTGAGCTTCATTCCGAGTGACATCCGACGCACGGAGTACGCGGTGAATTTCGGTGCGCCCAAACCCTGGTTCCGGTGGGTGGCAGGGGAGATCGAACTCGAGTCGCTGCCGGGCGCCGTGTCCGCCGAAGCGCGCACGCGCATCGGCGTGGTGCGAAGCGTTCTGGGTTACAGCCTGCTCGCGGACGGGGTGGCGAGACGACTGCGTCTCGACCACGCCTGGTATCTGGGCGGGCGCCGCTATGAGCGGGTTCACGAGCAGGGGGACTTGGTTTCCTGTGGCTTGGCGCAACGTTTGGCGCAGTTTGCCGAGGCGCGACAGCTAGAGGTGGTGGTGTTGGCGCAATACGACGCCGGCGAAGTTCGGGGCGAACCGTCGGAGGACGCACGGGGCTTTCTCGCCTGCGCGCAGGCCGCCGGCCTCGACGCGCTCGACCTGTATTCCCCTTTGCGCGGGCTCGCGGATTCCGATCCCACACGCTTCGCGTCCTTCTTCGACGGACACATGACCGATGCGGGCAATCGGTTCGTGGCCGAAACGCTGATCTCCCACCTCGAGACCGCCGGCTCTACGGAATGAGTCTTTTTCCACCCACTCTAAGGGTTACGCGATTTAAGCCCTAGGCGGGACAACCGATAACGCCCCTGGGAACCCTGTAGGAAAACGGGGTCCTCGGAGGGCCCACTATGCATCGAGACAAGAAGGTCGTCGTCGTGATGCCCGCCTACAACGCCGAGCGGACGCTTCGCAAGACCTACGCCGAAGTGGTCGAGCAGGGTGTCGCGGATCTGGTGATCGTGGTGGACGACGCGAGTAGCGATGCGACCGTGGACGTCGCGAAGTCGCTACCCGGTCCCGTCGAAGTGGTTCGCCATCCGGAAAACCGCGGCTACGGGGGAAACCAGAAGACCTGTTACCGCCTGGCGCTCGAGCGCGGGGCGGACATCGTCATCATGGTGCACCCCGATTACCAGTACACGCCCAAACTCTTGCCGGCGATGACGTCGCTGATCGGGAACAACCTCGCGCACTGTGTCCTGGGGTCGAGAATTCTGGGGGGCTACGCGGTGCGTTCGGGTATGCCGCTTTGGAAATACATCGCGAACCGGGCCCTGACGTTTGCGGAGAACGTGGCCGTCGGAGCGAAACTCTCGGAATACCATACGGGCTATCGCGCGTTCTCCCGGCACCTACTCATGCAATTGCCCCTCGAGGAGAACTCGGACGACTTCGTGTTCGACAATCAGATGCTCGTGCAAGCGCTCTGGTACGGCTATCGAATCGCTGAGATCAGTTGCCCGACGAAGTATTTTGCCGAAGCGTCATCCATCAACTTCAAGCGCAGCATGATCTACGGTTTCGGTTGCCTCGCGACGAGTGCGGAGTTTGTGCTCGCGAAGTTCGGGATTCGCCCGTCCCTCCGCTTCCCGGGTACGGCCCGAGGTCGCGAAGCGAGCCATGCGCTCTCCGGCCTATGATGGCTTGCGCGCGCTACTGAACCGGCCGGACTGGGGCGCCGCGCGCGTCTTCTGCGCAGGCAACACCGCCTTTCATCTGAGCTTGCTGGTCGCGGTGTCGCTCGCGACACGGATCCTCTATCTGATCAGTCCCGCCGGGCGTTCGCTTTCTCCCGACGAAGCCGTCTTCGGTTTGATGGCGCTCAAGATCATGGCGCTGGAAGAATTTCCCATCTATTGCTGGCAGGCCCATTACGCCGGCGCGCCAGTTTCCTACGCCGCGGCACTCTTGTTCAAGGTGTTCGGAATCGGGGCGCTGTCGCTGCGCGCCCCCATGTTGCCCCTCGCCCTTGCGACGGTGGTGCTCTGCTATTTCGTCTATCGACGCCTCGCCGGGCCCGCCTTCGGGTTCGCGGCGGCGCTCTTCGTGGTCTTCTGTCCCTACGACATGCTCTTTCACTCGAGCGGCGCGTTCGGTGGCTACGCGGAACTCCTGTGTGGGACGGCGGCGATCATCGGATTGACGCGTTGGATGCGCGAGCGCAAGGAAGTGGATCTGGCGCTCGGCTGGTTCTTCCTGTTGGGCGCCATCAGCGGTTTTTCCCTGTATGTCATTTTCCTGGTCTTTCCCGCCATCGCGGCATTCGCGATTCCCGCCGTCTTGCGCGCGGACGCGAGGCGCATTCCCGCCGCCGCGACCTTTGCCTTCGGGGCGATTCTCGGCGCACTTCCCATGCTCGTCTACAACGCGACGACCGGGGGATCGACGGTGCTGCGTGCGGCGGGGCGGAGTCTTTCCGTGGGGAGGCAGGCCGCCTCGGAACCGCTCTCGAGCGTGGTTGCGACGGTCGTCCTCCAGAAGATCGACTACCTCGCAGAGTGGTTTCGCCACGCGCCGGGATTGTTCGGGAGCTACATCACCCCGGAGTCGGTCAGCGTCGATCTGCGAATGGCCGCGGGCTACCTCCTCATGGGGATCCTGTGCGCCTTCGTCGGCTGGGCGCTCTGGAAGCGTCGCTCCACATCGGACACGGGCAGGACCCACCGCGATTTCGCCATTTTCGTGCTTTGGACCGTGGGGTTCATCTGGCTCGCAAACCTCACGAAGATGCGGCACCTGATTCCCCTCTATCTCGCGTTGCCCGTTGCCCTCCACGCGCTATCGGGCTCGCATCCGCTGCGACGGCGGTTCGCGATTGCGTGTCTGGTTGGAATTTGTGCGGTGAACGCGTCGAGTTGGGTCGATCAACTGAAAGTCCCCACGGCGAAGACACCCTTCGATCCCGCACATGTGGTTGCCGCGATGGAATCCCGCGGTGTCGTCGAATTCTATGGTGCGTATTGGGCCGTCTATCCGCTCATGTTCTCCGCAGAAGGGCGCATGATCGGGGCTCCCTTGTTGCTGAACGCCGGCGATACGTTTACGGACCGAAGACCGGAATACACCGCGAGGGTCAAGCGCGCAACGGATCCCGCCTATGTGTTCACCGCGCGCGAAGCGCCCCTGCGCGTCGAGTTCGAGACCTTTCTACAGGACAACGACATCGCGGCAGAAACTCTTGCAACACCCAACGCGACGATCTTTCACAATCTGTCGCGACCGGTGATCGCGGACCTGGTGGATGGGAAAACGGTCTTCACCCTCTAGGGCGTTTGGCACCGGCGTCGCGCTTGCGATTCCGTGGGCAACGTGGGAGATCTTCCTTCGACTGGACAGCCAGGTGCTGTCGGTGACGACGAAGGCCTGGTTCCTTCCCGTGCTCGGACTTTGCGTTCTCTCGGTTGCGGGCTGGGGTGCGTCGCTTGGGCAGCGCGTTGCGTCGCGATTCCCCCGGGTTTTCTCCAATCGGATCGTCCGCGGGCTTCCCGTCGCCGCCGTGGTGTGTGGGTACGGGGTTACATTTGCCGTCGTCGCCGGGGCCCACGATCCGGACGCGCGCGTGTATTGGCCTTTGGCGGCAATGGGGAGCGCGGTCTACGCCGCAATCTGTGGCGCAGCGGTGGCGCGAATCTCGGCTCCGCGGTTTTCGTTCTGGAGAACCCTTCCCAGCGCGAGTCTCGGGATGATTGCCGCGACGCTTGCCCTCGTGTGGTCCGTTCCCGAGCTTTCCGCGGGAATGCTGCGACCGAACAGTCCCGCGGGCCGTCTGTTCGCCATGGCCTATGGGCGCTTTCCCGTGACGCTGTCGGGACCGGTACCGCGCGGATGGGGAGTACCGGATCTTCCGACGCAAACTCCCTTACCCGGACGCCACGTCGTCATCATCAGCATCGACGCACTTCGCGCGGATTTTCTCTCCCCCTATGGCGAACGCGAGACCGCGACGCCGGCGATCGATCGATTCAGCCGGGAGGCCATTCTCTTCGAAGACGCGTATGCGCAGCGCCCGACGTCGGGTCCCAGCATGGCATCGGTCTTCACCGGGCTGTTTCCCGCCAATCACGGCGTCCGAATGAATGGGTGGCGCATGCGCTCGGACGTCGAGACGCTGGCGGAGAGCTTCTCCCGCTTCGGGTACGCGACGGCCGGTTTCTTTACGAATGCGGCGTTTCTCGATGCCTTCGATTTTCGACAAGGCTTCGAGGTCTACGAGTTTCTACAACCGGAGCCCGACGACAACGGATTGTTGACCAATGCCGTAGACGAGGATGTGGTGGATCGCGCTCTGGCGTGGGCGGCGGAGGAAGCGCCGGAGCACGCCTTTCTCTGGGTGCACTTGATCTCTCCCCACGCCCCCTACCTTCCCGCGGATTCGCCGGCCGTAAGCGCCGGGCCCGAGGAATCGGAATGGTTCAACGTATGGAACATGCGACACCACGAAGCGGCCTTGCGCGATCGGAAGACGTCCTTCGACCGCACGCAATACCTGAAGGCCTATCAGGCGGAAGTCCTGGGTGCCGACCGTCAGGTGGCGCGCCTGCTCGAGGGCCTGGACGCACTCGGGTGGGTGGATGACAGCCATGTCCTGGTGTTGGCGGATCACGGCGAAGCGTTCGGTGAGGCGGACGTGTTCGGTCACGGCAACAGCCTCCACCGGGCGGAGACGCGAATCCCGGTGCTCTGGAAGCTGCCGGGTGCGGAGTCCGCTGGGAAGCGAATCGAAATGACGGTGCAGGGCGCGGACATCGCTCCGAGCTTGTTGACGTTGTCGGGGATCGATGGGGCGAATCGGGATGGTCGCGATATATCGGGAGTCCTGCGCGGCGAGTTGGCGCCCGACGAAGGTTTTGCGTTCACCGATGCGGGCTGGCGCGACTACCTCCACACCGACGGTTTTCAATACGGCGTCCGCACGCGCACCCGGTCGATTTGGCTCGACGCGGGTTTCCCGCGCGTCGTGGAATTCGATCGCGCGGCGGACCCGGGTGAGCGCCGGCGTCTTCGCTATCCCGAAAGCCGCGGGGACGATCCGTTGTTCGACCAATTGCGAAATCTCGCTGAGCGCGGAGAAACCCAGCGCAAGGCCGCTCGCGGAGCTCCGGCCCAGGACCTCGACGAAATGGCCCGCATGCAACTGCGGGCCCTCGGCTATCTGGAATAGTCAGGCCCAGTCGTTGCGTACGTAGACGCAGTCGGCTTCGACGATGGCCTGTCGGCGGAAGCCGATGGGATAGACGCCACCGGCTAGAAAACCCGCTCGGCTCAAGAAGGACGCGTATTCAGAAAATTCCGGTACGCCTTCGTACAAGCTCGTGATGGTGGCTTCGAATTGAATCGCCAGGGTGCGTTGCAGGGCGTTTCCGGCACCGCTCAGGACTTCGAGGTCGTGGCCCTGGGTATCGGTCTTCAGGTAGATGCGGCCCGTGTGCGGGTCATCGAGGTAGCGTTCGAGGAACGGTTCGAGCCTTCGCATGGGGACGACTTCCGTGCGATCGATGACGGAATTCTCGGGAAAGAGGTGATTGCAGTATCCGTTGGGTCGAGCGAAAGAGGAAAGGCCCGGCAGGGTGGCGACGTTGATCTCGCGTTCGCCGTCTTCGCTCCCGATGGCGAAGCGATGGCACTCCCACAGGGGATCGCGCGCGGTGGCGGCCTGGAGTTGCGCGAAGGAAGCGGCCACGGGTTCGAAGGAAACGATGCGTCCGGTGTATCCGACCGACCGAACCAGCTTTCCGAACTGTCCGCGCCAGGCGCCGACGTCGATCACACAATTGATGTCGAGTTCGCGAAGGGTGTTGTTGAGCTTCGAACGCAGCGTGCGGTTCGCCTTGCGGCCGAAGACTTCGTAGCCGAGCCCCCAGGCGATCTGCTTTCCGATGTGCTGAATTCGGCCCACATGTTCCTCCGACGCAATCCTCTGTATCGGCGCCGCGTTGCGTGTTCTTGAGTCCGCAACCAGAGTCGTAACTATCTGAAAATAATGATATTTTTGATCTCGAAAGGATCGCTAGGGGGCTTCTGCGGAGACCGGCGGATTGGCGCTGGGAACGCTGCGCGCGTAGCCGAGTTCCTGGAGGCGCCGCAGGGTGTCGGGATCGATGTCCGCGGGACCCGGACGGGTGCGGGCGCGGGTTTCGAGTTCCTCGCGGTAGGCGCCAAGGAGTCCGCGGTAGTGGTTGGCCACGTCCGGGAGGGTTTGCGCGATGTCGTGTTGCTCTGCGGGATCGCGCGTTCGATCGAACAAGCGGAGTTGATCGCGAAGTCCGTCCCACACGGCGCTGTAGCGGGGATCGCGGGCCGCGTAGAGGTGAAGCGCGTGGTCGACCGAGAAGGCGATGCGGCTTTCCTCGCTCGTCAATAGATCCACGCCATCGCTGTCTTCCCGGGGTGGGAGTCCGAGCAAGCTGGCGAGGGTCGAATCGAGATCGATCAGCGAAGCGATGTTCGATACGCGGCGCCCGGAATGTCCCGGGGCGCGAATCAACAGGGGAACCGACGTGAGTTCGGCGTACAGGCTGTGATCGTGGTTGTAGGCACCGTGGTCCCAGAATTCTTCCCCGTGGTCGGAAGTGAGGACCACTACCGTCGATTCGAGCAGGCCACGGGCTTCCAGACTCTCGAACAGTCCCGCTAGTTCCCGGTCCAATTGCTCGACTTCGCCGCGATACAGTTGCGCGATGTGGCGCTTCTCGGATTCCGTGGGAATGAAGCGGCCCTCGCGCAGATCTTCGGTGCTGGGAAACTCGTGTTGGGGTGCGAAATAGCCCGGTCGCAAACGCCCGAAATCGCCTTCGTCGCGCAGCGATCCGTCCGGGTTGTAGGGGTCGTGGGGCGAAGTCAGGTGGATCCAGGCGAAGAAGCTCTGGTCGCCGTGGCGATCGAGAAAACGATCGGTTTCCTCGAGAGCGATGCGCGTCGTGTCGGAAAACGGCTGATGGGGATTCAACCAGGCTGAAAGATGGTTCCAGCAGGCCGCAGCCAGGGGGGGGCCCGCTTGCAACTGACCGCGGCGAAGATGGTGGTTCGCAAGCAGGCGTTGTTGAAATCCCCGCAAGGCCCCGGTTTGCGGTCCGAGCAGAACGTTGGTCACGAAGGCACCCGTCGCATACCCCCGGTCGCGGAGTCGCTCGGCCAGCGTGGAGATCTGGGGTTCGATGCTGTGGATCGGTAGGTAGCGCTTGAGGGTCAGGCGCGGGTGTTTCCCCGAGAAGACCGAGAGCATCGACGGCAAGGTCCATCCCGCCGAGGAAAACGCGTTGTCGAAAACCAGTGCGTCGGAGAAGAACGCGTCGATCGCCGGTGTTCGGGCGCGGGAGTCGTACAGGCCCACGTGATCGCGGCGCATGGCATCGAGCACGATCAAGATCAAATTGGGGCTGTCGAGTTGGCTGGCGTTGGGCGTTGCGCGCAGCCACGCCGGGAGGAGGGCAACGCACAGCAAGACGGACGGAACGACCATCCAGCGGGGGTTGCCCGGTCGCGCACCCAACCGAAGTCCGCAGACCAACGCGATGCCGCTGGCGATCCCGAGGCTCGCCAACAGTGCCGCGACTTCGGCGCCGGGCAGCCAGGCCGGGACCGGGTGCACGCGCAACAGAGAGAACAAGCTGGTGACGAGCTGCGCGGGGAGACAAACCGCGATCAGGGCCACGACCGCGCGGGCGGGTCGCACGTCCGCCGCGGATTCGAGTGCGCGCATCAACCCCATCATCCCGATCGCGGCAAGCGGTGTGGCGATCAGCACCAGTCCGCCGATCAGCAAGCTGACGCGGCTCGCCGACATGGCCAGGACGCTGAGCCAGAACGCCCAGACGGCTGCCGAAGCCAGTCGCGGCGCCGGGCCGAGGATTCGCAGCGGCGCAACCGCCCGCAGGATCAGCGTGAGGAGGGCACCGAAGACGACCGACAAAGCGATTGCGATCGCCCACGCACCCCACTGCACCGGAAGGTCTACGAGCGGTTGGCTGGCCGGTCCCAGATGGAGGAGCCACTGATCGAAGAGCGAAAAACCGAGCCCCACCAGTCCCGATAGAAAGATCGATTCGCCGAGGTCTCGCGCCATCGATGTTCTCTGCGACGGTGAGGAGGCCATGGACCTATGGGCAGGCAGGACCGACGCAAACGAGCGGACAGGCGTCGCAGGCGGGGCCGGGTGTCGTGTTGAAGAGTTGGATCCCGCGTGCGAGATCGTTGGCACCGATGGCCAGTCCCGCGTTGTCGAGGTCGAACCGCGCGCAGGTCAGATCGCCCGACGCACCGCAATCGTCCCCTTCGCGCAGCCGGTTGAAGGACGCCACCATGTCCGACAGGTCGAGTGCGCCAACGAACAATCCGCCGTTCTCGAACTTGGCGTCGCACTGGTTTCCGATGCCGTCGGCATCGTCGTCGAGTTGACCGCCGGTGGTGGATTGGAACGCTTCTCGCGCCGGCTCTCCGAGTTCCCCCAGGCGGGGGTTGGCGTCGAGTACGCAGTTGTCGCACGCATCGCCCACCGCATCGCCATCGTCGTCGTTCTGGTCGTCGTTGAAGACGTTCGGGCAATTGTCCACATCGTCGTTGAATCCGTCGCCGTCGGAATCGACCACGTGCTCGAACGCACCGATGTCGCAGGCTTCTCCTTGGGGACGTACGATGCCGCGTTGATCCGTGTCGAGGAGCGTGCCCCCCGGATCGCGGCATCCCAAGGGATTTCCCCCATCTTCCGCCGGACTTCCGTCCAGGAGCGCGTGGGTCATCGTGGGGCCACCGTTGGCGGCGAGGGGGCCGAGCATCGGCGGTATCGCGGGTAGATCGGTGACATGCGAAAAATCGCACGATCCATCGCCACCCAGGTTGTAGCCGAGGGAATTCACTTGAAAAACGTCGCCCCCGCAATCGGTGCCCCCGGGGTTGTTGGCGACGATGGAATTTTCGACGGTCAGGTTCGTCGGCGCCAGGCGACTCACGAAGAGTCCGCCGCCGCCAAACGCCGCGCTGTTGTTCGCGATGGTCGAATTGCGCATGGACACGGTTCCGCCCCGAATGAAGATCCCGCCGGCGCCGCTTCCGAGGTAGGCGATGTTGCCGCTGATGGTGGAGTTGACGATATCCAGGTCGCCCCCCTGTTTGAAGATTCCCGCCCCGCCGCTTCCGACGAAGAGAATGTTGCTGTGCACGGTCGAGTTGGTGAGTGAGATGGGCCCGCCGCTGAACCCCATGATGCCGGCACCGGTGACATCCCCCGCGTAGCTGAGGTTCCGATCGATGCTGGAGTCTCGTATGTCGAGGAACGTTTGATCGACGAAGATCCCCCCGCCCCCGGACGCGCGGTTGTCGCTCACTTGAGAACGAACCAGCGTGATGGTTCCCGTCAATTGGTAGATTCCGCCGCCGCGAAGGTCCGCCGCGTTTCCGCGGATCACCGAGTCCGTAATCGTCAGATCCGTGTTGAACCCACCCGAGATCCCACCTCCATCACCGCTGAAGCCTGCGATGTTGTCCTGCACCACACAATTGTTCACGTGGAGGATCGCGTTGCCGGTTGCGATGCCGCCGCCGACGCCGCTGCTCTGGATGCCTTCAACGGTGACGAAGCCGTTTTGGATCGTGAGCCCTTCGAGGGTGACGGTCGGGCGCGGCTGGTTCTCGAGCGCAAAAATCTGGAACACGCGGTCGCGCTGTTGGGCATCGATGATGGTCTGGTCCGGGCCGGCACCGATGATGTCCAAGTCGAACAGAATGTCGAAGTCACCCTGGACGGAGAGATTCTCCCGGACTCCGACGATGAGGATACGGTAGACCCCCGCCGGAACGTTGATCGTGTCTTTGGCCGCCGTCGTATTGGACTGCATGATGGCGGCGCGGAGCGAGCACGCCCCGCCGGCGGTCGCACAGACACCATCGGCGAGGTTGGCGTCCACCCCGTCGAGATTCGTGTCGACATCGAAGACCGCGGCGGAACTCGCCATCGCGGTTGCGATCCAAACAGCCGTTCCCCACCCGAGCACAACCAACGCGCGCATAAGCACCCCCCCTCGACACGACTAGGGTTAGCGATTTCCGTTGTGGAGAACCAAACACGAAGGCTTTTTCACATGATCGGAAATATTGGTGGGGAAAAACACCGAAATAGAGAGCCCTCGAGGCTACCGAGCAGGATCGATGTTCTTTCCCCTCGATAGTGTCGAGGCGAGTTGTTCCACCAAGGCAGGGCTGCCGAACACGAGGCCGAGCTTGTTGCCGGGATACTCGAAGGTCATGCAGCGCCCACCGGCTTCGGGAACCAGGGCCTGGGTGGCCGCGGCATCCCAGGCGTTGAGCTGGAGGTCCAGCATGGCGTCGACGCCTCCCCCCAGTACCTGGGCGTGTCCGAAGGCGTCCGTGTAACCGCGCAGCATGGGAACCTGACGAACCAGGGAATCGAAGGCGGCCTCTTCCCCGCACTCGCGGAAACAATAGACGTCGCCGTGGGCGACGAGCGCGCGAGAGAGATCGGATTGTTCGGAAACCCGCACCGGCTTTCCGTTGCGGTGACAGCCGCCTCCGGACCAGCCCACATAGCGTTCGCCCAGCGCCGGCAAGTCGATCAAGCCGACCACCGGGACGCCGTCGACCATCAGAGCGATCAGCGTCGAGAAGAGCGGAATTCCCCGGGAGAAAGCGATGGTTCCATCGATGGGGTCGATGATCCAACGCGGCGCGTCGGCATCGCCAACCGCGCCGTATTCTTCGCCGAGAACCGAAAAATCCGGATGACGTTGGGTCAAGATCTGGCGAATGGTGCGTTCGGCGGCGCGGTCCGCTTCGGTGACCGGGGACCCGTCTGCCTTGTGCTCCACCGCGACGGAGCGGAATCGGCTGAGGATCTCTCGGCGCGCGGCATCGGCGGCCAGAGCGGCGCTTTGCGCCGCGGCTTCCAGAAGTTCGGGTTTCACGACTGCGGAGACTATCAAAGCGTGGAGGTTGTTGTTCCCCGCGCCAGGGGCCCAGCCGATGGTATCCTGAGCGGCATGGAAGCACCGACCGGAAAGAGTCTGCTCGAACGCTTGGGGTTTGCGGCCGAAGACCGCGTGGCGGTGGTGCACTGCGACGACATCGGGATGTGTCACGCCGCCAACGAGGGTGCGTTCGAGGCGCTCGCCAATGGTCCCGCCACCTGCGGCAGCATCATGGTTCCGTGTCCCTGGTTTCCCGAAGCGGCCACCTACGCGCGCGCGCATCCGGAACTCGATCTGGGAGTTCACCTCACCCTGACGTCCGAGTGGAAGCACTACCGCTGGGGACCCGTGGCCGGAAGTCGCGCGGTGCCATCGCTGCTCGATGACACGGGTTATTTTCCAGGATCCCTCGTGGAATGCGTGCAGCGCGCCAAGGCGGAAGAAGCGGAGGTGGAGCTGCGCGCGCAGATCGATCGAGCCCTCGACGCGGGGATCGACGTGACCCACCTGGATTCCCACATGGGGACCTGCTTCATTCCGCCGTTGCTCGACGTCTACGCACGTCTCGCCTGCGACTACCGTCTCCCCGTACTGGCGACGCTTCCCGACGCCGAAACCCTGCGCGCCGCCGGGATGCAGGGACTGGGAGAAAGTGTTGCCCGTGCGGTCGCGCAGCTGGAAGCGAATGGAATTCCGGCGCTCGACGGGCTCGACGCCAACTCGCTGCACTTCGAACCGGGGGCAGGCGAGGCCCACAATCGCAACCGTTTGTCGAAGCTCCGCCCGGGAGTCAATTATTTGATCTGTCACCCCGCACGCGGGGGCGAAGAACTTTCCTCCATTGCGCCCGACGCCCACATGCGGGATTTCGAGCGGACCTTCTACGGAGGAGAGACGGGGCGAACTGCGCTCGCCCGCGAAGGCATCCAGACCGTGGGGATGCGTCCGCTGCGCGATCTGGTGCGTCAGTCGACTTGAGCGAAGCTTCCGAAACCGTCGAGGCATCGGTCCGGCTCCACGTGGAGAGCAGCGGGGACGGGCCGCCGGTATTGCTCGGTCACGGCTTCGGGGGCAGTGCGCGAAATTTTCGGCCGCAGGTCCGCGCCCTGAAGGCGCGGTACCGCGTCTTGACCTTCGATGCGCGCGGGCACGCCCGAAGCGATGCGCCGGAGGGGGCGCGAAACTACCGCCCCGAAGCCTTCTGCCGCGATCTCGAACGCATTCTCGATGCGGAAAAATTGGCAAGCTCGGTGGTGGGTGGGCTCTCCATGGGGGCCGCCGTCGCTTTGCGTTTCGCCGCGATGTGGCCCGAGCGTGTGAGCGCTCTCGTTCTCGCATCGCCTCCACCGTCGGGCCGCGGCGTTGCCTGGAGCCGCGATTTCGCGGCAGCGATCGAGTCGGGCGGTCTCGAATCCGCGGGGGAGACCTACGTATGGGGGGAGGCGTCGGGACTCGATCCCGACGCGGCCCGCTGGGTACGTCAGGGCTTTCTCGAACACGCGCCCCACGCCCTCGCCCACATCCTGCGGGAGTTCCTGGCCAAGCATCCCGCGCCCGATGCGTGGTCGCCGCCTTTGTCGGGCGTGACCTGCCCGGTGTTGATCCTTGCCGGGGGACTGGACGCGGCGTCGGTGCGCGAGGGAGAGGCATTGGCGCGAAGGCTGTCCCACAGTCGAATGGAAATCGTCGAGGGTGCGGGGCACGTCGTGAATCTCGCGGCGCCGGAGGAGACGAATCGATTGCTCGAACAATTCCTGGGATCCCTCTAGCGATGCGTATCGCGCGCATGTTCGACGCCGAGCGCGTGGCCACGCGAATCGAAGAACTCTCCCGTGCGTTGGCGGAAGATTACCGCGATGGAGCGCTGTCGATTCTCGGGATCGCCGAAGGATCTGCGCGTTTCGTGGACGGCTTGGTTGCGGGGCTCGAGCGACACGGGTTGGCACCGGTCGTCCATATGGTTCGCGCCCACCGCACGGACGGCACCGCACTGAATTCGGTGGAGTTGGGTCCCGTGGCGCTCGAGGCTTTGAACGAGCGAGACGTTCTGGTGTGCGATGACATTGCCGACGAAGGGAAGACCTTGCGCGCGGTACTCGATCTCGTGGAGGGGGCCGGCGCGCATTCGGTACACACGGCGGTGTTGATCGACAAGCACGGCGCCGAGCGCGAGGACCTGCCCCTCGACTATGTGGGCTTCACGGTCGGGCCCTTCCAGGTCGAACCGGGCTGGGTCGTGGGATTCGGAATGGATCTCGACGGGCGTTTCCGCGAGCTCGATTGGATCGGCGTCGTCGAAGACGATTAGCGTCTTGCGGGTCGGAGCTCGGAGGGATGGCGCCTAGGGGGCAGCGCATTCCGCGCACGGGCAAAGCGTGCGAAGTCGTTCGAAGGGATAGATTCCCGAATCGTGTCCGTCGCTCCAGTAGATCTGAATCGCGTACCGCCCGACGCTCTCCAGCTTCAGGGGCGCCACGTCCTGGGGCACGGAGGAGGGCTCCAGTCGCACAGCGCCGCTCCATTCATCGACGCAATGTGCGCACGCGCACGCCAAGCGTAGATCGCGGATCTCGTAGCGGCTGCGGTGGCCGTCTCCCCAGGTGATGGCCAGGTGGCGGGGGCCATCCTGGGCGATGGATCGAGGAGTGGTCGGTGATTCGTTCGCCATCCCGGGAGCATAGATTGAGCTACGCTGCGCGTCCTATGGCGGAACGTTCTTCGCAGGCGATTGCCATCTTGGGCGGCACCGGGGACCAGGGGCTGGGATTGGCTCTGCGTTTCGCCCAGGCGGGCCGGCCGGTCGTCATCGGGTCTCGCAAGAAGGAAAAAGCCGTGGCGGCCGCGGAAGAGGTACGGGCCGCGGTGGCGGGCGCGGAAGTCGACGGGTACGAGAACGCCGAGGCGACCCAGCGCGCGCCGATCATCATCCTCTCGGTCCCCTTCGAGCACACGGCCGGAACCCTCAAGGGCATTCGCGATGCGCTCTCGCCGGGACAGATTCTAGTGTCGATGGGGGTCCCCCTCGCTACGGCGGTCGGAGACCGGGCCACCCGAATGGTGGGCGTCTGGCAGGGATCCTGTGCGGAGCTGGTGGCGGACCTGGCCCCCGAGGGCGTGGCGGTGGTTTCGGCGTTCCAGAATGTTCCAGCACACCGTTTGCGAACATTGGATGCGCCGGTCGAATGCGACGTCGTGGTGTCGGGGGAAAAGGCGCCGCGAAAAGCGGTGATGGATCTCTGCCCCCTGGTGCCCGGATTGCGCGCGGTCGATGGTGGCCCGCTCGCCAACGCGCGTGCGATCGAAGCGTGGACCGCGCTGCTGATCGGCATGAACATTCGGTACAAGGTTTCCGAAGGAGTGGGCTTCCGCTTCACGGGGCTTCCCGACAACAGTTCCTAACGCAGTGCGCTAACGCGAAGCGTTAACTCCACAACTTCAAACACTTAGATAGGTGGCCTGCGCTTCGCTTGCGGGCGGCTTGCCGCTTGCGTCTTGGCGGCGGAATGCCGAAGTCAATGAAATCGACAGGTTGTGGTTGTGCGCCATTGTAAACGCAAGATTTTGTGGAAATTCAGTTGACGTCCCTGGGGCCGGGGAGTATCAAGTTTGACATGGGGATGTGATGATCTCTTCGGCGGCCTGGGGGGGTTCTTAGGCGGTCGTCGTTGGGAGCACGAGCTAGGGTGGGAAGGAGGACCTGTCCTTGTTCGGGGGCGCCGGAGGGATCTCCGGCGCCTCTCTCATCTCCAGGGATTGCGCTTCATCGATCCACAACAATCAGAGGTTTCAGCGCTCGAATGCTGGACGCGACCGCACAGCCTACACCGAAGTGTGTCTATAGAAGACATCGCTTCGGTGTAAAGAACGACTTGCGATTCAAAATCAAAAAGGGGGGAAGGGGTTGAACACGACGGGCACCGAGAATGGGAAGCGGAAGATGACCAAGAACGCCGACGCCAGGGGATTGCGGATTCCCAGGTACTTCACGCAGGCGGGAGAAGATCCCTATAAGACTGTGGAGTGGGAACTTCGTTCGGCGAAGATCACCAACGAAAAGGGTGAGGTCGTCTTCGAGCAAACCAACGTCGAGATGCCCCGGAGTTGGTCTCAACTCGCCACCAACGTCGTGGTCTCCAAGTATTTCCGAGGTCACATCGGCACGCCCGAACGCGAGCACAGCGTCAAGCAACTGATTGGCCGCGTGGTGGGGAAGATTTGCGAATGGGGCCGGGCCTCGGGCTACTTCCACGCTCCCGAAGACGAAGAAAGCTATCGCGACGAACTCACCTACCTGTTGCTTCACCAGAAGATGGCCTTCAACAGCCCGGTGTGGTTCAACCTGGGTGTCAAAGACACGCCGCAGCAGGCCAGCGCTTGTTTCATCAATTCCGTCGATGACACGATGGAATCGATCATGGATCTGGCCAAGACCGAGGCGATGCTGTTCAAGGGCGGTTCGGGGACCGGGTCGAATCTCTCGTCCATTCGCTCTTCGCGCGAAACCTTGGCCGGGGGAGGGACTGCATCGGGGCCCGTTTCGTTCATGCGCGGCTACGATTCCTTTGCGGGTGTCGTGAAATCTGGCGGCAAGACGCGCCGCGCGGCGAAGATGGTGATCCTGAACGTCGACCACCCGGACATTCTCGACTTCGTGCGCAGCAAGGCGGAAGAAGAGAAGAAAGCCTGGGCGTTGATCGATCAGGGCTACGACGGTGGCTTCAACGTCCCCGGTGGTGCCTACGACTCCATCTTCTATCAGAACGCAAATCACTCGGTGCGCGTGTCGGATCCGTTCATGCGCTGCACCCAGGACGATCGACCCTGGCAGACGCGATCCGTCACCACCGGCGAGGTCATGGACACGGCTCCGGCGCGTGACATCCTGCGCGAAATGGCGGAAGCGGCGCACATTTGCGGCGATCCGGGAATCCAATACGACTCCACCATCAACCGCTGGAATCCCTGCAAGACGTCCGGGCGCATCAACTCGAGCAACCCGTGCTCCGAGTACATGTTTCTCGATGACACGGCGTGCAACCTGGCGAGCTTGAACCTGATGACCTTCCTCGACGAGGAAGGGGGGTTCCAGGTCGAGGACTACAAGCGAGCCGTAGCGCTCACGATTCTCGGTCAGGAAATCGTGGTCGATCACGCCGATTACCCGACGCCGAAGATCGCGCGCAACAGTCACCTGTACCGACCCTTGGGGCTGGGGTACGCGAACCTGGGCGCCATGCTGATGTCCGCCGGGCTTCCGTACGACAGTGATGAGGGGCGCAATCTGGCTGCGGCGGTGACGTCGCTCATGTGCGGTCAGGCCTACCTCACCAGTGCCGAGGTCGCCGAGGCCATGGGGCCCTTCCCGCGCTATCGCATGAACCGCAAGCCGTTCATCGAGGTGATCGGCATGCACAAAGCCGCGGCCGACGCGGTGCCGTCCAACGGTGTCCCCGAGGGCCTGCTCGCCGAGTCGCGCAGTGTTTGGGGCGAGGCTTTGGCGCAGGCGCGGAAGTCCGGTGTCAAGAACGCCCAGGTCACGGTGTTGGCGCCGACCGGAACGATCGCGTTCATGATGGATTGCGATACTACGGGTGTAGAGCCCGACATCGCCCTGGTGAAATACAAGAAGCTGGTCGGCGGCGGACTCCTCAAGATCGTCAACGGTACGGTTCCGAGGGCTCTGGCGAAGCTGGGTTATTCGCCCGAAGCCGTCGCGTCCATCATCCAATACATCGACGAGAACGAAACCATCGAAGGGGCCCCGGAGTTGAAGGACGAACACCTGCCGGTGTTCGATTGTGCGTTCCGCGCGCTCTCCGGCACGCGGTCGATCCATTGGATGGGCCACATCCGAATGATGGGTTCCGTGCAGCCGTTCTTGTCCGGTGCCATCAGCAAGACGGTGAATCTGCCCGAGGACGCGACGGTGGAGGACATCGAGGAGGCCTACACCGAAGGTTGGAGTCTTGGCCTGAAGGCACTCGCAGTGTATCGCGATGGCTGCAAGCGAACGCAGCCCTTGAACACGGGCAAGGACGCGACCGCCTCGGTGTCCGAGATTCCGCGTCCCGTGCGTCGCAAGCTCGCCGATGAACGCAGCGCCAGGACTCACAAGTTCTCGATTGCGGGCCACGAGGGCTATCTCACGGTCGGTCTCTACGAGGACAATACGCCCGGTGAGATCTTCCTCCGAATGGCCAAGGAAGGCAGCACCGTGTCGGGTCTGATGGACACGATTGCGACCATGACCTCCATTGCCCTGCAGTACGGTGTGCCGCTGAAAGCATTGGTGGACAAGTTCAGCCACACGCGCTTCGAACCCGCAGGGATCACGAACAACCGGGAAATCCCCTTCGCCAAATCCGTTACGGATTACGTGTTTCGATTCCTCGGAAACCGGTTCCTGCAAGACCAGCCGGCGGTTCCCGACGAACAGGAAACCCAGGCGGACACCGTGGGGCTCGCGGTGGTGGCGGGGGGCGCGAAGGGGCGCGAGGCGGAACCCGCCTACTCGGCGGTTCAGCAAGCCGACGCGCCGTCGTGTATCGATTGCGGCTCGATCATGATTCGCAACGGCGCTTGCTACAAGTGTCCGAATTGCGGGAGCACGAGCGGCTGTAGCTAGGAAATGGCGCCGCCCTCGAACGGGGGGTGGCGGTGATCGACCCGAAGGCAGGCGATGCGAGCGCATCGCCTGCCTTCGGCGCGTCAGGCCGCTAAGTTGGCGCAATCGTGGCCGCCGACGCGCGCAAATTTGTCGAATGCCTCTCCGGCGCTCTGCGCCAGGCGGCCGCTATCGCGGTCGCGCTCGAGGGCCGAGTCGCCAATCGTCCGAAGACGGGTGAATCCACCGCAGTGAAAGCCGCGCTGACGCTAGCCGACACCGCATCCCAGGAAGCATTGCTCGTCCCGCTGTTCGAGATGTTCCCCGAGGTCGAAGTCGAGGCCGAAGAGGACACGCCGACGGTTTCGCTCTTTTCGAGGGGTGGGGACGCCAAGGTGGTGATCGATCCGATCGATGGGACGCTCCGATCCTATCTGGGCGGAGATGGGCCCTACGGCGTCATGGCGGGTCTCGCAGTCGACGGGCGCTATGAGGGTGCCCTGGTCGCGCTACCGCGGGAAAGACGCTTCTTCGAGGCCGTGCGCGGCGGCGGCGCGCGCATGGCCCACGAGGACGCGCCTTGGGAAGCCGCTCTTCTATCCCGGGAAGGGCGCGGTGTGATCGTTTCCCACGAAATGCCCAAACCGGTCGTGTCGAAACTGATCGAGCTGGGGTATGAGCCCTCGAATGGAAGCGGCGGTGCAATTGCCGTGGCGCCCCTGGTGCCCGGGTTCTGTGGGGGGCTCCGCCTCGCCAAGGGGCCGTTGGGGGTGAGCATTCGGGGGCGGATCGGTGTGTTGATTGCCGCGGAAGCTGGGGCGCTGCTGCGCGGAGACGGGGGCGCGCCGTTTCCGGATTCCGTCGACGTCGCGTCGCGGGCGTTGCTGGTGGCGCGGGATGCGGAAGTGATGCGGGATCTGGAAGTGGCTTTGGGGGAAGCGGGGTCGCGCGGGTAGTTTGACTTCGCGCGCACCTGGTCTCTCACCACTCTCGCGTGGGTGGGAGTTGGGGTGCGACTTCGTGCTTCGCGAACCTATTGGGGCTCCGTGGCGATGGGATTTCGACTTCGCGCTTCGCACTCAGTCACTTCCTTTGACCACTCTCGCGTTGGCTGGGATTGGGAGTACGACTTCGTGCTTTGCACTCAGTCACTTCCTTTGACCACTTTGGCGTTGGCTTACATCTGCGAGTAGTCCGGGCCTTCGCCGCCTTCGGGGGGGGTCCAGGTGATGATCTGGTACGGATCCGCGATATCGCAGGTCTTGCAGTGCACGCAATTTTCGTGGTGGATGAAGAGCTTGTTCTTTCCCGCGTTCTCTTCGTCCGGGACCATTTCGTAGACCGCGGCCGGGCAGAAGTGTTGGCAGGGATTCCCGTATTCCTCGGTGCAGACATCCCGGCATAGATCCGTATCCGCGACCACCAGGTGGGACGGTTGGTCGGCCTCGTGAGCGGTTCCACTGAAGCCCACCAGGTGTTCCTTGCTGAACGTCAGCTTGTTGTCGAACTCGAATTCTTCCTTCTGGCGCTGCTTGGCGGGAAGCTCCGAGATCTTTTTCATCTTCGTGTGCCCGGCTTCGAGATCCATCTTGCCCAGCATGCCGCGCCCGCCGGTGATCATGCGCAGGGGCTCGTTGAGGAAGAAGAAGAGGGGACCCTTCTGGACCGAAGTCTGGAAGTGACGCGCTTGCACGTGTTCCTCGTACGCCCAACTCGTGCGGTAGCGCTCGGCGTAGCCGCCGAGGGTGACGGAACTCGTGTCGCCACTCACCAGGGCATCGACGATCGTCTCCGCGGCCAACATGCCTGACTTCATCGCCATGTGGACGCCCGCCAGGTTCTGGGCGTTACAGAAACTCGCGGAGTCGCCCACGAGGAGCGCACCGTCGGTGTAGAGCTTCGGTTGCGAGAGCAGACCCCCGCTGGGCAACGCCTTGGCGCCGTAGCGAATCAACTCCGCGCCATCGAGAAGGTCTGCCATCCAGGGGTTCGTCTTGAATTTCTGCGCTTCGAGATGGGGATCGTTGTAGGGATTCTCGGAATCGAGGAGTGTGACGAATCCGTAGGAAACAAGATTGTCCTTCATGTCGTAGAGCCACATGCCGTGGAACTCTTTGAAGAAGCGCGGGAACGATGCGCCGTGAATGACGCGGCCGGGCTTGTGCTTCTCGGGACGCACGCGCCAGATTTCCTTGATGCCGGTTTCGAAGACCTGAGGACCGGTCGCCAGTCCCATCTGATCGATCAGTTGCTTCGAGAGTGTGCCCCGTACGCCTTCGCCGAGCACCGTGACCTTGGCGAGGATGTCCATGCCGGCTTCGAAGGTGGGCTTCGGTTTTCCGTGCTTGTCGATGCCCTTGTCGCCGATCCGAACACCGATTACGCGGTTGCCCTCGGTCAGGATCTTGTCCGCCGCGAACCCGGGGTAGATGTCCACGCCGGCTGCCTCGCAGCGCTCGGAAAGCCACTTGCTCACGTTGCTGAGGGAAATCGTGTGGTAGCCCTTCTTGGCGAAATTGGGCGGCACGAAGGGCGAGCTGATCTTGCCCTTCGGATGGAACATGTAGAAAAGCGCATCCGTGCAGACGTGTTCGGTGGGGAAGCCTTCGCTTTCGAAGTTGGGAACCAGTTCGCGAATGGCTTTCGGGTTCATGACTGCGCCCGAGAGCATGTGGTCGCCGACGTTCGCGGATTTCTCGATTACCAGCACCGAGGGCGGTTCGATCGTCTTGCCGCCCGTCTTCTCCGCGCGGTCGTTGTGGGCCTGTACCTGGTTCATCAGGTGCAGGGCCGACGCGAGCGTCGCGGGACCGGCACCGACGAATAGGACATCGACTTCCAGGCTCTCTCGTTCGACGGGCTGGCTCATGGAATCTCCAATCTGTTCTCGACCGGTTGGGGGTCGGGGTATTCTGCGCTCCGACCCATTCCCTAGATCGGCGGATTCGGCCCCAAACATAGGCGACCCGAATGCGGGGTCAACGCGCACCCGGCTGCCCAAAAGCGATTGGGTGGCTTGTAGTTGCGATATATTGGTCCCATGAATGGACTGAAGAGCAACCAGGAGGCGGATCCGTCGGGGCTCGCCGATGTAATCCGCGAGTTTACGACCGTGTATTGCCTGACCCGGCGCGTGTCGAACCAGTTTCGCCAAGGGGAGCTGCGCTTCGAGGACGTCACGAAGCTGATCGGTGACGACGAATCGAGTGCCCTATTTCGCTTGAAAGAACGCTGCCACGCCCTGTTTCGGCGGGATCCCGCCGAAGGCGAAGTGGTCATGCGACGCGAGGCCCTCTTCGATCTTGCGGTGGGTTCGCTGTTTCACGAGGCCATGAAGTTCCGGGAGAATTTCTATCAGCGAGAGAGCTATGGACCCAAGGTGCGCGCCTTGAGGAAGGAGGGGGACCCGGACACCCATGAGCTGTTCCGCGAGTTCGAGAAGATCCTTTCGGTCACCTCCGAGCGCTTGGAGGAGGCACTTCAGGAAACCGATGTGCTGCTTGCTCAAACTCGTCAACAGTTTCGCGTGCTCCTCGGTATCTACAAAGACACCGGACACGTCGCTCGCTTTCTCGTCGAGAACGGACCCTTGCTGGCGGAGGTTTTCGTCGAAGAACCCGAACGCTTGCTGGAGGAGCTCTACGGTTCTTCCGCGGCCGCCTACGAGCGCGCCGCGCGTTCCTATCTGGACAGCGGCTATTTCGATGAGGCCAAGGGCGTGCTCCACGAAGCGAGTTCGCGCGGGTCGAACGACGTGGCGTTGACGCGACTCACCGCCTACGCGGAGGGCATGAGCGCCTATTTGTGTGGGGAATACACGCGTGCCGTCGACCGCGTCGCCAATTGGCTCGACGCAGTTCCGAGCGCCGACGAAGCGCGCTACGCCGCCCTGGCGCTGTCGGCGTTTTCCCGCATCGATCCCTTGCTCGACGAAACGGAGCGTGAAGCGCTTGGCGATGCTTCCGCGCTGTTGACGGCGCGCCTCCAGGAAGTGGCGGCCCGAGCCTGAAGCGTCCGGCGCGCGCCTATTCGGCGTTCTTGAAACGGTAGAACAACCAGCCCGAGAGCCCGAGCACGATCAACCCGATCCCGATCCATTGGGGCTCCGTCATTCCCAAGGCCACTCTGGGATTCACCCGCCAGTACTCGATGAACAAGCGCCCGACGCCGTTCAAGGCGATGTATTCCCCGAATAGGAAGGGGCTGGCTCGGCGCCGACTCCAGAGCAATGCCGCGACCGGTAACAACCAGGCGACTTCGTAGAGCTGCGTGGGATGGACGGTTTCGAAAGTGGGCGGAGCGCCCTTCGGAAACGCGACAGCCCAGGCGACATCGGTGACCCGCCCGTAATCGTCCCCCACCAGAAAACACCCGACGCGACCAATCGCCTGCCCGACGGCGGCACCGATACATACGCTGTCGGCAAACATCTTGATGTTCACGCGGTGGACGCGGCAACCGATGGCGCCGATCAAGGTGCCGCCGATCAGGCCGCCATACCAGGTGATTCCGTCGCGGGAAAACAGCGCTGCATTGAAGCTGGATTGGTCGCGGGCCCACATGTCGATGGCGAAATAGAGCTTCGACCCCAGGATTCCACCCGACATGATCCAAAGAAGAATGGTGGTCGCGATCTCGGGATCGAAGTCCCGCTCCTGCAGTCGGACACCGGTAATCCACGCTCCAACCAGAAATCCGACGGCCATCATCACGCCGAAGGAACTGATGGAGAAGCCCCAGAGGTTCACGATTTCGGGATACATGCGGGGCGGAATGTAACGGAACCTACTCGAGTGGTGGGGCCGGTTGCTCGATACAGCGCCGATATGGGGAATGGGAGCACGCAGAATCCACGCAGCGGAATGGGCGATCGCCGAGGGACAGGGTTTGGTGCAAACCCGTGTTCTAAAAGCTCTTCTCTTTCCGGCGTGGCGATTCGCACGCGGGATCCGGGCCGCGATGGCGGGTGTCCGGGGCCTCGGATAAAATCCGCCTGTCCCCGCGGT
This sequence comes from Deltaproteobacteria bacterium, assembly GCA_029261875.1. Classification (GTDB taxonomy): domain Bacteria; phylum Myxococcota_A; class UBA9160; order UBA9160; family JAJDAL01; genus JAJDAL01. Next base: position 100,467 of record JAJDAL010000036.1, read on the forward strand.
CGCGCGTTTTGATCGTGGGAACGCTCGTCCCCCTGCTCCGTAAGGCCCTGCACCGTTGTGCGCGGGGTCTCGGCTCGGGGTTGCTTCCGGTACCGGATCCCATTTCGGTCGGGACTGGAAACAGCGACGAGATTGACAGCGGAGCAGGACCTTTGAAACGGACGATGACACGCACGCGAATCGCGTTGATGCTGGTCGCCGGGTTCCTCATGGCCGGTGAGCGGGTTCACCCGACGCCCCCGGTCGACGCGTCGCCGCAACACGCCGAAGCCCCGTTCGATGCGACCGCGGTTGGGCGCGTCATGGGCGAGGCAAACCCGGCACTCTCCCTGTCCGAGCGCAACCGAATCGGTCAGGCCGTCATGCGCTGCGGGGCGGAGCAGGATCTCGATCCCGAACTCGTATCGGCCATCATCCTGGTAGAAAGTCGTGCGCGCCCCTGGGCCCGAAGTCCCAAAGGTGCGGTCGGTCTGATGCAGGTCATGCCCTACATGCTCGAGTCTCTCGAGCTCGCTGGAAATTTCACCACGATCGAAAGCAACATCGAAGCGGGGTGCGCGATTCTTTCCAGCAACATTCGGCGATTGGGTGATGAAGACGGCGTGTCCGCATACTTCTGGGGCTCGGACATTCGAAGCGTTACCTACCTTCACCGCGTTCGGGCGGCCCGAGCCGAAGTCCGTCGCCTGTTCGAATCCTAAACCCTCAACTCACCCGGAACTCGTTGTGGCCGACGCGACATCCGTCGGTTTCCCCCTCGGAGTAAGCGTCGTGCCGAATTCCGGGTCAGATTCCTAGGGACGTCAGCATGCAACGTCGAATCGTACGGCGGCGGGAATCACGCTTCGCAGCCGCGGACGGCCTGTCCCTTTTTCGTCGCGCTTGGTTGCCCGAGCGTGCCGATGCGATCCTGGCTGTGGTTCACGGATTTGGTGAACACAGTGGACGCTACGACCATGTGGGCGCCTGGTTCGCCGAGCGAAACTATGGGGTTCACGCCTACGACCACCGGGGGCACGGTCGGTCCGCCGGGCCACGTTGTCACGTGCGACGCTTCGAGGATTATCTCGATGACCTGGTGACCTTCCTCGAGCGGATTCGCGAGGAGCACCCGAAACTTCCGATCGTTTTGCTCGGTCACAGCATGGGGGGATTGGTCGTGGCCGCATGCTTGTGCGAGCGCGACCCGGAAGTGGTCTGTGCGGTGTTGTCGGGTCCGGCGCTTACCTCGCCCCGGGTTTCGAATGCGCGTCGCTTCTGGGGGCGCGTTGCGAGAACCCTGCTTCCCCGCGTTTCGGTCCAGGGCGGGGTCGATCCCGAGCTGCTCTCCCGCGACCCGGAAGTCGTTCGGGCCTACGAGGAAGATCCGCTCGTAACCCGCAAGGCCACGGTCTCGCTCATGACCGAGCTTCTGTCCGCCATCGAGAGGACGCGTCCCGCCGGGGCGCAGGCGAGGGTTCCGGTACTCGTTCTCCACGGGGAGGAGGACCGGATCGTCTCTCCCGAAGGAAGCCGGGAATTTGCCCTGACCCTTCGCGACCCGCACAGTACACTTCGCGTCCTGCCCCAATTGCGGCATGAGATTCTGAACGAGCCGGAACAAGAGGTGTTGTTTCGGGAAATCCTCGAGTGGCTCGCCAAGCCCATGGGAGAATCGCAAGCGTGAGCTTGACCCATCTGGATGAAGCCGGTCGCGCCCAAATGGTCGACGTCGGAGAAAAACCGATCACCCGGCGCGAATGCGTGGCACGGGGAGCGGTCCACATGGCGCCCGCAACGCTCGCCGAGCTCGTCGAAGGGAAGAATCCGAAAGGGGACGTGTTTGCGACCGCCCGTCTTGCGGGCATCCAAGCCGCGAAGCGAACTGCGGATTGGATTCCCTTGGCTCACCCTTTGCCTCTCGACCTGGTGGAAGTGCATGTGACACCCGACCGGGAGAGTCATTGCATTCGTTTGGAAGCGCGCGTCTGCGCGCAGGCACGGACCGGTGTGGAGATGGAGGCCATGGTGGCGGTCTCGGCGGCGGGTTTGACGGTTTACGACATGTGCAAGGCCATCGATCGAAGCATGTCTCTCGAATCCGTGCGATTGGTACGGAAGAGCGGCGGAAAGAGCGGGGAATGGAAACGCACGGACGAAGCCAAATGAAACGACGCGGGGGAGTCGGTCTGATCGTCGTTGCTGTCGCGCTGCTGTTCCATTCCATCGGCGCAGCGAATTCCGAATCGTTCGAAGTGGTGCATCTCGAACCGAATGAGAATGCGTCTTGGCGCATGGGGCGCATCTTCTCCTTTCTGCGCCCGGGGTTCTATTACGAAGATCGCTTCATCCACGTGGAGACGACGCCGCCCGGAGCCGACCTCGATCTCTATTACGTGCGTGCGAATTTTCAGAAACGCTACGAGCAATCCGTGGCGCCCGCGAAGATCGTTCTCCCGCGGCGGATCGATGCCGGTGACCGCGACAATGTGATGATCCGCGCCACGCTGGATGGCTTCAAGGGCAAGGAGATTTCGCTCCGCGTCCTGGGGAAAGAGACCGAAGTCAACATCGAGCTCGACGAATTGCCCAATACGCTGCGCTCGGTGGCCCATACGTATTTCGCGGGACGCGCGTCGTTGCAGTTCCTCACCGACGAAGCGTTGACCGCACGCATTCAAGAACGCGAAGAGGGTTTCAACCTCATCATGAACGAGACCGCGAAGAGCGAGACGCTCGAAGCGGAATTGAAGCAGCTTCACGGCGCACTCGTGGACGAAGTCACCGCACAGCAATTGGGCGAAGACCTGATGATTCGCGTGGAATTGAGCAGTCTCGGCAAGAAGAAATCCCTGGATCTCCGGGCGCGCCAATCCCACGACCCGGTTCGCGACGTCTATCGCTATGCCCTCGACCTGATCCCGAAAGCCGGGGCGACGGGGGAAGTGGAACGGGTGAAGGTGGCCTTGGCACGATTGCGTGCTTCCGACGTGACGGGCTGTGCGCTTCACTTCGACGCCGCGCTTCGCAAAGCGCTCGATCCCTCGGACCTGGCGCGGGCACTCACACCGCGCGGTGAATACACGGATCGCTATTTGCGGGCGGCGATGCAGCGCCTCGGTCAGATTTCGGCCGGTGGAAAAGTGACGCTGACGGACGGGACCACCTATCGCCCGGCCGCTCCGCTGGAACTCGCCGCCGCGATGAGCCAGGCCGCCGTGGTCAAAGGCTACCTGGCCGCTCTCCGCAGCCTGGCCGCTCATCTCGAAGGCGGGGCCGCGCGCGTGCAAACGTTTCAGAGCCTCGTCGCGCCGGAACACGAGGTCGGCGAGTTTGCCGCCACGGTGAAGGCCGCCGAAGCCGCGGAGCGTCGCTGCCGCCAATAGTCCCCGCAACCGCGGTCCCGCGGAAGAAATCCATGCATGCTGCGAATGACGGGCCGCGCGAACGCCTGGCGGCGCTCGGCCCCGAGGCCTTGGGGGATTCGGAGCTGGTTGCCCTGCTGCTGCGGACGGGGGGCAATGACGCGGATGCGCTCGAAACCGCGCGGGAACTGCTCGTCCGACACGGCGGCCTTTCCGGGTTGGCACGGGCCAGCGTTCGCGAACTCCGAGGGCCCGGCGTCGGCCCGGTCAAGATTGCCAGCTTGCGCGCGGCGCTCGAACTGGGCCAACGCATGGCGACCCGACGCATCGCCCAGGGCGATGCCATCGGCGATCCGGCGGATGTCTACCACCACTTCTATCCGCGCTTGCGCCACGCGCTGTGCGAATGCTTCTACATCCTGTTGCTCGACGGTCGCCATCGTCTTTCGCGCGAGGTGTTGGTGTCGAAGGGAACCTTGACCGCCAGCCTCGTTCACCCGCGCGAAGTGTTCCGCCCGGCCTTGCGGGAAGCGGCTGCCTCCATCGTGCTTGTCCACAACCACCCCAGTGGCGATCCGACCCCTTCCGCCGAAGACCTGGCGGTTACGGAGCGTCTGGTACGCGCCGGGGAAATTCTGGGCGTGGGCGTGCTCGACCACGTGGTGGTCGCGGAGCAGGGCTATCGGAGCCTGCGGGAAATCGGCGCCTTCCCTGGCTGAGCGCAGCGCTCGGTCGGGTTTTCCCCCTAAGGCGTAGCGGGCGATCGGTCGATCCAAGAAGCGAACCTTCTACGCCCGCCCCCCGGACGAGGCTTACGATGACCGATCCCGAAACCCGCGAGCCCGTAAACGTAACCGCCGAAGAGAAGCGCGAAACGCCGCGAACTGCAGCGGTGTTGAGAGTGGACTATTCGACCACCGACTCGTTCTTCTCCGACTTCACCACCGACATCAACGAAGGCGGAATGTTCATCGAAACCGACCACCCCCACGCCAGCGGTACGGCGGTCTCGCTCCACTTCCAACTTCCCGGTGAAGATTCGATCAAGATCCAAGGCCGCGTCGTCTGGAGCCGCGAAGGCGAATCCCCGGAACCCCCCGGCATGGGCATCGAATTCGAAGACCTGACGGAAGACGCCAAAGCCACCATCAACCGTCTCGTCCGCGACCTCCGCACCGAAGGCCACCGCTAGACAAAAGAAAAGCCCCGTCCACCGACGGAGCTTAAATTCGACACGGCCTAGCTACCCGACCGGTTTGGGTTTGCCGGGGGTGTTTTCGCGAAGTAAAGCGCAGCGAGCAGCAAGCACGTTGAGTCGCACCTAGCTCAACCCATCGCAAAGCAAGCCGTCGAGCGAGCCATGAGCGAAAACACCCCCGGCAAACCCAAACCGCGCCCTAGCGAGCAAGCCCGAAACTAGAAGGGAATATCATCATCCGACGGAGGCGGAGGCGCCCCCTCGTCTCCAGAGCGAGCCCGTCGCTGGCCACCGCCACCACCACCGCTGCCGGCGTTGCCCCCTTCACCCCCACGGCCTCCCAAGAACTGAACCGTGTTGGCGTTGATCTCCGTGGTCTTGCGCTTCTGGCCTTCTTTGTCTTCCCACTCGCGTGTCTGGAGTCGACCTTCCAGGTAAACGGTTCGACCCTTGGCGAGGTATTCGGCGCAAAGCTCCGCGGTGCGCCCCCAGGCGACGATGCGATGCCACTCGGTGCGCTCTTCTTTCTGACCGCTTTGTTTGTTGTTCCAATTCTCTGTCGTCGCCAGTGTGAAGTTGACGACCGCTTGGCCGTTGGCCGTGTATCGCAACTCCGGGTCGCGACCGAGATTCCCTACAAGAATGACCTTGTTGACGCCTGCCATGTGTTCCTACCTCTCTCTCGGGACACGAGAACTGGAGTGAAGAGTTTCCATCATAGCAGCGCTTGACGTGTGTTCGTTGTCGTCGGTAACCTTGTCCCACTTCCGTCCCCGGGGGGTGAGGGGCGAGTTGTCTGAGAACCAACACATTGGCTAGTGCGGCGCGCAGCGCGGCACGACGCCCGGCGAACAAAGCCACTCGCGACAGGGGTCAACCGACGTTTGCCTGGCGAGTGGCGACCGAGTCCTTTGGGTTGGCGTTGATCGTCACCGCGATGATCGGAACCCTCGCGCTCTTCACCTACACACCCTCGGATCCCATCTTCGAATTCGTACCCGTGGCGAACGACGCGGGGGTCGTGGGCGCAACGCTGGCGGGCTTGCTCTACGGAACCGTCGGCTGGGCGGGCCTGATCGTGGTCGCCGCCGTCGCGGTGATCGGCGCGCAACTCATCTTGGGACGCAGGCTGCGCTTCTCTCCCTGGCGAGTGGGCGGTGGCTTCGCACTGGTGATCGTGGTCGTCGCGACGCTGCCTCCGCTACTGGCGCCGGTTTTTCCCTCGTTGCTCGGAAGTGACGATGGCGGATCCTTGGGGGGATACCTCGCGTACCACGAACGCACGCTGCTCAGCACCGCGGGCGGCGGATTGGTGAACGGTTTTCTGTTGTTGGTCGGCGTTCTCAGCGTGCTGGGGGTTTCGACGCGGAACTCGATCCTCGCCATCGCCCGGGGAATCGGCTTCGTCGTGCGCACGGCGACCCGTACGATGGCGTTTGGCGGTCGCTCGTTGGCGAATCTGACCCGGGGGAGCGGGGGATCCGTCGTCCGGGTGGCCGAACGGCTTCGGGTCTGGCGCCAGGTCTTCAGCGAACGGCGGGCCCGGCGCGCGCGGGTGGTGTCGATTCGAGGCGAAGATGCCCCGGTCGAAAGCGTCGCCGAAGCGCCGCGCGCGGCATTGCCGTCGAGGGGCGCCAAGGGCCCGGAGATCGTCGAGCACAAGGTGTTGCCGAAGGAGGAGCCCCAACAAGAAACGTTCCGGTTCACCAAGGGCCAGACCAGCAGCGGTCCCTACGAATATCCCGACATCGAGATCTTCAACAAGCCGCCGCCCGAAGCGCGCACCTACGACCGCGACAGCCTGATCATGAATTCTCGCATCCTCGAGAAGAAGCTGCTCGATTTTGGCGTCGCCGGTCGCGTCGTGACCGTCCATCCGGGACCCGTCATCACTATGTACGAATTCGAACCGGCCTCGGGGATCAAGCTGAACCGGATCGTGGGTCTTTCCGATGACCTGGCCCTCGCCCTGCGCGCGCTGTCGATTCGCATCATCGCACCGCTGCCCGGAAAATCCGTGGTCGGGATCGAGGTGCCGAATCCCGAGCGCGAGACGGTCTACATCCGCGATTCCCTGGAGTCCGAGTCCTACCGAACCGCTTCGGCGCGGTTGGGCGTTGCCCTCGGCAAGGACATCTTCGGAACACCGATCCAAACGGATCTCGCGAAGATGCCTCACCTGCTCGTCGCCGGCGCGACCGGAACGGGGAAGAGCGTGTTCTTGAACGCGCTGCTTTGCTCGATTCTCTTCCGGTCGAGTCCCGACGATCTCAAGCTCTTGTTGATCGATCCCAAGCTGCTCGAACTTTCGATCTACGAGGGGATTCCGCATTTGGTTGCCGACGTGGTGACGAACCCGAAGCGCGCTGCGGCGGCGTTGCACGGGATCGTGGCCAAGATGGAAGAGCGCTACCAGATGATGTCCGCGGTCAGTGTCCGCAGTATCGATCAATTCAACGCCAAGGTGGCCGAGGAACGCGCGAAGGGAAACAACACCTTTCGCCTCAAAGTGAAGCCCGGCGAGGAGGAAGGGGTCGAAGTCGAATACGTCCGGCTGCCCTACATCCTCGTGGTGGTCGACGAGCTCGCCGACCTGATGGTCGTGGCGGGGCGGGACGTCGAGGAAGCGCTGCAGCGTTTGGCCCAAATGGCGCGTGCTGCGGGAATTCACCTCGTGCTCGCGACACAGCGCCCGAGTGTCGACGTATTGACCGGTGTGATCAAAGCGAACTTCCCGGCCCGGATCTCGTTTCAGGTTTCCTCGCGAACGGATTCGCGAACCATCCTCGACCAGAACGGTGCCGAGCATCTGCTGGGCCAGGGCGACATGCTGTTCTTGCCGCCGGGAACGTCGAAGATGCAGCGCATCCACGGCGCCTTCGTTTCCGAAAAGGAAGTCGGGGCGCTGGTGGAATTCCTGCGCACCCAGGGGACGCCGGAGTTCGACGAGTCGCTCTTGAAGGCGCGGGAAGCGAGCGAGGAAAAGGCCAAAGCCGAAGATGTCGATGAGATGTACGACCGCGCCATCGAAATCGTGGCCGAAACCCGAAATGCGTCGATTTCGTACCTTCAGCGGCGGCTGAAGATCGGTTACAACCGCGCGGCGCGGATCGTCGAGAATCTCGAGGAAGAGGGCGTGGTGGGCCCCCAGGAGGGTACGAAGCCTCGCGAGGTCTTCGTGCGTCCTCTGGATCACCTCGAATAGCCCCGCCGCCCCGGCGTCCAACCCGTATGCGATCCATCCAATCGAAACTTCCGCTGACTCGGGCCTATCGCGCGCAGCTCGCAGCGTTGCTCGGAGGAGCATTTCTCGCGTTGGGCAACGGCGCTTCGGAGCCCGCGGCGCAAGAACCGGTTTCGAAGGCCTCGTGTGCGGACGCCGTCGCGGCGCGGGTCCAGTCCTACTACGACGGTGTTCGGAATCTCAGCGCCCGCTTCTCGCAGTCGTCGAAGGTCGCATCTCTGGGGTCCCACATCGGCGGCGACCACGTCGCCGCAGGCCACGTCGACTTCGCGAAGCCGGGCAAGATGCGTTGGGCCTACCAGGAGCCCCAACCCAGCCTGGTCGTGAGTGACGGGGAAACCCTATGGATGTACGACGCCACGCTGGGTGAGGCGCAGCGCCTGACCGTCGATCAGGGGTTTCTGTCGGGCGCGGCGATTCAATTTCTCCTGGGGGAGGGGGATCTGCTGAAAACCTTCCGCGCCAGCGCCCCGGACTGCGATTCCGAGACGGTCCTGCTGCATCTGCTGCCGCGCCAGGAGTCCACCTACGAGCACCTCGAGCTCGACGTTCAACGGGAAACGGGCGTCATTGTCGAGACCCGCGTATTCGATCTGTTCGGCAACATCACGGGCGTGGCGTTTCACGATGTGGTGACCGATCGGGAGCTTCCCGCCGACCACTTCCAGTTCGTTCCGCCGCCCGGAACCGATGTGATCGAGATCGCGCCTCCCAAATAAATGCGCAGAGAGGACGCCGGTTTGGAGAAACGTTTTCCTATTGTGGGCAGCTGGTTTCCCAGGAAACCGGTGCCGCAGGATTCGGCGGAGCGGGGTCTTGCCGCCGGGAGTGCTGGAATGCCGACGTTTCAGTCAAAAAGACGCCTTCGAAAGCGGACCGCGCATCACCCGATGGCAGCCGATTCGCAGCTTTTGGAGGAAATCTTTGGACCTGCCAACGCTTCTCCAATTGCCGCCACCGGCCCTCCGGGGGGCCGGTGCGTACCCGGCGAAAGCGGCCCGCGGGCGATGGCGGCGAAGCCAATACGAACGCCGAGTTGCGAGGGGATTTGCGCACCGGTGATTCTTGACACACTTAGGGTGTCTGATAGACTCGAAACCGAAAAACCAACGAGATTTCGGGGGCTTTGGCGTTTATTGAGACCGTTGTGGGATCGCCTCGACCCGTGCAGTGCGGGGGTTGCTCCTCGCTTTCGCGCCCCGCTGGCGCAAGTTGCACATTCGCTGCCGATAGCGATGCTATCGGGCAGTGGCCTACGCCAGAACGCAACTCGAGATCGCGGCAATTCGCGAGCACGTAACATGCTGGCAACTCAACCTGGAACGAAACCGAACTGGATCGTTTTCTTGTCCCCGGCGGGGAGACCGGGAGCGGCACACGCCTTGCAGTAGTAGGGCGCTGGGCGGTCCCCCCGCACGATTGAATAGTCGAAGGGCGAGGAGACGGTGAAATGAGCGAATTCGATTCTGGTTCTGGACGCAAAGGTTTCGTGCGAGACGTGATGCGCCGAATTTCGGCTTCAGGTCCGCGAGGCGACGATCCCGATCAACCGAGCGGTGGTTCCGAGAGCCGCGGTTACGAAGAAGAGATTGATGACCTCCAGGAGGCCAGTCGCTTCTTTGCCAACGATGCACCGGAGTTCCGGCGTCGTCTGGATCGGATGTTGGCGGAGTTCGAAGCGCTGCGCAGGCGCTACGACGTCACCCGCGAACAACTCACCGAAGCGGAAAAGCAGAACGAAAAGCTGGTCCATACGCTGCAGGAAGCCAAGCAGCAGATCGAGCTCCTCAAGGAGGAGGTCGAGAAGCTGTGTGCACCGCCGAACACGTATGGTGTTTTCTCGCAGGCGAACAAAGACGGCTCCATCGAGATCGTGATCGACGGCAAGATGATGCGCGTCAACGTTCACCCGAGCATCGATCCCTACCAGTTGGAAGAGGGGCAGCTGCTCGTCTTGAACGAGGCCTTCAACGTGGTCGAACCTTCCGGTTCGGTTGCGCGCGGTGAAGTGAACAAGGTCGTGGACTTCCTGCCCGAGAACCGCGCCATGGTGCTGGGACACGGGGATGAAGAACGGGTCGTGACGCTCGCCACCACGCTGCGCACCGAGCGCATCAAGATCGGCGACAACATCATGGTCGATCCGCGGACCCAGTTCGCTTTCGAGAAGATGCCGAAGTCGTCCGTGGAAGAAGTCGTGCTGGAAGAAGTGCCCGATGTCACCTACCAGAACATCGGTGGCTTGGGAGAGCAGATCGAAATCCTGCGGGATTCCATCGAGCTGCCCTATCTCCACGCGGAACTGTTCGCCGAACATCAGCTTTCCCCGCCCAAGGGCATCTTGCTCTACGGACCTCCGGGCTGCGGAAAGACGTTGATCGCCAAGGCGGTGGCGAACAGCCTCGCCAAGCGCATCGAGGAAAAGACCGGCAAGGCCACCACCGCGTTCTTCCTGAACGTGAAGGGGCCGGAGCTACTCAATAAGTACGTGGGTGAGACGGAGCACAAGATTCGCGAGGTTTTCAACAAAGCCCGCGAAAAGGCCAACGAGGACGTGCCCGTCGTGGTCTTCTTCGACGAGATGGATTCGCTGTTCCGCATGCGCGGATCGGGGATTTCGTCGGACATGGAAGCCACCGTGGTGGCCCAGTTCCTGTCGGAGATCGACGGTGTCGAATCGCTCCGCAACGTGATCGTGATCGGTGCCAGCAACCGGCAGGATCTGATCGACCCCGCCGTACTGCGGCCGGGCCGCTTGGATCTCAAGGTGAAGGTCCACCGACCGGATCAGGAAGCCGCACGCGAGATCTTTCTCAAGTATCTCACGCCGGATCTTCCGTTCCACCACAGCGCCCAGGAGAAGTACGGCAGCGATCCCGTGAAGGTCGTCGAAGGCATGACGAACGATGCCGTCGACGACATGTACGAGACCAACGAGGAGAACAAGTTCCTCGAAGTCACGTACGCACGCGGCGAGCGCGAGATCTTCTTCTTCAAGGACTTCGCAAGTGGAGCCATGATCGAGCACATCGTGGCTCGGGCGAAGAAGAAGGCCGTCAAGCGGACCATCCAAGGTGGGGAACGGGGGATTTCCCTGAAGGATCTGCTCCAGGCCGTGCGCGAGGAGTTCAAGGAGAACGAAGATCTCCCGAACACGACCAATCCCGACGACTGGGCTCGAATCTCAGGCCGCAAGGGCGAGCGCATTATCAACGTGCGAACGCTCATGTCCGGAATCAGCCGCAACGAGAAATCGATCGAGAACATCAGTTCCGGTCAGTATCTGTAGCGGTGGGCTGAGGTTCCCCAGGAGACGCGATGGCCATACCGAAAGTCATGGGGACCGAGCTCGAGTACGGGATCACCGTCAAGAACGATCGCGACTTTGATCCCATCTCGAGCTGCGTCCTCTTGGTAAATGCCTATCGCGAGGACCACGAAGGCAAGATTCTGTGGGACTACGACCAGGAAAACCCCCTGGCAGACGCCCGGGGGTTCCAGGTCGAAGGCGAGAAGTACACGCCGAATCAGCAAGAGAACATCGCGCGTAACAAGACGTTGGTGAACGGCGCGCGCTATTACGTCGATCACGCACATCCCGAATATTCCTGCCCCGAAGTGACCACCGCGCGAGACGTGGTGGTCTACGAAAAAGCGGGTGAGCGCATTCTCGAAATGAGCCGTCGCGAGGCGAATCAACTGCTGCCCCAGGGCAGTCAGATGCTGCTCTACAAAAACAACAGCGACCGCAAGGGCAACAGTTACGGTTCCCACGAGAACTATTTGATGGACCGGCGAACGTCCTTCAAGCAGATCGTCGAGAACCTGATGCCATTTCTGGTGACGCGGCAGATCTATACCGGCGCCGGCAAGGTCGGGAGCGAGAGCCGGACCCAGCCCTGTGAGTATCAGTTATCCCAGCGCTCGGATTTCTTCGAGACCGAAGTTGCGCTGGATACGATGGTCAAGCGCCCCATCATCAATACCCGGGACGAGCCCCACGCGGATCGCGAGAAGTATCGGCGTCTCCACGTCATCGTCGGCGACGCCAACATGAGCGAATACACGATCTACCTCCGCAACGGGGTCACCTCGCTGATTCTGTCGATGATCGAAGACGGTGCGATCAGCAAGGACATGAGTTTCCGCGACCCGGTGAAGGCCATCAAGGATGTGTCGCGCGACCTCACGTGCAAGCGCGAGATTCAGCTGGAGCGCGGGGTCCGTTTGGGATCCGTGCACGTCCAGCGCGAGTATCTCGAGATGGCGCTGCAATACACGTCGAGCCGCGAGATCGACGATGAAACCCGCGACATCCTCGAGAAGTGGGAGCAGGTACTCGAGAGTCTAGAACGCGATCCCATGGAGCTGCATCGCAAGATCGATTGGGTAATCAAGAAGGCGATGATCGAAGGCTTCATGGAGCGCAAGAACCTCGATTGGGGCGCTCCCCAAGTCGAAATGTTGGACCTGCAGTTTCACGACACCCGACCCGATAAGGGTCTATACTATTTGCTCGAGCGCAAGGGCGAGGTTGAACGGGTCGTGACCGACGACGAAATTACCACCGCGATTCACACACCGCCGGACGATACGCGCGCTTACTTCCGAGGCGAATGCCTCAAGCGCTATGCGCCGGAGATCTTCGGGGTGAACTGGGATTCCATTTCCTTCAGCATTGGCGACGAACCGATTCGGCGCATCTTGATGGCCGAACCGCTGAAGGGTACGAAGGCACACGTAGAGGAACTTCTCGACAGTTCGCGGACCGCCGCGGACCTCGTGAAGAACCTCCGCACTTAGGATTCAACGGAGAGAGCCATGGAAATGAAACGCTGGATCAAACGGCCGGGTGATGAGGGGCTCCTACCGATTTACGGCGCTGCCGAAGGGCAGCAGAAGAAGGCGCCCAAAAAGGGCGACGGCGGCGAGGGAGGCGAGAAGGGCGGCGAAGGCCCGAAGAAACTCGCCAAGAAGGGCAAAGAGCTCAAAGAAGAGATGGATGCCCTCGTCGACGAAATTGATGACGTGCTCGAGGAGAACGCGGAAGAGTTCGTAAAGAACTACGTCCAGCGCGGCGGCGAGTAGCCGTCGGCAATCCTCGGGCACCACACAAAGGGGGGGTGGGTGCTCGTTCGAGGTCGCTATCTCGGCTCGAGTTTTTCGGAATTGCTCGAGCTCGAACATCCGCAGCTACGCATCAGCTGGTCTGACGCGCTAGCGAAGAGTCAACAGTTCCCCGAAGTCCCGCACGGGACGACGGTGCTTGCAGCCAAGTACGCCGATGGCGTGTTGGTTGCGGGAGATCGTCTGGCCACCGAGGGGTATCGCGTGGCTTCGCGGGATGTCCAGAAGGTCTACAACACGGATTCGCATTCGCTGATCGCCATCGCGGGCGCCGCTGGCCCGTGCATCGAGATGGCGCGTCTACTCGGCATCGAGCTCGAGCACTACGAGAAGATCGAAGGCGAGACCCTGGAGCTCGAAGGCAAGGCGAACAAGCTTTCGCAGATGATTCGCCAGAACCTTCCGGCCGCCATGCAGGGTTTGGTCGTGGTCCCGCTATTCGCCGGGTACGACAAGAGCCGCAAGACCGGACGCCTGTGGAAGTTCGACATCACCGGGGGGCGCTACGAAGAAGCCGAGTACCAGGCGACGGGCTCCGGCGGTCTGTATGCCAATGAATCCCTCAAGAAGAGCCACCGCAACGACATGACGCGGGACGATGCTGTCAAGATGGCGGTGCAGGCTTTGACGGATGCGGCGGACGAAGATCGTGGCACCGGTGGGATCGACCTGATGCGAGGGATCTTTCCGACGCTCAATGTGTGTTCCGAGACGGGAATCGAGACCGTCGATGCCGCGGAAGTAGAGCGCTGCTATCGCGAGATCCTCGACGCCGGGAGTCGTTCCTAATGTCCATGCCCTTTTACGTTTCTCCCGAACAAGTCATGCAGGACAAGGCCGAGTATGCCCGCAAGGGGATCGCTCGTGGCCGGTCCATCATCATTCTCGAATACGACCTGGGCATCGCCCTGATGGCCGAAAACCCGTCCGTGAGTCTCTCCAAGATTGGCGAGATCTACGATCGGGTGGCGTTCGCGGGAGTCGGGAAGTTCAGCGAATTCGACCAATTGCGAAAAGTGGGTGTTCGCTACGCGGATGTGAAGGGCTACGCCTACAGCCGCGAAGACGTTCGCGGCAAGGCGCTCGCGAATGCCTACTCGCAAACCATGGGGGACGCTTTCACGCGGGAAATGAAACCGTTGGAAGTGGAGCTGGTGGTGGCGGAGATCGGCGACACCCGCTTCGTCGGCCACGAAGAAAATTCGATCTACAAAGTGCAATTCGACGGCAGCATCAGCGATCACAAGGGGTTCTGTGTGATCGGGGGCGAGACCGAAGATCTCCAATCGAACCTCGAGGCCAACTACGAATCGGGGTTGCCCCTGGGGGATGCGATGAAGTTGGGTCGTTCTACGCTCCAACTAGCCAGCAACGGGGACGACCAACTCGAAGTCAAGAATCTCGAAGTGGCGATTCTCGACAGCCAGCGCACCGGCCGAAAGTTCCATCGTCTTTCCGCCGAAGAGGTAAGAGGTATCCTTGAGCCGTAGGGTGGGTTTCGGGCGAAAACCAAATCGGGCGGCAAGTGCAAAAGCGAATATTTGGGATTGAGACCGAATACGGAATCATCTTCACGCCAGCCGGGCGGAAGACTCTCCCTGTCGAGAAAGCGATCCGCTTCCTCTTCGAAAAGCTGATTACCACCGAGCACTTTCTCAATGTTTTCCTCGAGAACGGTGCGCGTTTCTATCAGGACACGGGCTGTCATCCGGAATACGCCACACCCGAGTGCGCTTCTCCGCGCCAGCTGATCGTCTACGACAAGGCGGGTGAGCGGGTCCTCGAGGAACTCCAGGACTACGCGGAAGAGAAGATCGCCGAAGAGCGCATCTCCGGCCGGCTCTCCATTTTCAAGAACAACACGGACTTCGTGGGCAACAGCTACGGCTGTCACGAGAACTATCTCGTGGATCGCGACGTCGACTTCTACTACCTGGCCGAACAGTTGATTCCGTTTCTCGTTACCCGTCAGATCTATACGGGGGCCGGGAAGGTGTTCCAGACCCAGGACGGCGTGCACTACTGCATCAGCCAGCGCGCCCAGCACATCTACCAGAAGATTTCGGGCACCACGACCAACGATCGCTCGATCATCAACACACGCGACGAGCCTCACGCGGACCGGGAAAAGTACCGCCGCCTGCACGTCATCGTCGGTGACTCGAACATGTCCGAGTACACCAACTTCATCAAGGTGGCGACCTGCACCCTCGTGCTCCAGATGATCGAGGACAACTACATCAACAAGGACTTTACCCTGCGCAACCCGGTGAAGGCCATCAAGGACATCTCCTACGACCTCACCTGCAAGCGTCGCCTGCGCCTCGACAACGGTCGCGAATATTCGCCCATCGAGATTCAGCGCGAGTATTGCGAGATGGCTCAGAAGTACGTCGAGCACTACCCGGTGAGCGACGAGCTCCGGCTCGGAGCACAGATGTGGCAATACGTGCTCGACAGCCTCGATTCGGATCCCATGAAACTCGCGACCCAGGTCGATTGGGTGATCAAGAAGCAGATGATCGAGTCCTACCTCGAAAATCGCGGCGCGAGCTGGAACGACCCGCGCGTCTTCATGCTCGACCTGCAGTACCACGACATCCGCTTGAACCGCGGCCTCTACTACTTGCTCGAGAAAAAGGGTGCGGTGGAGCGGCTGCTCCAGGACGACGAGATCATCAAGGCCAAGACCGAGCCGCCGCCGGACACGCGGGCCAAGATGCGGGGTGAGTTCATCAAGCTCGCTCGCCAGAACTCGATTCAATACGACCTCGATTGGTCGAATATTCGCCTAGGGAACCTCCTCAACGTGCGCGTGATCTGCAACAATCCCTTCGAGACCGATACCGAAAAGGTGGCCGAACTCGTGCGCACGATTCAGAAGACGAACCTCCGCAAAGCGAGCCTCTCGAAGCTCGTGATCCAGTCGTAGTGATGCCGGAAACCCGGCCGCACCTGGTCGCCCTCGACCCCGACAGCAAACACGACGATTACGTGGATCCGCCGGGCTGGGGATTTTCCATCCTCTGGAAGGTGGCGGTCGCCATCGTGCTGATCGGCGCCTTCGCAACCATCGTCGTGCAAGGCCGCCAGGAGGCGGATCGTCTGCGCGCCGAAGCGGCGGCGCTGCGCGGCGAACTCCAGCAAGCCCGGGGCAAGGTCGAAGCCTACGAAGGCCGCATCGACCGCGCCCGCGACGAAGCCAGCGCCCTGGCCGAAGACATCCAGACTCGGCTGCGCCGCATCGGCAGCGTTCTCAAAGGCGACGAGTAGCCTCCAATCCTACCGGCAGTTCGGACCTTCGCATGCCAGGGGGCAGAAGGTTCAACTGGGACTGGGCGGAGCATCCGCGAGGTCTACGACTGCTGACAGGTCGTCACCGCGGATGAGGTCGTCTGAACCCGTAACGTCGAAGATCGCACAAGGAACGGTTTCGCTTCGGGGGATGCCAATGGGCACCCCCCTCCGGAGCGAACTCGATCGCCCGCTACTCCGTGCAATTGGGTCCGTCGCAGATCAGCGGACAATCCGCGCACTTCGGTCCGGGCTCGAATCCGAACAACGCGGCGTTGAAGTAGTCGAGATCCGCATCGTCGATGAACTGGCCCGCGCCATCCATGTCCAGTACCGCGCAGGGAATCGGTTCCCAGCTGCCGGCCACCAGACAGGCTCCGGACCGATCGCTTCCGAAGTTGAACAGGAGTGTAGAAACGTCGACTCCGCCGACGATCGCACCCAGGTTGTCGAAATCGCCGTCACAGGCGTTTCCGTATCCGTCACCGTCGTCGTCGAGTTGGCCCCCGGTGGTGGTCTGGAAGGACAGGGGATTCGAGACGATCGGGTTCGGGGTTTCGACACAGTTGTCCTCGGCATCGAGTACGCCATCGCCGTCCGTATCGGTGGTGATCGCGATCTCGACGCAGGAATCGATGAACGCGTCCGGGTAGCCGAACTCGTTCTGGTTCGACTGCATGCAGAACTCGAATCGCAGGGCGACCTGGACCGCGCGCAACGTGTCGAGCATTCCGTGGCCCAGATTCGGATTCGGGAGCGTTTGTCCGGGAATGCTTCGCGTCGAACCGTGCAGCAGCCCACGCACGGCTTCGGTCTTGAGGAGCCCGGCGTTCGGGTCGCTGCTCAGCTCGTGGATTGCGTTCAAGGTGGGGCTCGAAGCCAGCATCAGGGCCACGGTTCCCGCCACTTGCGGAGCCGCGAAACTCGTTCCGCGCCAGCGGAGGTATCGGCCCGCGCTGCCAACGGTCACGGCATCGGTAATGTCGATCTTCTCGGAGCCGTCGGGGTTCAGGCCCGAAATGCCGTCGCGCACGCCGGAGGTTCCGGCCGCCCGCAGGGTCAGGATGTTGTTGTGTTCGTACAGGATGCCCGTGGGGGTCTGGGCCGGCGAACCGGCGCCCGGGTCCGTGTTGAGACCGTTGCCCGCAAAGGCCACGAGGTCCACGCTGGTGCCGAAGTTTGCGAAGGAAGACTTCGCGGCGTCGTGGTCGGCGAGATAGTCGGGGCCGCGCTGACGCCGTCCCAAGGGCGCGCCGCCCACGGTGATGGTCTCCGGGCAGTTGGCCGGAGACACACCCAGGCCCGCGTCGACGTCGTAGGGACCACCGTTGTTGTCGGCGTCTCCGTTTCCGGCGATGACGATGACGACCTTGCCTTCGAGCACGGCGGGGCGAACCAGCACGCTGCAGATCACCGGGTTGAGCCCGTCGTTGAACAGGCTCCCGCTGATGTTGACGACGTCGATATCGGGATGGTCCTTGATCAGCGTGGCGGCGGCCGCGCCGCGCGCGAAGTCGAACTCCGTACCGTCTCCCACCGTGACCTTGTAGGGAACGACCTTGACGCTGGGGGCCACCCCCGCGATCCCGACCCCGTTGTCCTTGACGGCGGCGAGTACACCGGCGACGGCGGTGCCGTGGCCGTTCAGGTCCGTATTGTCGAAACGATCGGCGGGGTCGGGCTCGATGTTGGCCGCGAGGTCCTCGTGGCTGAAGTCGATGCCCGTGTCGACCACCGCCACGTGAATGCCTTCGCCCTGGCTGAAGCGCCAGGCCTGGTCGGCGCGAATCTCTTCGAGGTAGAAGAGGTTTGCGTAGTCCTGTTCGCAGTCGGGGTCGCCGTTGCAAAAGGCTCCCTTGTCGTAGCCCGAGGCGCCATCGCTGTCGAGATACTCGTCGCCTATCTGGCAGCTCGAGAAACCGGAAAGCACGAACACCGTGCTCAGCAAGAGGAATCCCATCGTACTACGCATCGTTTATTCTCCTGGGAGGTCTGCGGGAGAGCAGACGAATTTCGAGTGTTTGATCCGGTACCGGTGTTCCCCGCTTGGCCACCTCGGTCCGCGTGTTCCTTACTCAGTTTCCTATTCAGTCGTACGTCTCGATGGAACACTGCGTTCCTGGCGACGAACGAAATCCGATCGAATTGCAACCGAAACGAGATCTCTCCGGTCGCGGAAGCGTCTACACAGCGAAGTAACCGCGGTCCCGAATCCGTGACCGAATCTTCGATCCGCGATGGTCGGCAGTTCGGAATTTGCGCAGCGCCTGCGGACGCGTGGAACACGCGGGGGCACTGCCGGGGTGCGAGCCACCCAATGCGCGGGGGGCGCCTGCGTCCGGAAACCGGACAATCTCCCGCCCCCGGATTCGGGCCCAGAACGTGAGCTAGATCACCGAATTGCGGCGTTTTCCCTTTTCCTAAGCGGACCTGGCTCAATTTCTGCCGGCTTATGCCGATACATCCGGTTGAGCAATCTCGCTCTACCAGCCTCGTTTAGGCCGAGCTCTGTAGGACCGCAGGGCTGGGGGGGAAGGGGCCGGAAGGAACCGGAATGATGCTCTTTAACGCCATTGCGGGCATGTTTTCGAATGACCTCGCAATCGATCTCGGCACCGCCAACACCCTGATCTACGCCCAGGGCAAAGGCATGGTGTGTTCGGAGCCCAGTGTGGTCGCGGTGACGCGCGATCGTTCGGGACGCGGGGATCGCGTGCTGGCCGTGGGTCACGAAGCCAAGGAAATGGTGGGCCGCACGCCCGATCGCATTCGCGCCATCCGACCGATCAAGGACGGCGTCATCGCCGACTTCGAAGTCGCCATGGCGATGCTCAAATATTTCATTCAACGCGCTCACAACCGCAAGAAGTTGATTCGCCCGCGGATCGTCATCTGCGTGCCGCCGAGCATCACGAGTGTGGAGAAGCGCGCGGTGAAGGAATCGGCGTTTGCGGCGGGTGCACGCGAGGTCTTTCTCGTGGAAGAACCCATGGCTGCGGCCATCGGCGCCGGTCTCGACGTCACCGCACCGACGGGAAACATGGTTGTCGACATCGGCGGTGGAACCACGGATATCGCGGTCATCTCCCTGGCGGGGATCGTGACGTCGCGCTCGATTCATTGCGGCGGCGACAAGATGGACGCGGCAATCATCAATTACGTGAAGCGCAAGTACAACATGCTGATCGGCGAGCGGACATCCGAGCGCGCCAAGATGACGATCGGCTGCGCTTCGCCGCCGCCGAAGTCGACGACCATGGAGATCAAGGGGCGCGACCTGGTGTCGGGTGTTCCGAAGATCGTCGTCACGAGTTCCGATGAAATCTACGAAGCGCTGATCGAGCCCATCCACGAAATCGTGGAAGCGGTGCGCGGCACCCTCGAGCGCACACCACCCGAGCTGGCGGCGGACATCGTCGACCGGGGCATCATGCTGGCCGGAGGCGGGTCGTTGCTGCGCGGTCTGGATCTGCTGCTGCGCGAGGAAACGAAGCTCCCGATCATGCGCAGCGAAGATCCCTTCACCGCGGTCGCCATGGGGGCCGGAAAGATCCTCGATAGCCTCGATCTGCTGCGGGAGGTTCAGCTCGACTAGACCGCGGACGGTTTCGGAAAGCCCAGGCCGGTCTTGGACTTGCCTGGGTTTTCTTGGTCTTGACAGTATGAGTGTTTACTCATAGAGTAAATGGATGGAATATCGAGTCGAGGAACTCTCCCACGCGTCTGGAGTTCCCGTCGACACCATCCGCTTCTATCAGTCCCGCGGGCTGTTGCCGTCTCCGACCCGGCGCGGCCGCGTGGCGTATTACGCGGATCGGCACCGGGAACAGCTCGATCGCATCCGTTCCCTGCGCGACCAGGGGTTCAAGCTTTCCCAGATCCGTACGGTGCTCGAGGGGGCCCGAGAGGGAAGCCCCTCCGGGCTGCTCGCCGCGCTCGTCCAAGAGAGAGTGGGGGAGCGCACCATGAGCCGGAAGGAACTCGCCGCGGAGGCGGGCATCCCCGCCGCTTTGGTGCGGGCTGTCGAAGCGGCGGGACTGGTCGAGCCGTTGGTCATCGACGGAGAGGAACGCTTCGGGGAAGGCGACCTCGCCATGGCGCGCATGGGGCTTGCGTTGCTCGAATCGGGCTTTCCCTTGCAGGAGTTGTTGCGACTGGCCGTCGGCCACGCCCAACACGTGCAAGAAATCTGCGATGCATCCATCGACTTGTTCGACCAGCACGTACGCGGCGGGGACAACGACGACGTCCTGGTCACGGAGGCGTTCCGCACCTTGCTCCCCCAGGTGACGCGTCTGGTCGCTCTGCATTTTCAACGCACGTTGGTCAACCGGGCCCTGAATCGCCTCGAGGGGAAGCGCGAGTCCCAGGCCCTGGCCGCCGCACGTGCCGCAACGGAATCCGCGCGCCTGGAAGTGGATGTGGCTTGGCGTTAGACGCACTTCCGTCCCAACAAGAAAAGCGCGCGCGGGTCCAGTCCATGTTCGATCGGATTGCCGCGCGCTACGACCTGCTCAATCGCCTGATGACCGGGGGGCTCGACCGCTTCTGGCGCCGACGAACCGTTGCTGCGGCGGGGGTTTCGGCCGGCGATCGCGTCCTCGATCTGGCGTGCGGCACCGGCGACCTTTCGCAGCTCTGCGCCGAGCGCGGTGCGGAGGTAGTCGGTCTCGATTTCGCTCGCGAGATGCTGCGCGGCGCCCAGAGGCGTGGGATTCGCGCCGGCTGGATTCAGGGCGATGGTGCGACGCTCCCGCTGCGGGATGGCACGATCGACGTCGTTACCTGCGGATTCGCCTTGCGAAATTTCGTCTCCCTCGAAAAAACGCTGCGGGAAGCGTCCCGCGTGCTCGCAGACGGTGGACGCCTGGCGGTGCTGGAAGTCGACCGACCGCGCCAACCGCTGCTCGCAATGCTTCACGGTTTCTACTTCGATCGCGTCGTGCCCAAGATCGGTGCCTGGGTGTCGGATCGCGAAGCCTACGCGTATCTCCCCCAGTCGACCGTCTATCTTCCCAGCGAGAGTTCGCTGCGCGATCTGTTGAAGTCCCTGGGTTTCGTGTCGGCGAGCCGGGAGGGCCGATTGTTCGGCGCGGTTCAGGTCTGGATCGCGGTTCGCGACCGCAGGGCCGCGCCGTGACGGAGGCAGGACGCGACCCGGTCTGCCTCGAAGCGGCCCTGAGTCGTGCGCTGGCGCGCGCGCGATCGACCGGGGTCGATCAGTTCGTTTCCCTCTCACACAACCTGGGGTGGGGCGAGGTCGAGTCCGTGCTCGCCGCCGAATCCCGAGACGCGTTCGCGTTCCAGCATCGCGCACATGCCCTCGTTGGGATCGGAGCCGTTGCCGAGATCGAAGCGCACGGACCGGAGCGCTTCGCGGCTTGCACCCGAGATACGAACCGGCTTTTCGATCGCGTGCATCGCGCGGGGGAAGGCGACTTCGGGCCTCGAATCGTCGGCGGCTTTGCGTTCGGGGATTCGCCCTCGACCGATCAGGCCTGGACGGGCTTCCCGCCGGCGCGATTCGTTCTGCCGGAGACGTTGTACGTCCGGGAGGGGGAGCGCAGTAGCGTCGTGGTCAGTCGACGAATCTCTCCCGCAACGGATCGCGCCGAGGCGATCCGCGCGCTGCGGGCGGCGCCGGAACCGGGTTTTGCCGAATCGGTCGCGCGGGCCGGTGAATCCTGTAGCGGAAGCGAGATTCGAATCCGGTCGAGTCGCCCCCCGGCCGATTATCTCGAACGCGTGCGCGCCGCTTTGGAGGAAATTCGCGGCGGGGACCTCGAGAAGGTCGTGGTGGCGCGGCGCGTGGACCTGGAGGCGGCGGGGATCGATTCGCTGAGGCTCCTGCGCGCGTTGCGGCACGCGCACCCTTCGTGCAGTGCCTACTTCATTCGCTCCCGCGAAACGGTTTTCCTGGGTTCGTCGCCGGAACGTCTCGTGCGACTCGAAGGACGGCGCGTCCTCAGTGCGGCGATCGCGGGGTCGGCGCCCCGGGGCCGCTCCCCAGAGGAAGAAGCGCGCCGGCGCATGGAACTCGTCGAGTCCAAGAAAGAGCAAGCCGAGCACGCCATCGTCGTGCGCCACGTGCAGGCGGCCCTGGAGCCCCTTTGCGAGCGCTTGGAGATTCCCGAAGCGCCGCGTCTGCGCAGCCTGGAAGGAATTACCCATTTGGAAACGCCCATCCGGGGTGCGCTTCGCAAGGATGCTTCGGTAATCGGTTTGGTCGCGGCTCTGCATCCCACGCCGGCGGTTGGCGGATCCCCCCGAGCGGGGGCGGTGTCGTGGCTCGCCGCCTGTGAGGGACTCGATCGCGGTTGGTATGCGGGGCCCGTGGGTTTCGTGGATTCCCAGGGCGGCGGCGAATTCTGCGTCGCCTTGCGCTGCGCACTGTTGACGAAGGGGCGGGCTCACTTGTTCGCCGGAGCGGGTGTCGTCACGGATTCGGTTCCCGAGCGCGAGCTGGCGGAGACGCGGCTCAAACTGAACACCGTCTTGCTGCCGCTGTTGGAGATCTGATGGGCAATTTCCATGTGACCTTCGCGTTCTTCGACGAACTCGTGCGGAGCGGTGTTCGGCACGTCTGCGTCTGTCCCGGTTCTCGCTCCGCACCCTTGGCGATTGCCGCTGCCGAAACCGAGGGGATCCGGGCCTGGCCCCACATCGACGAACGCTCGGCGGCGTTCTTTGCCCTGGGAATCGCCAAGGCGTGTCGCGAACCCGTCGCGCTGGTTTGCACTTCGGGAACCGCCGCGGCCAACTTTTTCCCCGCGGTCGTCGAAGCCCATTACGCCGGTGTCCCGCTGGTCGTCTTGACCGCGGATCGTCCTGCGGAACTTCGCGACTGGGGTGCGGGGCAAACCATCGATCAGCCGAGAATGTTCGGTTCCCACGTGCGGTGGTTTGCAGAGATGCCGACTCCGGGCGACGGGGTCCCAGGCCTCGATCGGCACGCACGAGCCATGGCGCAGCGTGTGTGGTTCGAAGCGGCGTCGGGCCCGGGACCGGTTCACCTCAATTTTCCGTTTCGGGAGCCCCTGGCGCCCGAGTCCGGAACCCGTGAGGCGATGGCCGAGACGGCTCGGAACGAAGGGGATCGGACTCGCGCCGCAATTTCCCGCGTTCGCCCGGTCCACAGCGCGACTCCCGAAGATCGGGCGTGGTTGTGGGAGCGGGTGCGAGCGTGCCGGCGCGGTGTCGTGATGTGCGGTCCCTGCGATCGCCCGGATCTCGCCGATGCGGTGGTGTCCTTCGCCGCCGCGGCGGGTTGGCCGGTGCTCGCCGACGCCACCTCGCAATTGCGCTGCGGCCCCCATACGGATTCGGCAGCGATCATCACCCGCGCGGATTCGATTCTGCGCGTGACCGAGTGCTTCGAGGGCTTTGCGCCCGATCTGATTCTCCGCATCGGCCAGACGCCGGTCAGCAAAGTGGCGCGCCTTTGGCTCGAGCACCACGTGCCGCGGCATTTCGTGTCGTTGGGCCGCGAGGCGCGCTGGCAGGATCCGAGTCATCTCGCCACGCGGGTTCTGTCGGATGAGCCCGAAGCCCTCTTGAACACCGTTGCCCGACGGCTCGAAGCGGATTCCGGGTTTACGCGTCCCAACGCCTGGAGTGCGGCTTGGGAGCGGGCCGAAGCGCAGGTGCGCGAGGTCCAAGCAACCCGGCGAAACGAACCGGCCCCGATGCAGGAATGCAGCGCGATCGCAGAACTCCTGGATGCGCTTCCCGCCGACGCCGGCCTGTTCGTTTCCAACAGCATGCCGATTCGCGATCTCGACCTCGTGCTGGATACGCGCGTCGCCCCCTTGCGAATCTTCTGTAACCGAGGGGCGAACGGGATCGACGGAATCGTTTCCACGGCCCTCGGCACCGCCGTGGGGCGCGATTCCAAAGTCGCGCTGCTCACCGGGGACCTGGCGTTCCTGCACGACGTTTCGGGACTTCTGCACGCCCGACGGATTGCGGCGCAACTCGTCATCGTCGTGATCAACAACAACGGGGGCGGGATCTTTTCCAAGCTTCCCGTTGCCGAATCCGCGAATCCCGACACCTTCGAGCGATTCTTCCGAACCCCCCACGATGTCTCGCTCGAATCCCTGTGTCGTGGCGTAGATCTTCCTTTCGTGCGCTCGTCGTCGCTCGAGCACTTCCGGACGGCGCTCAAAGACGCATTTCATCGAACCGAAGTCAGTGTGCTCGAAGTGCCTGTGGATCCGCAGAGTAGTGCCGAGGAACGCCGCTCCTTCGAAGCGGCCGTTCGCGGCAAGCTTCGCGCCTTCGGTGAAAGTGGAGTCGGTTGATGGGTGGCGGTCTCGTCGCCGCGCGCGGGGTGCGGTTGTGGGTGGAGGTGGAAGGCGCGGGGCCACCGGTCGTCCTGCTTCACGGGTTCACCGGGTCCACCGAAACCTGGCACGCCGTGGTAGACGCTCTGTCGGTTCGTTTCCGAACCATTGCGATCGATTTGGTGGGGCATGGACGGAGCGACGCGCCGGCCGATCTCGCGTCCTATTCGATGGCCGCGTGTGTGGCACAGGTGGAATCGGTGCTGGATGCGTTGCAGATTGAACGAGCACATTTCGTCGGATACTCCATGGGGGGGCGGGTGGCGTTGGCGTTCGCGCTGGCGCATCCCGAACGCATGGCTTCCACCGTGCTGGTTGGGGCGAGTGCGGGGGTCCGGGATTCCGAAGCGCGCGCGGCCCGCGTGCGAAGCGACGAGAAACTGGCCAGGGAAATCGAGCGCCACGGAGTCGAGAAGTTCGTCGATCGCTGGATGTCGAATCCGCTCTTCGAAAGCCAGCGTCGCATGGGCGCTGAATATCTCGCATGGGCTCGCCGGCTGCGGCTTGGGCAACGTGCGACCGGACTCGCGAACAGCTTGCGCGGGATGGGAACGGGCGCCCAATTGCCACTCGTCGATCGCGTGGCCGAGATTCGATCGCCGGTCCGCTTTCTGGTGGGGGATCAGGACGCGAAGTTTCGTGCGATCGCCCGCGACCTCGCGCAGCGAATGCGTTGCGCGCGGGTCGAGCAGATCGCCGATTCGGGCCACGCACCGCAGGTCGAAAACCGTGCGGATTTCATTTCGTCTGTCGAAGGATTCATTCTAAAAAATTGTGAAACGACAACTGGAGGAGCGATGATGTCGCAGCAGAGTGTGGATTGGAAAGTCGCCAAGAACTACGAAGACATTCGATACGAGAAGTCTTCCGACGGCATGGCGAAGATCACCATCAATCGGCCAGAGGTGCGCAACGCATTTCGGCCCAAGACGCTGTTCGAGCTGATCGAAGCCTTTGCGGATGCGCGGGAAGATCCCCGGGTGGGCGTCGTGTTGTTTACCGGGGAAGGTCCCGACGCATTCTGCTCGGGTGGGGACCAGCGCGTTCGCGGGGAGGCGGGCTATGTCGGAGAGGACGGTGTTCCGCGCCTGAACGCCCTCGATCTCCAGCGGGTGATTCGCAGTCTCCCCAAGCCCGTGATCGCCCTGGTCGCGGGATACGCCATTGGCGGTGGCCACGTGCTCCACCTGCTGTGCGATCTCACGATCGCGGCAGAGAACGCCCGCTTTGGGCAGACCGGTCCGCGGGTCGGGAGCTTCGATGCGGGCTTTGGTTCCGCCTATCTGGCGCGCGTCGTGGGACAGAAGAAAGCGCGGGAGATCTGGTTTCTGTGTCGACAGTACGATGCCCAGAAAGCGCTGGACATGGGTCTCGTCAACACGGTCGTTCCGCTCGCGGAACTCGAAGCCACCGGCGTCGAGTGGGCGCGGGAAATCCTGCAGCACAGCCCCATCGCGATTCGCTGCTTGAAGGCTGCGATGAACGCGGATTGCGACGGCCAAGCGGGCATTCAGGAGCTCGCGGGCAACGCGACCATGCTGTTCTACATGAGCGAAGAGGGGCAGGAAGGCCGGGACGCGTATCTCGAAAAGCGTCCGCCGGATTTCGAGCGCTTTCCGTGGCGGCCTTGAACCGAGTCCCCGTCGCTCCCGGATCCCTCGGCGCGTGGTGGATGGCAATTCGTCCGCGAACGCTGGGCGTCGCGGTCGCACCGGTCGTAGCCGGTACCGCTTTGGCGTGGCACGACGATGCACTGCGTGCGGGTGCGGCCTTGGCCGCGCTCGCCGGCGCATTGTTCATCACGATCGGAACGAACCTCGCGAACGATCTGTTCGATTGCGAGCGGGGGACCGACGGGCCGGATCGGGTGGGGCCGCCGCGTGCGGCTGCACTCGGGCTGTTGACGCCGGCTGCCCTGCGCCGGGGGATCGCGGCGAGCTTTGGCGTGGCCTTGATTCCGGGTATCTACCTCGTGTCGGTTGCGTTTTGGCCGATTGGATTGGTGGGCGTCGCATCCATCCTGGCAGGCCTCGCCTATACCGGCGGACCCTTTCCCTATGGATACCGCGCACTGGGCGACCTCGTGGTGTTCGTTTTCTTCGGGATCGTCGCGGTCGCGGGGACCTATTACGTCCAAGCCTTGACCCTGACTCCACCTGCATTTCTCGTCGCGCTTCCGATCGGGGCATTGGCGACCGCGATTCTGGTGGTGAACAACATTCGGGATCGAGAGACCGACCTTCGTGCCGGCAAGCGCACGCTGGCGGTGTTGTTGGGAGATCGGGGAGCACGCCTGGAATACGTGTTTCTGATCGTGCTGGGTTTCGCGGCGATTGGACTGTTGCGGGGTGCGGATGTGGGGGGAGGCTCGCTCGCCCTGTTTCTCCCCTTCCTGTTGACCCCGATCGCTTTGCGGTTGGTCCATACCGTCTGGACACAGCGCGACGCCGCCGTATTGAACCGCGCATTGGCGCAAACCGCCGGCCTGCTGCTCGGCTTCTCCGTGCTCCTTTCGATCGGAATCGCCTGGTGAAGCGCGTCGCGCGAGAATCCGTGCGCATTCGAGACGTCCTCCTCCACCCCTACCAGCTTCGAATGCGGCGCACGCTCTCGACCCCGTTCGGTCCGATCGGTGTTCGCCGGGGCGTATTGCTCGAGGTCCGGGGCGAGGACGGAGGGTCGGGGTGGGGGGATTGCGCGCCCATTCCCGGTTTCGACCCGGAATCGTTGGACTCCTGTGTGCGGACACTCCGGGAGCACACGGCGGGTTGGATCGGGCGCGAGATCGCGTCCACGAACGAAGTCGACGAATTGCTCCGCGGCATCCGTTCGCCCAGTTGCGCCGCGGCGATCGACGTGGCGATTCACGATTGGGTCGCGCGTACCCGCGGTTGTGGGATCGCGGAACTGCTGTGTGGCAATCGGGCGGTAACCCGCGTTCCGGTAAGCGCTTTGATTGTCGGGACGAGTGCGCAAGAAGTCGAGGCGACGGCACGCGCGGCGCGCAGGGAAGGCTACGGATCGGCGAAGTTGAAGATCGGTGCACTCCCGCTCGAAACCGATCTCGAACGCGTTCGCGCGCTGCGATCGGGTTTGGGGGAGGGGGTTGCGATTCGACTGGACGCCAACGCTGCCTGGGATGCGGAGCAGGCGTTGGCCGCCTTGAAGCAACTCGAGTTCGCCCAGCCCGAATTCGTCGAGCAGCCGGTGCCCGCCCAGGACATCGTCGCTCTGGCTTCGGTACGCCGTCGTTCGTCGGTTCCCATCGCCGCCGACGAGGCGCTCTGGGGCGAGGCTTCGCTCACTCCGATTCTCGAGCTGGCGGCGGCGGATTGGGTGGTGTTGAAGCTGCCGCGCCTCGGGGGCTTGCGGAGTGCAAGAAGAGTGGCGCAACGCGCGCGCGCCCAGGGTCTGGGGGTCGTCGTCACCTCGCACCTCGACTCCGCGATCGGGGTGGCGAGTGCGTTGGAGTTGGCGGCTTCGCTCGGAAGCCACACGGCTGCGGCCGGGATCGCGACCGGATCGCTGCTGCTCGAAGACGTCGCTTCGGGCTTTCGAAGCGACCGCGGACACGCGCTGCGAAGCGGGGTCGGGCTCGGTGTCGCGCCGGATCGCTCGCGGCTTCGAACCGGGCGACGCGATGCCCTTTGAAAAACCCCCGGATAGCGGTTGGTTGTGGTGGCGGGCCGAACGCACGCCCGACGCGGAAGCGCTGCGCGTGGGCGACCGCTCGTTTTCGTTTCAGGAGCTCGCCCGACGCGCTGCGGGTGTGGCGCGACGACTTCGCGCCGAAGGCGTCCGGTCGGGGGATGTGGTGGGCTCGTTCTTGCCCGACGACGGGTCGGCGGTCGAACTGCTTCACGCGGCCAGCGCCGTGGGGTGCACGCTGCTGCCCCTCAATCGACGGCTGACGACTGCGGAGATCGCAAACCAGCTGGAGGAATCGGGCGCTGGGTACCTGTTCCACGCCGATGATGCGCTCGTGCAGAATCTCTTGGGCCGACTGGCGCAACACGGGCTGCGGTGTATCGGCAAGCGGGATGCGGAGCCGAATGAGCATACGTCGGCGCTGCTCGCCCCCCTGGATCCCGACTCCGTATGGCTCTTGCTCTACACGTCCGGCACGACGGGATCGCCCAAGGGCGTTCCGCTTCGGTACGGGCAGATCCTGGCCAACGCACAGGCGGCCGCTTCCGTTTTTCCGCCGCGGGCAGGGGACCGGTCGCTCGGTTGTCTGCCACTGTTCCATGTCGGGGGGTTGTCCGTACTGTTTCGTTCCGTTCTGTTCGGGACTTCGGTCCGTCTGCACCCGCGATTCGACGCGAATGCGGTGGACCGCGCATTGGAGACCGAGTCGATCGCGGACGTTTCCCTCGTGGCCACCCTGCTCGAACGCTTGCTCGCGCTGCGGGGAGCCCGGTCGGCCCCATCCTCCCTGCGTCGCGTGCTATTGGGAGGTGGACCGGCGAGCAAGGCCTTGCTTGCACGTGCCAAGGAACTCGGATTCCCCGTTGCACTCACCTACGGGATGACCGAGGCCGCCTCGCAAGTGGCGACCGCGCGACCCGGAGAAATTTCGGGTCGACTGACACCCTTGCCGGGCGTCGAGGTTCGGGTCGTTGCCGAAGGGCGCGACGTCGAACCCGGATGCGCGGGCGAGATCCTGTTGCGCGGCCCCACTTTGCTCCACCGCTATTGGGGACGCGGTGGAAACGACGGCGACGCGTTCATCGGAGATTGGTTCCGAACCGGAGATCTGGGTCGATTGGATCGCGACGGGGATCTGTCGGTCAACGAGCGTCGCGTGGATCTCATCGTGTCCGGCGGCGAGAACGTTTCTCCCGCGGAGATCGAGGCGGTGTTGTTGCGGTGTGCAGACGTGGAGGATGCGTGTGTCGCGGGTGTCCCCGACGCGGAGTACGGTCAAAGGCCCGCGGCCTGGGTGGTGTTGAAAACCGGAGCCCGTTTCTCGGCGCCGGACCTCGCGCGCCATTGCCGCGAGCATCTGGCCGGTTTCAAGGTTCCGGTTCGCTTCGAGCGACGGGCGGCCTTGCCCCGCAATGCGGGAGGGAAGCTCGTGCGCCATCGTGTTGTGTCGCAGAGCGGAGACTAACCCGCCGTCGCGCTACTCCGGCGACAATGCCGCCAAGGCGAGCTGCATGGCCATCTGCATGTCGCCTTCGACCTGGATCTTGCCCCCCAGGAACGCGGATTGCGGATCGAGTTCGCCGCTGCGCAGGGCTTGATAGGCCTCGCCCTCGACGCGGATCGTGGCGTTGGGTTCATCGGGAACGGGATCGGGTCCGAAGTGGGTGGTGAGCGTGAAGCCGTGCTCGCCGGTGAGTTCGAACAGCACGCTTCCCTTGACGCCGCCCAGGTTGTCGAGGCGGCCGCGCGTGAGTTTCATCTCCCCCGCCATGCCCGCGAGCCCCCCGAGGAGCCCCAGCGCCGATCCGCCCGCTTCCTTCGTCAGCCGCTCGAAGCTGCTTCGGTCCTGGATCATCGTCAAGAAAGGTTGTTGCGCCGCGTTGTCGCTGGCGGTCATCTCGCCCTTTTCGATGTTGAGAAAGAACGTGCCGCCGCCGTCTCCGGAAACGATCACCGCGATGGTGGTCGAGACGTTCCGCATGCCTTCGAGAACGCGCCCGGCGGTTTCGACCAGGCGCTCCTGCTCGCGAAGCGTCGCGTTGAACTGCGCGGGGACCGATTCGAAGTAGAACGTTTTCGGGTCCGGGAGTTCCTCACTCATCGGCGTCGTCGCCTCCTTTGAAATTCATCGACCGCACGTTCGTGTTCGGCGTAGCTCTTGGAAAATTTGTGCGTTCCATCATTTCGCGACACGAAGAACAGGTATTCGGTTTCCGCCGGCTCGACGACGGCGCGCAGGGCATCGCCGCCGGGATTCGCGATCGGACCCGGGGGAAGGCCGGGAATCTTGTAGGTATTGTAGGGATTATCGCCGTTCTCGAGATCGCGCCGGCGAAGGTTGCCATCGAAGTTGGGGATTCCGTAGATCACCGTGGGGTCGGACGCGAGCCGCATTCCCCGCTTCAGGCGATTGTGGAAGACCCCCGCGATCAAGGGGCGCTCCGCGGGAGCCCCGGTTTCCTTCTCGACGATCGATGCCAGGGTCACGACCTCGTGCATCGTCATGCCTTTTCCGTGGGCCTTTTCTTCGAGGGGCTTCCAGACTTCGAGGAATTGATCGACCAGAATCCGGGCCACTTCGGCTTCGGGCAATCCGCGCGGGATGCGGTAGGTCTCGGGATACAAGTACCCCTCGAGGGAGTCGGCCTCGAGTCCCGTCGATCGCACGAATTCGGGATCGCGCATGAGCGCCAAGAAGCTCTCGGGCTCGACCAATTTTTGATCCGCCAGGCGCGTGGCAATCTCTTCGATGCGAATGCCTTCGGGCAAGACGACGGGATAAGTCTTGCTCTGGCCACTGGCGATGCGCTGGAGGATTTCCAGAGGAGGCAGGTCCGCGGACAATTCGTATTCGCCCGCACGCAATTGCAATTTCTGCCAACGCGCCAACCATTCGACCGCGAACGCATTGCGCACCAGCGCCGCGGCTTCGAGATCGCGCGCAATCGCTTTGAGGGTCGCGCCGCGCGCGACTGTGAAGGTGACGGGCTCCGCGCTCTCGGCCCGAGGCTTCAAGGCGTCGGCGCCATAGCGTGCCATGCCGAGCGCGATCAGCACCGGCAGCAAACCCACGAGCAATACGAAAAGCCGCTTCAAGACCCCTGACTCCGACATCGTTCCAGGTGGGTGCGTAGCAGGATCGCCGCCGCGACGGAATCCACACGCCCGGGATTCTTCTTCCGCCCCCGGCTTCCGGATTCGCGCAACGCCCGCTCGGCCTCGACGCTGGTGAGCCGCTCGTCCAGCAGCGCCACCTCGATCCCGGTGGCATTCCCGAGCGCCCGGGCAAACTTCCTCGCCGCTTCCGCCTCCGGCCCCTGGCTCCCATTCATATGTATGGGAAGCCCTACGACAACGCTCCCGACTTCCCGCTCTTCCACCAGCGCGCGCAGCGCCGCGACATCCTTCTTGAGCCCCTGCCGCTCCAGGAACCCCTCGGGCGTCGAAATCATCCCCCCCGGGTCGGACAACGCGAGCCCAATCCGCTTGGTCCCCAGATCAATCCCCAAACACCGCATCCCAACAGCCTAGCCGCGAACCCCCAAACCCGGCAGGACTAAGCTCCCCACTGCCCCAACTCAGCGCCACGAAACCACTTTCATCACCCAGCGGCAAAGAGTCCGCCCCAACCCCCGTCCTGGGCACAAACGTGACGTAACCCGAAGAAGCACCGGACCGTTCGGGATTCGCGGGGGAGGTTTCCGCGAAGTAAAGCGCAGCGAGCAACAACCACCCCCCCCACGAACAAAGCTCCCACCCCCCAGCCAGCAAGAACGCGAGCGAG
>JAJDAL010000037.1 GCA_029261875.1 Deltaproteobacteria bacterium
GTCCACGCCGGGGTGCTTCGCTGTTCCGGAAGCGCCCCGGCCGGCCTCACCTTCGAGCTGGGGCTGCGTTCCGGCAAGCCTCCGCTGTTGCGTTTCGATCCGGGAGACGTTCGAGGCTAGGGGGCGCGCCGATTACATCGGTATAATGGCGCGGTTCGAACCCCAGGGAGATGCGTGGCCGATCGGTTTCGAGGAAGAGCGCAACGCCGAGGCGTAGGGCTCGGTATCGCGATCGCGCTGCTCGGGTTCGTGGGCTGTGGTCCGGCGCCGCCGCCCGAGCGGGTCGTCCTGATCGTGATCGATACCCTGCGGCGCGACGCGCTTTCGTGTTACGGCGCGGAGCGGGCGACGCCGAACATCGATGCGCTGGCGCGCAGCGGTCAGCAGTTCGAGGCCGTGTCGAGTTCGTTTCACCAAACCAGCATGTCCATGGGCGCGCTGTTCACCGGGCGGACGCCGAGTATCGAGAGCGCCGATCCCCGCAAGCCGATCGAGCTGACCGGTTTGACCTGGTGCGGGATGCAACGCTTTGCGGGTTCGCGCAAACAGAGAACATGCATCCCGGCATCGGTCCCGACCCTGGGCGAGCTGATGAAGTCCCAGGGGTTCGCGACCTACGGCGTCGTGACCAACTCGATTCTGTTTCGTCCATTCGGAATCGACCGGGGCTTCGACCAGTGGCATGAGATCGGCGCCAATACCTTCAGGCGCAAGTGGGCAAGAAGCGCCGTGCACCATTCGCGCCGCGCGGCGCTCGTCAACCAGCGCGTCGGGGAACTCCTGGACGAGGCCCAGCCGTCGAAGTTCTTCTTGTACGTCCACTACATGGACGTGCACGACTACGCCGAATCCGCCGACTTCTCCAAGCAACGCGAGCTCTATTCCAATGCCGTGGTGCGCGCGGATGCGGCGGTCGGTGATTTGATGGAAATCCTGGAGGCGCGCGGATTGCGCAAAGGAACCACGGTGATTCTGACTTCGGATCACGGGGAACGCCTGGGCGAAGAACACGTGCTGGACGGCACGCTGTTTCACGGCGGAAATCCGTCGTTCGAAGAGTTGCTGGAAGTGCCCTTCATCGTCTCTCCCGCTTTGCCCGACAAACGAATGCGTTTGCTGCGCGGTCAGGACGTGTACGGATGGATGGCGGAATGGATGGGTGACCCCGCGCCGCAACCCGCGGAACTCGAGCCCGAAGAACTCTTCCTCACGGAAAAGAAATACTGGACGTATCGAATGGGAGGTTTCAAGAGTTTCCGTTCGCGCGCGGACGCGTCTCACGTGCTGGTGGAACTCGACGCGGACCCCGGCGAGCGCGTGGATGCGTCCGAGCAATACCCCGACGTGGTGCGTGCCCACACCGCGCGCATCGAGGCCTTGGCGCGCGCGCTCCAGCTGTCCGCAGCGCGCGATTTCGAACTCTCTCCCGAGGATCGCGACAAGCTGCGCGCCCAGGGATATCTCGAATAGCCGGGGGTCTCGAGAGTCGGAAAAATCATTGAATTCCCAAAGCTTACCGCCCCTGTATAATGTGTTTTCTCGCGAACTTGGCGGAGGCAGTTTGAACCGGATTGGGTGGACGAGGGGCGTGAGCCGTGGGCTGCTCGCGCTCGCACTGGTTCTCGGAGTTTCGAGCGCCGCGCGGGCCGAAGCTCCGCGCCTCGTCATTCTCTACGTGCCGTGCACGGTCAACAAGAGCTTCCTCTCCCCCTACGACGGCGCGGTTTCCTACACCCCGTACCTCGATCGATTCGTCAAAGATTCCGTCGTCTTCGAACGGCACCAGACTGAATCGGGCCAGTCGGGCATCGCCTACGCGTCGATCTTCAGCGGCAGCCAGAGTCCCGGGCACGGCGTCTATTCGCATCCGCAGGTTCTGTCGGAAGACCTCTACTTGATCGGCGAAGCCTTCGAAGACGCGGGCTACGAAACCCATTACTGGGCCGCGCACCCCATGGCCGCGGGATCCCTCAAATACGGCCAGGGCGTGGCGGACAAAAACCACCACGACGGTTTGCTGATCGGAAAAGACAAGCGGCTCGTCCGAATCTTGCGCAAGCTGCGCCGCGATCCGAACGCGCGGGCCTTCATCATGGCTTCGTTCACCGTGACCCACGGCCCCTACAACGCGAACACCGTCGACGCCTTCTGTCAGCGCTTCCCCGACGAATGCAAGAACTGGGATGCGGGATATAAGAAGTACTACGACCTCTACATCAACAACGCGTTTCAGCTGTCCTACAACTTTCCCGAAGCGTCGAAGGCACTGAAGCTCGGACCCGAAGAAGTGCGGGGCATTTCGATTGCCCAGGAGCAGTACTACAAAGCCAATGTCTCCTTGCTCGATGCGCTGTTCGGACGCCTCGTCGAACGCATTCGCGTCTCCGGTTTACTCGATCAGAGTTTGATCGCGTTCACCGCGGACCACGGCGAAGTTCTGTATCGCGACGGAGCCCCCTTCAAATGGACCCACGGCCACGCGTTGGCGCCCGAGGTGCTGAACGTTCCGTGGATCGTGCGCGCACCGACCGCGGGCGTGGCGCCGGGTCGCTACGCGGGGGTGACGCGTTCCATGGATGTGTTCCCCACCCTGGCCGGACTCGCGGAAGTCTCCATCCCGGCCGGAACGCAGGTCGCGGGTGTCGACCTCGCGCCAACCCTGCGCGGCGACGTCAAACCCAAACAGCTCCCGGGCTATTCCCATACGGCGTTGATTCCCGAGATCGTGCAGGAACGGGCCAAGCACTGGACCTTGTTCCGGCGCTTCTACCCCCGCAACGACATCGAGTTCATGAGCGTGGCCCTGCGCCAGGCGGACCGCGTGTTCAAGTACCGCCACGTGGGGGAGGGCAAATTCAACTGTGAGTACTACGACGCCGCCAGCGACCCCGAGGAAAAGAAGAACCTGTGTGATCCCGCCAATGCGGAACACATGCAGATGGTGGCGGAGCTCAAGGCCTACCAGGCGGCGCTGCAGCGCAGCTTCCGGGAGCGCGACGCGGCGGATTCCAGCGTGCCCGCCGACCAGGCCGAGCGCTTGCGCAGCCTCGGCTACATCGAATAACGCCTAGGGCGCCACGTTCGACAGCTTAGAACGCGCGCAATCCATATCAGGGCGCAGCATCCCACAGCTCCGGTAAATCGCGCGCAATCCACTCCGCGATGCGGCGGTTCCCGAGCGCATTCGTGTGACCGTCACCCTCGACGATCGTCCCCTTCCCCGCCTCGCCGTGAAAGCCATTCTGGTAATCGAGAAAGCCGATTCGCTTTTCCCGCAGACAAAACTCGATCTTCGCGTCGCCGCCGCGGGGATACAGCACGACGGCGAACCGGTTGCCGGGGAGTTGAACTTCGAGCTGGCTGCGCAATTCCGCCAACAGCTGGCAGGCAAAGCGCCGGTGCTCGGTGGTGATGCGCGGCGGCCAGGCGATTTCCGCGCGCCGCGCCAGCGCGTTGTTGCCCAGGAAGTGGGCGAACGCGTAGTAGAGCGGGCGTTCGGTGCGGAACAACCCCACGCGTACCGGCCGCTCCTCCTCCAAGCGGTAGTAGAGCAGGCTATGGGCCCAAGCCAAGGTGCGACTGCCTCCGATGGCGCGATCGATGTGGTACGCGGGGAAGACGTAGAACGCCGTGCCCGTGGGCTCTTGGATCTGCTCGCGCAGCCGGTTGAACTCGAGGAAAGCGAGGGCGTCCTGGACGCCGGTGCCGGGATACCCGTAGTTGTAGGCGCGCACGCGGTCGACGTGCTGCTGGAACGCGTAGGGCAGGGTCTCGTCGTCTTCGATGGCTTCTCCGAACGTGTTGGAACCGCCGAAGAAGAGCGCGTAGTCCGTGGGGGCAGGGCCTTCGGGAGCGGGCACTCGGCGTCGTCCCCAGTCGTTCAGGCGATAGGTTACGTCGTAGATCACCGTGTCGCCGCGAAGCGATCGCGCGCGGCTCTCGACGCCGGGGATTCCGCGGCGGCCGAGGATCGGATCGCGTTCGCCGAAGCTCGGTTCGGCGGTCTTGCTGGAGGGCACGCTGGGGACTTTGGGTTTCGAGAAACGATTCGCGATCGCGAGCAGGGCGATTACCAGCGCGACGCCCAGCGCCGCTGCGAGCCAGTTCTTCGGATCGCGCATTGCCGACCGACTCAGGGACCGGTGCCGTCGGGCGGCGTCGTCACGCGCACGCGTTCGATCACCACATCCTCGAGTGGGCGATCGCGCGGGCCGTGGCGTCCGTAGACGTCGCGCTCGCGGCTCGCAATGGCGTCGACCACGTCCATGCCGGCGGTCACGCGGCCGAAGGCCGTGTATTCGCCATCGAGATGGTGGGCGTCCGCCAGCACGATGAAGAATTGGCTACCCCCGGTATTGGGGTAGGGCTCGCGCGCCATGGCGACGACCCCGCGGTAGTGGGGCGTCTCGTTGAACTCGTCGTCGATCGTATAGCCCGGGCCGCCCTTGCCGTCGTCCCGGGGATCGCGGTTCTTCGTATTGGGATCGCCACCCTGGATCATGAACTCCGGGATCGAGCGGTGAAACGTGGTCCCATCGTAGAAACCCTCGCGCGCCAGTTGGATGAAGTTCGCTACGGCTTTCGGCGCGCGTTCGGGAAAGAACTCGATTTCGATCGAACCCAGGTCGCGGATTTCGAGCGTCGCATGCGGATGGGGACCTTCGGGCCATGGGTAACTCGCCGCGGGGGGCGGCGCTGTCTCGGGCTCCTCGGGAATCTCCGCTTCCTGGCATGCCGTGAGTGCCCACGCGATTGCCCCGCAAGCCCATCGCCAGTTCGCCTTCATCGCCTCCCTTTCGGTGTGTTGCGGTTCCTACGGAGTGTCCCGGGCGCTGTCAAGCGTGGTAGCGTTGAACGCGCCATGCAACACATTCGCCGCTCGCACTTGCTATCGGTCGTCTTCGCATTTGTCCTTTGCGCGTTTCTGTCGCCCCGCTTCGCGCGGGCGGCCGCCTCCGCGCCCGCGTTCGCATCGAACGCCATGGTGACCACTTCCCAGGTCGATGCCACCCAGGCGGGGCTCGCCATGTTGCACGCCGGAGGGAACGCGGTCGATGCCGCGGTGGCCGCGGGCCTGGCGCTGTGTGTCACACAGCCGAACTCCACGGGCATCGGCGGTGGCGCGTTCTTGTTGATTCGCAGTGCGGATGGCGAAGTCGTCGCCCTCGACGCACGGGAAACCGCACCGGCCGCGGCGACCCGGGACATGTACGTCGCGGGAGACGTCGCCAAAGACGCTTCACTGTTCGGACCGCTTGCAGTTGCGACGCCGGGACTGATCGCGGGCTTCGCCGAAGCCCACCGCGTGTTGGGCAAGCTTCCCTGGCGCGATGTGGTGGCGCCTTCGATCGCGCTCGCGGAGCAGGGCTACGAAGTGGGCCCCTATCAGGCACGCGTCCACCAATATATGGGCGGTCGCGGGTTGCCCGGGCGCTTCGCCGAGACCGCGCGAATCTTCTTCCCCCGCGCGCCGGATGCCCTGCGCGCGGGTTGGAAGCTGCGCCAACCGGAGCTGGCCCGCACACTGCGCGCCGTGGCGGAAGAGGGGCGGGACGGCTTCTACCGCGGTGTGGTGGCGGACGCCATCGTGTCCACGGTGCAGCTCAAGGGCGGGCTCCTGACTGCGGAGGATTTGATTCAATATCGACCGAAGCGTCGACCGCCCGTGCGCGGGACCTATCGCGGTTACGAGATCCTGTCGTTCCCGCCGCCGTCGTCGGGCGGCGTGGCGTTGGTGGAGGCGCTGAACATTCTCGAAGGTTTCGATCTGGCCGCGCGTCCGGCGGGCTCTTCGGCGAGTCTCCACTTGATTTCCGAAGCCTTGAAGTTCGCCTTCGCGGACCGCGCCGCCTTTCTCGGCGATCCGGATTTCGTGGACGTTCCCGTGGCGGGTCTGACGTCGAAGCAATACGCGCGCGGACTCGCGGCGCGCATCAACCCGCCCTGGTGGAAGCGCGCGCCCTGGCGTTGGTTTCGCGGCGAAGTCGCGGCGCGGGTGGCGGGCCCGGGCGAGCCGCCGCGCGGCACGGGGACCACGCATCTTTCCGTCACCGATGCGCACGGCAACGCGGTCTCCATCACCCTGTCGGTCAACACGCCCTTCGGTTCCTGGGTGACGGTGCCGGGAACCGGCGTCGTACTCAACAATCACATGGACGATTTCGCCAAGGCGATCAACACCCCTAACGAATACGGGCTGCTCGACACGCGCGGCGCCAACGCGATTGCGCCGGGCAAGCGCCCGCTGTCGAGCATGTCGCCGACCCTCGTCTTGAAGGACGGCAAGCCCTTCATGGTGACGGGAAGCCCCGGTGGCCCGCGCATCATCTCCACCACGCTCCAGACCATCGTCAACGTGGTGGATTACGGGATGGACGTCCAAGCCGCCGTGGCTGCACCCCGCTTCCACCATCAATGGTCGCCGAACCGCATCCTGATCGAAGAGGCCGTGCCCGAAGACGTGGAGCGCGGGTTGACGGAACGCGGCCACGAGGTCGTGCGCCAGCGCGATTGGTCCGCCGCCAACGCCATCGTGATCGATCCGGAAACCGGCCTCCACTACGGCGGCAGCGATCCGCGCCGCGACGGCCTCGCCGAAGGCTACTGACCCACGGGATCTGCGTTTTCGCAACGTGCGTTCCTCGAGTCGCGGGAATGCTCTGCTAGATTGAGCCCACTTGGGGGAACGGTGGCTCGAACATCGTCGGGCGGAATGGTGGTTCGAACATCGTCGGGGGGAACGGTGGCTCGAACATCGTCGGGCGGAATGGTGGCTCGAACATCGTCGGGGGGAATGGTGGCTCGAACATCGGCGGCTCCGCGCCGCGACGCTGCAGTCGAGTGGTCCTGGGACGAGATCGCACAGCACAACCGACGCGACGATTGCTGGATCGCCGTCGATGGGGGGGTGTACGACGTCACGGAATGGGTCGCCCGGCATCCCGGGGGCGAGATCCTCGCGGTTCTGGCGGGCGAAGACGCCACGGCCCTGTTCCACAGCAGTCACCTGACGGACGTTCGCGGTCGCCTGGCGGCCTACGAAGTCGGTCGCGTGCGCGATTACGCGCCGGATTTCACGGAATACAACGACGCCTTCCTCGTCGCGTTGAAATCGCGCGTGCGCGACGCCTTTCGTCGACGCGGCATCGACTACCGCCAAGCGCGAGCGGGCCGTCGCGAAGTGCGTTGGACTGCCGTCGCCTATGTCGCCGCGTGGGCCGTCTTGTTGTTGCTTCCGCCCTGGAGCCTGCTCGCTGCCCTGGCCATGGGGTTGATGACGTGTTCCTTCATCGGTGCCTACGGGCACGAACACGTGCACGGAAATCTCTATCCCCGCAAGCAACCCCGCGGCTATTGGAACGATGTGCGTTGGGGTGTGCTGATCCCCTTCATGCCCGAGCGCTATTTCCAATACGAACATTTGCGCCACCACCTCTCGGTGCTCGATCCGCGCCAGGATTACGAAGTAGTGGCCCTGTCGCGTTTCGTGCGGCTCTCGCCCGACGTCGCGCACCGGCCGCTTCACCGCTGGCAACACCGCTTCGCTCCCGCCGCCTACGGGTTCTATTTGTTCTTGCAGATTCTTTCGGGCTTCACGACTTCGTTCTTCGCGCGACGGCAGTTGCGCGGGGACCCGGGGACCACGGCCCACCACGCGGTCGCCTACACGACGGCCCTGCTGTTCCACGTCGTGCTCCCCATCGCGTTCCTGGGCTGGGGGATGGGGCTTGCGTGTATCGCGCTGTATTTCTTCACCTGGCAGGCTGCCATCTACATGACTGCCGCCACGCCCCACATGACGAACGCCGAGGCCGCCGCGCGCGAGTCGGATTCCTGGGCGCTGCAGGTGTGCCGACGCACCACGAACCAACTCTGCGGAAATCGCTTCTACGATTGGCTGACGGGTGGGTTCAACTATCAGATCGAGCATCATCTGTTGCCCTCGATCCCGCGCGAACACCTGCCAGCGATCGCCCCGGTCGTCGAAGCGACTTGCCGGGAATTCGGATATCCCTACGTCGCCTACACGAGCTTTCGCGCGTTCTGGGCGGACCACTATCGCTACTTGTGGGAACTCGGTCGTCCGCCGGCTACGGACGGATGACCGCGAGGGTGTAGGCGTCGAGGTTGATGATGCGCTGGGCCACGCGCAACACGTCGTCGGCCGTCACGTGGGCGATGGCGTCGCAGTAGCTGCGATCCGCATCCGGTCCCAGACCGTAGATTCCATCGAGGGCGAGGTGGGCGGCCCGCGTGGCACTGCGCTGCTCGTCGATGGCGAAGCTTCCAATCAAGTGCTGCTTGGCGCGCGCCAACTCGTTCGCATCCGGTGCGACGCTTCGCGCCCGCTCCAACTCTTCCAACATTCCAGCGTGGGCGGCGTCGAACTTTTCGGGCCCCGTCGCGATGTAGGTGGCGAAGAAGCCCGGCGCCAGGCCTTCGACGTTACTCGCACTCACGGAATAGGCGAGGCTCTGGCGATCGCGCAGTTCCAAGAACAGGCGCCCGCCCTGTCCCGCCAGCAACTGGGAGACCACTTCGAGGGCGAAGCGATCTTCGTCCGTCACCGTGAGCCCGCGAAAGCCCATCACCATGTGGGCCTGGGCGCGGTCCTTGCGCAGCTCCGCGCGCGTGGGCGCGTGAGGCTCGGGGTCGGGATCGGGCATGCGGGGTTTGCCTTCGCCTTCGGGCAGGTCCGAGAGCAGCGATCCGATTCGCATGGCGAGTGCATCGGGATCCACGGCCCCGCAGGCGCCGATCACCAGGTTCTGCGCGCTGATGAGCCGTGTGTGGTGCGCGACCAGGGCGTCGCGGTCGATCGCGGTGATGGACTCCGCCGTACCGGGCAGCGGAATGCGGTAGGGATGGTTCGGGAATTGGTTCGCGAGAAACAAGTCGAACGCGCGGGCGCCGAGGGAATCTTCGCGTCGCACCAACGCGGCGAGCAGGTCCTTGCGGTCGCGCTCGATCTCGTCCGGGTCGAGCGCGGGTTCCAGCAGGATCTCCGCGAACAGGTTGAGGCCCGCGTCGAGTCGATCCGAAGTGGCATCGAGGGTCAGGCCGAGACTGTTGCGGCCGGAATATCCGTCGATGTCGATGGCGTTCGATTCGATCGCCTGGGCCAACCCCGCGGCCGTGCGCCCGCGCGTGCCGCGCATCCAGAGTTGCGTGAGGAAGGTCGTGATACCGCCGACCTCTTCGGTCTCCGCCAGCAGCCCGCCGAGAAACGCGGCCCGCACCGCAACCACCGGAATTTCCGTGCGCGGCACCACGTGGAGCTGGGCGCCCCCCGGCAGTGTGTAGGAATGCACGTCCGAACGTTGGGGCAGCCGGGTCGGGACCGCGAAGGTGCGGCGCGTGCGGTCGCAGCCGCGCTCGATGGCGGAAACGATGCTGTCGTGGTCGAGTACCACGTCCGAGGCTTCGGGCAGTACGGCGCCTACGGTGATGCGTTCGCTGTGGAGGCAGCGCCTGGCCACACGATGCAAATCGTCGGGCGTCGCCGTGCGCAGGGCTTCGAAGTAGCGCTCCTCGATCTGCCAACCCCCGCCCATGAGTTCGAAACTTCCGAGTTTGCGCGCCATTCCGGAAACCGATTCGCGCTCGAAGTGTTCGTTCGAAAGAAAGTTGGCGCGGGCTTTTTCGAGCTCGTCGGACGAGATGGGCTCCTTGCGCAGGCGCTCCATCTCCCGCGCGATGGCCTCGATGGCGCCCGCCGCTTTTTCGGGTTCCACGTCGGCGCTGCACGCGAACATGCCGGGGTCGAGCGGTGTGTAGGAAGACGCATCGATGCGGTTGACGAGTTGCTCGGCATCCTTCACGCGCCGGACCAGCCGGCTGCTATCGCCTTCGCCCAGGATGAAGGCGAGCAGGTCGAGATAGGGGGTGTCGGGGTCGCCGAGCGAAAGCGTCACGGGACCCATCTCGAGATTGGCGCGCTCGAAGGGGCGCCGCACGACGGTGGTCCGCACGCGGTCCTGAACGGCTTCCACGGGGCGCTCGCGGCGGACTCCGCTGGGGCGCGCGCTATCGAAGGCGTCGCGAATCGCCGCGCTGAGTTCGCGGGCTTCGAAATCCCCCGCGGCGATCACGGTCAAGTTGTCGGGCGCGTACCAACGCTTGAAGAACTGCGTGACTTTTTCGCGGTTGAAGGAAGCGACACTTTCGGGTGTTCCGAGGATGGGGGCGCGGTACGGATGGCTCTGATACGCCTCAGCGAAGATCGCGTTGCCGAGCACGTGGCCCGGAGAATCTTCCGAGCGGCGAATCTCTTCGAGCACGACTTCGATTTCGCGTCCGATTTCGTCGGGGTCGAATTGCGAATGCTGAACCGCATCGGCCAGCACGTCGAGGCCCAGCGCCGTGGCGGATTTGGGGAGGGTGACGTGGTAGACCGTGAGGTCGTAACTCGTGTACGCGTTGACGCGTCCCCCGGCACCCTCGACATCGCCCGCGACGGCCCCGACCCCGCGGCGCGCGGTTCCCTTGAAGAGCATGTGTTCGTGGAAGTGCGCGAGCCCTTCTTCGCCCGGGCGTTCGTCCGCGGAACCGACATTGGCCCAAACCTGGAGGGCGACGACCGGCGCGGTGTGAACCGGGCGCAGGAGCACGCGCAACCCGTTGGGAAAACGTTCGTCGTGAATGGGATGGTTGCTCAAGGCGCCGGAAGGTAACGGATTTGAGATTGCCGCGTCGGCCTGCGGCGCGTTGCTAGACTGGCTGCGTGCGCGATTCGAGCGTTGGCATCTATCTCCATATTCCCTTCTGCGAACGCGTGTGTCCCTATTGCGATTTCGCCGTGGTGGGCACCCGCTCGCTGGCCGCGGACCGGGAAGACGCTTACGTCGCCGCCCTCGAACGCGAGTTGCGTCTGGAAGCCGATTCCTACGCGGACCTGGCGCTCGAAACCGTTTACTTCGGCGGCGGAACGCCGTCGCTGCTGCGCCCGGCGTCGGTCGAACGAATCCTCGCGGCGATCGGACGCCACTTCGCGTGGCACACGTCCATGGAAGTGACGCTGGAAGTCAACCCGAGCACCCTCGAGCGCGAGCGCCTGCCGGGCTTTCGGGACGCGGGTGTGAATCGCTTGTCGATCGGCATTCAAAGTTTCGACGACGTGCTGCTGAAGCGCCTGGGCCGGGCGCACCGCGCCGAAGAGGGGCACACGACCCTGCAGGCGGCGCGCGACGCGGGCTTTTCGAATCTCTCCCTCGATCTCATTTTCGCGATTCCGGGCCAGACCCGATCCGCCGTGCAATCCGACGTCGCTGCGGCGGTCGCGTTCGGGCCGGAACACGTGTCCGCCTACACCCTGACCGCGGAGACGGGAACCCCCTATGCGTTGGCGGTCGAGCGCGGCCAATTCGAGCCGCCCGACGACGATGCGTCGGCGGCGATGATGGAAGACCTCGGCATCCGCTTGGCCGCAAGCGGGCTTCCGGCCTACGAAATCTCCAGCTACGCGCGCCCGGGGTTCGAATCGCGCCACAACCAGCGCTACTGGGCGCGAAAGCCGGTCCTGGGGTTGGGGATGGGGGCGTGGTCGACGCGGCCGCGCGAAAGTGCGGCCCCCTACGGGGCAAGGCGTGCCAACCCGCGGGATCTGCGGACTTATCTCGAGGGAGTCGAGGCCGGGGGCCGAGCGGAAGCGGCGGATTTGGAAATTCTGGATGCCGCCACAGCGCGAGCTGAAACGATGTTTCTCGGTCTTCGGACGGCTGCCGGCGTATCGGCCCATGGGTTCCGGGAGGAATTCGCGGCCCCGCCCCGGCACTTCTACGCCGCGATCCTCGACGAATTGCAGGCGGCTCAGCTGC